>NZ_JBIBRG010000008.1:0-400216 GCF_043076215.1 Streptomyces sp. NPDC016640
GCGTTGACTTTTGGCACGCTGTTGAGTTCTCAAGGAACGGACGCTTCCTTTGTACTCACCCTCTCGGGCTTTCCTCCGGGCTTCCCTTCGGTGTCCCCGACTCTATCAGTGTTTTTCCGTCTCCCTGACCACTGTCCTACAGGCATGTAGAAAGTGATCCCGAGATAGGATCTGACGAGCTGGATTATTGCCGGGTGAGGACACTCGATCGCGTCCCTCATCCCCAAGCAGGGGTACCACCCTACACAGGGTCGCGGACCACGTGCAAATCGACTAGAGTGCGTGGTCTAGACCTCTCGTCTAGACCGCGATCAGGATCTGTCCCCCGGAACCGGTATGTCCCATGACATACCCTGCTGAACAGCGCGCCGGAGACAGACAGTGACGGCGCCCGTACAGATCTCCACCCCGGGAGGCTTCCCATGACCACCGTGACGTCCCCTCTTGCAGGACGGGCCATCGGACTGGCATCCGTACCCGACCCGGTCTTCTCCGGGGCCATGGTCGGCCCGGGTACCGCGATCGACCCGGTACGTGAGCCTTCCGAGGCCGTCTCCCCCGTCGACGGCGTCATCGTGTCCCTGCACCCGCACGCGTTCGTCGTCGTCGACGAGAACGGGCACGGTGTGCTCACCCACCTCGGTATCGACACCGTCCAGCTCAACGGCGAGGGCTTCGAGCTGCTCGTGAACAAGGGGGACACCGTCACGCGCGGGCAGAGCATCGTGCGCTGGGACCCGGCTGCCGTGGAGGCGTCCGGCAAGTCCCCCGTGTGCCCGGTCGTGGCGCTCGAGGCCACGGCGGACGCTCTCTCCGAGCTGCGTACGGACGGCGATGTGAAGGCCGGCGACCCTCTCTTCCTCTGGAAGTGAAGCGGCGCCGTCCGTGACGGCCACCAGGACAACCAACACGGCGGCTGGACCCGCCGCACTATCGGAGACGGGTGAGATGGAGACAACGCTGCGAGGCGTCGGTGTCAGCCACGGTGTGGCGATCGGCGAGGTCCGGCACATGGGTACGGCAGTGCTCGAGCCGCCGGCCAAGCAGGTCCCGGCGGAGGAGGCGGAGCGTGAACAGGGGCGCGCCCGCAAGGCCGTGGAGGCCGTGGCGGCCGATCTGACGGCCCGCGGCAATCTCGCCGGCGGCGAGGCCCAGGCGGTGCTCGAGGCCCAGGCCATGATGGCCCAGGACCCCGAGCTGATGGCCGACGTGGACCGGCGCATCGCCGTCGGCAGCACCGCCGAGCGTGCGGTGTACGACGCGTTCGCCGCGTACCGCGAGCTGCTGGCGAACGCCGGTGAGTACCTCGCGGGCCGGGTGGCCGACCTCGACGACGTGCGCAACCGCATCGTCGCGCGGCTGCTCGGGGTGCCGATGCCGGGCGTGCCGGACAGCGACGAGCCGTATGTTCTGGTGGCCCGTGACCTCGCGCCCGCGGACACGGCGCTGCTCGACCCGACGCTGGTCCTCGGTTTCGTGACCGAGGAAGGCGGGCCCACCAGTCACAGCGCGATCCTGGCCCGCGCCCTGGGCGTTCCGGCCGTGGTCGCCCTGCCGGGGGCCGGTGAACTCGCCGAGGGCACGCTGATAGCCGTGGACGGCAGCTCCGGCGAAATCTTCGTGAACCCGGGCGAGCAGAAGAAGTCGCAGCTGGAGGCGGCTGCCGCCGAGCGCAGGGCGGCGCTGGCGGCGTCGTCCGGACCCGGTGTGACCGCCGACGGTCACAAGGTGCCGCTGCTCGCCAACATCGGCGGACCGGCGGATGTGCCGGCCGCCGTCGAGGCGGGTGCCGAGGGCGTCGGTCTCTTCCGTACCGAGTTCCTGTTCCTGGACGACGACAAGAAGGCTCCTTCCGAGGAGAAGCAGGTCACGGCCTACCGACAGGTTCTCGAGGCGTTCCCCGAGGGCCGTGTCGTCGTACGCGTGCTGGACGCGGGTGCGGACAAGCCGCTGGGCTTCCTCACCCCGGCGGACGAGCCGAACCCCGCGCTGGGTGTGCGGGGTCTGCGGACGCTGCTGGACCACCCCGGTGTGCTGCGCACCCAGCTGACGGCGCTGGCGAGGGCCGCCGAGGGGCTGCCCGTCCACCTCGAGGTCATGGCCCCCATGGTGGCGGACCGGGCCGATGCCAGGGCCTTCGCGGACGCGTGCCGGGACGCGGGGCTGCGGGCCAAGTTCGGCGCCATGGTCGAGATCCCGTCGGCCGCCCTTCGGGCGCGCTCGGTCCTGCAGGAGGTGGAGTTCCTGTCACTGGGCACGAATGACCTCGCGCAGTACACGTTCGCCGCGGACCGGCAGGTGGGTGCCGTCTCCCGCCTGCAGGACCCGTGGCAGCCCGCGCTGCTCGACCTGGTGGCGCTGTCCGCCGAGGCGGCGAAGGCCGAGGGCAAGAGCTGCGGTGTCTGCGGTGAGGCCGCGTCCGACCCGCTGCTCGCGTGTGTGCTGACCGGTCTGGGTGTCACCTCCCTTTCCATGGGCGCGGCATCGATTCCGTATGTACGGGCCGCGCTGGCCAAGTTCACGCTGGCGCAGTGCGAGCGGGCCGCGGCGGCGGCCCGGGCGACGGACAGTGCCGCGGAGGCCCGTGACGCCGCTCAGGCGGTGCTGTCGGGCGAGTAGCCGGACCGGCCGGCCGGCGACCGGTTTCTCCGAGGGGTGCTCCACCTGTGGTGGGGCGCCCCTTTCACGCGCCCGCTCAGTGGTGGTGGCCCGGGCCCCGGCCCTCCTCCCCGAGGTCGGGCGGCGCGCAGTAGTCGACGTCGGACTCCGGTGGGATGAGGTCCCCGGTTTCGGCGTCGGTGCAGTAGGCGTCGAAGACCTCTCCCGCGGTGAGGGGTTCGAGTCCGAAGGCACGCAGTCGCCAGCCGTGGACCCGGTCGGGGGCGCCGGGCTCGCTGATCCGCATGACCAGTCCGCCGGGACTCGCGGTGGCGAGGCCGAGGGCCAGGACGGTGGTGAACTCGAGGGTCTCGGTCTCGTCCGGTTCCGTGCGGCCGGCGGTGTCGTCGGCGTGCAGGACGGCGACGAGCGTCTCGGACGGCCCGGAGACGCTGCACACGAGGTGCCGGTGGCCGGACGGTGCCGTACCGAGGATGCGGGCCAGGAGGTGCGAGGCACGGGCGAAGGCGGCGCGGCCCAGGTCCTCGCCGCACGAGGCGCAGGCACCGAGGCGGGCGAGGAGTGCGGTCGCGTACTCCCGGGTCGCCTGGCGGACGGCCTCGTCGACCAGGGTGGGCAGGAGGTCGGCCAGCGGCTGGCCCTCGTAGTGGACGGCCGGGCCGGTGGACGCGAGTTCGGCGGTGAACCTCGCGCGGCTGGTGTGGCTGTCGGGGTCGATGCCGGTCTTCGCACAGAACGCGGCGTAGTCCTCGGGGTCGAAGAGCGCCACCGTGGTGTGGCTGCCCTGCAGGGCGCGCATCCTGAGGACGGCTTCCACGTGTTTGAGGTAGGTGGTGTGGTCGTCGAAGGCGAAGCTGTCGTAGCGCCGCATGGTGCGGAAGTCGTGTTCGTCGGTCAGCAGGCCGATGGTGCCGGCGATCTCGCGGCGCAGGACGCGTCGCAGGGTCCGGTGGTCGGTGTACGCCATGTCTCCCCCTGTGCACGGTCGGTCAATGCTCACTCACAGTAACCGGCGGCACTGACAACGGGCGGAGGAGACGGTGGCGGCTCCGGAAGGGGACCGGAAGCGGGCTCAGGCGCGCTTGCGGGCGAGGTCCTCGTAGAAGGCGAGCAGGTCGAGGTCGTCGATGGATCCCGGGTTGACCGCCTTCTCCAGGGGGGTGCCCTGGAGGAGCCGCTTGACCGGGACCTCGATGCGCTTGCCGGTGAGGGTGTGCGGGACTCCGGGGACCTCGATGACCTCGTCGGGTACGTGGCGGGGCGACAGGTGCTCGCGAATGGTCCCCTTGATGCGGCCCAACAGCTCTTCGTCGAGGGTGGCTCCGGCTGCCAGGTGGACGAACAGGGGCATCCAGTAGCCGCCGTCGGGCTGTTCGACGCCGATGACGAGGGACTCCCTGATCTCGGGGAGGCGTTCCACGGCTTCGTAGATGTCGGCCGATCCCATGCGGACGCCCTGGCGGTTGAGTGTGGAGTCGGAGCGGCCGTGGATGACGACGGAGCCCCGGGAGGTGATGGTGATCCAGTCGCCGTGCCGCCAGACGCCGGGGTAGGTGTCGAAGTAGCTGTCGTGGTAGCGGGTGCCGTCGGGGTCGTTCCAGAAGCGGATCGGCATGGAGGGCATCGGGTTGGTGACCACGAGTTCGCCCACCTCGTCGGTCAGGGGCCTGCCGCTGGGGTCCCAGGCCTGCAGGTCGGTGCCCAGACCGGGCGCCTGGAGTTCGCCGACGTGGACCGGGAGGGTCGGTACGGCTCCGGCGAAGCAGGAGCAGACGTCCGTGCCGCCGCTGACGGAGGCGATCCACAGGTCGGCGCCGCTGCCGGCGAACTCGTCGTGCAGCCAGCGGAAGCCGTCGGGGGGCAGGGGGGAGCCGGTGGTGGCGACGCATTTGACGGCGGAGAGGTCGAAGTCGCGTGAGGGGTGCACGCCGGCCTTGCGGCAGGCCATGACGTAGGCGGCGGAGGTGCCGTAGAGGGTGGCGCCGGTGCGTTCGGCGATCCGCCACTGGGCGCCGGTGTCCGGGTAGCCGGGGCTGCCGTCGTACAGGACGATCGTCGTTCCGGTCAGGAGGCCGGAGACGAGGAAGTTCCACATCATCCAGCCGGTCGAGGTGTACCAGAAGAAGCGGTCCTCGGGGCCCAGGTCGCAGTGGAGTCCGAGCTGCTTGAGGTGTTCGACGAGGATGCCGCCCTGGGACTGGACGATCGCCTTGGGCAATCCGGTGGTGCCGGAGGAGTAGAGCACCCACAGGGGGTGGTCGAAGGGCACCTGTTCGAAGACCGGTTCGGTGTCCGCGCAGGTGAGGGCGGACCAGTCCAGTGCGCCGTCGGGGGCGTCGGTCCCCAGCAGGGGGATGTGCACGACGGCGCGCAGGGTGGGCAGTTCGCGGCGCAGTTCGGCGACGACGTCGCGGCGGTCGTGTTCCCTGCCGCCGTAGCGGTACCCGTCGACGGTGAACAGGACGACGGGCTCGACCTGCTGGAAGCGGTCGAGGACGCTGCGGGCCCCGAAGTCGGGTGCGCAGGACGTCCACACCCCGCCCACGGCCGCGGTGGCGAGGAGGGCGACGACGGCCTGCGGGATGTTCGGGAGGTAGCCGCTGACCCGGTCTCCGGGGCGTACGCCGAGGGAGCGCAGCTCGGCCGCGAGGGAGCCGACCTGACGGCGCAGCCCGGCCCAGGTGACGGGGCTCGGGTCATGGGTTTCGTCGACGTGCAGGAGAGCCGGTGCGTCCGGGCGGGACGCCGCCGCGCGCAGGGCGTGCTCGGCGTAGTTGAGGGTCGCGCCCGGGAACCAGGGGGCGCCGGGCATCGAGCGGTCGCCCAGCACGCGCGTGGGGGGCGTCGAGAAGCGGACGTCGAACCATTCCGTGACCGCTTGCCAGAAGGTTTCCAGCTCGTCCACGGACCAGCGGTGGAGTGCCGCGTAGCCGCCCTCCGCGGGGGCGCCGTGGTGTTCGGCGGCCCATGCCTGGAACTCGGTGATCCGGGCCCGGGCGATCTGCTCCGGATCCGGCTGCCAGAGCGGCTGGGGGTTCACGGTCGACATGGGGCGGCTCCCGGACTGTGCGCGTCGTGTGCGTCCTCCGCGCACGGGCTGGGGTGTGCGCGTGACGCGGCTGACAGGGACGATGCCATGTGACCGACTTCCGCACCAGGGCACCCCGCACACAGTCCGTGTCGTGAAGATGTGGTCCGATCATGGGTGAACGGCAGTTGAACGACACACGTGTGGGGCCCTGCGAGTGACAGGGTGAGCGTCATGGACGGTCGTGACCTGGTGCGTTCGGTGAAATCGGTCGGTGCGGTGAGAGCGGCTCGGGGGTTGCGTACCGTACGGGCGGCGTGGCGCAGGCGGCGGGCCGACGCCACCGGGCTGCCGCCGCGGGGGCCGGAGCGGGCGCGGGTGCCCGGGACGGTGCGGGAGGTGACGCCGGGGCTCGGCGGCGGGCTGATCCGGTTCGGCCGCTCGGAGCTGCGGATCTTCGTCGCGGTGAACGGGGCCGTCTTCTGGGGCTGGGACGGGGCGGCTCCGGAGCCGTCCTACGCGCTGGCCGGCCGCTGCCCCGATCCGGATCCGCGGGCCGCGCTGGAGCCCGACAAGGACGGCGGCTGGCGGGTGGTGGCCGAGCGTGTGACGGTCGTGGTCTCACGGCACGGTGCGGTGGAGGTGCTCACCCCCGGGGGTGTGACGCTGCGGCGCGATCTGCCGCCGCGCTGGTGGGAGCCGGCCGGCGGTGGCGCCGCGCGCTGGATGCTGCGGTCCGAGGTGCCGGCGGACGCCCGCTTCTTCGGACTCGGGGGGCGCGCGTCGGGTCCCCGGCTGAGGGACGGCACGTACCGGTTGTGGAACACCGACCCCGGTCGCGCCTGCGGGCCCGGCGACGATCCGCTGCACATCACGATGCCGGTACAGATGGTGGTGGCCGACGCGGGGACCCACCTGGCGTTCCACGACGGGTCGTGGGACGGCACCGTGACACTGCGGGAGGGCGAGGAGGGCGCCGGTTCCGGGCACGACCGGGCCGGGACGAGTGAGCTGCGGATGGACGGCGGCCCCCTGCGTTGCTGGGTGATGGTGGGCACTCCCGCGCGCGTGCTGCTCGCCTGGGCGTCGCTCACCGGTGCGCCGGCGCTGCCGCCCGCGTGGGCCCTCGGCCACCATCACGTGCCGGAGGGCACCGGCGGCGAGGAGGAGGTGCGCAGGGCCGTCGCGGGCCACCGCGAGCACGGGCTGCCGCTGGACGCCGTGCACCTGGACTCCGGCCACCTGGACGCCCACCAGGTGTTCACCGTCGACCAGGAGCGGTTCCCCAAGCTGCCGGCCCTGGCGGACGACCTGGGGCGCGAGGGGATCAGGCTGGTGTCGGTCGTCGGTCCGGCGGTCGGCGCGGCGCCCGGCACCGCCCTGTACGACGAGGGGGTGAGGCGGGACGCGTTCGTGCGGAACTCCTCCGGGGAGGTCGTGCGGGGGGTCGCCGGGCCCGGGGAGGCGGTGTTCCCCGACTTCACGCACGCGCGGGTGCGTGAGTGGTGGGGCGGGTTGTACGCGGAGCGGCTGTCCCAGGGGTTCGCCGGGTTCTGGCACACCCTGAACGAGCCGACGTCGTTCACGGCTTTCGGGGAGTCGACGCTGCCGCGGTCGGCCCGGCACGCTCTGGACGGGCGGGGCGGTGACCATCGCGAGGCGCACAACGTGTACGGGCTGTGCATGGCGGGGGCCGCGTACGAGGGGCTGCGCGAGCAGGCGCCCCGGGAGCGGCCGTTCGTGCTGTCGCGCTCGGGGTGGGCCGGTATGCAGCGGTACGGCGGGGCGTGGCCGGGCGCCGCGGTGACGGGGTGGGCCGGGTTGCGGGCGTCGCTGGCGCTGGTGCTGGGCCTCGGGTTGTGCGGGGTTCCCTACGCGGGTCCGGACGTCTGCGGCCCCGGCGGGGATTCGTCGCCCGAGCTGTATCTGCGCCGGCTCCAGCTGGGGGCGTATCTGCCGCTGTTGCGTACGGTCGCCGGTCCGCGTGCGGGACGGGACGGGCCGTGGGGACCGGGGGCGGAGGTGGTGGAGCACGCGCGCGCGGCGCTGGCCGAACGCGACCGCCTGCTGCCGTACTTCATGACGCTGGCGCACCTCGCCCGGCGTACCGGAGCACCGTATGTGCGTCCGCTGTGGTGGTCGGCGCCCGAGGAGCGCGCGTTACGCGACTGCGAGGACGCCTTCCTGCTCGGTGACTGTCTGCTGGTGGCACCGGTGCTCGGGCCGGGTGCGGACCGGAGGGCCGTCCGGCTGCCGCGCGGGCGGTGGTACGACACGGCGACGGAACGGGCGTACGAGGGCCCGGCTCAGGTACTGGTGGACGCGCCCCTCGGGCGGATACCGGTGTTCGCCCGCGCGGGCGCCGTTCTTGCGGTGCGGGGCGAGGACGGCGGTCCCGGCCTCGAGGTGTGGGCGCCCGCCCGGGGGCGGACCGGGGGCGGGCTGGTCGTGCCGGACGCCGGGGACGGCTGGGAGGAGCCGGAGACCGAGCGTTACACGGTCCGGTGGTCGGGCCCGCGGATCGTCGTCGAGCGGGAGTGCGGGGACGGCGTCGGCGAGCCGTCCTGCCCGGTGCGCGTCCGCGGGCTGGGCGCCGGCGGGGGTCAGATGTAGCGGCCCTCGAAGAAGGCCCGTACGGCGAGGGTGTGCAGGGGGAACGCGAGGTCCTCGGCGCGGCGCAACAGGTGCCGGCCCGCGGTCTCGTCGGTGGGGACGGAGGGCGGCAGGTCCTCCGCGGGGCGTTCCGGAAGGAGTCCGAACAGCAGCAGGTGCCCGTCGGGTGAGCTCATGGCGTCGGCGAGCCGTACGTCGCGGCTCGCCGCGTCGATGCCGGTCTCCTCCTTGAGTTCACGGACGACGGCCTGGCGCCAGTCCTCCCGGTCGTCGATGTAGCCGCCGGGCAGCGCCGTGCCCCCGCGTGCGGGCTCGACGGTCCGGGTGATGACGACCAGGGCGGTGCCCTGGGTGTCGTACACGGGCTGGAGGGCCACCGCGACCGGCAGCGGGTTGCGGTAGGCCACGGTGCCGCAGGCCGGGCAGGTGCGGGGCCGGCCGGAGACGTCCTCCCCGAAGGGCGCGCCGCAGCTCGAACAGTGTGAGTTCGGCGCGGAGTTGGGAACCAACGCATGAGTTTCGGACACGCGCGCGACTGTATCCGATCGTACGGGGGGCGTCTCCGGTAGGTCGTTCAGCGGTGGCCGGTGAGCGACGCGCGGGACACCGGGAAGTCGAAGTAGGTGTCCGGGTGGGGTTCGGGCTTGAAGGTGTAGTGCCACCATTCCTCGGCCAGGTTCACGTACCCGAGGTCCTCGAGGGTGGTCCTGAGCAGCAGCCGGTGGGCGCGTTGTGTGCCCTGGATCCGGGGGTCGAGGGTGTGGCTGAGGGGGTCGAAGCAGTCGTAGCCGGTTCCCATGTCGACGGAGTTGTCGGGGAACCGCTCGTCCTCGGGCGCGAAGCAGGGGGTGAGGGGCTGGCCGGGGCGGTACGGCCGGGTGGGCCTCGCGGGGAGTTCCACGAGGGTGAGGTCCACGGTCGAGCCACGGCTGTGGCCGGATCTCCCGGCGATGTAACCGTCGGCGAACAACCGGGTCTTGTCGACGTTCGGGTAGAACTCGGCCTTCATCTTCTGGTCGTCGGGGTCCTCGGCCCAGCGCACGAAGTGGTCCACCGCGCGCTGCGGCCGGTAGCAGTCGTACACCTTCAGCGAGTAGCCCCGGCGCAGCAGTTCGCGCTGCGCCGTGTGGAGGGCCCGGGCGGCGGGGCGGGTGAGGATGCACAGCGGCTGCCGGTAGCCGTCGATGCGTTCGCCGACGAAGTTGTGCGGGGTGAAGTAGCGGATCTCCTGGATGATCGTCGGGTCCACGCTGTCCAGCGCCACGAAGTCCTCGGGCGCCTTGGGCTCCGGCTCGGCCTGGGCGGGGGCGGACGCGGTGGCCGCGGTGAGCAGGGCCGCGACGGCGGTCACCAGAGCGCGTACCACGGTGGGGAGTCGTGTCATGTCTCCTGCGTCTATCAGGAGGGAGCTGCCCCGGGGAAGCCCCCGACCGCCGCGAGGGCGGCGGTCGGGGGCGTCGGGGCCGAGGGACGGCGCGCGGCCGCGTCGGCGGCCGGGGCCGACGCCACGGCCGGTGCGTGGGGCCGGGCGTTCACGAGGGAGCCGGTCCTCCTCGGCGCCGCGGCCCGTACTCCGGCCGGCGGCGGCACGGGCCGTGGGCCCGGCGCCTCAGGTGGTGACCGCGCGGCGTCGCTGTGCGGCCTCGGCCATGGCGTGCTGGACGACGCCGATGAGGACCTCCTTGACCGACTCCCGGTCCCGCGCGTCGCACATCAGCAGCGGTACGTGGTCGTCGAGGTCGAGGGCCCGGCGGACGTCCTCGGCCGGGTAACGCGCGGCTCCCTCGAAGCGGTTGACGCCGACGAGAAACGGTATGGAGCGCCGTTCGAAGTAGTCGATGGCCGCGAAGGAGTCCTCCAGCCGCCGGGTGTCGGCCAGGACGACCGCTCCGAGAGCGCCCTCGGACAGCTCGTCCCACATGAACCAGAACCGCTCCTGGCCGGGCGTGCCGAAGAGGTACAGCACCAGGTCCTCGCGGAGTGTGATGCGGCCGAAGTCCATGGCCACCGTGGTGGTGTTCTTCGCCTCCACGCCCCTGGTGTCGTCGACCGGACGCCCGGCCTCGGTGAGGAGTTCCTCGGTGCGCAGCGGCCTGATCTCGCTGACCGCGCCGACGAGCGTGGTCTTGCCCACGCCGAAGCCACCGGCCACCAGGATCTTGAACGTGACGGGCTCGACCGGGGGCTTGCCGCGCTCAGAGCGCCCGAAGATCATTGATCTCGTCTCCTGCTTGATGGGAATCGGGCGGCGGGCCATATCCCCCGCCGCCGGGGTTTCGATGACGAACACCTCGCCGGGGCCCACGTCCGCGCGGCCGCTTGCGCCGAGTGCCGTGACCGTTCCGACGGGCGATGCGCAGGGCGTCCCGAAAGCCGCGGGTGACGACCAGCGGGGTGCGCTCGCCCTTGCGCTCGAGGAGGGCGTCGGTGGCGACCGTGGTGCCCATGCGCACGGCGTCGACGGGTTCGTCCGGTCCGGCCGGCGGCCGGCGGGTTCCCGCGGCCGCCGCGCCGGTGCCGGCGTTGTCCCGGCTCGCGCCGGGCCGGGAGCGGTCCGGAACCGGACGGCCGGACAGCGCCTCGTGGGTGAGCAGCCGGCCGTCCGGGCGGCGGGCGACGATGTCGGTGAAGGTGCCGTCCCGGTCGACCCGGAACTGCCGGCCCCTCACGTCGGCACCCCGCTTCCGCACCGGGTCACAGCGCCCGGAGACCGTTGATCACGTCACGCAGCACACCCTCGTCCGGCAGTTCGGCCGGGGGCACGGGCCGGTTCACATGGACGAATTCACCGTCCACGAGGTCTCCGACGAGTACCCGGACGACTCCGATCGGCAGGTCGAGTCCGGCGGCGAGTTCGGCGACCGTCTGCGGGGTGTCACGGCACAGGCCGACGATGTCCACGTGCTCCGGGGAGAGTGTGGGATCCGACTCGGGATCGTCCGCGTGCGGCTCCGTGACGACCACCGCGATCACATCGAGGCGGTGCTGGACCGCACTGGTGGTGCGGCCCCGCGTCATGGCGTACGGGCGGACGACCGGTCCGGCCTCGTCGTCGAACCAGTGGCTTCTGCCCTGACCGTCAGCGCTCATGTCATCCCACTACCCGCCCGCGGGCAGATCGGTGCGCGGAGCGGCGCCCAGATGCACACCGACCCGCTTGACGAGCAGTGTCATCTCGTAGGCGACCTGCCCGACGTCGGAGTCGGCGTCCGCCAGGACGGCGAGGCAGCTGCCGTCGCCCGCGGCGGTGACGAACAGGAACGCCTCGTCCAGTTCGACGACGGTCTGGCGGACATCGCCGGCCTCGAAGTGCCGGCCCACACCCTTGGCGAGGCTGTGGAAACCGGAGGCGACGGCAGCCAGATGCTCGCTGTCCTCCCGGGTCAGGGCCTTCGAAGCACCCGTGGCCAGGCCGTCGCCGGAGAGCACGATCGCCTTGCGGATGCTGGCGACGCGGTCCACGAGGTCGTCGAGGAGCCAGTTCAGCTCTCCCTGGTCCGTCGTGCTGTGGCCGGTGGCCTTCGGTGCGGTCATCGACCGTCCCCCTTTGTCGTTCGTCGTGGTGCTGTGCCGCTGTCGGCGTCGTCGCCCGCGGCGTTCTCCTCGCGGCCACGCTGCCAGCCGCGCTGGAGCGAGGCCATCCGGCTGCGTACTTCGTCGGCGTCCCGTTCGACGGGCCGGCCCCTGTCCTCGTTCCTGCGTCCGGCATCGCGCTTGAGCTGCGGGGCGAGGCTGGCCTGCCGTACGCGCCGGGGCAGCGGTCCGTCACCGGGCCGGGCGGCACCGGTGTCCGTCCCGTCCGTGGCCGGCGGGGAGTCGTCGGAGCCGCTCCCCGTGATCGCGGGGCGGCGGACGCGCCGGGGAAGTCCGGCGGGCGGCTCGGACCGGTCGTCGTGCACGGGGCGGGCGGGTGCCGTGGCGTCGCTCCGCTCCCGGGCGCCGTTCCCCGGGCGGCCGGGATCCGCGTCGCGTCGGCGGGCGGGCAGGGGCGGGGGTGCCTCCCGGTCCCGGCGTTGGAGTTCGGCGCCGGCGGAGGGCCGGTCCACCCGGGGGGCGGGCAGCGGGGAGAGCGGCTCCGAGCCCGTACGGCCGGTGCCCCGGTGTCGCGCGGATTCTTCCCTGCGGCGGCGGGTCGGCAGCGCCGGTGCCGGCTCCGGCCCGGGATCCGGGGATGCGGTCGTATCGTCCTCGTCGGTCCGCTCCCCGCGCGTGCGCTGGTCGCGCACCGGGCGCCCATGGGAGCTGACGAGCTTGGGGGTCGCCCTGCGGGCCGGCGGCGCCGGGGCGCCCGTGCGGTCGTCGGCGTCCGGGTCCGTACCCCCGCCGGTGTCGGACCGGTGGGGGTCGCGGTCGCGGCCGGACCACTCGTCCTTGTGGCCGGTGCGGGAGCGGCGGTGGCGGAAGAGACCGCCGCGTTCACCGTCCTCGTCGCCCAGTGCTCCGGGGAAGCCGTCGAGGGCGTCCAGGTCGACCGGGGCCTCCAGCTCCACCGGTCCGTCCAGCAGCGAGGCGGGCAGCCGGGGCAGCGGTACGGACCCCTCGGAGAGCGCGGCGCGGCGGCTCTGCTCCGGTTCCCGGTCCTTGGCGCGCCGGGGACGGTCGAGGCGGAAGCCGACGCCGTTGGTGTCCGGAACGTCGTCCGTCAGCAGGGCGTCGGGGAGGAACACGACCGCCGTGGTGCCGCCGTACGGGGAGGGCTGCAGGGAGACCCGGACGTTCTGGCGCTGGGCGAGACGGCTGACGACGAACAGACCGAGGCGGTCGGTGTCGGAGAGTTCGAACTCCGGTGTCTCGGCGAGCCTGAGGTTGGCGTCCAGGAGCGCGTCGGCCGCCATGCCGAGCCCGCGGTCGTGGATCTCCAGGGTGAAGCCGTTGGCCACGCGCTCGCCGACGACCTGGACGGCGGTGTGCGGCGGGGAGAACACCGTGGCGTTCTCCAGCAGTTCGGCCACCAGATGGGTGAGGTCGGCGACGGCCGGTCCGGTGACGGCGACCCTCGGCAGCCGGCGGACCTCGATCCGCTCGTAGTCCTCGACCTCGGCGACGGCCGCGCGTACGACGTCCATGAGCTGGACCGGCTTGCGCCACTGCCGGGAGGGCGCGGCACCGGAGAGGATGACCAGGCCCTCGGCGTGCCGCCGCATGCGGGTGGTCAGGTGGTCCAGGCGGAACAGGTCGGCGAGTTCCTCGGTGTCCTCGGTCCTGCGCTCCATGGTGTCCAGCAGGGTGAGCTGCTTGTGCAGCAGGACCTGGCTGCGGCGGGCGAGATTGACGAACACCTCGGAGACGCCGGAGCGCAGTTCGGCCTGCTTGACGGCGGCCTCCACGGCGGCGCGCTGGAGGGTGTTGAGCGCCTGTCCCACCTCTCCCATCTCGTTCTTGTCGTATTCCAGACGCGGCACCTCGGTCTCCACGTCGACCTGTTCTCCGGCCGAGAGGCGGCGCATCACACTGGGCAGCCGCACACCGGACGCCTCGTGGGCGTCCAGGCGCAGTTGGAGCAGATCGCGGATGAGTCCGCGGCCGACGCGTACGGAGAGGAAGAGGGAGACGAGGAGGGCGATCAGCCCGAGGACGCCGGCGACGACGGCCTGGGCGATGACGCCCATGGCGACGGGCCGGACGCGGTCCTGGTAGCGGTCGGTGGCCTGGTCGTTGAGGGTGGCGAGTTCGGCCAGCACGTTGCCGGCGGCGGTGTCCCAGCTCTTCGCGGTGATCCCGCGGGGCGGCCCGGTGCCGGAGGAGACGGCGGCCTCCTCGCCCACGCGCAGCGGAGCGGAGGCGGCGTTCTTCCAGAAGGTCTCGTAGCGGTCGCGCTCCTCCGCGGGCAGCTGGGGCAGGCCGGCGTCGTACATCAGGGTGCGCTGGGCCACGAGGTCGGAGATGTCCCGCACTTCGGAACGGTTCAGCTCGCCGACGATGAGTGCGGAGCCGAGCAGGGCGTCCTCGCGGGAGAGCAGTTCACGGGCGCGGGCGAGGCCGACGAGTGCGCGGTACTGCTTGTCGAGCTCGACGTCCTCGACCACGTGGAGGTTGGCCAGCAGGACGTAGCACGGGTCGATCAGCCGGTTGTAGAGGTCGAGGGCCTGCGAGCGGTTGACGGTGCCGTCCTCGACGCTGCGGCGCAGGGATTCGATGCCGTCGAAGGAGTCCAGTACCGCGGTCAGGTCGCCGGAGTCACCGTGCATGGCCTCCCGCACATCCACGTTCGCCGCGTTCTCGCGGACGCCCGCGACGGCCTCGTCGGTGGCGGCGCGGCTGCGCCGCAGGGCCGCGAGCCCGTCGGAGGCGCGGGGGTCGGCGAGATGGACGAGGGTCTGCCGGCGCTCCTCCTGCAGGACGCGCACGGTGTCCTCGACGGGGTAGCCGACCTCCTCCATGACCGACGAGACGTCGAACAGATGGCTCGCCTCGCGGCCCGCGAGCACCGTGGTGTAGGCCCAGATCGTGGTCAGGGACACCAGCGGCACGAGAAGCAGCGCCACGATCTTCCGGCGGATGGACTTCCCGCGAAAGCGCATGGCCTCCCCCAGCTCGGCCCCCGGCAGCCGGGGGTACACATGTGCGTCAACAAACGGCGCGAGCCTACTACCGCGCCGGGACGAACCCTAAAGCCGTGCGGAACTTGCAGTTCCATGTCGGCGGTCCGAAACGGGGAGATATCAGGGCATCGCGGGAGATTGCCTCCCGTGATGCCGGGCGTCCCCCGACGGACGGTATCCCGTACGGGCGGTCGGTTGGCCGAAATCCCCTCTCCTCGGGAATCTTCGTGACGTTCCGTTCGTCCTTCTCCGCGGGAGACGGGGCGGAATCGGTCACGGGAGCCGTGTACCGCATCCGGGCGGCGTAGAACAGCGCAAGCCGGGCAGCCACTGGAGAACCGGGTCTTCGGACACGAGCGAGCGGTCTGCTGGCGGTGGGGAGTGACACGTTGATGGGCACGGCGGAGCGGCACGAGGCGTCCGGGGACGGCGCGGCGGCGCGGTCGGATGCCGGGGCGCGGGGGCGCGGCATATCCGCTGCCGGGCTCGGGACGGCGGGTGGACACGGCGCCGCGGCGACCGGTGACGGGGCGGCGCGCGAGAGGCGGGCCGCCGGTCCGCGGCGAGAGGTCACCGCGGATCCCGGCCGGTCCGGCGGTGCCCGCGCGGGCGCCCCCTACCGGCCCCTGTGGGTCGAGGCGCCGGCGCGGCGGCGGCGGCTGCCGGATCCGGTGCGGACGGCGGCCGTACGGGCGGTGCTCGTCATCGCCGTGACGCTGATCCAGGCCATGGTGGCCCTCCTGTGCACGCTGGCCGGGTCCTGGCTGGCGTTCCCCATGGTCATCAGCAGTGTCGTCAGCACCATCCTGGCCACCTGGGCGGCACTGGACGTGTGGGTGACCCGCCAGGTCTGGAAGCAGCGCCACGGGGTGGTGTCCACGCCCAGCAGCACCGCGCGGGCCCTGCGGCGCGAGCGGCGCCGTGCCCGCCGCCGGGAGCGCGCGGCCCAGCGGACACAGGCCCGGATACGCCGCCGGGACGGAGCCGGGCAGCTGTCGCACCCCTGACACCGGCCGGCATCCACCCGGCACTCGCTACGGTGATGTTCCGTGGAGCGCACCGGCTGGACGCGGACCGGCTGCCCGCATGGGGCAGCCGGGCGGCGACCGCGGCGGCCGAGCTGTCCCGCCGCATGGGCTTCGGCCTCTGGGCCGGGGAACGCAAGACGTCCCGTCAGCCACTCGCCGGGGCGGGCCGCTTGAACATGCGGGTCGCGGTGATCTCGCTGTGCGCCTCCTCGGCCGGGGCCTGCTGGGGAAGTCCCGGCCTCAGATGCTCCTCGACACTGATGTACTTCAGGCCGGCCCGCAGGTCGGCGTCGTTGCGCAGCCGGATGACCAGCGGGAACTCCGCGAGTGCCGTCGTGTCGAACAGACCGGTGGTGTACAGCAGCTGCACGCCGAGGGCGTCGGCGACCGCCCGCTGGAGTTCCAGCAGGTAGGTGGCGTTGGCGCGGCCGATGGGGTTGTCCAGGAACAGGGTCCCGGCGTGCCGGTGCCTGTCCCGGCCCCGGTCGTTGGAGCGCAGGGCGGCCATCGTGCAGTACAGGGCGATGGCCGCGGTGAGCAGCTGGCCGCCGGAGAACACGTCGCCCATCTGTCCGACGGGCACGCGCTCGGCGCGCAGCACCGCGTCGGGCTTCAGGATCTCGACGGCCACGCCCTTCGGCTGGAGGGCGGCCCCGACACCGCGCAGCAGCAGGGACATGCCGTCGCGCCGCAGGTCGGAGTTCTTCCTGACGGCCGCCCGGGTGGCCTCGTCGACGACCTCGCCCAGACGCTCGGTGAGGGTGGCCTGGTCGGGTTCCTCGAAGCGGATGCGCAGGAACTCCTGCCCGGACCACTCGCCGAGGCCTTCCGGCAGCCGGGACAGCCGCTGGGCCGAGCGGAGGGTGGCCAGGGCGGACTCGACCAGGCCCCGCAGCCGGTCCACGATCGAGTCGCGGTTGCGCTCCAGTTGCTCCAGCTCGTCGGTGAGCACCCGCAGCCGGGGCGCGAAGGCGTCCGCCCACTTGCGCGCGTGCTCCGGCAGCGCGGAGGCGGGCAGTTCGCGGATCTGCTGGCGCGCGGGGGTGCGGACCTGTTCGTAGCGGGTGGAGTTGGCGTGCCGGACGAGGACGTCGCTCGCCTCGCGCACGGCGGACTCGGCGGCGGACAGGTCGGCGGCGCAGCCGCGCAGCGAGCGGCGGGCCTCCGCGGCGGACTGCCGGGCCTCGTCCAGGCCGCCCGGGTAGGGCTCGGGCTGCTCCTGCTCCTCCTCGGGCGCGTGCTCGCGCAGCAGGTCGCGGAGCATGGCGGCGATCTCGTCGAAGCCGCCGGCCGCGTCCTCGGCGGCGCGGTGCGCGTCGAGCAGTTCGGCGTGGGCCTCCCGGGCCTGGTTCAACGCCTCGCTGCGGGAGGCCAGTTCGGTCGTGGCGGTGCGCAGCAGGGCCTGCGCGTGCTCGGCGTCGCGCGGCACCAGCTCCTCGGGGAGCCCGGTGTGCGCCCGGCCGTCCTCGGGTGCGAGCCGCTCGGTCTCGCCGCGCAGCCGCCCGAGCTGCTCGCTCGCGGTGGACATACGGGTCTCCAGGAGCTGCACCAGTTCCTCGGCGCGGGCGGCGGCGGCCTGCCGGCTGGGCCCGTCGGAGCCGTCGGGCGACTGGAGCAGCTGCTCCGCGCGGGTGCGGACCTTGTTGCTGAGCCGGTCCAGTTCCGCGCGGGCGGCGCTCTCGTCGCTCTCCGCGCGGGCCTGTTCGGCGCGCAGATCGGCGCCGACGCCGACCTTCTCGTACAGCTGGGACGCGGCGCGGTACGCCTCGCGCAGGGCGGGCAGGGACGTCTGCGGCGATCCGGTGCCGTCCTCGGGTACGTCGTCGGGGGCGCCCGCGATCTCGGAGCGCTCGGCGCGCAGCGCACGCGCGGTGCGCCGGGCGTCGTCGGCGGCGCGCTGGGCTCCGCGCCGGTCCTCGTCGGCGGCGCGCGCCCGTTCCAGGCAGACCTGGGCGCGTGCTTCCGCCTCGGTCGCGTCGTCGGCCAGTTCGCGCAGCCTGACCTGCCAGCCGGCCCGTTCGCGCAGCCGGAACGCGAGCCCGGCGAGGGCGTCGGCCGCGCGCCGGGCCTTCTGCGCGGCCTCCTGCCGCTCGTCACGGAGCACGGCGGCCTCGTGGGCGGCCTCCTCGGCCTCCGCCCGTACGGTGCGCGCCTCGGCCAGTTCGGCCTCGGACTCGTCGGCGAACGCCCGCGCCTGGTGCGCCGCCCCGGCCAGCTCCGCGAGCCGGCCGGCCGGACAACCGGCGCGCCAGGAGGCGAGCCGCGCGGACAGCTCCCGGTCCTTGCCGAGCCGGGCGGCGAGCGCGCGGATCTCCTCGTCCCGCGCGGTCGCCCGCGCGCGCAGTGCCCGGCGTTCCTCGTCGGCGGCGTGCTCGTCGTGCATGGCCGGGTTCGGCGGCACGAGGAACACGTCACCGCTGTCCGTGCCGGGTGCCGGGGTGGGGGCGAGCAGGGCGGCGGCCGTGCCGACGGCGACGGTGGACCGGGGCAGCAGGGCGGCCTCGCTCAGCGCCTCGCGGGCACGGAGGTGGGAGTCCGGGTCGGTGATGATGACGCCGTCGACCAGCTCGGGGCGGGCGGCCAGGACCCGCGCGTGGTCGGCGGGGTCGACGGCCTGCGCGAGGTAGCGCCATCCCGGGAGCGCCGGGATGCCGTGCTCGCCGAGGAACTCGACGGTCGCGAGCACGTCCGGGCCGGGCGGCAGCAGGCCGCCGTCACCGAGGGCACCGAGGATGCGGGCGTCGTCGGCCGCGGCGGTCCGCAGGTCGAACAGCTGCCGTTCGGCGGAGGAGACGGCGTCGTCGAGCAGTTCACGGAGGTCGTCGGCGAACCGGTCGAGGTCCTCGGCGGTCAGGGATCCGGCGTCGGGGGATCGGGGGTCCGCCGCGCCGTCGCCGTCGGCCGCCGCCGTGCGCCGACCGTCGGCCACGCGGTCCCCGCCCGTGCGGGGGCCCGGCACACCGGCCCGCGCTCCGCCGGGAGCTCCCGGCAGGCTCAGCAGCTCCGCCAGCCGCTCCTCGGCGGCGAGCGCCTCGGCGGTGCCGCGCTCGCCGTCGTGGGCCCGTGCGGCCGCCGCGGCCGCGTCCGCCGCGCGGGCCGCGGTGAGTTCCGCGCGGCTCTCGGCGGCGGCCGCCTCACGCGCGTGCTCGGTGGCCCGGCGGGACGCCTCGAGGGCGGAGTCCCAGGCGGCGACCGCCGTCTTCTCCGCGTCGCTGGCCGCGAGGGCGGCCCGGGCGGGGTCGGCGTCGGGGGCGCTGTCGTCGAGCCAGCCGGCCCGCACCGCCTCGGCGGTCTCCTGTTCGACCTCGGTGAGCCGCTGCCGCAGATGCCCGATCTCGCTGCGGGCCCGCTGTGCCTCGGTGGCGGCGGCCGTGGAGTCGCGGTAGGCGGTGTCGCTGACCTCCCGGAGGGCGTCGGAGCGCTCCTCCTCCTCGTTGGCGAGGTTCTCGGCGTTCCGCGCGGCCGCGTGCAGGGCGCGTACGAGGTCGACGGCGGCCTCGGCGCGTGCGGCCAGTGCGGGCGCCGCGTCCCGCTCGGCCTCCCGGATCGCGGCGGACACCCGCGCGACCCGGTCGGCGGCGGCGCGGTGGCGCAGCGCGGACTCGGCGGCCTGCCAGGCCGAGTACAGCGTGCGGGCGTCGGCGAGTTCGCGTTTCTGGGCGGCGGCGGACTTCTCCGCGGCGGCGAGCGCCAGGGAGGCGTGCCGGTAGGCGAGTTCGGCGGAGATCAGCGCGCTGTGCTCACGGGCCGACTCGGCATGGGTGACGGCGTACGCGGCGGCGGTGACCCGTTGCGCCAGGTCGGCCGCGCGGACCCGTTCCCGCGTACCGCGCGCGGAGAGCCGGCGGGCCAGGGTGCGGGTGCGGCGCTCGGCGGCGGTGTGGATCTCCCGCGCGCGGGAGCGGGCCTCGGCGGCCTCGACGATCCGGCCCAGCAGGTCGACCGAGCCGGCGGTGAAGTCCCGTTCGGCGATCAGCTCGGCGCGCCGGCCCAGCTTGTTGCCGAAGCCGCCGACCAGGTCGGCGAGTCCGTCGGTGTCCCGGGTGTCGGTGACGGCGCGCAGCAGCAGGTCGGTGAAGTCGGAGTCCTTCTTGACCGCGAAGAGGCCGGCGGCTTCGCCCTCGTCCGCGTTCATCTCCCGCTGGTAGCGGAACAGTTCCGGGTCGAGTCCGAGCTCGCCGAGGTGTTCGGTCCAGCGCTCGTGGGTCTCCTCCCAGTGCACCTCGAGGTGGGGGTAGGTCTTGCCCGCATCGGTGAGGGCGTCCCGGAAGCCCTTCATGGTGCGGCGGCGTCCCCGTGCGCCCGACTGCCCCTCGGCGGGGGGCCGTACGGCCGTGGACTCGGCGACGGGGAGGTTGTCCAGGCCGAGGCCGGGGCCGGGCCGGAAGGAGTACCAGGCCTCGGCGAACTTCCTGGGGTCGTTGGAGACCTGGCGGCCCCGCCACTCGCTGGCCTTGCCGACGACGACGCACTCGCCGGTCTGCACGTGCTGCCACTCGAGCGCCACATGGCCGCAGTCGTCGGCGAGCAGGAACTTGCGCAGCACGCCGGAGCTGGCGCCGCCGAGGGTGTTGCGGTGGCCCGGGAGCATCACGGAGAAGATCAGCTTCAGCAGGACCGACTTGCCGCCGCCGTTCTCCAGGAAGAGCACCCCGGCGGGCGCCGGCCGGCGCGGCGGGCCGACGGGCTCCTCCTGGAAGAACTCCGCCTGCGTGGGGGCGGGGTCGGGCACGGTCCCGCCCACGCCGCGCAGATCGAGCACGGTGTCGGCGTAGCGCGCACCGGCCGGCCCGATGGAGTAGAGGCGGACCCGGGACAGCTCGTACATGGCGGACTCTCGTGAGGCTTCGTGAGGTGGGGGGTCAGGCGGAGTGGAACGGCAGGCCGGCGTCGGCGACCAGCTCCAGGTCGTCGGAGTCCTCGGGCGGCAGCAGGGTGGGCGTGCCGTCGGTGACGGGGACGACGCCCAGCTCCAGCAGTTCGGTCAGGGCGGCGCTGCCCGCCAGGTCGCGCACCTGGAGCTGGTAGCGGGCCGTGGTGCGGTAGGTGCCGCCGTTGTCGTCGCCGGTGCGCTGCAGGAAGCCGGATTCGGTGAGGAAGGTGACGGCCTTGGCGACGATGCCGGTGGTGGAGCCGGCGAGCCGGCGGGCGTCCTTGGTGGCGCCGGTCGCGCTGCGTCTGGCCCAGATCCGCCAGGCGGCCTCCAGGCCGGGCGCGTCGCTGGCCGGGTCGGTGTTCTCGCCCTGCTCGGCGGCCCGCTGCTCGAGACGGTTGCAGGCCTGCCGGACGAAGGCGTCGACGCCGTTGACCGTGACGCGCCCGATGTAGCCGTCGTCGGCGAGGTCCTCGGGCCGGGGGAAGGCCATGGCGGCGACGGCGAGATGGGCGAGTCCGTGCAGGAACCGGTCGCCGCCGTCGGCGGAGGTGCGGCGCGCGTAGTCGCCCATGCGGACCGCGAAGACGGAGTCCTCGGCGGCGGTGACGGCCATGCCGGCGCGCGGGGACACCTCCAGCACGATCAGTCCGAGGCCGCCGGCGACGGCGTCGGCGAGCCGCGCGAACGGCGGGTCCTCGCGGTAGCGGCGCAGCAGGTCCGCGTACTCCTGGTCGCGGGCGGGCTGGAGTTTGGGCTGGAGGCCGAAGGCGACGAGCCGCGCCGCGTCGGCGGCGTCGGCGGGTGTGACGGCGGCGCTCGCCGGTGCGGCCGCGGCCTCCGGCTCACTCCACTCGACGTGCTCGGTCACGGTGGGGGCTCCTTGCTCTGGGAAACGTCGGTGGGGACGGCGCGTTCCGTCATGCCGCCTCCGTCCGGTCCGCGGCCATGCCCGCCGCGTCCAGCAGGGCCGTGCCGACGATGAGGTCGGCCCCGCCGAACTCGGGGTCGTCGAGTTCGGTGCCGTCGTCCACGGCGAACAGCAGCGTCCGCTCGCCCTGGCGGTAGGCGGTGCCGACCGGCGGGCTGGCGGCGTGGATGGCCAGCAGGGCGACCAGATACGGCAGTTCGGGGTCCTGGCGGCGGGCGTCGGCGAGCAGCCCGGAGAGCCGGCGCGGCGCGTCGGCCGGCAGGTTCAGCAGTGCCTTCGCGGCCGCCAGCTGCTCCTCGCTGAAGCGGCTGTCGTCGGGCGTGGCGATCAGGTCGGGCTCCGGCATCTCCGCGCCGAGGTGTTCCCGCTCCACGGGCGGCGTCAGCAGTATCCCGACCAGATCGGCGACCCGGACGGACACCGGGGTGCGCAGTCCGGTGCCGTGGGCGAAGAAGGCGTCGGTGACCCGGGCCGCCCGCTCCACGGGCAGCGGCAGCAGGGGTGCCAGGAGGTGGCCGTAGAGGTCCGTGCCCGAGGTCGACGCGGGGGTGGCGAAGGCCTGCCGGTCCTGTTCGGCCCGGAACAGCGGGCCGGCCTCCAGCAGCCGGGACTGCAACTGTGTGTGGCGCCTGATGCAGTCCTTGACGATGTCCACCAGTTCGGCCGCCCGGCGCTTGTGCTCGGGGTCCTCGGACTCGTCGCGGGCCTTGCGGATGTTGGTGAGGATCGCGTTCTCGTGGCGGTAGCGGTCCGCCACGTGCTCCAGGGCCTCGGCGATCATGTCGGGCACGGCGCTCAGCCAGTCCACCGCGCGTACGTTGCGGCGGGTGGCCTCCAGTGCCCGCCGCAGGGTCTCGGAGTACTGCACGGTCCGGTAGCGGGCCTGTTCCGCGGCGAGCTGGGCGTCGGCGAGCCTGCCCCGGCTGATCAGCACCTCCAGCTTGACCTCGGCGGCGATCTGCGCGCTGGTGACATCGGTGTCCAGGGCGCCGACCAGGACGTTGACCGCTTCGTCCGTGGTGCGCAGGTACACCGTGCCGCCGGGGCCGGGGACCTCCTCGATCAGCTTGAAGTCGTAGTCGCGGCGCACATAGGTGCCGTCCGCGCCGAAGACGCCGTACACCGCGCGGAAGCCGCGGTCGACGCTGCCGACGTTGATCAGGTTCTCCAGTACCCAGCGGGCCACCCGCTCGTGCTCGGCGGCGGAACGGGCCGGGGCCTGGGCGGCGATGCGCGGGACGAGCCGGGTGACGATCTGGTCGTGGTCCGCGCCCGTGTCGAAGTCCATGTTCAGCGTGACCAGGTCGATGGCCGCGAGGGCGATCTCCGCCATGCCGTACACCGAGTACGCACCCGCCAGGTTGGCCTTGCGCGCGTCGAGGTCGTGCAGCGGCGCGGTGCACGCGAGCGCGCGCAGCCGCCGCGCCAGGCCCTCGTCGGCGGCCGGGCCCGGCGCGGACCGCGGCCCCGCGCTGAGCTGGGGCGGAACGCTGTCCGTCGATGCAGGCGAAGTCACGGTGCACAGACTAGGTCCTCGGTCCGACAACCTCCCAAACGAGGCAGATGCGACCCGGCGCCGCGGTCGCCGCAGCGGCACCGCACCGTGCGCCGCGGTGGTTCAGCCGCGCTGCCCGTCCTCCCCGACCCGGCGCCGGTAGACCTCCACCACCCGTTCCAGGGAGACGTCGAGGTAGTCCGCGAGCAGTTCCCCGGCCCGCTCCCGGTCGCCGGCCTGCAGGGCCTGGAGGATCGCGGCATTTCGCGCGATGTACGGTTCGTGCAGTGCTCGGGGCTCGTCCACCACGTGGAAGGCGAGCCGCAGTTCGGCGAAGACGCTGCGCATCAGTTCGTCGGTCCGCTCGCTGGCGGCGAGGGCCACCAGCTCCCGGTGGAAGTGGATGTTGGCCGTACCCACGCCTTTCCAGTCGCCTTCGCGCGCCGCCGCGCGTCCCTGCTCCACCACCGCGGCGAGCGGCCCGACCGCGTAGGGCGGGTCGCCGAGACCGTGCACGACGGCGCACTCGACGAGCCGGCGGGTGCGGTAGATGTCCTCGACGTCCTCGACGGTCAGCACCCGGACGAACACGCCCCGGTTCAGCTCGTGCACGAGCAGGCGCTCATGGGTGAGCAGCCGGAACGCCTCGCGCAGCGTGTTGCGGGAGACGCCCAGCGCGCCGCCGATGCCGTCCTCCGCCAGCCGTGTCCCGGGCGGGAAGAACCCCTCGGCGATCCGGCTCCTGAGGATGTCCGCGACGCGCTCGGCGGTGCTGGTGCGGCCCAACAGGGCACGGTCGTCGGCCAGTCCGCTCAGCTGCTCTGCCATGCCCGGAATTCAATCGCACGCGCGAGGACGGGACAACAGAGGTATTGAAGGATCGTTCAACGATCCCCTACCGTGCTGCACACGGCACGGCTCACCTCCTCCCGCACCCTTCGTCCTCCCTCTGCGAGGTGCCCATGAGCACGACCCCTCCACCGCAGGCCCCGGCCGGCACCCCGCGCCCCGCGCCGTCCGGACACGCGCCCGACGACGGGGCGTTCGGCTGGCTGCGCGCGCTGGGACCGCGCGGCCGGCGCGCCTTCGGCGGCGCGTTCGGCGGCTACGCCCTGGACTCGTACGACTACTTCACGCTGCCGCTGACCATGGTCACGCTGTCCGCCTACTTCGGCCTGAACAGCGGCCAGACCGGCCTGCTCACCACCGTCACCCTGGTGGTCTCCGCGGTCGGCGGCGCGCTCGCCGGCGTGCTGGCGGACCGCATCGGCCGGGTGAGGGCGCTGCTGCTGACGGTGATCACCTACGCGGTGTTCACCGTGGCCTGCGGCTTCGCGCCCGACTACGAGACCCTGCTGGTGTTCCGCGCGCTCCAGGGCCTCGGCTTCGGCGGCGAGTGGGCGGTCGGCGCGATCCTGGTCGCCGAGTACGCGAGCGCCGGGCACCGGGGCCGTACCCTCGGCGCGGTCCAGAGTTCCTGGGCCGTGGGCTGGGCGCTGGCCGTGATCGTGTACACGGCGGTCTTCTCGTGGGTCGACGACGACCTGGCCTGGCGGGTGATGTTCTGGACCGGCGCGCTGCCGGCGCTGCTCGTGGTGTGGGTGCGGCGCAGTGTGCGGGACGCGCCCGAGGCGGCCGCCGCGCGGGAGAAGAGCGCCCGGAAGGGCTCGTTCGCGGTGATCTTCCGGCCGGACCGGGCGGGATCGCCGGGGCTGCTGCGCACCACGCTCTTCGCCGTGCTGCTCTCCACCGGCGTCCAGGGCGGCTACTACACGCTCGCCACCTGGGTCCCGACGTATCTGAAGACGGAGCGCGGCCTGTCGGTCGTCGGCACCGGCGGCTATCTGGCGTTCCTGATCTCGGGTGCCTTCCTCGGCTATCTGACCGGGGGCTATCTCACCGACCGGCTGGGCCGCCGGCGCAACATCTGGCTGTTCGCCCTGCTGTCCGCGGTCTGCATCCTGGCGTACACGAACATCCCGGGCGGCGCCGGCACCCTGGTCCTGGTGCTCGGGTTCCCGCTGGGGTTCTGCATGTCGGCGATCTTCAGCGGCTTCGGCTCCTATCTGAGCGAGCTGTACCCGACAGCGGTGCGCGGCACGGGCCAGGGCTTCACGTACAACACCGGACGTGCCGTGGGTGCCGTCTTCCCCACGACGGTCGGCTTCCTGGCCGACGGCTGGGGCGTGGGCGGGGCGCTGGTCTTCGGCGCGCTCGGCTACGGCCTCGCGGCACTGGCGCTGCTGGGACTGCCCGAGACACGCGGCAAGGAGCTGGAGTGAGGCACGCCGACGGCCGTGCGCCCACCGCCCCGGACGACCGTCCTGTGACCGTCGCCGACGAGCACGCGCGTGCGTGGAGCCCCCGGACGGTCCGGCACGTGGAGCAGGGCCGCGACGTACCCGTGTACGTGACGAGTCGGCAGTGCCGTCCGGCGGGGCGGCCGCGCGGGCCGATGGTGGTGTCGATGCGGCCGGTGCCGCCCGGGCACCTCTCCGCGGCGATCCGGGAGAGCGGCCTGCCGCCGGCGGTGCACGGCGGGCCGGTGCACCGCGGCGGCCCCTCCGCGCCGGACATCGACGGCCGCGGCCGCCCGGACTTCGGTGACGCGGTGGACGTCGGGACGGACGACGTCGCGGTCCTCCGGGCCTGCGGTGTGACCCCGCGGGCCGCGGTCATGGCCTCCCGTCCGCCGTTCGCCGTCACGCACGCACCGGGGCGGATGTTCCCGGGCGGCGCCCGCGGCGAGCAGTTCCGGGTGGCCCGACAGAGGTGTCCGGCACGAGCAGGAGGGACGATGGACCCATGACGCCGATCGATCTGAACGCCGACCTCGGCGAGGGTTTCGGCCGCTGGCGGCTCACCGACGACGAACGGCTGCTGACCGTCGTCACCAGCGCCAACGTGGCCTGCGGCTTCCATGCCGGGGACGCGGTCACCATGCGCCGGGTGTGCGAGCTCGCGGCCGGGCGCGGGGTACGGATCGGCGCCCAGGTCTCCTACCGGGACCTGGCGGGGTTCGGGCGGCGCGCGATGGACGTGCCGCCCGCCGAACTGGCGGCCGAGGTGGCCTACCAGATCGGCGCCCTGGAGGTGTTCGCCCGTGCGGCGGGCGCCCGCGTGGCGTACGTCAAACCGCACGGCGCGCTGTACAACCGTGTCGTGCGCGACGCGGAGCAGGCCGCCGCGGTCGTCGACGGGGTGCTCCTCGCGGACGCCGCGCTGCCGGTGCTCGGCCTGCCCGGCTCGTGCCTGCTGGAACTGGCCCGGAAGGCGGGTCTGCCGGTGGTCACCGAGGCGTTCGCCGACCGGGCGTACACCGACGAGGGGACGCTGGTGCCACGCCGTCAGGAGGGCGCGGTGGTCACCGACCCGGAGTCCGTCGTGACGCGCTCGGTGGACCTGGCGCGCCACGGGCGGGTCGCCGCGCTGTCGGGGCGGCGTATCGGGGTGCGGGCGCGTTCCCTGTGTCTGCACGGCGACACGCCCGGCGCGGTGGATCTGGCGCGACGGGTACGGGACGCCCTGGTGGCGTCCGGCGTCCGGGTGGAGGCCTTCGCATGAGGGCGCTGCCCGTCGGCGAGGACGCCCTGCTCGTCGAGGTCTCCTCGGGCGACGAGGCCCAGGCCCTCCACGCCGAGCTGCTGCGGCGCCGCGCGGAGGGCTCCCTGCCGGTCGGTGAGATCGTCCCCGCGGCGCGCACGGTCCTGCTCGACGGCCTGTCCGATCCCGCCCGGCTGGCCGCCGAACTGACCGCGCGCGAACTGCCGCCCGTGCCCCCGCCCGCGGGGGATACGGTCGAGATCCCGGTGCGCTACGACGGCCCGGACCTCGCCGATGTCGCCGCCCACTGGGGCGTTCCCGTGCGGGAGGTGGCCCGCGTCCACGCGGGCGCCTGGTTCCGGGTCGCGTTCTGCGGCTTCGCGCCCGGGTTCGGCTACCTCACGGGGCTGCCGTCGCGCTACGAGGTGCCCCGCAGACCGACTCCGCGCACGGCCGTCCCGGCCGGCTCGGTGGCCCTCGCGGGGCCGTACACGGGCGTGTACCCGCGCTCCTCGCCGGGCGGCTGGCAGCTGATCGGGACGACCGACCTCGTGCTGTGGGACCACGCGCGCGTGCCGGCGGCGTTGCTCTCCCCCGGCACGCGCGTGCGCTTCGTACCGGTGACATCGACGGGGGCGGCGGCATGACGGACCGCGCGCTCGCCGTCGTACGGGCGGGAGCCCTGACCACCGTGCAGGACCGCGGCCGTCCCGGGCACGCGCACCTCGGCGTGCCGCGCTCGGGGGCTCTGGACGGGCCCGCGGCGGCGCTCGCCAACCGGCTGGCCGGCAACGCGCCGGACGCCGCCGTGCTGGAGACGACCCTCGACGGCTGCTCGGTGCGCCCCCGTTCGACGGTCACCGTGGCCGTCACCGGGGCCCCCTGCCCGGTCACCGTGGACGGCCGCCCGGTCGCCTGGGGCGCGCCGGTGCGCGTGCGCGCCGGGTCCGTTCTGGACGTCGGGGCGGCGGCCCGCGGGGTACGCGCCTATCTGGCCGTCTCCGGCGGGGTTGCCGTCGAACCGGTGCTCGGCAGCCGCTCCACGGACCTGCTCTCCGGCCTCGGCCCGGTCCCCCTCACGGACGGTGCGGTGCTCCCCCTCGGGACGGCGCGCGAGGGCCACGCGCGCGTGGACGTCGCCCCGCAGCCGGCGCCCCCGGACGAACTCGTACTGCGGGTGACCCCCGGCCCGCGCGACGACTGGTTCACCCCCGCCGCGGTACGGACCCTCACGTCCCGCGCGTACCGGGTCTCCCCCGCGAGCAACCGCATCGGGCTGCGCACCACCGGACCGGCCCTGGAGCGGGCCAGGCCGGGGGAGCTCCCCAGCGAGGGCATGGTGCTGGGCGCGGTCCAGGTGCCGCCCGACGGCACCCCGGTGGTCTTCCTCGCCGACCATCCGACCACCGGGGGCTACCCGGTGATCGCGGTGGTGCGCCCCGCCGACCTCCCGGCCGCCGCCCAGGCGAGGCCCGGCACCCCGCTCCGCTTCCTCGCCGTGCGGCGCCGCTGAACCCCGCGCGGGCCGGCGGGCCTCAGGCGGCGCCCGGGCGCTGTTCCCCCGTGGACAGGGCCGCCAGTGCCGCGGAGACGGCGGCGGACGCGCGCAGGTCCAGGCGGACGCTCGTGCCCCGCGCACGGTGCCGCGTCTCGTCGACGGCGAGGGAGAGCAGCTGCGGCAGCAGGTCGGTGCACCGGCGGGCCACCCAGCCGGTGCCGGCGGTGGCCAGCCACCACAGGCTCGCCCGCGCGGTGGGCGCCGGGGACTCGGGCTCCGCCGAGGGGGCGGGGCCGGTCGCGATGCCGCGTGCGGCCAGGAGTTCGTGGAAGCGCAGGGCCAGTTGCCGGTGTCCCGGTTCGCCGGGGTGCAGCCGGTCCGCGCTCCACATCGCGCGGTCGGTGATCCAGTCGCCCTCGCAGGCGTGCAGGTGCACCGCGCCGTACCGCTCGGACAGGGCGTGCACCACGGCGTTCACCGCCCGCTGCCGCCGGGCGAGCGGGCGGGCCAGCACCCCGGGCAGTCCCAGCACGGCGCCGGGGTCGGGCAGGCAGGCGGTGAGCAGCACGGCGCCCCGTGCCGTACAGGCCGCGTACACCCGGTCCAGCCGTGCCGTCACCTCGTGGATGTCGAAGGTGCGGCGCAGGGTGTCGTTGCCGCCGACGACGACGGAGACGAGCCCGGGCCGCAGCTCCAGTGCGGCGGGCAGCTGCCGTTCGAGCACGTCCCGGGTCTGCGCCCCGCTCACGGCGAGGTTGGTGAACCGCACCGGCTCCGCGCCCAGCGACGGCGCGAGCAGGGCGGCCCAGCCCCGCCATCCGCCGCCGGCCCGGTCCCCGACCCCCTCGGTCAGCGAGTCCCCGAGGGCCACGAACCGCGGGGGTCTCACGGGAACCCCCCGGACACGACCGGCCGCACCGGGGCCGTGCCCCGGTCGGCGGGGGCCGCCTCCGCCCGCACCGGGACCGGCGCGTCGTGGGCCGCGAGGAACGCCGCCACCGCCGTGCCCCACCCGAAGCGCTCCGCACGCGCGCGTGCCGCCTCGCGCCGGTCCGTCCGCGCCCGTTCCAGGAGCAGCTCGACGGCCTCCGCGAAGGCCTCCCCCCGGTCCTCCGCGACCGCGCCCGCCGGGCCGATCACCTCCGGAAGCGCCGACGACGCGCTCGCCACCACGGGCGTGCCGCACGCCATCGCCTCCAGTGCGGCGAGTCCGAAGGTCTCGGCGGGCCCGGGTGCCAGGCAGACGTCGGCGGACGCCTGGAGCGCGCCCAGCAGTCCCCGGTCGCGCACGTGGCCCAGGAAGGTCACCGGCAGGTCCCGCCGCCGCGCGCGCTGTTCGAGCCGGGCCCGCAGCGGCCCGTCCCCGGCCACCACCAGCACCGCCCGCCGGCCGCGCCGCCGCAGCGCCTCCAGCGCGTCCAGCGCGGTCCCCGGCCGCTTCTCCAGCGACAGCCGGGAGCACATGACGAGCAGTGTCTCCCCCTCACCCGCGTACCGGGCGCGCAGCCCGGGGTCGCGCAGCGCGGGGTGCCGCTCCACCAGGTCGACGCCCAGCGGGGCCCGTACGACGTTGCGGGCGCCGATGCGGACGAACTCCCGTTCCGCGAACCCGGTGGTGCACACCACGCGCGCGTAGGTGTGGGCGGTGCGGATGTTGAGGGCGTCGGCGGTGCGCCGGGCGGCCGGCTCCGGCAGCCCCCAGGTGCGCAGCACCCCGTCGGCGGTCTCGTGGGAGACCATGACCGCCGGCACCCGGGCCCG
Organism: Streptomyces sp. NPDC016640; assembly: GCF_043076215.1. Taxonomy (NCBI): domain Bacteria; kingdom Bacillati; phylum Actinomycetota; class Actinomycetes; order Kitasatosporales; family Streptomycetaceae; genus Streptomyces; species Streptomyces sp. NPDC016640. The sequence goes on from NZ_JBIBRG010000008.1 coordinate 29,932, forward strand.
CCGGGCCCATCTGCCGGTCCAGCGCAGGGTCGTGCGGTCGGACACCTCGAGGCGGTCGGGGGCCAGTTCGTGCAGCAGGGCGGCGATCCGCCGTCTGTCGGTGAGGACGCGGTAGCCGCCGGTGCCGGGCAGCAGCGGGCCCGGCAGGGTGATCACCCGTCCCTGCTCGGTGTCGTGGTCGCTCTCCCGTTCCCCGGGGACGACCAGCACCGGCCGGTGTCCCGCCGCCAGGTAGCCCTTGCCGAGTTCCCGCAGGGCGGTGCGCAGCCCGCCGGAGGCGGGTGCGACGAAGTTGGCCAGCCGCACGATCCGCAGCGACGCGTTCATGCCGCCACCGCCGTCCTGCGCCCGGCGAGCACATCCGCGTAGTGCCCGATGAGCTGGTCCCCGACGGCCGCCCAGGTGCGCCCCTCGACCATCGCGCGCCCGGCTGTCCCGTACGCGGCCCGCAGCCCGGGGTCGGCGGCCAGGGACCACACCGCGTCGCGTACGGCGGCGGCGTCACGCGGCGGGACGAGGATCCCGGTGCGCCCGTGCGCGACCAGGTCCAGCGGACCGCCCGCCGCGGGCGCGACCACCGGCACGCCGCTCGCCATCGCCTCCTGCACGGTCTGGCAGAAGGTCTCGAACGGTCCGGTGTGCACGAAGACGTCCAGCGAGGCGAAGATCCGGGCGAGTTCGTCGCCGGTGCGGCGGCCGAGGAACACCGCGCCGGGCAGCGCCTGCTCCAGTCCCGGCCTGCTGGGCCCGTCGCCCACGACCACGACCCGCACGCCGGGCAGGGCGCACGCCCCGGCGAGCAGCTCGACCTGCTTCTCCGGGGCGAGCCGGCCGACGTAGCCGATGACGGTCTCGCCGTTCGGGGCGAGGGCGCGGCGCAGTCGCTCGTCGCGGGCGCCGGGCCGGAAGCGGACGGTGTCGACACCGCGCGGCCACAGTCTGACCCTGGGCACGCCGTGCTCCCGCAGGTCGCGCAGGGCGGCGCCGGAGGGGGCCAGGGTGAGGTCGGCGGCCGCGTGCACGGAACGGATGCGCCGCCAGGCCGCCGCCTCGCCCGCGCCCATGTAGGTACGCGCGTATCCGGCGAGGTCGGTCTGGTAGACGGCGACGGCGGGCAGTCCGCTGCGGGCGGCGGCGGCCATCCCGCGCACGCCGAGCACGAAGGGGCTGGCCAGGTGGACGACATCGGCCCGGTGGGCGGCGATCGCGGCGGTGAGGCGCCGGCTGGGGAGGGCGACGCGGACCTGGGGGTAGCCGGGGAGGGGAAGGGAGGGGACGCGGACGACGGGGCACGGTGCTCCGGCGTCGGGCTCGTCGCCCGCGGTGGCGGGGGCGACGACGACGGGGTCGTGGCCGCGTTCGACGAGGTGCCGGGCGGTCTGGAGCGCGCAGTGGGCCACGCCGTTCACGTCGGGGGGAAAGGACTCGGTCACGATGACGACACGCATACCGGTGTTGTCGCCGCACCGGACGTGGTCACGACAACGTGGATCTTTCCGGGCGGGGAACGTGCCGTGAGCGTTGTGTTCCGCGCCCGGGCAGGTCGGACGCCATCCACGCGCGCCCGGCCCGCGGGTCGTCCCCCGTTCACACCGCGCGTGGGCGAGCGGGTCACACGGCGGTCTCCCCGGGACCGATACGGCTGCGTACGGCGGTCTGCACCTCGGCCTCCTCGGCCGGGTCCGCGGCGAGCCGGCGCAGACGCTCCACGACCCGGGTGTCCCCGGTCTCGGCGTGCCGGGCGGCGACCTCCCGGGTGGACTCCTCGCAGTCCCACAGGCACTCGACGGCGAAGCCGGTGGCGAAGGAGGGGTCGGTCGCGGCGAGGGCCCGGGCGGCCCGGCCCCGCAGATGGGAGGAGGCGGTCTCCCGGTAGACGTGGCGCAGCACGGGGGCGGCGCAGGCGATGCCGAGACGTCCGGCGCCGTCGACGAGGGTCCACAGGGTGGGCGCGTCGGGGCCCTCGCCCCGTACCGCCTCCCGGAGCGCCGCGAGGACCAGGTCGCGGTCCTGTGCGCCGCCCCGGCAGGCGAGAACGCGGCCGGCGGCGTCGCCCAGCGGGTCGGGCCGGCGGGCCCAGCCGCGCGCCCGGTCGACGGCGACGGGGCCGCGCATGCGTTCGAAGGCGTCGACGGCGGCCTCCACGACGGCCGCCGAGCCGGTGGCCACGGCGCCCTCGATCAGCGCGAGGGCGTCGGGATCGTTGCCGTCGGCGAGGTACCGCAGGGCGGTGCACCGGGCTCCCTCGGTGCCGTCCTGCGCGGCCCGGACGATCTCGGGCCGGTCCTCGGGTCCCGCCACGGCGGTGAGGCAGCGGGCTGCCGGGACGTGGAGCGCGACGCCGCGTTCGATGCCTTGCTGAGCCCACTCGAACACGGCCTGGACGCTCCAGCCGGGGCGGGGCCCGGTGGGGCTCATCTGCCGCTGCCAGCGGTCGAAACAGCCCGTCTCGTGGGCGGTACGCACGCGGGTGGCGACGGAGGGCCGTGGATCGTCGGCCCACAGGCGCCAGGGCCGGGGCTCGAAGGCGTCGCGGACGGTGGCGGCCAGTTCCGCTTCGCCCTCGGCGTCGGTGGCGAACCGCGCGAGGACCGGGGCGGCGAGGGCGCGCAGGCCCGCGTCGTCGTCCCGCAGGGCGAGCTCGTCCAGGGCCCAGGCCCAGTTGGTGCCCTGGGCGGCGTACCTGCGCAACAGATGCAGGGCGTCCCGCCTGCCGTAGGACGCGAGGTGCCCGAGGACCGCGAGGGCGAGTCCGGTGCGTGACTCCTCGGTGTCCAGGACGTCCTCGGGGGCGAAGAGGTGGGCCTCGACCGCGTCGAGGCCGCCGTGCAGATCGAGGTAGAGGCGGGCGTAGTAGAGGGAGCGGTTCTCCACCTGCCAGTCGTGGCGCGGGTCGCGCAGCACACAGTGGTTCAGCGCCGCGAGCGCCTCGGGGCGCGGGGCGGTGAGCGCGTGCAGCGTGCCGTCGCCGCGGCCCCGCTGGAGCAGGCCGAGCAGCGTACCGCTGGGCGCTATGACCGGATCGAACATGGGAAACAGCCTCACATCAAGCGTCGACGCAACCGGGGACGTGCATTACCTGGCCGCGTGACAACGCGTCGGGGCGCCCGCCGTTTCCTGCTTGCTGTAGACCATCTCTCTGCCTCTCGTCGGTGGCCCGTGCGGACCGATCACGGCCCGCGCGGTGCGGCAACACCTGCCCAGCCTTCGCGTCCGTGCATCACTTCGTCATGATGACCCGGCGGTCACATCTCCCGCGACCGAAATTTCGGCGGCCCTGTACCGCCTCCCCCGTTTTCCGCGTCGTCACCGGTCAGAGCGTGTCGCTCAGTGCTCGCCGAACAGCTCGAGCAGTTCCGTACGCCCGAACATCCTGGCCGTGTCGACGGCCGAGGGGGTGCCGGCGGACGGGTCGGCGCCGCCCCTCAGAAGCGCTTCGATCACCTCGGTCTCGCCCTTGAAGACCGCCCCCGCGAGGGGGGTCTGGCCCCGGTCGTTGACGCGGTCGGCGTCGGCGCCGCGCTCCAGCAGCGCGCGCACCGCATCGGCGTGGCCGTGATAGGCGGCGAGCATCACGAGCGAGTCGCCCCGGTCGTTGGTGAGTTCGGCCGGCACGCCCGCGTCGACGTAGGCCACGAGCTCGTCGGTCCGGCCGCGCCGGGCCAGATCGAAGATCTTGGTCGCCAGCTCCACGACCTCGGGGTCGGGGGCTTCGGTCATCGGCCGTACCGCCTCTCACTACAGCTGCACGTGTCACGTGCGTCGGGGGACAGGGCGTACGTCTGCGAGCGGTGCAGAGCCGTACGGGTGAATCGCCAGCGTACTGGCTCGCGCGGCACATGACCCGATGTGCCCGAGGTAAAGATCACAGCGGATCCGTCCGGGAGTAAAAGCCCAGAAAGCACCCAGTTGCACCTTTTATCGTATAGATACATCCTGTGATCCTGGAAGCACTCATGGTGACTGCCCCCGCGAACCAGGAGAACTCACATGATCGTCTCGATCTCATGCGTGGTGCTGCTCGGCATCGTCGTCTTCATCTTCCTGCGCAAGGACGGGCTGAAGACGTCGCACGCCCTGGTGGCGATGCTGTTCGGCTTCTATCTGGCCAGCACGGCCATCGCGCCCAGCATCAAGGCGGGCGGCGAGAGCCTGGCCGGCCTCCTGGGCGGATTCAGGTTCTGACCCGCCCGACCACGCCCCGCCCGCCCGTACGCACCCCCTGGAGACCGCAGTGGCCCGGCCCCCACTCCCCCGCATCCTGAGCAACGGCAGCGCGCAGCTCGCCCGGAGCCGGGAGCTGGCCAGGACGGCGGCCGACGGCGCCACGGACGTGCTCCACCCGCTGATCACCATCACGCGCGGGCTGCGCCGGCTGGCCTCGGCCGGGCGGCGCAGGTGGGCCGCCACGCCCAAGGACCGGCGCGGCGGGCTGCTCTTCCTGATGGCGTCGGCCGTGCTGGTCGTGGCGCTGGCACCGTACGGCCCGCTGCTCGCCGTCGTCACCCTGATGGCGGCGGCGGCCTGGCAGGGCCGGGACCGCACCCGTTCGGCACCCGGCGAGCCCGACGCGTCGCAGGCCCAGCGCCTGAGGTCGCTGTACGCGGCCCTGGTGCCGTACTTCTCGGCCGCCGGGGACCCCGCCCCCCTCTACGTCCACGGCGGCGACTGGAGGAAGGCCTTCCCCGAGTACGAGTTCGACGGCACGGGCCGTATCGCGCACCTGGTGATCCGCTACCCCGCCCACTTCACCGACGGCGAGCCGGAGTCCCGGACGCGGATCGAGCATCTGCTCGGCGCCAAGTCGGGGCGCGGCCGCGAATACCGGTTCGCCTGGGACGAGGAGGGCAACCAGCTCTCGGTCCGGGTCCTCGCGCCCCTGCCCACCGACATCGCCGCCCAGCCCTTCGTCACCGCCCCCGGCGAGACGGTCCTCGGCTTCACCGATCCCACCCTGGTGCAGCGGACCCTGCCGCTGGCCCACGGCCCCCACGGCGAGGAGCGGCGCGACGTCCCCCCCGTGGTGTGGCGCACCGGCGTCCGCTCCACCGAGCCCCATCTGCTCGCGGTCGGGCAGCCGGGCAGCGGCACCTCGACGCTGCTGCGCTCCATCGCCCTGCAGGCCCTGCACCACGGCGACGTGGTGATCCTCGACGGCGGCGGCACCGGCGAGTACGCCTGTCTGACCGGCCGGGACGGCGTGCTCGCCGTCGAGTGCGGGCCGGCGGGGGCGCTGACCAGCCTGGAGTGGGCCGCGCACGAGACGGAACGACGGCTGATCGCCGCCGGCCGCGCCCACCAGGCGGGTGATCCGCCGCCCGAGGACACCAGGCGTCCCCTGTGGCTGCTGCTGGACCGGCCCACCGCGTTCACGCACCTGGCCGCCGCGGACGGCCGCAAGGACCCCCAGTCGCTGCTCCAGGTACCGCTGCGGCACGGCCGCCCGGCGAACGTCACCGTGGTGGTCGCCGAGCAGTTCGACAGCCTGGAGGCCCTCGGCGAGCCGGTGCGGCAGCACACCCGCGCGCGCGTCGTCCTCGGTCCCGCGACGGCGCAGCAGCTGACGGCCGTCCTGGGGGCGCCCCCGCACACCACGCCCGTCGACCAGGTCCCGCCGGGGCGCGGGTACGCCCGCCTGGGCACGGGGCCGGTCCACCGCCTCCAGGTGCCGGCGACGCCGGACCCGTACGACGACGCGACCAGTGACGCCCACCGCCAGGCGGTCCTGGAACTGCTGCCGCCGCGGACGGCACCGGTGGAGGGAGCGGACCGGGAGGAGCCCGGCGCGCGGACCACCCGCCCGGTCGCGGTGCCGGCCGGGTCCGTCTCCCTGGACAAGGTGCCCATGGACGCCGTGCTGCTGGAGGAGGTTCCGGTCGAGAAGACTCCCCTGGAACTCGAGAAGCCACCGGTGGAGCAGCCGCCGGCGGCACAGGTGCCCGCCGGGGTCGGGGCGCCGGAGGCGGCCGCCGGGGACGGCGTTCCCGCCGAGGCGGCGGTCGCGGAGTCCTCATAGCCCCTCGCGCGCCCTCACCGGTCGTGTCACCCGGGGCTCCGCGCGTCCCGCCGGAGTGCCACCGGCCCCCTGCCGCGCCGGGACGGGCACCGCCCACCGCCCGTCCCGTCCGCTACGCCACGAACGTGCGCGGTGCCTCCGCCCCCGAGGTGCCGCCGGCCTCGACCACCCGCGCGGCCGCGGCCAGCCGGGCCGCCGCCTCCTCGGCCACGGCGCCGCCCACCGTGAACGGCAGCCGTACGTATCCCTCGAAGGCCCCGTCGACCCCGAAGCGGGGTCCGGACGGCACCCGCACCCCGACCCGCTCGCCCGCCTCGGCGAGCCGCGAGCCGGAGAGTCCTCCGGTGCGCACCCACAGCGTGAGCCCGCCCCGCGGCACCTCGAACTCCCAGTCGGGCAGCTCCCGCCGCACCGCGACCACCAGCTCGTCCCGGTTCCGCCGCGCCTGGGCGCGCCGTATCTCCACCGCCTGTTCCCAGCCGCCGGTGCCGAACAGCCAGTTCACGGCCAGCTGCTCCAGTACGGGCGTGCCCAGGTCGGCGTACGCGCGTGCGGCGACGAGACTGCGGATCACATCCGGTGCCGCGCGCACCCAGCCGATGCGCATCCCGGCCCAGAACGCCTTGCTCGCCGAGCCGACCGTGATCACCGTGGACCCGGCCGGGTCGAAGGCGCACACCGGGCGCGGCATCTCCACCCCGGGGTCGAGCCACAGCTCGCTCATCGTCTCGTCGGCGACCAGCACCGTCCCCGCCGAGCGCGCCGCGTCCACCAGGCGGCGCCGCTGGTCCTCGTCGGCGAGGGCACCGGTCGGGTTGTGGAAGTCGGCCACGACGTAGGCGATACGGGGTGCCGCCTCCCGCAGCACCTGCCGCCAGCGGTCCACGTCCCAGCCGGTCAGGCCCTCGGCCATGGCCACGGGGACGAGCCGGGCCCCGGCCTCCCGCATCAGCTGGAGGATGTTGGCATAGGACGGCGACTCCACGGCGATGCGTTCGCCCCGTCCGGCGAAGAGGTGGCAGATCGCGTCGATGGCGCCCATCGCGCCCGTCGTCACCATGATCTGTTCGGGCATCGTCGGGATGCCCCGCGCGGTGTAGCGGTCGGCGATCATCGAGCGCAGCGCGGGCAGCCCGGCGGGGTAGTCGCCATGGGTGTGGGCGTACGGCGGAAGCTCCTCCAGGGCGCCCTGGACGGCCCGGGTGAGCCACGGCTCGGGTGCGGGCAGGGCGGCGCAGCCGAGGTCGATCATCGAGCCCAGGGTCTCGGGCGGCAGCGGTTCCAGTCCCCGCGCGGGAAGCGGATTGCCGGCCGGGACCGCCGTCCAGCTGCCCGCCCCGCGCCGCGACCCCAGGAACCCCTCGGTGCGCAGCGCCTCGTAGGCGGCGGCGACGGTGGTGCGGCTCACGGACAGGGCGAGGGCCAGCTCCCGCTCCGCGGGCAGACGCGCGGCCACCGGTACGCGCCCCTCCAGCACCAGCAGGCGGATGCCGTCGGCGAGCGCGCGGTAGGCGGGCGGCCGGCGGGCTCCGGGCCCGGCCGGCCGGTCCTGCTGGGACGTGAGCAGCCGGGCGAGCTGTGCCGCGCCCACCACGGAGGTCCACTGCGCCATGAGAATCAGTCCACCTTCCCGTGATTGGCCATGGATGAAGTCACCGGCCAAGCCACAGGGTGACATGCGTCGGTCCACTTCCACCACGGGGGGCACGTCTTGGCCAGGTACTCGTCCCGGCACGGGCATCTCACACGGCGGCTGTTCCAGCTGTACGCCGGGCTGGCGCTGTACGGCGCGAGTTCGGCACTGCTGGTGCGGTCGGGGCTCGGTCTCGAACCGTGGAACGTGCTGCACCAGGGCCTGTCCGAGCGGACGAGCCTCTCCATGGGCGTGGTGCTGACGGTCCTGGGTGCGGCGATCCTGCTGCTGTGGATCCCGCTGCGCCAGCGGCCGGGCCTGGGCACGGTCTCCAACGTGCTGGTGATCGGCGCGGCGATGGACGCGACGCTGGCCGTGACGCCCGACGCGCACACCCTGTCCGTCCGCGTTCCGCTGATGGCGGCCGGCATCGTGCTGAACGGCGCGGCGACCGGACTGTACATCGCGGCGCGCTTCGGCGCGGGCCCGCGCGACGGCCTGATGACGGGACTGCACCGGCGTACGGGCGTGTCGATCCGCCTGGTCCGCACGGCCATCGAGATCACGGTGGTGGCGACCGGTTTCGTCCTCGGCGGCACGGTGGGCGTCGGCACGCTGCTGTACGCGGTGACGATCGGTCCGCTCGCCCAGGTGTTCCTGCGCGCGTTCGCCGTCCCCTCGGCATCCGACGGCAGCGCGGTCGTTGCCACCGGTCAACCGCGGCGGGCCATACTGCGTCCGTGACCCCGCGGATACGCCATCCCTACCTCGACCATCCCGGCCCGATCGCCTTCGCCCACCGGGGCGGGGCGGCGGACGGCCTGGAGAACACCGTCCGGCAGTTCCGGTGCGCCGTCGAGGCGGGCTACCGCTACATCGAGACGGACGTCCACGCCACGCGCGACGGCCGGCTGGTCGCCTTCCACGACGCGACCCTGGACCGGGTGACGGACGGCGCGGGCCGGATCGCCGACCTGCCGTGGCGCGACGTGGCGCGGGCGCGCGTGGCGGGCCGGGAACCCGTCCCCCTGTTCGAGGAGCTCCTGGAGACCTTTCCCGAGGTGCGCTGGAACGTCGACGTGAAGGCCGAGGCGGCCCTGCTGCCCTTCCTGGACCTCCTCGAGCGCACCGGCTCCTGGGACCGGGTCTGCCTCGGCTCGTTCTCCGAGGCCCGCGCGGTGCGCGCACAGCGGCTGGCCGGCCCCCGGCTGGCCACCTCGTACGGCACCCGGGGCGTGCTGAACCTGCGGCTGCGGTCGTGGGGACTGCCGGCCTCGGTGCGCCGGTCGGCCGTCGCCGCCCAGGTCCCCGAGGAGCAGTCGGGCATCCAGGTGGTGGACCAGCGCTTCGTGCGCACCGCCCACGCGCGCGGGCTGCAGGTACACGTGTGGACGGTCAACGAGGCCGAGCGGATGCACCGGCTCCTGGACCTCGGGGTGGATGGCATCATGACCGATCACATCGACACACTGCGCGAGGTCATGGAGGACCGCGGCATCTGGGTCTGACGCCCCGTGCCCGGGTGCCTCCGTGCGCTCGCGGGGAAGCGAGGGCACGGGTGGACACCGACACCGTGCGGTCACCGGCCGGGGACGAGGCCGCCGAACGGCGGCGCGAGCAGCGCGGCTGGTACGTCTACGACTGGGCGTGCTCCGTGTACTCCACGAGCGTGCTCACCGTGTTCATCGGGCCCTATCTGACGTCGGTCGCCAAGGCGGCGGCGGACGCGGACGGGTTCGTCCACCCGCTGGGCATACCGGTGCGCGCGGGTTCCTTCTTCGCCTACTCGGTGTCCCTCTCCGTGATCCTCGCGGTGCTGGTGATGCCGCTGGTGGGCGCCGCCGCCGACCGCACCGGCCGCAAGAAGCCGCTGCTCGCGGCCGCCGCCTACACCGGGGCCGCGGCGACGGCGGGCATGTTCTTCCTGAGCGGCGAGCGCTATCTGCTGGGCGGGGCGCTGCTGGTCGTGGCCAACGCGGCGCAGTCCGTGGCGATGATGCTCTACAACTCGTACCTGCCGCAGATCGCCCCGCCCGAGGAGCGCGACGCGGTCTCCTCGCGCGGATGGGCCTTCGGGTACGCGGCCGGGGCCCTGGTCCTGGTCGCGAACCTCGTCCTCTACACCGGCCACGACGGCTTCGGCATCTCCGAGGGCATGGCGGTGCGCATCTGTCTGGCGTCGGCCGGCCTGTGGTGGGGTGCCTTCGCGCTGGTGCCGCTGCGCCGGCTGCGCGACCGCCGCGCCCCGGCGCGGGAGGCCGCCCCGCCGGGCTTCCGGCAGCTCGCGGCGACCGTCCGGGACATGCGCAGGCATCCGCTGACGCTCGCCTTCCTGCTGGCCTACCTGGTGTACAACGACGGCATCCAGACGGTGATCTCCCAGGCCTCGGTCTACGGCTCGGAGGAACTGGGGCTGGAGCAGTCGACGCTCATCGTCGCCGTGCTGCTGGTGCAGGTCCTGGCGGTGGCGGGCGCGCTGGCCCTGGGCCGGCTGGCCCGGCGGTACGGGGCCAAGCGCGCCATCCTCGGTTCCCTCGTGGCCTGGACCGTGACCCTGGCCGCCGGATACTTCCTGCCCGCCGGGGCACCGGTGTGGTTCTTCGTGCTGGCCGGCGGGATCGGCCTGGTCCTCGGCGGCAGCCAGGCCCTGTCCCGCTCGCTCTTCTCCCATCTCGTCCCGCCCGGCAAGGAGGCCGAGTACTTCTCGGCGTACGAGCTGAGCGACCGCGGGATGAGCTGGCTCGGACCGCTGCTGTTCGGCCTCACCTATCAGGTGACGGGCAGCTACCGGGACGCGATCATCTCTTTGGTGGGCTTCTTCGTCCTGGGATTCGCCCTGCTCGCGCGGGTGCCGGTACGGCGGGCCGTCGCCGCCGCGGGCAACCCGGTTCCCGAAAGGATTTAGCGCTCGGCGCGAAAGGGCTGTAGTGTACGCGTTTGGCCTGCCAGGCGTACCGTTACTGCGCGTCAAAGATGCCGAAACGCTGTGTGACATCTGCTGGTAGATGTGACAAACCAGGCGACGGTGGGTACTGCACTGGTTGACAAGGCTACGGCTACGACGGCGTGCATGACCCGGAACGGGACTCGGAACGGGAATCTTTACCGCCGACCGGACGTTGACCGGATGACGACGACAGCGACACCTGTCCTGTGGGCGACAAGCCCGGGAGGCACGATTCATGAGTGAGCGAGCTCTTCGCGGCACGCGCCTCGTGGTGACCAGCTACGAGACGGACCGCGGCATCGACCTGGCCCCCCGCCAGGCCGTGGAGTACGCATGCGAGAAGGGGCACCGCTTCGAGATGCCCTTCTCGGTCGAGGCGGAGATCCCGCCGGAGTGGGAGTGCAAGGTCTGCGGTGCCCAGGCACTCCTGGTGGACGGTGACGGCCCCGAGGAGAAGAAGGCCAAGCCCGCGCGTACGCACTGGGACATGCTGATGGAGCGGCGTACCCGAGAGGAACTCGAAGAGGTCCTCGAGGAGCGTCTCGCCGTTCTGCGCTCCGGTGCGATGAACATCGCGATTCACCCCCGGGACAGCCGAAAGTCGGCTTGATCCCGGCGGGGAATCCGGGCAGAGAGCCACAACACGCACAGTGGTACAGGACCGCGGGCGCCGTACATCCGAGTACGGCGCCCGCGGTCCTGTCCGCGTTCCCCGGCGCTCTCGCGTGTTCCTCCGCGCCGTCGCGTTCCTCCGCGGCGTGGCGTTCGCCCGTCCGGTCCCGGCCGCTTCACCGGGTCAGCGGCGGGCGGGGACCCGGCGAGGCGTCCCCCGGAACGCTCCCGGACCCGTCCCGTACGACCTCGCCCGGGACGACCTTGCCGTCGGGCCGGTGGATACGGGCCTGCTGGAAGACGTCCCCGAAGGAGCCCTGCGCGGCCTGGCGGAGCTTGCGCTCGAAGGTCCGCTCGGCATAACGGCCCACGGCCCTTTGCAGCGGCGGCACCAGCAGCGCCAGCCCGAGCACGTCCGAGACGAGACCCGGGACGATCAGCATCAGTCCGCCCAGCATCATCAGGCCGTTGCCCTCGCTGTTCGGCCCGGGTGCCGGAGCCGATCCGCCCTGCTGCTGTTGCAGGGTCTCGGTGAGGCTCCGGAAGGCCCGTCGGCCGGCCCGCTTGACGACGACCGTGCCGAGGACCGCGCCGGCCACCAGGATCAGGAAGACCACCGGTCCGTTCGACACCCCGGCGACCATCGCGAGGAGTGAGATCTCCAGCAGGAGCCACCCGGCGAGACCCAGCGGCAGGAAGGTGCGCAGCCGGGAGCGCCGGGGCCGGGCGGGGGAAGGGGGCTGAGCGCCAGTCGTCATGCTCCCAGTGTGCCTGGGCCCGGCTCAGCGCGGGATAAGGGTGCCCCGGCGGCTACGCCTCGGTCCGTTTGTCGTCGCCGCGCCCCAGGACCTTGCCGACCCGCTCCCCCACGCCCCACGCGGTGACCCGCCACAGCGCCTCGACGAGGATGTCGCGGCTCATCTTGGAGTCGCCGAGTTCACGCTCGACGAAGGTGATGGGCACCTCGACGACGTGGTATCCGGCCTTCACCGCGCGGCGGGCCAGGTCGACCTGGAAGCAGTAGCCCTGGGAGGCCACGTCCTCGAGGCCGAGGCCCTCCAGGGTCTCGCGGCGGAAGGCGCGGAAGCCGCCGGTGATGTCGCGCAGCGGCAGATCGAGCGCCACGCGCGAGTAGAGGCTGCCGCCGCGTGAGATGACCTCACGGGACTTCGGCCAGTTCACCACCCGGCCGCCCGGCACCCAGCGCGAACCGAGCACCAGATCGGCGCCCTTGAGGGCGGTGAGCAGACGGGGCAGTTCCTCGGGCTGGTGGGAGCCGTCGGCGTCCATCTCGATCAGTACGCCGTAGCCGTGCTCCATGCCCCAGCGGAAGCCCGCGAGATAGGCCGCGCCCAGGCCCTCCTTGCCCTTGCGGTGCAGCACCTGGACGTGGTCGTCCTCGGCGGCCAGTTCGTCGGCGAGCTTGCCGGTGCCGTCGGGGCTGTTGTCGTCGGCCACGAGAACGTGCGCCTCGGGAACGGCCTCGCGCACCCGGCCGACGACCGCCTTGATGTTCTCCGCCTCGTTGTAGGTCGGGATGATCACCAGAGCCGTGCCGAGCGGGCCGAAGTTCCTTCCCTGGGATCCTGCCGCGAGGGTCCCGTCGCCGTCGTTCACTGCTGCCCCTTCATGTCCTGTGCGCAGGGTCCCACCATAATGGTCGGGGCCTGCGATGACGTGACATGACGTTCGTATGGTGGTGTCGTTCCCCGAGGATCGGGTAGGTATACCCTCTTTCGGCACGTGGCGGGAAACGGGCCGCGGCGGATGGGGGCCCGGCGCCCTTCGGGCCGGCCCGGGATCCGCCGGCTGCGGATCGGCCTGGGCCGTTGTCTACTGAGCGCCCGGGCCCCACCCGGGGTCGCACCTCCCCGGCCGGCTGGAACCTCCCCCGGTACCGCGCGGGCGCTGAGCCTGGCTCCCAGTGGCGGTGCCCCGGTGCGGCACACCGTCCTGACCCAGCGGCGCTGACACCAGTGGCCGGAAGATCGCCGGTCGGGCGTCCGGTGGTGGACCCGGCCGAACCTACCGGCCGTCGGCGGCCGCCTGTCAACAGTCGTTTGACCTGCGTAATGTGGTGCGAACGCCTGGTCGGCGGGGAGGACGCGCAGGTCGCGGGAGGGGGGCGCGGCACATGATCGTCGCCGCGCCGCCCTGCTGGATCACTCGCCCGGCCCTACGAAGACCGTGCGCCCCCCGACCACGGTGCGCAGGCAGACGGGCAGATCACGGCCCGGTATGAGGTCGGGCAGGCCGGGGGTGCCGGAGCGGGGGTCGGTGGACCAGCGCGCCACCCGGTCGTCGGGGGCCTGGACGACGAGTTCGCCGGTGCGCCAGACGGCGTAGTCGGCCGGTGCGCCGGGCACCAGGACACCGGCGTCGTCGCGTCCGACCGCCCGCCAGCCGCCGCGCGTGTGCGCGGTGAACGCGGCACGCACGGAGACGCGGTGCTCCGGGGTGCGGTGGAAGGCGGCGGCCCGGACCGTGCCCCAGGGGTCGAGGGGGGTGACCGGGCTGTCGGAGCCGAAGGCGAGCGGGACCCCGGCACGCAGCAGCGCGGCGAACGGGTTCAGGGAGCGGGCGCGCTCCGCGCCCAGGCGACGGGCGTACATGCCCTCCTCACCGCCCCACAGGGCGTCGAAGGCCGGCTGGACGGAGGCCGTCAGGCCGAGTTCGGCGAAGGCGGCCACGGTCTCGGGGGTGAGCATCTCGGCGTGTTCGACGCGGTGCCGCGCGGCGCGGACGCGGGCGAGGCCGAGGGTGTCGGCGGCGGCCCGCACCCCGTCGACGACGGTGCTCACGGCGGCGTCGCCGATGGCGTGGAAGCCCGCCTGGAGACCGGCCTCGGTGCAGGCGACGACATGGGCGGCCACGGCGGCCGCGTCCAGGTGGGCGGTGCCGGTGTGCTCCGCGTCGGCGTACGGCTCGTGCAGACAGGCGGTGTGCGAGCCGAGGGCGCCGTCGGCGAACAGGTCCCCCGCGGCGCCGGCCGCGCCCAGTTCCCGTGCCTTGGCGACGTCCTGTTCGGCCCAGTAGCCGACGACGCGCGGGCCGGCCCCCTCGCCCGCGAGCCGCAGCAGACCGGTGAAGTCGTCCTCGGAGGAGATCTCCGGGCCACCGCACTCGTGGACCGTGCCGATGCCGAGGGAGGCGGCGTGGGCGAGGGCGGCGCGCTGGGCCTCGGCGCGCTGGGCGGGCGTCACGGCGGCCAGGGCGGCGGCGCGCACGGTGTGGTGGGCGTCCCCGGTGAGCGGGCCGTCCCCGCGGTCGCCCCGGTCCCCGACGAGGTCGAGCAGCGCGGTGGTGACGACCGCGGAATGGACGTCGATCCGGCTGAGGTAGAGGGGACGGCCGCCGGTCGCCCCGTCGAGTTCGGCCCGGGTCGGGGGACGGCCGCCGGGCCAGCGGGAGGCGTCCCAGCCGTGCCCGAGCAGGACCCGGTCGCCGGGGCGCTCGGCGGCGAACTCCCGGACGCGGGCCAGCGCGGCCTCGAGCGACGGGGCACCGGACAGGTCGAGGCCGGTGAGAGCGAGGCCCGTGGCCGTGGTGTGCACGTGCGCGTCCGTGAAGGCCGGGGTGACCAGCGCCCCGTCGAGGTCGATCACCTCGTCGGCACCGTCCGCGAAGGCGTCGGCCGCGCCCTCCGAGCCGACCCAGGCGACCTGGCCGCGTTCGACCACCATCGCGGTCGCGAAGGGGTCGGCGGGGCTGTGGACCTCCCCGCGGCGAAGCAGGACGGTGTGCGGCGGGACGGTGCGTTCACTCATGCGTCACAGTCTCGCGCGCCGTCCGGCCCGCCCCGCACCCAGGTCCGCCTCCGGCGGGGCCCCCGCGTCAGATGCGCGGCGGACGGGACTCGTACGGCGTGGACAGGACCACCGTCGTGCGGGTCGAGACGCCGGCCAGGGAGCGCACCCGGGCGAGCAGTTCCTCCAGTTCGTGCGGTGTGGACACGCGCACCTTGAGGATGTAGTTCTCGTCGCCCGCGACGCTGTGGCAGGCCTCGATCTCGGGGACGTCGGCGAGGCGGTCCGCGATGTCGTCGGGGGCGCTGGGGTCGAACGGTTTGACCGAGATGAAGGCGGTCATGGGCAGGCCGACGGCCTCCGGGTCGACGACCGCCGCATAGCCGCGGATGACGCCGCGCTGCTCCAGCCGGCGCACCCGCTGGTGCACGGCCGACGTGGACAGGCCCGTGGCCTTGCCCAGGTCTGTGTAGCTCATCCGCCCGTCCTTGACGAGCAGCTGCACGATCTGTCGGTCCAGCTCCTCCATGACGCAAGAACCTACAGTGCGCCTGATCTCCTCGGACACCACGGCCGCCCAGGTCGTTCCCGGTTCGTGGAGTGCCGGTCCACCGTGCGCGGCCCGCGGGCGGAGCCGTCGCACCGGGCCCCTGCGAGCGGCATGTGACGAACACCACACCCTTCGGACGCTCTCCGTGATGTTCTCGTGATTACCCCCGACGGGGGGCGGGAAGTGCTTGCTGTGGTCGAGGCCGCAGCGCCTTCACGGCCCAGCCCGAGGGGGAGAACCCGATGCAGAGTCTTAAGCGCCCTGGTCGTACCACGTCCAAGCGGCAGCAGCCCGTCGTCGAGCCCGTACCGGACTACGTCGAACCCGACGCCCCGGACGACGAACTCGACGCGTACGACACCTTCGAGATGTACCGGGTCGTGTGCCCGGACTGCGCGCAGCCCATCGCCCTGCTGGCGGACGAGGACGTCCTGCCCGAGCACGCGCTGTGCGCCTCGCCGTGGAACCCGTTCGGACTCACGGTCTGCGCCGGCACCGGCCGCCGGGCCGCCGAGGCACGGCCGGCGGACGAGTCCTTCACGCCCCAGGAGCAGGACACCGCCCTGCTGTTGACGCTCCCCCAGGGACTCGACTGGCGTACCCAGCCCTTCTCTCACGTCGGCGGTCCGGGCTCGCGTCCGATCCGGGTCCCGGCGATGCGGCGGCACGCCGCCTGAGCGGCCGGGGCGGGCCGGTGACGGGGGCGTCCTCGTGCGCCGCCTCCGCCGGCGGCCGCCTCGCTCCGCCCTACGGGGCGGCCGCGAACGCACGTCCTGTTCCCGTGGTCGGTGACCCGCCCGCCGGATCCCGCGTTGCCCAGGCATGACGACCCCCACGTACTCGACGACCGGGCGTCAACGCCGCGTCCTCGTGCCGCCGCCCGCGGACGTGGCCGTCCCCGCGCCGCCCGCGCTCCCCGATCCGCCCATCTACCGCGACCTGATGCGGACGTGGGCCGACCGGGGGCGCACCCTGCCCGGCCGCCACGACCCGGAGTGGACCCGGCTCGCGGCGCCGTGGCGAGGGCTCGGTCAGTTCAGCGTGCCTCCGGCCCCGCGAGGTGGCGGGCGATGACCATGCGCTGGATCTGATTGGTGCCCTCGACGATCTGCAGCACCTTGGCCTCGCGCATGAAGCGCTCGGCGGGGAAGTCCGCGGTGTAGCCGTAGCCGCCGAGGATCTGCACGGCGTCGGTGGTGACCCGCATCGCGGTGTCGGTGCAGTGCAGCTTGGCCATGGCTGCCTGCCGGGCGAACGGCCGCCCCGCGTCGCGCAGCCGGGCCGCCGCGAGGTACAGCGCGCGCCCCGCCTCGATCTGCGTGGCCATGTCGGCGAGCATGAAGCGCAGCCCCTGGAAGTCGGCGATCGGCCTGCCGAACTGCCGCCGCTCGACCGCGTAGGCGAGTGCTTCGTCGAGCGCCGCCTGGGCCAGGCCGATGGCGCAGGCGGCGATGCCGAGCCGGCCGCCGTCCAGGGCCGACAGGGCGATCGCGAAGCCCGTCCCCTCCTCGCCGATGCGCCGCGCGTCGGGGACCCGGACGCCGTCGAAATGGATCTGGGCGGTGGGCGAGCCCTTCATCCCCATCTTCTTCTCCGGCGGAGCGGCGCTCAGCCCCTCGGCGTCCCCGGGCACCAGGAACGCGGTGATGCCGCGCGGTCCCTCCTCGCCGGTGCGGGCCATCACGGTGTAGAAGTCGGCGATGCCGCCGTGGGTGATCCACGCCTTGGTGCCGGTGATCACCCAGTCCCCGCCGTCGCGTACCGCCCTGGTGCGCAGGGAGGCGGCGTCCGAGCCCGAGGCGGGCTCGGACAGGCAGTAGGCGCCGAGCAGGCCGCCGCCGAGCATCGCGGGCAGATGCTCGGCCCGCTGCTCCTTGGCGCCGTAGGCGGCCAGCGCGTACGAGGCCAGGGTGTGCACGCTGACGCCGAGGCCGACGGTGAGGCGGGCCATGGCCAGCTCTTCGAGGACCTGGAGGTAGACCTCGTAGGGCTGGTCGCCGCCGCCGTACTCGAAGTCGTAGGGCAGGCCCAGCAGGCCTGATTCGGAGAGGAGGGTGAACACCTCGCGCGGGAAGCGTCCCGCGTCCTCCTCCTCGACCGCCTTGGGGGCGATCTCGCGCTGCGCGATGTCGCGGACGAGCGAGATCAGGTCCCGGGCCTCGTCCGTGGGCAGTTGCCGGTCCACCGGCTGCGGGGCTCGCTCGGGCATGGCGACGCTCTCCTCCCTGTTCGGGCACATCGGCGTGCGCCTTGGGTGGGGGCGGCTCCGCCGGGGTCGTATCGATGCCTGGCCGAATGCTCGCACTCCCGGGTCTCGGAAGCTGCTGACCAGCGGCTGTGCGCTGTGAGTATGCCCGATCGGGGGCACCGAGTCACCAGTTAACGACCGCTTACCTCAAGAAACCCGCCGCCCCCGCCCGCCGCCGGACCGGTCCGCACCATTGACCAACTGGTCCAGTCCTCCTGATCTTTCGCTCCACCGGGGGACGCCGCCGGCCCGACCGCTCCGCACTCGGCGCCGACCTCGTACGACGGCATCCCGAAGGCGGACCTCCACTCCTCGGCGACCAACGCCGGGCTCAAGGGCCCCGGCATCCCGGCCGAGAAGCTGCTGCTCGGCATCGGCTTCTACGGCCGCGGCTGGACCGGCGTCACGCAGTCGGCGCCCGGCGGCACCGCGACCGGCCCCGCGGCGGGCACGTACGAGCAGGGCATCGACGACTGCAAGGTGCTCGAGGTCACGTGCCCGGCGACCGGCACGGTGGGCGGCACGGCCTACGCCAGGTGCGGCAACGACTGGTGGAGCTACGACACCCCGGCCACCATCGCGGCCAGGATGACCTACGAGGACGAGCAGGGCCTGGGCGGCACCTTCTTCTGGGAACTGAGCGGCGACACCGCCGACGGCGAGCTGATCAAGGCGATCCGCTGACCCTTCCGGGCACGCGGGGGGGGGCGGGGTTCCACGGGGGGACCTCCGCCCCCCGTCGCCGTCCCGGTCCGGGCCGGCGGCCGCCCGCGGGCGGCGGAACGCTGCCCCGGAGTGCGGCGGGCCGACCGGAGGGCCGGTTCACCACGGCCCGGGGGCCCCGGTCAGAACAGTCCCAGCTGGGTCACGAACATCGCCACGACCACGACGAGGGTCCATCCCATGACGTGCTCGAAGATCTTCGGGCCGTCCTCCTGGGGGCCGCCGGTTCGGACACGGGTGACGGTGGCTGCGTTCGCGCTCATGGCTTCTCGCTGGTCTCGGCGGTGCGGTGGACTCCACCGCGGTTCCGTCCACCTTGCCACCGTCGGCGGCTCGTGCGACCGAGACGTTGGTCACACGCGAAAGCGGGCCCCGGTCGGCCGGGGCCCGCCGTCCAGGCGGCTCAGCGCACCCCCACCGCCGCGAGCGCCCTGCGCTGACGCGGGGTCGGACGCGCCGGGAAGTAGAGGTAGCAGACCCCTCCGGTGCCGGAGACCACCTTGCCGGAGGCGTTGTACCGCTTGGTACGGAGCCAGATGTTCTCCCATTCGCGCCGCTCGTAGACCCGGCGCACGGCCTCGTTGTCGTCCGAGGCGGGGTCGTTGGCGATCACGTCGCCGTCGGCGGTGAAGCCGATCACCGTCATCAGATGCCCGGCGGTGCCGTAACCGGCTCCGGTCAGCTCCTTCTCGAGGAAGGACTGGGACGTGATGGCCGGGATGCCGGCCGCGATCAGCGTCTCCAGGTCGGTGAGGGAGCCGAGGCGGGTGACCACGCCCTGCAGGCCCTGGAACGTCGCCGCGTAGGCGGCGTTGAAGGGCCAGTTGCCGCAGCCGGCGTACTGGTGGTCGTAGGTGTACCGGGCCGCGTGGCACACCTGCGGGTCGGCGTAGGAAGGATCGACCCAGGACAGCTGCTCCTCGGTGAGCCGGCCGCCCCAGTACTCGATGACCATCTGCGAGGAGGTCGGACTGCACCAGGCCTCGCCGCCGTTGTCGTACTCCGGGTACTGGCCCTTGTGGATCTCCTGCGAGTAGCGCGGGACGGCCAGTTCCCGGGCCAGGCGCGGCGTGGAGGCGGGCACGGTGAACCGGTCGGGGACGTCGGAGCCCATCGCACCGAGCCGCCACACGGTCGGGGTGAGGTCCGTGCCGGGGCGCCGGTAGAGGGTGAGCCGCAGCCGGTACGACACGACACGCAGGCCCGAGGCCGCGTCGTCGACGGCCAGGGTGTCCGTCCAGACACTGCTCCTGCCGTCGCCCTGGCCGTCCACCGAGGTGCGCCGGATGTCCTGGTCGCCGGCCGCCCAGCGGCCCATGACGTACCAGGGTGTGTCCGTGCCGTCGGAGTAGGTGGCCCTCAGCTCGACCTGGAGCCAGGTACCGGCGGGGGTGTGCGCGTTCCAGGAGGCGATCGCCTCCGTCGCCGGGACGCCGAGGCGGTGGACGGGCGAGGTCCAGGTCGCGTACTCCCAGGCGGCCGTGCGGCCGGTGTGCGGATCGGTGTAGTCGGTGCTGCCGGCGGCGCGCGCGATCACCAGGCCGGGGCGGGCGCCGGCGACGGCGCGCGTCCCGTCGGCCGTGCCGCCGCGCCAGTCGGCGTACGAGGTCCAGGCCCGGTTGTCGACGGCGCGGGCGGTGGCCCGGCCGGCGCCCGGGGTGGCCGTGGCGGCGCCGGTCGCGGTGCCGGCGGACGCCGGGCCCGCGCTCCCGGCGACGGCGGCGACGACCGCGGCGGCCAGGAGGGTTCTGCGGGAGGGCAGTTCGGCTCTGCTCATGGGTGGAGGACCCCCAGGTGTCGGAGTCGGGACAGGACCGGTGCACGCCCGGCCGGACGGCGTGCGTCCGCCGGACGGAGCGGGTGTGCGCCAACTATGGACGCAGCCGGGCGCTTCCTGCCAGCACCCGGGCCGTGCCGCGCCGACCGACATGGGACTCGACCAATGGCGGCACCCGCCGCCTAGAGTGCTTCCGTCAGCCCCTCCACTCCCCCGGAACCAGCCATTCACGATCTCGCCGCCCAGATCCGCCGGCTCGGCCCCTCCTGCGGCCCGGTCCGGCTCGTCGGCGTCGACGGGCACGCCGGCTCCGGGAAGTCGACGTTCGCCGGGCGGCTGGCGCGGGCGCTGGACGACGCCCCCGTGGTGCGGCTCGACGACATCGCCAGTCACGAGGAGCCGTTCTCCTGGACCGGACGGCTGCTGAACCAGGTGATCGAACCGCTCGGCCGCGGCGGGACGGCGCACTACTCGCCTTACGACTGGTCCACCCGCCGCTTCGGACCGCCCCGCCCGCTGCCGCCTGCCCCCGTGATCGTCGTCGAGGGCGTCGGGGCGGGACGGCGGGCGCTGCGCCCGTATCTGGCGCTGCTGCTGTGGATGGACCTGCCCCGGGAGGAGTCCTGGTCGCGGGGCCGGGCGCGGGACGGGGACGAGCAGCGGGAGTTCTGGGACGGATGGGTCCGCGCGGAGCGCGCGCACTTCGCCGGTGACCCCTCGCGCCCCTTCGCCGACCTTCTGGTGCGGCAGTGCAGCGCGGGGTACGAGGTGGTCACCGGGCCTGCCGGGGCGGGTGGGACACCTCCTTCGCTCACACTGGGTGACGAGCCATCCGCAAGGTGGTGATCCTGTGAAGAGCGGTCTCGGACAAGTTGCCGGAGTCCTCCAACTCGGCTTGACCGGGGGCCCGTACAGGTCTTACGTTCTCAATGTGCGGCTCTTCGGAGTCGCCCGCAGACGCGAAGCCCCCGGTTGTTCCCCCGTGATCGGGGGCTTCGTTCTGCCCTCCTCACGTTTTCCGGCCGCTCTGCGGCACACGGCGATCACCCTGGGTCACCGCCCGTGGTCCGCCCTCTCCCGTTCCCGTCCCGCCCTTCGGCCTGTGCGGCACCCTACGGACGTGACGCCGCCGCAGGTACGATGCCTTCGGTGCGGCCTGCGGACACGGCTCGCGCACCTTGCAACTCCGGTCCGCGGCACGGCGGTTCGACCAAAGGGAGCCGACGGGCGGGACCGGCCGGCACACCGACGGGGGCACGGTTCGTGGGGGACGTGATGGACTTCGGCACGCAGGGCCCGCAGGCCCCGGCCGACCTCGCCTGGCTGCGGGGTGTGGACGCCTACACGATGGGTGCCTATCCGCAGGCCGAGGAGGAGTTCCGCTCCGCGGTGCGGATCGACCCGGGGATGGCCGACGGCTGGCTCGGGCTGCACGCGCTGCGGGTCGACACGACGACCGCGCTGCTCAGGATGTTCCGGCACCGGGAACGCTTCGGCGAGCAGCGCACCCGGCACCGCCGGACCCTCAATTCCTGGTACTGGCTGGGCTGGTGGGTGCAGCCGGTGCTGGAGAGCCCCCGCGATCTGCTGCTGGCGCACGCCTCCCACTGGCTGGACAGCCGCCATGTCCCCGAGCTGGACCAGGCGCTCGCCGGGCTGCCCCCGGTGGACACCGATCCTCAGGTCCGCTTCCTGCACGCCTGCCGTGCCTACCTGGTGAAGGACTGGGAGCAGCTGGTCCGGCACACCGACTCCCTGGTCGACGATCCGATGCTGGGCATCGAGGCGGGCCTGTTCGGCGGCATGGCCCGAGTGCGGCTGGAGATGTACGGACAGGCCGAGCCCCTGCTGTCGGCCGCGCTGATGCGGTGCCGCAGCGAACAGCCGCAGCGCAAGGAGCTGCGCTACTGGCTGGCGCGCGCCCACGAGGGAACCGGCCGCAGTGCCGCCGCGCTCCCCCTGTACCGGGCCGTGCACCGGGTCGATCCGGCCTTCATGGACACCTCCGCGCGGCTCGCCGCGATCGCCGAGGGCGACGGGTACGACGACTCCACCGATCTCGCCGCGATCGCCCTCACCGGTGTCGGACAGGACATGATGGACGGCCCCGACACGCTCGACCCGCTCTTCGGCACCGAGGGCCGCGACCTGAGGCTGCCCGGGTCCGAGCCGCCGCCGTCGTCCCTCCCCCCGGCCGGTGCTCCGTCCGTGCGCGAGCGGGCGGGAGCCGCGGCGTCGCCGCTGCCCACCGGGCCCACCGATCCCGCGTTACTGGAGGAGGCGCTCGCCGAACTGGAGCGCATGGTCGGCTTGGAGCCGGTGAAGCGCCAGGTCAAGGCGTTGTCGGCACAGCTGAACATGGCCCGGCTGCGCTCCGGCCAGGGGCTCCCGGTGCAGCCGCCGAAACGCCACTTCGTCTTCTCCGGCCCCTCCGGCACCGGCAAGACCACCGTGGCCCGCATCCTCGGCCGGGTCTTCTACGCCCTCGGACTGCTCGGCGGCGACCACCTGGTGGAGGCCCAGCGGGCGGATCTGGTCGGCGAGTACCTCGGGCAGACCGCCGTGAAGGCCAACGAGCTGATCGACTCCGCGCTCGGCGGGGTCCTGTTCGTGGACGAGGCCTACTCGCTCTCCAACTCCGGTTACGGCAAGGGCGACGCGTACGGCGACGAGGCGCTCCAGGTGCTGCTGAAGCGGGCCGAGGACAACCGTGACCATCTGGTGGTGATCCTGGCCGGCTACCCGGAGGGCATGGACCGGCTGCTGGCCGCGAATCCCGGGCTGTCCTCCCGGTTCACCTCACGCGTGGACTTTCCCTCGTACCGGCCGCTGGAGCTGACCGCGATCGGTGAGGTGCTGGCCGCCGAGAACGGGGACGTGTGGGACGAGGAGGCCCTGGACGAGCTGCGGTCGATCGCCGGACACGTGGTGGACCAGGGGTGGATCGACGAGCTGGGCAACGGGCGGTTCCTGCGGACACTGTACGAGAAGAGCTGCGCGTACCGGGATCTGCGGCTGTCGGTGTACAGCGGGGCGCTGACGCGGGACGACCTGGCCACGTTGCGGTTGCCGGACCTGATGCAGGCCTACGGTGAGGTGCTCTCGGGGCGGGGGCCGCAGGATCCGTCGCCGATGTGAGGCACCGGCGCCCGGGCCGGTGCCTCCCCCGTCGCCCGCCCGTGCCGCCCCGGGGCACCTCCCAGGCCGTGGGTACCGGGCGGAGGCACGTGGGCCCGCGGCTACGCAGGCACCTCCTCCGGTGTTCCGCCGGCCCTCTGGGTCGTCACCGTCACCTGCCGGTGGGCCGGGTCGCGGACCTCGCCGACCAGGAGTTCCAGTACGTCCTCCAGGGCGACCAGGCCGAGGACCCTGCCGGACGCGTCGGCCACCTGGGCGAGGTGCGTCGCGGCGCGGCGCATCACCGTGAGGGCGTCGTCCAGCGGGAGTTCGGGCCGCAGGGTCGTCATCGGGCGCCAGAGGTGCTGCGGGACGGCGCGGTCGGAGTCCTCCAGGTCCAGTACGTCCTTCACATGCAGGTAGCCCATGAAGGCTCCGCCGCCGGCGGCCACCGGGAAGCGGGAGTACCCGGTGCGGGCGGTGAGCCCCACGATCTCCCCCGGGGTGACCGCGGGCGTGACCGTCACCAGCGACCCGCGGTCCAGCAGGACGTCCGTCACCGGGCGGGAGCCCAGCTCCAGGGCGTCCTCCAGGCGCTCGGCCTCCTCCGGGTCGAGGAGACCTGCCTGGCCCGCGTCCTCCACCAGCCGGTTCAGCTGCTCGCTGGTGAAGACGGCCTCGATCTCGTCCTTCGGCTCGACCCGGAAGAGCCTGAGGACGGCCCGGGCGCAGGCGCCGAGGGCGATCGTGACCGGCTTGCACAGCCGGGCGAACCAGACCAGGCCCGGGCTCAGCCACAGTGCGGCCTTCTCGGGCGCCGCCATCGCCAGGTTCTTCGGGACCATCTCGCCGATGACGAGGTGGAAGAAGACCACCGCGGCGAGCGCGATGACGTAGCCGAGCGGGTGGATCACGCCGTGCGGCAGGTGCATCCACTCGAAGACCGGCTCCAGCAGATGGGCGACCGTCGGTTCGGCGACCGCGCCGAGCGTCAGCGAGCAGACGGTGATGCCGAACTGGGCCGCCGCCATCATCTGCGGCAGATGCTCCAGGCCGTACAGGACCTGGCGGGCGCGGGTGCTGCCGAGCGGTTCGATCTGGCTGCGGCGGACCGACACGAGCGCGAACTCGGCGCCGACGAAGAAGCCGTTGGCGAGCACGAGCAGCGCCGCGAGGAGGAGTTGCAGCACGCTCACCGGGCCGCCTCCACGAGCGGCAGCGGGGCCGTCCTGACCAGGCGGATCCGTTCGGCGCGGTAGTGGCCGACACGGCGCACCGACAGCCGCCAGCCGGGCAGTTCCGCGCGGTCGCCGACGGCCGGGATGCGTCCGAGCAGATCGGCGACCAGGCCGGCCGCCGTCTCGTACGGGCCCTCGGGCACCTCCAGGCCGATGCCCCGCAGCACGTCGACGCGGACGCCGCCGTCGACGTCCCAGGCCGGCTTGCCGTCCTCGGGCGGGACCGCGGCGAGTTCGGGGACGTCCTGTCCGTCGTGCTCGTCGCGCACCTCGCCGACGAGCTCCTCGACGATGTCCTCCAGCGTGACGACCCCGGCCGTGCCGCCGTACTCGTCGACGACGACCGCGATGGGCTGCTCGCTGCGCAGCCGCGTGAGCAGCGGCCGCACGGGGAGGGTCTCGGGGACCAGCAGTGCCGGGCGGGCGATGCGGCCCACGGGGGTGCGCAGCCGGTCGGGAGCGGGCACCGCGAGGGCATCCTTGAGGTGCACCATGCCGACGATCTCGTCGATCCGCTCCCGGTAGACGGGGAAGCGGGACAGACCGGTGGCCCGGGTCAGGTTGACCACGTCCTCGGCGGTCGCCGAGGACTGCAGGGCGCTGACCTTCACGCGCGGGGTCATGACGTGCTGCGCGGTCAGCCCGCCCAGGGACAGCGTGCGGACGAAGAGGTCCGCCGTGTCCTGTTCCAGGGCGCCGGCCCGAGCGGAGTGCCGGGCCAGGGAGACGAGTTCGCCGGGGGTGCGGGCGGAGGCCAGCTCTTCGGCGGGCTCGAAGCCCAGGGCCCGCACCAGGCGGTTGGCCACGGCGTTCAGCCCGGCGATGACCGGGCGGAACAGGCCGGCGAACGCGTGCTGCGGGCCGGCGACGAAGCGCGCGACCTGCAGGGGGCGGGAGACCGCCCAGTTCTTGGGCACGAGTTCGCCGATCACCATCTGCACGGCGGAGGCCAGCAGCATGCCGACGACGACGGCGACCCCCGGGGCCGCGCCCCCGGGTATGCCGATGCCGGTGAACGGGCCGTGCAGCAGTGCGGCGAGCGCGGGCTCGGCCAGCATGCCGACGACGAGGGAGGTGATGGTGATGCCGAGCTGGGTGCCGGAGAGCTGGAAGGACAGTTCCCTCAGCGACTCGACGACCCGGCGGGCGCGTCGGTCGCCGCCCGCTGCGGCCTGTTCGGCGTCCGGACGCTCCACGGTGACCAGGCCGAACTCGGCGGCCACGAAGAATCCGTTGGCGAGAATCAGCAGGAAAGCGGCTGCGAGAAGCAGCACAGGGGTGGTCATGGTGCCGCCGCCTCCGCATGCGCGCGGACCGGGTGGAACCGGTCCGAGCTCTGTGGGCAGGGGGCGGCGCAGGTACTGCAGGACGATCCGTCCATCGCCGGAGAGGGTCACTCCTCGGATAGCAGGAACCCCTGTGCACCGGGCGGGGCGGCAGGGGCGACAGGCGCTGTCGTCGCGCCTGTCGCCCACCAGATTAATCAAGACATGGGCGACTGCGGCAGACGGACGTCCCCGACGGATCCCGGACGCGTCCCCCGGCCGGTCCCGGAAGACGGGTGCGGGATCAGTCCCGGGGTGTGCCGGGGCCGGCGGCGGACCGTGCCTCGGCGAGCGCCCGCAGGGCCCGTGCGTCGGCGATGGCCCGCTGCCTGGCGATGCCCGGCTGGATGCCGAGCGCGGGCATGCTGGTGCCGTCGCTGAGGTCGAGGAAGACCCAGGGATCACCGGGACGGAGGTTCACCCGAAGGATCTCCGCCCACTCCAGGCGGCGCCGGCTCACGATGTTGACGACGGTGACGCCGTCCTCGTCGGCGACGACCTTCGGCCGGGCCAGCAGGAACAGCACACCGGCCAGCAGCGCGGCGGTGAACACGAAGCTGAGCCGCTCCCCCGGGCCGAGCTGCTCCAGCAGCACGCCGATGAGGGTGACGACCACGAACAGCGCGACGCCGGTGGTGACCAGCACCGCGCGGGTGCGGCCCGGCCGGAAGGTGACGGGCAGCGCGGGCGGTTGCCCGGGGGTGACGTCCGACATGGTGTCGCTCCGGGACCGGTCAGAGGCGGCAGGCGTGGATGGCCGTGGTGAGGATGGCGCGGGCGCCGATGTCGTACAGGTCGTCCATGATGCGCTGCGCCTCCTTGGACGGGACCATCGCGCGGACGGCGACCCAGCCCTCGTTGTGCAGCGGGGACACGGTCGGGGACTCCAGGCCGGGGGTCAGCGCGACGGCCTTCTCCAGCTGCTCGACCCGGCAGTCGTAGTCCATCATCACGTACGTGCGGGCGACGAGGACGCCCTGGAGGCGGCGCAGGAACTGCTGCACCTTGGGCTCGACGGTCTCGTCGGGCTCGGCGGAGGCGCCGGTGCGGCGGATGACGACCGCCTCGGACTTCATGATCGGCTCGCCGATGACCTCGAGGCCCGCGTTGCGCAGGGAGGTGCCGGTCTCCACGACGTCGGCGATGACCTCGGCGACGCCGAGTTCGACGGCGGTCTCGACGGCGCCGTCGAGGTGGACGACGGAGGCGTCGATGCCGTGGTCGGCGAGGTGCTTCGCGACGATGCCCTCGTAGGAGGTGGCCACCGTCATGCCGCTGAGGTCCGCCACCGAGGTCGCCGTGCCGGGCTTGGTGGCGTAGCGGAAGGTGGAGCGGGCGAAGCCGAGCGGCAGGATCTCCTCGGCCTTGGCGCCGGAGTCGACGAGCAGGTCGCGGCCGGTGATGCCGATGTCGAGGCGGCCCGAGGAGACGTAGATCGCGATGTCGCGGGGGCGGAGGTAGAAGAACTCGACCTCGTTGACCGGGTCGACGATCCGCAGTTCCTTGGATTCGCGGCGCTGCTGGTAGCCGGCCTCATGCAGCATCTCCGCCGCAGGGCCGGACAGTGAACCCTTGTTGGGGACGGCGATGCGCAGCATGAGGTCGGCTTCCTTTGTGTCGAAGGGGTGTGTCGCGGACGTCGGTCCTACAGGTGGGCGTAGACGTCGTCGAGGGAGATGCCGCGGGCGACCATCATCACCTGGACGTGGTACAGCAGCTGCGAGATCTCCTCGGCGGCCGCTTCCTTGCCCTCGTACTCGGCGGCCATCCAGACCTCGGCGGCCTCCTCGACGACCTTCTTGCCGATGGCATGGACGCCCTTGTCGACCAGCTCGGCGGTGCGGGAGGTGGCGGGATCGCCGTGGGCGGCCTTGTGCTGGAGCTCGGCGAAGAGCTCCTCGAACGTCTTCTTGGACATGGTGGTCCACACCCTACGCGGTGACGGGGACTGCTCACCGCCAGGGTTCGGATACCGAACGCAGCGTGGCCGCGGTCGCCACGGCCGCGGTGACCGCCTCGTGCCCCTTGTCCTCGCTGGAGCCGGGCAGTCCGGCGCGGTCCAGGGCCTGCTCCTCGGTGTCGCAGGTGAGCAGCCCGAAGCCGACGGGCACACCGGTGTCGACCGAGACCTGGGTGAGGCCCTGGGTGACGCCCTGGCACACGTAGTCGAAGTGGGGCGTGCCGCCCCGGACGACGACGCCGAGGGCGACGACCGCGTCGTAGCCCCGGCCGGCCAGGACCTTGGCGACGACCGGGAGCTCCCAGCTGCCGGGGACCCTGAGCAGGGTCGGCTCGTCGATGCCGAGGTCGTGCAGGGCGCGCAGGGCGCCGTCCACCAGTCCGTCCATCACCTTCTCGTGCCACTGCGCCGCGATGACGGCGACCCGCAGGTCCCCCACGTCGCGTACGGACAGTTCCGGTGCGCCCTTGCCGCTCACGTCTCTCCTCGGTGGTTCTGTTACTGGTTGCCGCAGGCGGGCACGGTCGGCGTGTCCAGCCAGGGCAGGTCGTGGCCCATCCGGTCCCGCTTGGTGCGCAGGTACCGGAGGTTGTGCTCGCTCGCGGTGACGGGCATCGGTTCGCGTCCGGTGACCTCGATGCCGTGGCGGACGAGCGCGTCGGACTTGTCGGGGTTGTTGGTCAGCAGGCGGACGCCGCGGACGCCGAGGTCGGCGAGGATCTGCGCGCCGGCGCCGTAGTCACGGGCGTCGGCGGGCAGGCCGAGTTCGAGGTTGGCGTCGAGGGTGTCCCGGCCGCGCTCCTGGAGTTCGTAGGCGCGCAGCTTGGACATCAGGCCGATGCCGCGTCCCTCGTGTCCGCGCAGGTAGACCACCACGCCGCGGCCCTCGGCCTGGATGCGGTCCAGGGAGGCGTCCAGCTGGGGGCCGCAGTCGCACCGCCGGGAACCGAAGACGTCGCCGGTGAGGCATTCGGAGTGGACGCGGACGAGGACGTCCTCGCCGTCGCCGATCTCGCCGTGGACGAGGGCGACGTGCTCGACGCCGTCGACGGTGGAGCGGTAGCCGTACGCGGTGAAGGTGCCGTGGGAGGTGGGCAGATGGACCTCTGCCTCGCGGCGGACGGTGGGTTCGGCCGAGCGGCGGTAGGCGATCAGGTCCTCGATGGAGATGATCGTCAGGCCGTGCTTGCGGGCGAAGGGGATCAGCTCGGGCAGCCGGAGCATGCGGCCGTCCTCGCCGGCGATCTCGACGATGGTGCCGGCCGGGCGCAGCCCCGCGAGGCGGGCGAGGTCGACGGCGGCCTCGGTGTGGCCGTTGCGCACCAGCACACCGCCGGCGCGGGCGCGCAACGGGAAGACGTGCCCGGGCCGGACGAAGTCGGCCGGTTCGGCGGTGCCGCTCGCCAGCAGCCGGAGCGTGGTGGCGCGGTCGGCGGCGGAGATGCCGGTGCTCACGCCGTGGGCGGCGGAGGCGTCGACGGAGACGGTGAACGCGGTCTTCATCGACTCGGTGTTGTCGTCGACCATCTGCGGGAGCCGCAGCCGGTCCAGTTCCCCGCCTTCCATGGGGGCGCAGATCAGGCCGCGGCACTCGCTCATCATGAAGGCGATGATCTCCTCGGTCACCTTCTCCGCGGCGATGACGAGGTCGCCCTCGTTCTCCCGGTTCTCGTCGTCGACGACCACGACCGGGCGGCCGGCCGCCATGTCGGCGACGGCCTGCCGGACCGGGTCGAGCGCGAAGTCCTCGAAGTCGCCGGTGCCGTACGGGGCGGGCGGGACGGGGAGGGCGGCGCGACGGGGGTCCCCCCAGGCCCCGTGCTCCGGGGGAGCCTCGTCCGGGGTGGTGGCGGGAGACGGGTGGGCGCTCATGCCGGCGCTCCTTCCAGGGCGGGCCGCGCGTCGCGGGACCGCAGCCACCAGTCGCGCAGTCCCCACAGGACCAGCGCGCCGTAGACGACGTAGACGAAGCCGGAGAAGGCGAATCCGTTGGCGAAGTTCAGCGGGACGCCGACCAGGTCGACGAGCAGCCAGGCGAACCAGAACTCGACCATGCCGCGGGCCTGGGCGTACATGGCGACGATCGTGCCGACGAAGATGTAGGCGTCCGGCCAGGGGTCCCAGGACAGCGACGGGTAGAGGGTGAACAGGCCGCCGACCGCCAGGGTGCCCACCGCCGCGGTGCCCGCCAGGAGGGCGCGCTCGCGCCAGGTGGCGAACCGTACGGCGACGGATCCGTCCTGTGCCCGCTGCCGGCCGCGTCGCCACTGCCCGAAGCCCCAGGCGGCGACGAGCATCACGACGATCTGCTTGCCGGCGCTGCCGGAGAGGTGGGCGGTGGCGAAGGCCGCGAAGAGGATCAGACCGGAGACGAACTGGGCGGGCCAGGTCCAGATGGAGCGGCGCCAGCCGAGGGCGAGGGCGAGGAGACCGACCACGTTGCCGATCATGTCCGACCACTTGATGTGCTGGTCGAAGAGGGTGAACGCCTCGGAGTTGAGCCAGGTCACCGGGCAGCCCCCTCACCGATGGCGCGGTCGCCGAGCATCCGCTCGACGTATTTGGCGATGACGTCCACCTCGAGGTTGACCGGGTCGCCGGGCTGCTTGATGCCCAGTGTGGTCAGGGCGAGGGTGGTGGGGATCAGGCTGACCGTGAAGTGGTCGCTCCCGGCGTCGACGACGGTGAGGCTGATGCCGTCGACGGTGATGGAACCCTTCTCCACGACGTAGCGGGAGAGGTCCGTGGGGAGCGAGATCCTCACGATCTCCCAGTTCTCCGACGGCCGGCGTTCGAGGATCTCGCCGGTTCCGTCGACATGGCCCTGCACGATGTGGCCGCCGAGGCGCCCGCCCACGGCCATCGGGCGTTCGAGGTTGACGCGCGAGCCCACGGTGAGTGCGCCGAGGCTGGACCGGTCGAGGGTCTCCGCCATGACGTCGGCGGTGAACTCGTCGCCTTCGTGCTCGACGACGGTGAGACAGACGCCGTTGACGGCGATGGAGTCGCCGTGCTGGGCACCCTGGGTGACGGCGGGGCCGCGCAGTCGGAAACGACAGGCGTCGTCGAGGGTTTCGACGGCGGTGATCTCGCCCAGCTCTTCGACGATTCCGGTGAACACTTCCCGGGTCCTCCTGCCTCTTCGGGCACGGACTCCGGGGCTGTCGATGACGACGACACGTACGGGTGAGGACACCGGGAACGACGCCGGACAGAGCTCGCCGCAGGGGCGAACCGGTACGGCGGCGCGCATGGATGCTCGCCCGCCGCGCACTGCCTCCCATCCGGACTTTAACCGTCGGTCCAGGAATTTCACCTGGTCAACCGGTCGCTGGAGGCGACCGGGTCGCGGACTGTAACCGCCGGTTCGGACTTTCACCGACCCCGGAGTGCGCTGCTACTGGTACAGGGCCAGTTTGCCACGACCGGCCGTCGTCCATGCGGGCGAGGGGTGTGCGGTGTCTCACAGGCCGTCACCCGAGGGCCGCCGGGCGCCGGACGGGGCTCACGTCCCTTCCCGCGGCCCGCCCTTGCCACCCCTGCCGCCCCCGCCGCCCTCCAATTGGTCCGTACCTATTGACGTCGTGGTCTAGTCCTCTTAGGGTCTGCGCCATCCTCCCCGCAGGGGAACCCCCACCGTGCCGTCCCCCTCACGCCCCGGGGCGAGACCCACTCCGCCCACCCGTACGCCTCGGCCGCGTACGGCGGGGGCGGCGTGGTGTCCCGCGAGCGGCACGTGCGGAAGGAGCGGTGGTGGACGCGGGGCGAGGAGCCCTGCACCACCGGGGAACGGGGAGTGCGGCGGGACCGGGGAGCCTGCCGCCCCCTCCTGGAACGGCCCGGCGGCGGTGACGACGGCCCTTGCCCGCCGCCGGGCCTCACCAAGCGCGGGTGCGGGACGGACCGCGGCCGGAGGAGCCGGACCCCCTACGGCGCCGGCCGGCGCGGGAGGGGCGGCCCCGGGACCGATGTCACATCCGACGGCGGCCGGGCCGGGCCGGGGCGCTCCGGCGGGCCGCGTCGACGGCCCGGTTCGGCGGGGCGGCGCGTCGGTGAAGTCGGTGGACTAGTGGTCCGGGGCTCCGAAGAGCTCGTCCTGGGCCTGGTCACGGGCGGTCAGCAGGGCGCCGCGCAGCACCGCGCCGCCGCCCAGGGTGCTGGGACGCACTTCGGCGGGCAGCGGTGAGAGGACGGCCAGGCGGTCCCGGACCCGGGCGGCGAGTGCCTCACCACCGGCCTGACCGACCTCTCCGCCCAGCACCACGCATCCGGGATCCAGCAGCGCGACCACCGACGCGACGCCCACCGCGATCCGGTCGGCCAGGGTGTCGAGGAAACGTGCCGGCGCGGACGCCGGTCCGGCCGCCGCGACCGCCGCCCGTACCGCACCCGCCGCCTCGGGTCCGGCTCCGGGCTCCGCCGTCACGCCGCACTCCCCCGCGAGCCGTGCGACCGCCGCCTCCCCCACCAGGGAGTGGAAGCCGCCCGCGCAGTCGGTGGCCGACGGCAGGCCGCTGGTGCCCGGGACCGGCAGGAAGCCGATCTCGCCGGTGCCGCCGGAGGCGCCCCTGCGCAGGGCGCCGTCGAGGATCACGGCCGCGCCGGTGCCGTGGCCCAGCCACAGCAGGACGAAGGTGTCCCGGTCGCGGGCCGCCCCGTCGCGCTGCTCGGCCAGCGCGGCGAGGTTGGTCTCGTTCTCCACGCTGACGCGCGCCTCGGGCAGCCGCTCCTGGAGCGTGGCGACCAGGCGGCGGTGCCACTCGGGCAGGCCGGTGGAGTCGCGCAGTTCGCCGCTCGCGGGGTCGATCAGCCCGGGCGCGCCGATCCCGACGGTGTGCAGCCGGTCGGCGCCCGCCTCCTTCGCCGTCCGCTCGACCAGCGCCACGGCCTGCTCCACCGCCGGACCCGTTCCCGTGTCCCCGGTGATGGGCGCGGAGGCCTCGGCCAGCACCTCGCCGACGAGGTCCGACACGACCACGGTGACACCCTCGGTGCGGACGTCCAGGGCGGCCAGATGCGCCCGGCCCGCGACGATCCCGTACAGCTTGGCGTTGGGCCCGCGCCGCTGCTCGCCCGCCTCTCCGACCACCGCGACGAGACCGGCCGCGGTGAGACGCTCCACCAGGTCGGCGACGGTCGGCCGGGACAGGCCGGTCAGCTGCTTCAGCTGCCCTGCGGTCAGCGGGCCTCCCTGCTGGAGCAGGCGCAGGGCGAGCCGGTCGTTGATGGCTCTGGCGGTGCTCGGGGATGCGGCCATGCCGGGATCCTTCCAGATCGACGGGACCGGTCGGCACGAGGACCGGAGGCACGGAACGGGCGCGGTACGAGCGTGGAGCGGGCGCGGGGTGCTCCGTGAGCCCCTTATCTTTCAGGCAGGGTTCCTGATAGTTTACGGCGGCGCGTACGGCGGCGGACCACCGGGAGGGGCGGGGCGATGAGTGCAGTGGTGTACGGACAGCGGGACGTGAGGCGGGCGCGGTACGCCGTGGGCGCCGTGTTCGCGGTGCACGGCGCCGTCACCGGATCGTTCGCCACCCGGGTCCCGTGGATCCAGGACCACGCCGGAGTGAGCGCGGGCCAGCTCGGGCTCGCGCTCGCCTTCCCCGCGCTCGGCGCCTCCCTCGCGATGCCGCTGGCGGGGAGCATCAGCCACCGCTTCGGCGCCCGGACCGCGCTGCGGGGCCTGATCGCCCTGTGGACGCTCGCCCTCGTCCTGCCGTCGGCCGCCCCGAACCTGCTCACCCTCTGCCTGGCCCTGTTCGTCTACGGCGCCACGGCGGGCATGTCGGACGTGGCGATGAACGCCCTGGGCGTGGAGGTGGAGAACCGCCTCGACAAGTCGATCATGTCCGGGCTGCACGGCATGTGGAGCGCCGGCGCGCTGATCGGTTCGGCGGCCGGCACACTCGCCGCCCACCTCGGCTCGGACGCCCGGCTGCACCACGCGCTCGCGGCCGCCGCCCTGACGGTGGCGGGCGTCACCGCCTGCGCCTGGGTGCTCGATCTGCAGCCCGCCGAGGACGAGGAGCCGCCGCCGCGGTTCGCGCTGCCGCCGCGTTCCGCGCTGCTCATCGGCGCGATCGGTTTCTGCGCGGTGTTCGCGGAGGGCGCGAGCCTGGACTGGTCGGCGGTCTATCTGCGCGACCAGCTGGGGACCTCGGCCGGTCTCGCGGCGGCCTGTACCACCGGTTTCACCCTCACCATGGCGATCGCCCGGATCGCCGGGGACCGCGTGGTGGACCGCTACGGCGCGGTGCGCACGGTCCGGGCGAGCGGGGTCGTCGCCGTCCTCGGCGCACTGCTGATCGTCCTCGCGGAGCACCCCGCGACGGCCATGGGCGGCTTCGCGCTGATGGGGCTCGGCATCGCGGTGGTGGTGCCGCTGTGCTTCGCCGCCGCCGGGCGCAGCGGCGCCAATCCGAGCCTGGCCATCGCGGGCGTCGCGACCATCACCTACACCTCGGGGCTCATCGCCCCGAGCGCCATCGGCCTGCTGGCCCAGGCGACCAGCCTGGTGGTGTCGTTCGTCCTGGTCACCGTGTTGTCGTGCGGGATCGCCGGCTTCGCGGGCGTGCTGCGCGCGGGGGACCGTACGAAGATCACCCGGCCGGAGGCAGCAGTTCCCGGCCCGCGGCCCTGAACGCCTCGCTCCAGGGCGCCGGGCGCAGCGTGGCGGCGTCCAGCCGCACCAGCACCCGGCTGCCCCGCGCGTAGGTCACCGCCCCGTCCGCCGAGCAGAAGCGGAAGCCGTAGGTGAGCCCGGTCCTGCCCAGCCGGTCCAGCCAGAGGTGGACGGCGTAGGCACCCGGCCGGGTCACCGGCGCCTCGTACCCGATCCGCAGTTCCCGCACCGCGTTGCAGGCGTCACCGGCCGCGGCCCAGTCGCCGTCGAAGCGGACGCCCTTGCCCTGCCACAGCTGCGTCCACGCCCGCTCGACCAGCAGCGGATAGCGGGCGTTGTGCAGCAGGCCCAGCGCGTCGAGGTCGTCGAAGTGGACGGTCACGGGGATCAGCCGGCCGTACGTCGGTGCGGGGGCGGGCGGGGCTTCGGCGGTCACGGGCGGGACTCCTGGGGCGTACGGAACGAGTGCCGCATACATCGGTCTGCGGCGCGCCCACATCCTAAGCAGACGCTCAGCCGGGGCGGCCTCCGGTACGGAGCACCGCTGCCCAGCCGCCACAATGGTCCGGACACGCTGCACAGACGAACGAAAGCGACAGCCCATGGATCTCGGCGTCAGGTGGACACTCCACGGGGACGGCCGCACCCCGGCCCCCGGTGCGGTGGTCCGCCCCGACGAACGGCTCTCCTGGCCCCGCACCGCGGGCCTGGGCGCCCAGCACGTGGTGGCGATGTTCGGGGCGTCCTTCGTCGCCCCGGTGCTGATGGGTCTGGACCCCAACCTGGCGATCATGATGTCGGGCGTCGCGACCGCCGTCTTCCTGCTGGCCACGCGCGGCCGGGTGCCCAGCTACCTGGGCTGCTCGCTCTCCTTCGTCGGCGTCGCCGCGGTCATCCGGGCCCAGGGCGGGTCCAGCGCCACCGTCACCGGCGCGGTGCTGGTGGTCGGTGCGGCGCTGTTCCTGGTGGGTCTCGCGGTACGGCGCTTCGGGGCGCGGATCATCCACGCCGCGATGCCGCCGATCGTCACCGGCGCGGTGGTGATGCTGATCGGCTTCAACCTGGCGCCGGTCACCGCCGCCACCTACTGGCCGCAGGACCAGTGGACGGCGCTGTCCGTGATGCTGTTCACCGGACTGGCCGTGGTCTGCCTGCGCGGCTTCTGGTCCCGGATCGCGATCTTCCTCGGACTGCTCTTCGGATACGCGCTGTCCTGGGCGCTGGACCGGGTTCTCGGCAGGATCCACTCGGCGGACGCGACCGGCAAGGTCACCGACCACTGGCGCCTGGACCTCTCGGGCGTGGGCCGGGCCGACTGGATCGGCCTGCCGGACCTGCACGGCCCGTCCTTCGAGTGGTCGGCGGTCCTGGTCGCCCTCCCGGTGGTCATCGCGCTGATCGCGGAGAACGCCGGGCACGTCAAGGCGGTCGGCGAGATGACCGGCGACGACCTCGACGACAAGCTCGGCACGGCCATCTCCGCCGACGGCGTCGGCTCCATGCTGTCCACCGCCGTCGGCGGCCCGCCCAACACCACCTACTCCGAGAACATCGGCGTGATGGCCGCGACCCGCGTCTACTCCACGGCCGCGTACTGGGCGGCCGCCGGCTTCGCCCTGCTGTTCGGCCTCTGCCCCAAGTTCGGCGCGGTCGTGGCCGCCGTCCCGGGCGGTGTGCTCGGCGGGATCACCGTCATCCTGTACGGCATGATCGGCCTGCTCGGAGCGCAGATCTGGATCAACGCCAAGGTGGACCTGCGCAATCCGCTGAACCTGGTACCGGCCGCCGCGGGCATCATCATCGGCGTCGGCAACGTCACGATGGAGTTCACCGACACGTTCTCCCTGAGCGGCATCGCGCTGGGCACGCTGGTCGTCATCACCGGCTACCACGCGCTGCGCGCCTTCGCGCCCGCCCACCTCAAGACGCAGGAACCGCTGCTCGACGAGGGCACCTCCTCCTACGACACCGGTGCCACCGAGAGTGATCAGCGCGCCAGGTCGTAGGCGCAGGACGGGCCGAAGGCGCCCGGCGCTCCCCTGCATCCGTCCGACTCCCCCGGCAGCCCGACCCACAGGCAGGCGTCGATGCCGGTCTCGCCGGTGCCGGGCGTCGGGGCCCGGCCGAGCCTGCGGCCTGCCGGGCCGCACCACGCGCCGTCGGACGGGGCGCCGGCGCCGGGCACGTGAGCCCGACACGGTGCTGCTCCCCCTCCCTCACGGCGGGAGCGTTCCCCCGTTCCGGGGAAGCTCCGGGCCCGCCGCCACGCGTACGAGCCCAGAGGTGCGACTCTGCGCTCATGGCGCGATGCGAACAGGTCCTCACGTCCGTGGACGGGGTCATCTCCCGTATGCGCGACCTCGACGCGGTGCTGCCCGCGCGGGACGGGGTCGCGGTGTTCAACCGCGTCTACCTCACGGTCACCGAGGCCGTGGACCGGCACATCGACGCGGGCCGTTTCCCGGACGCGCGGGCGGCGATCACGCTGGATGTGCGGTTCGCGGAGCGCTATCTCGCCGCGGTCGACGCGGCGTCGCGGGGGCGGCGGCCACCGGCCTGCTGGCGTCCGCTGTTCCAGTACCGCCGCCACCCCGGGGTACGCCCGCTGCAGTTCGCGCTGGCGGGCGTCAACGCGCACATCGGCCACGATCTGGCGCTCGCCGTCGTGGACAGCTGCCGTACGCTCGCCTGCGAACCCGCCGATCTGGAGGACGAGTTCGACGGCGTGGGCGAACTCCTCGTTTCGCTGGAGGAACGCATCCGCGAGGAGCTGATGCCGGGACCCGACGTGCTGCGGATCACCGACCCGCTGACCCATCTCCTCGGCGCGTGGAGCCTGGAGCGCGCCCGGGACGCCGCCTGGACGGCGGCCCGCGCCCTGTGGGCGCTGCGCCGGCTGCCGGACGTCGCCGGGGAGTTCGCCGACAGCCTGGACACGACGGTGGGCTTCGCGGGCCGCATGCTGCTCACCCCGCTGCGGGACTGAGCCGGGCCCTCAGTCCTCGGGGAGTTCCACGGGAGCGATCTCGTCGTAGACGTCGCCGGGGCCCGGATTGGTCGGGTCGGTCTCGCCGCCGAAGTGACGCATGACGCCCCAGACCGCGTTCAGCGCGGTCTGGACGGCGCCCTCGGCCCAGCCGGCCGTCCAGGAGATGTCGTCGCCGGCGAGGAAGATCCCCCGCTTGTCCTCGGGCAGCTCCTCCTGCATGAAGTGGGTGAACAGGCGCCGCTGGTAGCGGTAGTGGCCGGGCAGGTTGGCCTTGAACGCGCCCATGAAGTAGGGCTCGTTCTCCCAGGAGACGGTCACCGGGTTGCCGATGATGTGCTTCCTGATGTCGACGCCGGGGTAGATCTCGCCGAGCGACTTGAGCATGACCTCCATCCGCTCGTTCGCGGACAGCGGCAGCCACTTCAGGGCGTCGTCG
The DNA here is from genome assembly GCF_043076215.1 of Streptomyces sp. NPDC016640. Lineage (NCBI taxonomy): Bacteria > Bacillati > Actinomycetota > Actinomycetes > Kitasatosporales > Streptomycetaceae > Streptomyces > Streptomyces sp. NPDC016640. The sequence continues at coordinate 67,871 of NZ_JBIBRG010000008.1, forward strand.
CACCAGGTGTAGGAGAGGCAGATGACGGCGGGTTTGTCCGGTCCGTCGTCGAGGAGGTAGGTGCCGCGGGTCATGCGGTCGGTGAGCGTCATCGACATGACGTCCCGGCCGGTCGGGTTCCCCTTGTCGTCGAGGGCCTCGTCCAGCCAGAACGGCCGGTCGACGGGCACGAAGAGCTTGCTGGACTCCATGTAGTGGGTGCGCTCGATGGCGGTCCAGTGGTCGATCGGGAAGAGCGAGTCGTCACAGGCGATCTTCGACAGCAGCATCCAGGACTGGGCGGTGAAGACCGCCGCCCGGTACGTACGGATGTCCCCGTCGGCGTCGGTCACGGTGATCCGGTTGCCGGCCGTGCGGTGCAGCCGCGTCACCGCCGGGCGTGGTTCGCCGTCCACGTGCAGGGACTTCAGCGAGGTGCCGTACGGCCAGTGGACGATCTTCTCCGGCTCGCGCTCCCACAGGCGCAGCGGCAGCTGCTGGGAGCCGCCGACGATGCCGCGGTGGTGGTCGTCGGCCTCGGTGTAGACGACGCGGAGGATCTCCAGGATCGAGTTGGGGAAGTCGGTGTCCCAGCCGCCGGTGCCGAAGCCGACCTGGCCGAAGATCTCGCGGTGCCGGAAGGACTTGAAGGCCTCGGAGTCGCAGAGGAAGCCGTAGAAGGTCTGGTTGTCGAGCTTCTCGACGAGCCTCGCCCAGATCTCGCGGATGCGCGGCACGTCCCGCTCGCGCAGGGCGCGGTTCATGTCGGAGAAGTCCGCGCCCTCCTCCAGGCACCGGGCCCAGGCGGCGGCCACGTCCCGGTACACCTGGGGCAGGTCGTCCAGGGTCTCGGCGTAGTGCGACTCGCCCTTGAGGTCGACGACGGTGGAAGGGGTGGCCTCGGCGAGCGGGTTGGGGAACGGGCGGGTCTCGAGACCCACCAGGTCGATGTAGTGCTGCAGCGCCGTGGAGGAGGGCGGGAAGCGCATCGCGCCCATCTCCGCGGTCAGGGACGGGTCGCAGCCCTCGAAGCCCACCGTCCGCAGCCGGCCGCCGATCCGGTCGGCCTCGTACACGACGGGCTTGAGGCCCATCTTCATCAGCTCGTAGGCGGCGACGACGCCGGACAGGCCGCCGCCGATGACGGCGACCTCGGCGCCGTGCTCGGTCGCGGGCACCTGGCCGAGGCCCGCCGGGTGGGCGAGGAAGTCGTCGTACGCGTACGGGAAGTCCGGACCGAACATGGTGATCGGCGGCTGCTGCTCGTCTGCGTGCTCGATCGCGTTGGGCACGGTGGACGTCATGGGGTACGGACTCCTCGCACAGGAAACACTGGGGGGGACGGACTGCGGACTTCAGACGAGGGACCCGTAGAGGCAGGGACGGCGGTCCCTCAGGTACGGGTTGTCCTCGCGGGAGGCGGCGAGGAACACGGGGTCGGCGTCGGCGAGGACGAGTTCCTCCGCGCGGCCGGCCCGGGTGCGGGCGACCCCGTCGGGTCCGGCGAGGGTGGACAGGCCGACGAACTCGAACCCGTCCTCCCGGCCGACCCGGTTGACGTACGCGACGTACATCTGGTTCTCGAAGGCCCGCACCGGCACGACCGACTCGGCGACGAACTGGAAGGGGTGCATCTGGGCCGTGGGCACCAGGAGCAGGTCGGTGCCGGCCAGCGCGTGGGCGCGGACGTTCTCCGGGAACTCCACGTCGTAGCAGATCATCAGGCCGACGGTGAGGCCGTTCAGTCCGGCCTGCACGACCTGCCGGTCGCCCGGTGTGAAGTGGTCGCGCTCGAAGCAGCCGAAGAGGTGGGTCTTGCGGTAGTTCGCGAGGCGCGTGCCGTCGGCGGAGACGAGCTGGACGGAGTTGAACACCGTGTCGCCGTCGCGCTCCGGGTAGGCGTACGCGATCGCGAGGCCGTGCCGGGTGGCGGTGTCGGCGACCGCGTCGGCCGCCTCGCCGTCTGCGGGCTCGGCGAGCCGGGCGATGTCGTCGCCGATCGCGTACCCGGTCAGGAACATCTCCGGGGTGACGAGCAGCCCGGCGCCCGCGGCGGCGGCCCGGCCGGCGGCCTCGTCGAGGACCTTGAGGTTCCCGGCGACGGATCCGGGCCGTCCGGAGCTTTGGAGCAGGGCGGTGCGCATGCGTGTTCCTCACCGGTACACGGGGGTTTGGGGGGCCTGATAGACGGTACGGTCGGCCGGCTCGGGCGGACAAGGAGGAGCCGTTGCGCGCCGCTGAGCGGTTCGTTGCGCAGGGGGAGGCATCGGCGGCGATTCGTTGCGCGCCCCCTCCCCCGGCGGCAAGGGCGACCGGGCTGAGGCGGGGACCCGGGAGGGGTGGGACCGGGCTGAGGCGGGGACCGGGAGAGGGGAAGGGGCGCGGGCGACGTCACGGCCGCGCCTTGGCAGCCCGGCCTCGGAGCCCCGCGAGCAGCAGCGCCGCCGTCGCCAGGTACGGCACCGCGAACACCGCGAAGGCGGTGCCGTGGGCGTTCCCCGAGGCGACGGCCGCGTAGCCGCCGAAGACCGCGATCGTCGCCAGTTCTGTGCCCAGTCCCGCGACCGAGGTCAGGGTGGCCCGGCCGGTGTCCTCGATGCTCCGCTGGAGCCGGGCGTCGGCCAGCACCGTGGCCGCCTGGAAACCGCCGAAGGCGAGGGCGACGAGGACCAGTCCCGCCGGGGTGCCGTCGACCGCGCCGACGGCCAGGGCCAGGCCGGCGCCGGCCAGCAGGGCGGCCAGTCCGGCCGTGCCGAGCCGCTCGCCCTCCCCGGCCAGCAGGCTTCCGGCGGTGGCGCCGGCCCAGATCAGCAGGAGCAGGTGGGGCACCGTGGTGTCGGCGACGCCCGTGGCGCGGACCAGCAGCGGCGTGTACTCGTCGAGGGCGCCCCACACGGCGCTCACCGCCGGGACCAGCAGCAGCGCCCCGCGCACGGACCGGTCGGCGCGTGCCTCGGCGAGCCCGGCGCGCAGGGTCGCCGTCCAGCGGTCGTGCCCGGCGGCCGGGGCCCGGTGCTCGGGGAACCGGCTGGCGGTGACCGCGGCGAGCAGGCAGACCAGTACGCTGGCGGCGCCGACGGCGGCGTGGCCGCCCCGGGCGAGCACGGGCCCGGCGAGCCCCATCGCCGCCATCACGGCGACCAGTCCGGCCGCACGGGCCCGGCCCATGACCCGGGCGTAGCGGTCGGCCGCGTCGAGCCGCTCCAGTTCGTCGTAGACCAGCGCCTCCAGCGCACCGGAGCCCAGTGCCCCGCCCACCCCCCACAGCACGAAGCCGAGGGCGAAGGCGCCGTACGACGGGACGATCACCCACAGGGCGAAGCCGGCGGCGGTGAACAGCGGGCCGAGCCAGAGCAGCAGCCGGCGGGAGACGGCGTCGGCCCAGACGCCGGAGGGAACCTCCAGCAGCACGCCGGTGACGGACCAGAGGGCGAACAGGGAGGAGATCTGCCGGACGGTGAGGCCGGTGTCGCTGAACAGCAGCGCGTACACCGGGTAGAGCAGGACGAAGTCCTCGAGGAACGCGTAGCCGTACAACGTGGTGGTCAGCCGTCGCACGCGGGCGTCGGGCACACGTGTGGGCGTGGAAGTCATGAGGCCTTCCCATGAGGGCGGTTCGGACACCGGACGTGGAGGACGTACGGCGCCCGGGGCGGCCCTCGGGAGGCGCGACTGGTGGATCAATGTCGCCAGGTCATGACTGTCATGTTAGAAGGCCGGAGCGGATCCGGCCCGTCGTTTTCGAAAGACGCGGCACTAGGCGGGCGAGCCCGACGAGAACCGCCGCAGCAGCGGTGACAGCACCAGCACGGACTTGGTCCGCTCGACGAACGGCTCGCCCGCGATGCGTTCCAGAACCCGCTCGAAGTGGCGCATGTCGGAGGCGAAGACCTGGGCGACCGCGTCGGCGTCCCCAGTGACGGTGGAGGCGGCCACGACCTCCTGGTAGCGCTCCAGTCCCCGCTGGATGGTCTCCGGGGAGGTGTTGCCGCGGCAGTAGATCTCGACGAACCCCTCGGTCTGCCAGCCGAGGGCGGCGGGATCCACCCGGACGGTGAATCCGGTGATGGCCCCGGTGGCGCGCAGCCGGTCCACCCGGCGTTTCACGGCGGGCGCGGACAGGCCGACCAGCTGGCCGATGTCCGCGTAGGAGCGGCGGGCGTCCTCGGCGAGGGCGTGCACGATGCGTTCGTCGAGATCGTTCAGCACAGCGGGTGGTTCACTTCGCTTCCGAGGGGGCCGGGCCGGCGAGCCGGGAGCGGCGGTGGCCGTACACGAAGTAGAACACGAGCCCGACGGCCATCCAGACGCCGAAGACCCCCCAGGTGACGGCGGACAGGCTGCCCATCATCCACAGGCAGAAGGCGAAGCCGAGGGCGGGCAGGAACGGCGACAGCGGCACCCGGAAGGTGCGGGGCATGTCCGGACGCCTGCGGCGCAGCACCACGACGGCCACGTTCACCAGCGCGAAGGCGAACAGGGTGCCGATGCTGGTGGCGTCGGCGAGCCGGCCGAGCGGGACGGCGGCGGCGAGCACTCCGCAGAAGAGGGAGACGATCAGGGTGTTGGTGCGGGGCGTGCCGGTCTTCGGGTGGACCCTGGCGAACGCCTTGGGCACGAGTCCGTCACGGGACATGGCGAACAGGATGCGGGTCTGGCCGTAGAGCACGGTCAGGACGACGCTGGCGATGGCGATGACGGCGCAGAACGCCAGCAGGGTGCCCCAGAAGGTCTGGCCGGTGACCTCGCGCATGATCTGGGCGAGCGCGGCCTCGGAGTCGGTGAAGTGCTGCCAGGGCTTGGCGCCGACGGCGACGGCGGCGACGAGGACGTACAGCACGGTGATGATGACGAGCGACAGCAGGATGGCGCGGGGCAGGTCGCGCTGGGCGTCCTTGGCCTCCTCACCGGCGGTGGAGGCGGCGTCGAAGCCGATGTAGGAGAAGAACAGGGTCGCCCCGGCGGCGCTGACGCCGGCCATGCCGAGCGGCATGAAGTCCTCGTAGTTGCCGGAGCGGAAGCCCTGCACGCCGATGGCGCAGAACAGCACCAGCGCGGCGATCTTCACCACGACCATGACCGTGTTGGCGCGGGCCGACTCGCGGGCGCCGCCCATCAGGAACGCCATGGCGAGCAGGACGACGATCAGCGCGGGCAGGTTGAACACGCCGCCGTCGCCGGGCGGGGCGGACAGCGCGGCCGGGACGGTGACGCCGATGGTGCCGTCGAGCAGCTCGTTGAGGTACTCGCCCCAGCCGACGGCGACGGCGGCGACCGACACGCCGTACTCCAGCACTAGGCACCAGCCGCAGACCCAGGCGACGAGCTCGCCCATCGTTGCGTACGCATACGAGTAGGAGGAGCCGGAGACGGGGATGGTGCCCGCCAGCTCGGCGTAGGAGAGGGCGGAGAAGAGCGCCGTCAGACCGGCTATGACGAAGGACAGCGTGACCGCCGGACCGGCCTTGGGGACGGCCTCTCCGAGGACCACGAAGATGCCGGTGCCGAGGGTGGCACCGATACTGATCATCGTGAGCTGCCACAGTCCGAGGGAGCGGCGCAAGGAGCCTCCCTCGCCCTGGCCACCCTCGGCGACCAGGCGTTCCACGGGCTTGCGGCGCATCAGGCGCGCACCGGGACCCGGGGGCTTCGGGGCGGCGGAACTGCCGTCGTGCGGGGGTGCGCCTTGGTCGAGCACGCGCTGACTCCTTCGTCGCTGCCGGTCCTCCGCGGCAGGGACCGACGGCGCCCCGCGACAGCCGGGACCCGTCGGGCGGGATCCGAGCCGCACCACGTACAGCGCGTAACCCTACGAGGTCGGGCGTTGCCGCTGAAATGCAGCAACCTTGCGCGTCTCCGCAAGATCGTTGCGTTCCTCGCGGTGGAACGGGGGTTCGTTGCGCCGGACCTGTCGTCCGGTGCGCCCCGGTCCGTGGGGCCGACGCGTCGGTCCGGCGCGGGTGCGGCCGGCTCCGCGGGCGCGGGCAGACCGCGGCCCCCGTCCCTCCCGGCGGGCGGGACGGCCGGGGGCCGTGCGACGGGCGGCTGCGGTCAGTTCCAGCTGGCGTGCAGCGCCTTGCCCTCGGCGTAGCCGGCGGCGCTCTGGATCCCGACGACGGCCTTCTCGGCGAACTCCCCGAGCGAGCCGGCACCGGCGTAGGTGCAGGAGGAGCGGACGCCCGCGATGATCGAGTCGATCAGGTCCTCGACGCCGGGGCGGGCGGGGTCGAGGAACATGCGGGAGGTGGAGATGCCCTCCTCGAACAGGCCCTTGCGGGCGCGGTCGTAGGCGGACTCCTCCGAGGTGCGGTTGCGCACGGCACGCGCGGAGGCCATGCCGAAGGACTCCTTGTAGGGGCGGCCGTCCGCGTCGTGCTGGAGGTCGCCCGGGGACTCGTAGGTCCCGGCGAACCAGGAGCCGACCATCACGTTGGACGCGCCCGCCGCGAGCGCCATCGCCACGTCGCGCGGGTGGCGGACACCGCCGTCCGCCCACACGTGCTTGCCGTACTTCCCGGCCTCGGCCGCGCACTCCAGGACCGCGGAGAACTGCGGCCGGCCGACGCCCGTCATCATGCGGGTGGTGCACATCGCGCCGGGGCCGACGCCGACCTTCACGATGTCCGCGCCGGCCTCGATGAGATCGCGCACGCCCGCGGCGGCGACGACGTTGCCCGCGACGACCGGGACCCGCGGGCCGAGGTCGCGGACCAGCTTCAGCGCGCTGATCATCGACTCCTGGTGGCCGTGCGCCGTGTCGATGACGAGCGTGTCGACGCCCGCGTCCAGCAGCTGCTGGGCCTTGCCGGCCACGTCGCCGTTGATGCCCACGGCGGCGGCGATCCGCAGCCGGCCCAGGTCGTCGGTGGCCGGCGTGTACAGGGTGGCGCGCAGGGCGCCCTTGCGGGTGAGGATGCCGGCCAGGCGGCCGTCCTCGTCCACGGCGGGGGCGTAGCGCCGGTTGGCGTGGTCGAGGGTGTTGAAGGCCTGCCGCGGGTCCAGGCCGGCGTCGATGAGGAGCAGGTCCCGGGACATGACCTCGGTGAGCTGGGTGAAGCGGTCCACGCCGGACAGGTCGGTGTCGGTGACCACGCCGACCGGCCGGTGTTCGTCGTCGACGACGACGCCCGCGTTGTGCGCGCGCTTGGGCAGCAGGGCGAGCGCGTCGGCGACGGTCTGGTGCGGGGCCAGCACGATCGGGGTGTCCAGGACGTGGTGGCGGCCCTTGACCCAGGTGACGACCTCGGTGACGACCTCGATCGGGATGTCCTGCGGGATGACCACGAGGCCGCCGCGACGGGCGACGGTCTCGGCCATGCGGCGCCCGGCGATGGCGGTCATGTTGGCGACGACGAGCGGGATGGTGGTGCCCGTGCCGTCCGGGGAGCTGAGGTCCACGCTCTGCCGCGAGCCGACCGCGGAGCGGCTGGGCACCATGAAGACGTCGTCGTACGTCAGGTCGTACGCGGGCCGGATGTCGTTGAGGAAACGCACGTGCTGCACATCCCGGTGGATCAGAGGTGGCCCCCGGACAGGTCAGCCAGGGGGAAGAGCACGTACCTCATTGTCCCATGCCGACCGTCATGCCCTGCCCGGGCGGATCATCCAGGCTGGTCAGAGCCCTGCCCGGAGGATCCTCCAAGGGCCAGCGCCACGGTGAGCGAAGCGGTCCGGTCCGCCGCCTCGGCGAACACCTGCCGAGCCGTCGCCCACTCCCCGGCGCGCGCCGCCGCGTACGGTCGCCAGCCCGTCACGACGACCAGCAGCCCCCGTTCCACGGCCCCCTCGGGCCAGACGGTGTGGTCGGCGAGGCTGTCCACGAGCGCGTCCCAGTTCCGGCCGAACCAGCCGGGCAGCCCCAGGGCGCGGGCGCAGCGGTCCATCAGGCCCGCCTTGTCGGTGACCCCGTCGAGGTCCAGCGTGACCACGAGCCGGTCCGCCATGTCGTACGTCATCTCGGTACCGCCGTGAACGATGCGTGGTGGTCGTCGGTGCAGTGGGGCTCGCCGGCCCGCCCGGTGACGGCGCGCCGGGCGAGCGGGCGGGCCGGGAGGCGGAGCCCGTCGCAGCGGCACGCGGCCGGCGCTCGCGGGTCCGCCCCGTCTCACCCGCCGTCAGGGGCCGTCCGGGTCCGCCCGGTTGAGGGCCGGCCTCGGGGCGGGTCCCGCCGTCATCAGGTAGTCCGCGGCCGACGTGTCCGTCACCAGGCTGGTGACCAGACCGGAGCGCAGCACGGCGTCGATCGCGGGGCCCTTGCGCTGTCCGCCCGCGATCGCGACGACCTCGGGGACCCGGCGGAGCTGGTCGGTCTTGACCGTGATGCACCGCTCCCCGAGGTCCCGGCCGACCCGGCGCCCGTCGGAGTCGAAGAGGTGCGCGGACATCTCCGCGGCCACGCCCAGGGAGGCGTAGTGCGCCCGTTCCTCGTCGCTGAGCATGTCGTGCACCGTGGAGATGCCCGGCTCCCAGGAGCCGATGGAGACACAGGCGACCGTGACCTTGTCGAAGTACTCGAAGGCCCGCGCGATGCCGGTCTGGTGGCGCAGTGCCGCCGCGGTGGCCGTGTCCGGCAGCAGCATCGGCGCGTAGATGGGGTGGGCGTCGCCGCCCGCCACCTGCGCGGCGCGGCGTACCGCCTCCACCGAGCCGCGTTCGGCGGTCCCGGCGTCGTACACACCCGTCAGCTGCACGACCGTGCAGGGCGGCAGCCGGTCCAGGGCCGCCGCCATGTGGATCGTGGACCGGCCCCAGGCCAGGCCCAGTACATCCCCTTCGTTGACCAGTTCGCCGAGCAGGTCGGCGGCCACCTCTCCCAGGTTCTCGGGGTCGGGTGTCTCCGCGGCCTCGGCCGGGGACTCGACCACGACGGCGTGCCTGAGGCCGTAGCGGGCGCGGAGCGCGTCGGAGCGCTCGGCGTCCAGCTCGGCCGGCACGCGGATCTCGATCCGCACGAGATCCCGTTCGAGGGCGGTCTCCAGGACCCGGGCCACCTTGAAGCGGCTGACGCCGAACTCCTCGGCGATCTGGATCTTGGATTTCCCCTCGAGGTAGAAGCGGCGGGCCATGGCCGCCGCCTGCACCAGCTCAGCGGGTCCCATCCGCATGGCTGACCGGCCCGCCGACATACCCGACACGGCGATCTCCTCACTGCTGTTCACACTCTGGATTCGCCGTTCATCCTCGCAGATGTGGCGCGATCGATCAGCCCTGACCGGGAGCCGTTCATGTTCCTGATGCTCAGTGGTCGCATGCCCAGGACGCCTTGCCCGTGGCGGCCTCGGCCTGATGGCGCAACGCGCGTACCGCCTCGGCCGGGTCCGACGCCCCGTACACGGCGGAACCCGCGACGAAGACGTCGGCGCCGGCGTCGGCGCAGCGCTCGATGGTGGACGCCGATACCCCGCCGTCGACCTGGAGCCAGAGCTCCAGACCGTGCTTGGCGATCAGCTCCCGGGTGCGGCGGATCTTGGGAAGCATGATGTCGAGGAACGCCTGTCCCCCGAAGCCCGGCTCGACCGTCATGATCAGCAGCATGTCGAGTTCGGGGAGCAGGTCCTCGTACGGCTCGACGGGCGTCGCCGGGCGGAGCGCCATGGAGGCGCGGGCGCCCTTGGCGCGGATCTCCCGCGCGAGTCGCACCGGCGCGGTGGCCGCCTCGGCGTGGAAGGTGACGGACCCGGCCCCCGCCTCCACGTACTGGGGCGCCCACCGGTCGGGGGCCTCGATCATCAGATGGCAGTCCAGCGGGGTGTCCGTCGCGCGGGCGAGCGACTCCACGACCGGCACGCCGAGCGTGAGGTTGGGGACGAAATGGTTGTCCATGACGTCGACGTGGAGCCAGTCGGCTCCCTCGACCGCCTTCGCCTCGTCCGCGAGACGGGCGAAGTCGGCGGACAGGATGCTGGGGTTGATCTGCACGGCCATGCCCCAAGACTGCCATGCGCCGCGCCGCGCTTGAACGGTCGGGCCCCGGCGGCCGGCGGCCGGATACGGCCGCGGGCCGTACGCGGCCGCCCGGCGGTGACCCGCGCCCCCGCTCCGGCGCCCCCGCCGGGCGGCGGATCCGGAACCGGAGGCGCGCCGGCCGGTCCCGCCGGGCCGGAAGCGGGGGCGGGAGCCGGCCGGTCCGGCCGAGCCGGAAGCGGGCGTCAGCCGGTGCGGCGGATCAGCGCCAGGTACATCGCGTCGGTCCCGTGCAGATGCGGCCACAGCTGTACGTCGGGCCCCTCGCCCAGATCCGGTACGCCCGGCAGCAGCGGGCGGGCGTCGATCAGGTCGGCGTCCGGGAACTGCTTGAGGAGGTCGGCGACCACGGCCCGGGTCTCCGCGAGGTGCGGCGAGCAGGTGGCGTAGCCGACGACACCGCCGACCCGCACGGACTCCAGGGCGGTGCGCAGCAGCCCGCGCTGGAGGGGCGCGAAGCCCTCCAGGTCCTCGGGACGGCGCCGCCAGCGCGCCTCGGGCCGTCGGCGCAGGGCACCCAGCCCGGTGCAGGGCACGTCGACCAGCACCCGGTCGAAGCTGCCGGGCCGCCACGGCGGACGGGTGCCGTCGGCGGCGATCACCTGGTACGGCCCCGGGTTTCCGGCCAGCGCGTTCGCCACCAGTCCGGCCCGGTGCGGCTGCTTCTCCGAGGCGAGCAGGACGGCGCCCCGTTCGGCGGCGAGCGCCCCGAGCAGCGCGGCCTTGCCGCCGGGGCCGGCGCAGCCGTCCAGCCACAGCCGGTCACGGCCCTCGACCGGCGCGCCCGCGAGGGCGAGGGCGACGAGCTGGCTGCCCTCGTCCTGTACGCCTGCCCGGCCCTCGGCGACCGCCGGGACGGCACCCGGCTCACCGCCCTCGCTCAGCCGCACGGCGTAGGGCGACCAGCGCCCCGGCACGGCCGCCTCCTCGTCGAGCAGTTCGCCGGTGGTGGACCGGCCGGGGCGGGCGACCAGCGTGACCTCGGGACGCTCGTTGTCGGCGCGCAGCAGGTCCTCGATCCCGGCGCGGCCGCCGCCGAGGGAGTCCCAGAGCGCGGAGACGACCCAGCGCGGGTGCGAGTGCACGACGGAGAGGTGGTCCTCGGGGTCCTCGTCGTAGGGCGGCGCGACCCGCTCCAGCCAGCCGTCGAGATCGTCCTGCGCGATCTTCCGCAGCACGGCGTTGACGAACTTGGCCCGACCGTCGCCGAGCACCACCCGGGCCAGCTCGACGGAGGCGGACACGGCGGCGTGCGTCGGAATACGGGTTCCCAGCAGCTGGTGCGCGCCGAGGCTCAGCACGTCCAGCACCGGCGGGTCCACCTCGCGCAGCGGCCGGTCGACGCAGGCCGCGACGACCGCGTCGTACGTGCCCTGGCGGCGCAGTGTGCCGTACACCAGCTCGGTGGCCAGCGCCGCGTCCCGCGCGTCGAAGTCCCCGTTCTCGCGCGCCTTGCGCAGCAGCGGGGGCAGGACGAGGTTGGCGTACGCGTCCCGCTCGTCCACGGCCCGCAGCGCCTCGAAGGCGAGGAAGCGGACCGGGTCCTTCTTGGGCCGGCGGTAGGGCTTGGCCGGCGTGCGGGGCCGACGGGGCTGGTCGCTCACGAAAAAGGTGCTCCGGAGGTGGGGTGGGGTGCGCGCCCAAGCCTACGTCGTCGGGCGGGCGCCGGCTCCGGCCCGTCAGGCTCCGACGCTCTCCCCCGCGGCGATCCGCACCCCGCGCGCCCAGTCCGCCGCCCGCATCGGCTTCTTGCCCTGGGGCTGCACCCACAGCAGCTCCACGGCGTACGAACCGGTGCCCACATACACGTTGTTCTTCCCGGCGGACAGCTGCCCGGGCGCGAGACCGGTCAGCTCCGGTACCGGGGCGGCCTGGACGATCTTGAGCCGCTCGCCCCGGAAGGTGGTCCAGGCGCCGGGCGCGGGGGTGCAGCCGCGCACCACGCGGTCGACGCGCAGCGCGGGGGCGCTCCAGTCGAGGCGCGCGTCCTCGACAGTGACCTTGGGGGCGAGGCTGACGCCGTCGGCGGGCTGCGGTACGGCCGTCAGGGTGCCGTCCTCGATGCCGTCCATGGTCGCGGCGAGCAGTCCGGCGCCGGCGAGGGCGAGCCGGGTGAGCAGGTCGCCGCTGGTGTCGGTGGGGCGGACGGCCTCGGTGACGGTGCCGTAGACGGGGCCCGAGTCGAGGCCCTCCTCGATCAGGAAGGTGGCGGCGCCGGTGATCTCGTCGCCGGCCATGACGGCGTGCTGCACGGGCGCCGCGCCGCGCCAGGCGGGCAGCAGCGAGAAGTGCAGGTTGACCCAGCCCCGGGCGGGGATGCCGAGGGCCGCCTTGGGCAGCAGGGCCCCGTAGGCGACGACCGGACAGCAGTCCGGAGCGATCTCCGCGAGCCGCTCCAGGAACCCGGGGTCCCTGGGCGTGGCCGGCTTCAGCACCTCGATCCCGGCCTCCTCGGCCCGCTCGGCGACCGGGGAGGCGGCCAGCCTGCGCCCCCGCCCGGCGGGCGCGTCGGGCCGGGTGACGACGGCGGCCACCTCGTGCCGCCCGGAGGCGAGAAGAGCGTCCAGTGCGGGAACGGCGACCTCGGGGGTACCTGCGAAGACGAGCTTCATGGAGTGCTTCGGGCCTCTCGGGCGGGGGCGGTGGGGCGACGTACAAGTGTAGGGGGGCCCGGCCGGCGCCGGCGGGACGAGGCGCGGGGCCTCACCCGGGGGCGTACGCACATGCCGCCGCGCCCCCACCCCGTGACCCGCGGGGCGGATCCGCGTTGGTCAAGAAAGAGTTGACCACGGGCCCCAGGCGGGCCCATTCCTTGCAACGCCGGTTCGAGAGGCTTGTTCATGGCCGACCACGCAACCCACGACGCCCAGGCTCGGGCCAGCCTGCACTTGCTGGTGCGGGACATCGAGCGGGTCCGCCGGCAGGTGGACGCGCTGCGCACGCTCACCGCCCAGTTGGGCAACGTCTACCGCCCGCGCCGCTCGGGCCCCTCCACGGGCTTCGTCGTCTACGGACGCGCCCCCGCCCCGACGGTCCGTCTCGCCCAGGAACTGCGGGACAGTGTCGAGACACTGGTGACGGCGGCGGTGGACTTCGACCGCTCACTCGGCTTCTCGTGGGACGCGGTGGGCTCCGCGCTCGGAGTCACCAAGCAGGCGGTCCACCGCCGTTACGGCGCCCGCCGGGCCGCCGCGCAGGCGTCGGCGGCCGCGGAGGCCGAGCTCGGCGCGGAGTCGCAGGGCACCCGCCCGGTCAATGTCGGCGCCGCCGTCTCCGCGGTACCGACGGTTCCTGCGGCCCGCTCCATGCCGACGCAGCCCACGGCCGGCAGCTCGTCCCTCCGTGAGGAACCCCGTCCCACGGCCTTCCCCGCTCCGCGCAACGGCTGAGCCTCCGCCCGTGCGGACGGCCGTGCCCTCCCTGGCGGGTGCGCAGGGGGGCACGGCCGTCCGTCTCGGCACTCGTTGCCTCGTCGGCGCACCCCGTGGGCTCCCATCGGCCGGTCCCGCCGTGTCCGCCGGTCCGCCCGTGGTCCGGCGGAGTGGACGGCGGATCCCGCTGCCGCCCCTTCCGGGGGAGGGAGGCCCGGCGCCGGTCCGGCGTACCACCGCGCATGCCCGCCGCGGTGGCGGGTACGACCCCTCCCGTACGGGAGCGGCGCGGAGGCGGCCGAAGAACGAGGGGTGTCGGAAGTGATTCGAAAGCTGCAGGCGGTCGCGCTGGACTGCGCCGACCCGGTACGGCTCGCGCAGTTCTACGCGGAACTGCTCGGTGGCCGGGTGGTCGCGGACCCGGACGACGCCGACTGGGTGGAGGTGCGGGGGTTCGAGGGGACGCCGCTGGCCTGTCAGCGGGTGGACGGCTACCGACCGCCCGAATGGCCCGGCCAGGAGCGCCCGCAGCAGCTCCACCTGGACTTCGACGTGGACGATCTCGATGGAGAGGAAAAGCGGGCGCTCGCCCTCGGTGCGACCGTGCTGGAACGGACGGACCAGCTCCGCCCCGGGGCCAACTGGCGGGTCTACGCGGACCCGGCCGGCCATCCGTTCTGCCTCTGCCTCCACTGAGTCCACCGGGCCCGCCGCCCTGGCACAACGGCTGCCGCCGTCCGCACCGGCGCCACGGGCGCGGGAGCCGGGCGCTTCCCGGCCTTCGGCGGCATCGCCGGCGCCCTCGTCCGCTCCCGCCTGCGCACCGATCGGGCCGGTCTCCTCTTCGTCTGCCGCGGGGCCCCGGCCGCCCGGCCTGCCCCGGGCGTGTTCCGCGGCCCTCAGCGCCGTCCGGCAGTTCCCAGCCCCGCTCGGCGCCGTCCGGCAACCCCCGGTCCCGCTCAGCGGCCCTCAGCTGTTCCCAGCCGACGTCCGGCGATCGTCAGCCGATGTCCGGCGGGTCGATGCGGATCCACACCGTGTCGTCCGAGCCCCGGGCCATCCGGGCCGCCTGGGCGGCCTTCAGCGCCCCGGCCAGGGCGGCGCCGGTACCCGGGGGCACCCGGATCAGGGCCCGTTCCCACTGCTCGCCCGGAGGCGGGGCCCCCGGTCGCCGGGGGCGGCCCGGCAGGGTGACCGGCAGGGGGACGGGCCCCAGCACCTCCGCCCGAGCGGGCAGTCCCACCGCCCCGAGGAACGCGGCCACCGCCCCGCCCGGCCCGGACACCGACGCCATCCGCGACACCGGCGGGAACCCCAGTTCGCCGCGCTCCCCCAGCTCCCGCACCGCGTGCCCGACCGGGTCCCACCGCACCAGCGCCTGCACCGGCCGCAGCGTCGGTTCGGCGACCACCACCACCGTGCCGCCCGCCTGTTGCGGGCGGACCAGGGCCGCCGCGCCGATCCAGCGGCGCAACGCGTCCTCCCCGGCCCGCAGATCGGGCCGGCCCAGCATGGCCCACCCGTCGAGCAGCAGCGCCGCCGCGTAACCGCCCTCGGCCACCGGTTCCGCCCCCGGTGTGCTCACCACCAGCGCGGGCGCCCCCGGCACCGTGTCCAGTACGTGTTCGCGCCCCGAGGTCCGCACCGGAACCGCCGGGAACGCCCGGCCCAGCTCCTCGGCGGTGCGCCGGGCCCCCACCACCTGGGCCCGCAGCCGGAACCCGCCGCACTCGGGGCAGTGCCAGCCGTTCTCCTCGCGCCCGCACCACCCGCACCGCAGATCGTCGGAGCCGCGTGCCTCGAGCGGCCCGGAACAGTGCGGGCACCGCGCCGCGGTCCGGCAGCTCGCGCACGCCATCCGCGGCACATAGCCCCGGCGGGGCACCTGCACGAGCACCGGTCCGTGGCGCAGTCCTTCCCTGACGGCCTGCCAGGCGAGCGTCGGCAGCCGCGCGGCACGGGCGGCCTCGTCCCGCGCGAGGTCCCCGTCCCCCACGGTCCGCACCAGCGGTGCGGCGGTCCGCACCCGCTCCCTCGTGGCGACCAGGGGTCTGGCCCAGCCGGTGTCCACGAGCTGGGCTGCCTCCACAGTGCAGCTCCAACCGCCCAGCAGGAAGCCGCACTTGTCCTGCGCCGCCCTCAGCAGCAGCACTTCACGGGCGTGCGGCTGCGGGGCGTGCTGCTCACTGTGACTGTCGTCGCCGTCGTCCCAGACGGCCACCAGCCCCAGGTCCCGCACCGGCGCGAACATCGCCGCCCGCGTCCCGATGACGGCCCGTACGGAGCCGCGCCGCACGGCGAGCCACTGCGCGTACCGCTTCTCGGGGCCCGCGTCGGCGGTGAGCACCGCGTGCCGCCCCTGGCCCAGCAGTTCGGTGAGGGCCGCGTCGAGGCGGGCGACCGTCCGTCCGTCCGGCAGGACGACGAGCGCGCCCCGCCCCGAGGCCAGGGCCGCCGCGACGGCCCGGGCCAGCTCCTCGCTCCAGCGCGGCCCCGGCAGCGCGTTCCACACGGCCCGTGGGGCGCCTCCCGAGGCCAGCGACTCCAGGAACGCGGGCCCCTGCTCGTAGCGGTCCCAGGAGCCTGGTACGGGCGCCGCGGGCGGCGGCAGCGGGGCGGGCGAGGGACGCCGCTCGGCCCGGGCGTTGCGCGGCGGCACGGCGAGCTGGAGGACGTCGGCGAGACTGCCCGCGTACCGGTCGGCGACCGCTCGGGCGAGCCCGAGCAGCTCCTCGTCGAGCACCCGCTCGGGTGAGACGACCTGGGCCAGCGCCGCCAGGGGGCCCGCGTAGTCGGACTCGGCGCGCCGCTCGACGAGGAACCCGTCGATCAGCCCGCCGCCCTCGCGCCGCCCCTCGCGCACCCGGTGCCGCCCGGCCCCGAAGCGCACGCGCACCCGCACTCCCGGCTGCGCGTCGGCGTCCAGCTCCTCGGGCACGGCGTAGTCGAAGTAGCGGTCGAGGTGGAGCACTCCCTTGTCGACGAGGACCCGGGCGACGGGCAGTTCCCCGGCGAGGGCGGCGCCCCGCCAGGTACGCGGTTTGGCCCGGGGCACCCCGGCCTTGCGCACGCTCTCCCGGATGAGCGCGAGCTGCTCCGGCGGCGCGCCCTCCGCGCCGGCGTCCGGCTGTCCGTTCTCGCTGCTCACGCTTGCATTCTTACCAAACGCGACTGACAGCGGCGCCGTCCTGGGGCCGGCCCGGGTGCGGCCGCCCGCCGGCCGCGCTCGTACGGGGTGCGCCCGTCGGGGCCCCGGAGGCGGTCTCGGACGCACCGTGGCCCGGCGCCCCCTCGTAGGGGCGCCGGGCCACGGCAGGGAGCGGGGTGAGGCCTACAGGCCCGCCGCCTTGCGCAGCGCGTCCACGCGGTCGGCGCGCTCCCAGGTGAAGTCGGGCAGCTCGCGGCCGAAGTGGCCGTAGGCGGCGGTCTGGGCGTAGATCGGGCGCAGCAGGTCGAGGTCGCGGATGATGGCGGCGGGACGCAGGTCGAAGACCTCGTCGATGGCCTTCTCGATCCGCTCGGCCTCGATCTTCGCGGTGCCGAAGGTCTCCACGAACAGACCGACCGGCTCGGCCTTGCCGATGGCGTAGGCGACCTGGACCTCGCAGCGGGAGGCGAGTCCGGCCGCGACGACGTTCTTGGCGACCCAGCGCATCGCGTACGCCGCCGAGCGGTCCACCTTGGACGGGTCCTTGCCGGAGAAGGCGCCGCCGCCGTGGCGGGCCATGCCGCCGTAGGTGTCGATGATGATCTTGCGGCCGGTCAGACCGGCGTCGCCCATGGGTCCGCCGATCTCGAACCGGCCGGTGGGGTTCACCAGGAGTCGGTAGTTCTCGGTGTCCAGCTTGATGCCCTCGTCGAGCAGTGCCTTCAGCTCCGGCTCCACGACGAACTCGCGGATGTCGGGGGCGAGCAGCGACTCCAGGTCGATGTCGGAGGCGTGCTGGGAGGAGACGACGACCGTGTCCAGACGGACCGCCTTGTCGCCGTCGTACTCGATGGTGACCTGGGTCTTGCCGTCCGGGCGCAGGTAGGGGATGGTGCCGTTCTTGCGCACGTCGGACAGGCGCTTGGCCAGGCGGTGCGCCAGGAAGACCGGCAGCGGCATCAGCGTCGGGGTCTCGTCCGTCGCGTAGCCGAACATCAGGCCCTGGTCGCCGGCGCCCTGCCGGTCCAGTTCGTCGTCGTCGCCCTCGACCCGGGCCTCGTAGGCGGCGTCGACACCCTGCGCGATGTCCGGGGACTGCGCGCCGATCGACACCGAGACGCCGCAGGAGGCGCCGTCGAAGCCCTTCTTGGAGGAGTCGTAGCCGATCTCGAGGATCTTGCCACGGACCAGGGTCGCGATGTCCGCGTAGGTCTTGGTGGTGACCTCGCCGGCCACGTGCACCAGGCCGGTGGTGATCAGGGTCTCGACGGCGACCCGGGAGGTCGGGTCCTCGCGGAGCAGTGCGTCGAGGATGGTGTCGCTGATCTGGTCAGCGATCTTGTCGGGGTGACCTTCGGTCACGGACTCCGAGGTGAACAGACGACGGGACACAACGCTCCCTGGGGTTGCAGCGGCTGCTGGCTGATCATTGGTGGACGGCGGGGGCTGCACCCGACGCCGTCCGTGGAACAGTTTATCGGTCGCGCCTCACCACAGGTCCCTCTGTCTCGTCTCGCGAGAGCGCTGTGACCTGCGGCACTGGCATTCTGCCCATGCGGGGCGAGCTTGGCCAGGGGTGCCACGCCCCGGAGAGCGGGGTTTCGGGATGGTCGGACGGCGACTGAACCACTCATCCGAGGCGTTCGGCCACCAGGTCCCACACGGTTTCGGCCAGGGCTTCCTTCGGGCCGTGCGCGACGGGCCTCTCGCTGCCGTCGGCGCCCAGCACCACCGCCTCGTTCTCCTCGGAACCGAAGGTTCTGTGCTCCCCGACCTCGTTCACCACCAGCAGATCGCATCCCTTGCGCTTCAGCTTGGCGCGGCCGTTGGCCAGCACGTCGTCGGTCTCGGCGGCGAAGCCGACGATCACCTGTCCGACGCGCGGCCGGCTGCCGGAGATCTCGGCGAGAATGTCTGGATTCCGCACCAGGACGATGGGGTCGGGCTCCTGGCCGTCCTTCTTCTTGATCTTCCCGGCCGCGTAGACCGAGGGGCGGAAGTCGGCCACGGCGGCGGCCATGACCACCGCGTCCGCGTCGGCCGCGGCGGAGAGGACGGCCTCGCGCAGTTCCACGGCGGTCCCCACTTGAACGACGTCCACGCCGGCCGGGTCGGCCAGCGCGGTGTTGGCCGCGATCAGGGTGACGCGGGCCCCCCGCGCGGCGGCGGTGCGGGCGAGGGCGTAGCCCTGCTTGCCGGAGGAGCGGTTGCCGAGGAAGCGGACGGGGTCGAGGGGCTCGCGGGTGCCTCCGGCGCTGACGACGACGTGCCGGCCCCCGAGGTCGGGCCCGGTGACACCGCGGGCCAGCACCCGGCGGCAGACCTCGAAGATCTCAGCCGGGTCCGGCAGCCGGCCCTTGCCGGTGTCGACGCCGGTGAGACGTCCGACCGCCGGTTCGACGACGACGGCGCCGCGGCGGCGCAGCGTCGCCACGTTCTCCTGGGTGGCCGGGTGCTCCCACATCTCGGTGTGCATGGCGGGGGCGAAGACCACCGGGCAGCGGGCGGTGAGCAGGGTGTTGGTGAGGAGGTCGTCGGCCAGGCCGTGGGCCGCCTTCGCCAGCGTGTCCGCGGTGGCGGGGGCGACGACCACCAGGTCGGCGTGCTGCCCGATCCGGACGTGCGGCACCTCGTGGACGTCGTCCCAGACCTCGGTGGAGACGGGGTTGCCGGAGAGCGCGGACCAGGTGGCGGCGCCGACGAAGTGCAGTGCGGAGGCGGTGGGGACGACACGGACCTCGTGCCCCGACTCCGTCAGCCGCCTGAGCAGCTCACATGCCTTGTACGCGGCGATGCCGCCGCTGACCCCCAGAACGACCTTCGGCTTGTCCACCGGCTCTCCCCGGACCTCGGAAAACGTGCGACCACCCCCATGCAACACCACAGGCCCGGCAGACGTGCTGCCGGGCCTGTGGAAAAGTCAGCTGCAAGCTGCTGACACGACTTACTGGCCGGGGCCGTCGACGGCCTCGGAGGTCAGCAGCCCCGCGTTGATCTCGCGCAGGGCGATCGAGAGCGGCTTCTCGTGGACGTGGGTGTCCACCAGGGGACCGACGTACTCGAGCAGACCCTCGCCGAGCTGCGAGTAGTACGCGTTGATCTGGCGGGCCCGCTTGGCCGCGTAGATCACGAGGCTGTACTTCGAGTCCGTGGCCTCGAGGAGCTCGTCGATCGGCGGGTTGATGATGCCCTCGGGCGCGGAGATGGAAGAGGACACGCTCTACCTTCCGATGGATGGGAAAGAACCGGTCCGGATGATCGCTGAACGATGGCTCACGATCACACGACGTTCATCAAGGCTAGCAGCTCGCGGGCCACGTCCTCGACGGAGGTGTTGACCAGGGTGGTGTCGAACTCCGGTTCGGCCGCCAGCTCGGTCTTCGCGGCCTCCAGCCGGCGCTCGATGACCTGGGGCGACTCCGTGCCCCGGCCCGTGAGCCTGCGCACCAGCTCCTCCCAGGAGGGCGGAGCCAGGAACACCAGCTGGGCCTCGGCCATGGACTCGCGGACCTGCCGCGCGCCCTGGAGGTCGATCTCCAGCAGCACGGGCACACCGGCCTCCAGGTGCTCCAGCACCGCCGCGCGGGGCGTGCCGTACCGGTTGCCGGCGAACTCGGCCCACTCCAGCAGCTCGCCGTTGGCGATCAGCTTGTCCATCTCGTCGTCGGTGACGAAGAAGTAGTGGACCCCGTGCTGCTCCCCCGGGCGCGGCTTGCGGGTCGTCGCCGACACCGAGAGCCAGACCTCGGGGTGTTCCTTGCGCATATGGGCGACGACCGTGCTCTTGCCAACCCCGGAGGGGCCGGAGAGCACGGTCAGCCGCGGACGTACGTCCGGGGGTACGGGGGTCGTCCCCCGGGGTGTTGCAGCCATGCGGCGATTATTCCAGCAATCCCGGCGTGCCCGGGACGTCGGTCCCGGGCCGCCCGGACCTCAGGAGCCGGTGCTGCCGAACTCGCGCTCCAGGGAGGCGATCTGGTTGGAACCGAGACCGCGCACGCGGCGGCTCTCGGAGATGCCCAGTCGCTCCATGATCTGCTTGGCGCGGACCTTGCCCACGCCCGGCAGGGACTCGAGCAGGGCGGAGACCTTCATCTTGCCGATGACGTCGTTCTCCTGGCCCTGCTTGATGACCTCCTGCAGGGAGGCGCCGGAGTGCTTGAGTCGATTCTTGACCTCGGCCCGCTCCCGGCGAGCCGCGGCGGCCTTTTCGAGCGCGGCTGCGCGCTGTTCAGGGGTAAGGGGCGGAAGAGCCACGCCTACGTCACCTCGGATGTCGAACTGTCGGATACGGACCGGTGAGGAACCTAATCGCCCCACACCTGGAGAGCCACGAGCAACACGCCTGCCCGTTCTCCCCCCACTGCCTTGAGGGCGTGGGAGGCACCCCCACTCGTCGGAGACTAGCGCCCAACTCCGCCGGAGTCAGCGAGAACAGCGGAAAAGTCCTGGTCAGCCTCTGCCAGGCTGGACATTTAAGACATAATGCCCTGGATTTGAGGATGTATCCAGAGTCCGGCGACCTCGGAATCTCCCGTCGGCCGGTTCAGGCCGGCGTCACGGCGGCCCTGATCTCCTCCGCGATCCGCTCCGCGGCATCACGCAGAGCGACCACGTCGGAACCGTGGCGCAACACACCCCGGCTGACGTTCGGCACCACGTTGCGCACCGCGCCGCCGAAGACCGCCGGCAGATCGGCCGCCGTGGCACCCTGCGCGCCGATCCCGGGCGCGAGGATGGGGCCGCCCATGTCCAGGTCGTACGAGGACAGGTCGCCGAGCGTCGCGCCGACCACGGCGCCGAACGACCCCAGGGGCTCCTCGCCGGCGTTCTCGAGGGCCAGGTGCCCGAGCACGGTGGCCCCGATGGTGCGCCCGTCGGCGCGGACCGCGTGCTGCACCTCGCCGCCCTCCGGGTTGGACGTCAGCGCGAGCACGAACAGTCCGGTGCCGCTCTCCCTGGCCAGCGCGACGGCCGGGCTCAGCGAGCCGTAGCCGAGGTACGGCGAGACGGTGAGCGCGTCGGAGAACAGGGGCGCGTCCCGGTGCAGGAACGCCTCGGCGTAGGCGGCCATGGTGGAGCCGATGTCACCGCGTTTGGCGTCCATGACGACCAGGGCCCCGGCCGCCCGCGCCTCCCGGACCGTCCGCTCCAGTACGGCGACGCCGCGCGAGCCGAACCGCTCGAAGAAGGCGCTCTGCGGCTTGAGCACGGCGATCCGGTCGGCCACCGCCTCGACGACGGTGCGGCTGAACCGCTCCAGGCCGCGCACGTCGTCGTCCAGGCCCCACTCGGCGAGCAGGGAGGCGTGCGGGTCGATGCCCACGCACAGCGGGCCCCGCTCGTCCATCGCCCGGCGCAGACGCGCGCCGAAGGGTTCCAGAGCGGTCATGCCGTCTTCCTCACGTCGGCGCCCACCGCGTCGGCGAGCGTGGCGTACGGGCTGGTGCGCAGCCGCGCGGCCAGCCCCTCGTGCATGGCACGGCCCCAGAAGGGGCCCTCGTAGATGAACGCGCTGTAGCCCTGGACCAGCGTGGCACCGGCCAGGATGCGCTGCCAGGCGTCCTCGGCGTTCCCGATGCCACCGACGCCGACCAGGGTGATCCGGTCGCCCACGCGCGCGTACAGGCGGCGCAGGACCTCCAGGGAGCGTGCCTTCAGGGGCGCGCCGGACAGGCCGCCGGTCTCCTTGGCGAGGGCCGGGTCGCAGCGCAGACCGAGTCCCTCGCGCGCGATGGTGGTGTTCGTCGCGATGATGCCGTCCAGGCCGAGTTCCACGGCCAGGTCGGCGACCGCGTCGACGTCCTCGTCGGCGAGGTCGGGCGCGATCTTCACCAGCAGCGGCACCCGGCGGGCGGGCACCGTGCGGTCGGCGGCCTCGCGGACGGCGGCGAGCAGCGGGCGCAGGTGGTCCACGGCCTGCAGGTCGCGCAGTCCGGGCGTGTTCGGGGAGGAGACGTTGACCACCAGGTAGTCCGCGTACGGCGCGAGCCGCTCGGCGGACTTCACGTAGTCCGCGACGGCCTCGCTCTCCGGTACGGCCTTGGTCTTGCCGATGTTGACGCCGACGACCGTCCTGAAGACGGGGGTGCGGGAGGCCAGCCGTGAAGCGACGGCCAGCGACCCCTCGTTGTTGAAGCCCATGCGGTTGATCAGGGCCCGGTCCGCGACCAGACGGAACAGCCGCTTCCCGGGGTTGCCGGGCTGCGGCTCCCCGGTCACGGTGCCGATCTCGACGTGGTCGAAGCCGAGCATGGCCATGCCGTCGATGCCGACGGCGTTCTTGTCGAAGCCGGCGGCGAGGCCGAAGGGGCTGTGCAGGCGCAGGCCGAGGGCCTCGGTGCGCAGCTCCTTGTGGCGGGGGGCGAGCACGGCGGCGGCGAAGGTGCGCAAGCCGGGCACGCGCGCGACGAGACGGATGAGGCGGAAGGCGAGGTGGTGGGCCCGTTCCGGGTCCATCCGCCGGAAGAGCAGGGTGAAGAGAATCGTGTACATGGTGTCCTCATGAAGAGGGGGACACCGTTTCCGGTGTCCCCCTCGTGGGCTGCTAGTCGCGGGCCGCGGTCAGACGTTCCGCGTGTTCCTGCAGTGAACGCACGCTCACCTCACCGCGGTTGAGGGCGTCGATGCCCTGGACCGCCGCGGCGAGCGCCTGGACGGTCGTCAGGCACGGCACGGACCGGGCCACGGCGGCCGTACGGATGTCGTAGCCGTCGAGGCGGCCGCCGGTGCCGTACGGGGTGTTGACGATGAGGTCGACCTCGCCGTCGTGGATGAGCTGGACGACGGTCTTCTCGCCGTTCGGGCCGGTGCCCTCGGACTGCTTGCGCACCACGGTGGCGTTGATGCCGTTGCGCTTGAGGACCTCGGCGGTGCCGGAGGTGGCGAGCAGTTCGAAGCCGTGCGCCACGAGCTCACGCGCCGGGAAGATCATCGAGCGCTTGTCCCGGTTGGCGACCGAGATGAAGGCGCGCCCCTTGGTCGGCAGCGGGCCGTAGGCGCCCGCCTGCGACTTGGCGTAGGCCGTGCCGAAGACGGAGTCGATGCCCATGACCTCGCCGGTGGAGCGCATCTCCGGGCCGAGGACGGTGTCGACGCCGCGGCCGTGGATGTCACGGAAGCGCGACCACGGCATGACGGCCTCCTTGACGGAGATCGGCGCGTCCAGCGGCAGCTCGCCGCCGTCGCCCGTCGCCGGGAGCAGCCCCTCGGCACGCAGTTCGGCGACGGTGGCGCCCAGCGAGATCCGCGCGGCGGCCTTCGCCAGCGGCACCGCGGTCGCCTTCGAGGTGAAGGGGACGGTGCGCGAGGCGCGCGGGTTGGCCTCCAGCACGTAGAGGATGTCACCGGCCAGCGCGAACTGGATGTTGATCAGACCGCGCACCCCGACACCGCGCGCGATGGCCTCCGTGGAGGCGCGCAGCCGCTTGATGTCGAAACCGCCGAGGGTGATCGGGGGCAGGGCGCACGCCGAGTCGCCGGAGTGGATGCCGGCCTCCTCGATGTGCTCCATCACGCCGCCGAGGTAGAGCTCCTCGCCGTCGTACAGCGCGTCGACGTCGATCTCTATGGCGTCGTCGAGGAAGCGGTCGACCAGGACCGGCCGGGAGGGGCTGATCTCGGTGGACTCGGCGATGTACGACTCCAGCCGGGTCTCGTCGTAGACGATCTCCATGCCGCGTCCGCCGAGCACGTAGGACGGCCGGACGAGGACCGGGTAGCCGATCTCGTCGGCGATGGCCTTGGCCTCGGCGAAGGTGGTGGCGGTGCCGTGCTTGGGGGCGGGCAGGCCGGCCTCCTTGAGGACCTGGCCGAAGGCGCCGCGGTCCTCTGCGGCATGGATGGCCTCCGGGGAGGTGCCGACGATCGGTACGCCGTTGTCCTTCAGCGCCTGCGACAGGCCGAGCGGGGTCTGCCCGCCGAGCTGGACGACGACGCCCGCGACCGGTCCGGCCTGCCGCTCGGCGTGGACGATCTCCAGGACGTCCTCCAGGGTGAGCGGCTCGAAGTACAGCCGGTCGGAGGTGTCGTAGTCGGTGGAGACGGTCTCCGGGTTGCAGTTGACCATCACGGTCTCGTACCCGGCGTCGCTGAGCGCGAAGGAGGCGTGGACGCAGGAGTAGTCGAACTCGATGCCCTGGCCGATGCGGTTCGGGCCGGAGCCCAGGATGATGACGGCCGGCTTGGTCCGCGGCGCGACCTCGGTCTCCTCGTCGTAGGAGGAGTAGAAGTACGGCGTCTTCGCGGCGAACTCGGCGGCGCAGGTGTCGACCGTCTTGTAGACCGGGCGGATGCCGAGCGCGTGCCGCACCTCGCGGACCACGTCCTCGCGCAGGCCGCGGATCTCCGCGATCTGCTGGTCGGAGAAGCCGTGCCGCTTGGCCTCGCCGAGCAGGTCGGCGGTCAGCTCGGGCGCCGCGGACAGCTCGTCGGCGATCTCCTTGATCAGGAAGAGCTGGTCGACGAACCAGGGGTCGATCTTCGTGTACGCGAAGACCTCCTCGGGGGTGGCGCCCGCGCGGATGGCCTGCATGACGGTGTTGATCCGGCCGTCGGTCGGGCGGACCGCCTCGCGCAGCAGCTCCTCCTTGTCGCCGGGCTCGCCGACGAAGGTGAACTGGCTGCCCTTCTTCTCCAGCGAGCGCAGCGCCTTCTGGAACGCCTCGGTGAAGTTGCGGCCGATCGCCATGGCCTCGCCGACCGACTTCATGGTGGTGGTCAGCGTGGAGTCGGCGGAGGGGAACTTCTCGAAGGCGAACCGGGGCGCCTTGACGACGACGTAGTCGAGCGTCGGCTCGAAGGAGGCCGGGGTCTCCTGGGTGATGTCGTTCGGGATCTCGTCGAGGGTGTAGCCGACGGCGAGCTTGGCGGCGATCTTGGCGATCGGGAAACCGGTCGCCTTGGAGGCGAGCGCCGAGGAACGCGACACGCGCGGGTTCATCTCGATGACGATCACGCGGCCGTCCTCGGGGTTCACCGCGAACTGGATGTTGCAGCCGCCCGTGTCGACCCCGACCTCGCGGATGACGGCGATGCCGACGTCGCGCAGGACCTGGTACTCGCGGTCGGTCAGCGTCATCGCGGGCGCCACGGTGATCGAGTCTCCGGTGTGCACGCCCATCGGGTCGAAGTTCTCGATGGAGCAGACGACCACGACGTTGTCGTGCTTGTCGCGCATCAGCTCCAGCTCGTACTCCTTCCAGCCGAGGATGGACTCCTCCAGGAGCACCTCGGTGGTCGGCGAGAGGGTGAGGCCCTGGCCGGCGATGCGGCGCAGTTCGTCCTCGTCGTGGGCGAAGCCGGAGCCGGCGCCGCCCATGGTGAAGGAGGGGCGGACGACGACCGGGTAGCCGCCCAGCTCGCCGACGCCGGCGAGGACGTCCTCCATGGAGTGGCAGATGACCGAGCGGGCGGACTCGCCGTGCCCGATCTTCTTGCGGACCTCCTCGACGACCAGCTTGAACTGGTCGCGGTCCTCGCCCTTGTGGATGGCCTCCACGTTGGCGCCGATCAGCTCGACGCCGTACTTGTCGAGGACGCCGTTCTCGTGCAGCGAGATCGCGGTGTTGAGGGCCGTCTGGCCGCCCAGGGTGGGCAGCAGCGCGTCGGGCCGCTCCTTGGCGATGATCTTCTCGACGAACTCGGGGGTGATCGGCTCGACGTAGGTGGCGTCGGCGATCTCCGGGTCGGTCATGATCGTCGCCGGGTTGGAGTTGACCAGGACGACGCGCAGCCCCTCGGCCTTGAGGACGCGGCACGCCTGGGTGCCGGAGTAGTCGAACTCGGCGGCCTGGCCGATGACGATCGGGCCGGAGCCGATGACCAGGACGGACTGGATATCGGTGCGCTTAGGCACGCTGGCCCTCCATCAGGGAGACGAAGCGGTCGAACAGGTAGGCGGCGTCGTGCGGGCCCGCTGCCGCTTCGGGGTGGTACTGGACGCTGAAGGCCGGCCGGTCGAGCAGCCGGAGGCCCTCCACCACGTCGTCGTTCAGACACACGTGGGACACCTCGGCGCGGCCGAACGGGGTGTCGGAGACCTCGTCCAGGGGGGCGTCGACGGCGAAGCCGTGGTTGTGCGCGGTCACCTCGACCTTGCCGGTGGTGCGGTCCTGCACCGGCTGGTTGATGCCGCGGTGGCCGTACTTGAGCTTGAAGGTGCCGAAGCCGAGGGCGCGCCCGAGGATCTGGTTGCCGAAGCAGATCCCGAACAGGGGGGTGCCCCGCTCCAGCACGCCCCGCATCACGGAGACGGGGTGGTCGGCGGTGGCGGGGTCGCCGGGGCCGTTGGAGAAGAACACGCCGTCCGGGTCGACGGCGTAGACGTCCTCGACCGTCGCGGTCGCGGGCAGGACGTGCACCTCGATGCCGCGCTCGGCCATGCGCTGCGGGGTCATGCCCTTGATGCCGAGGTCCACGGCGGCGACGGTGAACTTCCGCTCGCCGATCGCGGGGACGACGTACGGCTCGGTGGTGGCGACCTCGGCGGACAGGTCGGCGCCCGTCATCCGGGGGGCCTCCTGGACGCGGGCCAGCAGAGCGGCGTCGTCGCGCACGGCGTCGCCGCTGAAGACGCCGACGCGCATGGCGCCGCGCTCGCGCAGGTGCCGGGTGAGGGCCCGGGTGTCGATGCCGCTGATGCCGACGACGCCCTGCGCGGCGAGCTCCTCGTCCAGCGAGCGCCGGGAGCGCCAGTTGGACGGCGTGCGCGCGGGGTCGCGCACGACGTAGCCGGCCACCCAGATGCGCCGGGATTCGGCGTCCTCGTCGTTGACGCCGGTGTTGCCGACGTGCGGGGCGGTCATCACCACGACCTGGCGGTGGTACGACGGGTCGGTGAGGGTCTCCTGGTAGCCGGTCATGCCGGTGGAGAACACCGCTTCGCCGAAGGTCTCCCCCACCGCCCCGTAGGCGCGGCCGCGGAAGATCCGGCCGTCCTCCAGGACGAGTACGGCGGGAACCCTGGTGGCTCCCCTGGTGGAGGTTGTCATCGTGCGCCTTCCGTCTTGTCGGTCATCTGGTTCAGGGTCTCGGTCCATTCGTTGTGCTCGGCCGCGTGGTCGGAGCGGAAGCCGGAGTCGATCAGCCGCTCGCCGTGGGCCCAGGTGACGACCAGCAGGCCGCCCTCGGTGAGGACCTTGCCGGCGATGCCCTTGTCGAGCCGCGCCCCGCGCAGTGCGTCCGCCGGGACGAAGAAGTCGTTCGCGCCGGGGCGTACGACGTCCAGTCCCGCGTCGGTCAGGGTCAGCTCGACCCGGCTGCGGGTGCCCAGGCCGTGCGCGACGATGCGGTCGAGCCACTGACCGGCGGTGGTGGAGCCGTGGTAGCGGCCGCTCAGGGTCAGCTTCACCGGGCCGGGGTCCTCCGGCGCGCCGTGCAGCTCGGGCAGGTCGCCCTGGAGCGTGCCGCGCCACTTCCAGCCCTCGCGCATCAGCCAGTAGACGAGCGCGACGAAGAGGGCGAGTCCGACGACCCAGCCGATCCGGGCGGCCCAGTCGGTCACTTGCGCCGATTCCTTCTCGGCGGCCAGCAGGATTACAGGTGTCACGTGAGCTTCCCGTCGACGAGCGTGGCCCTGCCCCGCAGCCAGGTGTGCGTGACACGGCCCGGCAGCTCGCGGCCCTCGTAGGGCGTGTTGCGGCTGCGGGAGGCGAAGGCCGCGGGGTCCACGGGGCCACGGTATGCCGTGTCGACGAGGGTGAGGTTGGCGGGCTCACCTGCCGAGACGGGGCGGCCGTGGCCCTCGGCCCGTCCGATGCGGGCGGGCGCGAAGGACATGCGGTCGGCGACGCCGGCCCAGTCCAGCAGACCCGTGTCGACCATGGTCTCCTGCACCACCGACAGCGCGGTCTCCAGGCCGACCATGCCCATGGCTGCGGCGGCCCACTCGCAGTCCTTGTCCTCGTGCGGGTGCGGGGCGTGGTCGGTGGCGACGATGTCGATCGTGCCGTCGGCGAGCGCCTCGCGCAGCGCCCTCACGTCCCGCTCGGTGCGCAGCGGGGGGTTCACCTTGTAGACCGGGTCGTAGGAGCGGACCAGTTCGTCGGTGAGGAGCAGGTGGTGCGGGGTGACCTCGGCGGTGACCCGGATGCCGCGGGACTTGGCCCAGCGGACGATCTCGACGCTGCCCGCCGTCGACAGGTGGCAGATGTGGACGCGGGAGCCCACGTGCTCGGCGAGCAGCACGTCGCGCGCGATGATCGACTCCTCGGCGACGGCCGGCCAGCCCCCGAGGCCCAGCTCGGCGGAGACGACGCCCTCGTTCATCTGGGCGCCCTCGGTCAGCCGGGGCTCCTGTGCGTGCTGGGCGACGACGCCGTCGAAGGCCTTCACGTACTCCAGGGCGCGGCGCATGATCACGGCGTCGTGGACGCACTTGCCGTCGTCGGAGAAGACGGTGACGCCGGCCGCGGACTCGTGCATGGCGCCCAGTTCGGCGAGCTTGCTCCCCTCCAGGCCGACGGTGACGGCGCCGACGGGCTGCACGTCGCAGTAGCCGTGTTCCAGTCCCAGCCGGTGGACCTGCTCGACCACGCCGGCGGTGTCGGCGACCGGGAAGGTGTTGGCCATGGCGAACACGGCGGTGTAGCCGCCGCCGGCGGCCGCGCGGGTGCCGGTGAGGACGGTCTCGGAGTCCTCGCGGCCGGGCTCGCGCAGATGGGTGTGCAGGTCGACCAGGCCCGGCAGCAGGATCTTGCCGGCGGCCTCCACGACCTCCGCGCCGTCGGCGGACAGGCCCCGGCCCACCGCCTCGACGACGGAGCCGTCGATCAGGACGTCCTGCGGCTGTCCGCCCAGTACCTTCGCACCGCGGATCAGGATCTTGCTCATGGTTCTTACTTCTCCTCGGTGGTGCGGGCGTGGGTGGCGGCGGGCGCGTTCCTCGCGGTGAACTCGGCGCCGCCCAGCAGCAGGTACAGGACGGCCATGCGGATGGAGACGCCGTTGGCGACCTGTTCGATCACGGTGCAGCGGCCGGAGTCCGCGACCTCGGCGGTGATCTCCATGCCGCGCACCATCGGGCCGGGGTGCATCACGATGGCGTGTTCGGGCATGCGCGCCATGCGGTCGCCGTCGAGGCCGTAGCGCCGTGAGTACTCGCGCTCGGTGGGGAAGAACGCGGCGTTCATCCGCTCGCGCTGGACGCGCAGCATCATCACGGCGTCGGACTTGGCCAGCGTCGAGTCGAGGTCGTACGACACCTCGCAGGGCCAGGCACCGATGCCGACCGGCAGCAGGGTCGGCGGGGCGACGAGGGTGACCTCGGCGCCGAGGGTGTGCAGCAGGTCGACGTTGGAGCGGGCGACCCGGCTGTGCAGGATGTCGCCGACGATGGTGATGCGCCGGCCGGAGAGGTCCTGGCCGATGCCGGCGTCCCGGCCGACGAGCCGGCGCCGCATGGTGAAGGCGTCGAGCAGCGCCTGGGTGGGGTGCTGGTGGGTGCCGTCCCCGGCGTTGATGACGTGGGCGTCGATCCAGCCGGAGGTGGCCAGGCGGTAGGGAGCGCCGGAGGCGCCGTGCCGGATGACCACGGCGTCCACGCCCATGGCCTCCAGGGTCTGTGCGGTGTCCTTCAGGGACTCGCCCTTGGAGACGCTGGAGCCCTTGGCGGAGAAGTTGATGACGTCCGCGGACAGCCGCTTCTCGGCGGCCTCGAAGGAGATCCGGGTCCTGGTCGAGTCCTCGAAGAAGAGGTTGACGACGGTCCGGCCGCGCAGGGTCGGGAGTTTCTTGATCGGCCGGTCCGCGACCCGGGCCATCTCCTCGGCGGTGTCGAGGATCAGGACGGCGTCGTCGCGGGTGAGGTCGGCGGCCGAGATGAGATGACGCTGCATCTGTCAGGCTCCGTAGGGCAGTTCATTGAGGCGAAAGCGGGCAGACGGGGACGCGCGAGGGCGTGCCGAGCCGGCGCACGCCGCCGGCGTGCGCCCGAAGTGCTACGGGGCGGTCCGCTTCGCGCCGAGCAGCACGGTGTCGCGACCGTCCTCCTCGGCGAGCAGGACCTTGACCGTCTCCCGCAACGACGTGGGGAGGTTCTTGCCGACGTAGTCGGCACGGATGGGCAGTTCGCGGTGACCGCGGTCGACGAGGACGGCGAGCTGCACCGCGCGGGGGCGCCCGATGTCGTTCAGCGCGTCGAGGGCGGCGCGGATGGTGCGGCCGGAGAAGAGCACGTCGTCGACGAGGACGACGAGGCGGCCGTCGATGCCGTCACCGGGGATGTCGGTGCGGGCCAGCGCACGCGGCGGCTGCAGTCTCAGGTCGTCGCGGTACATCGTGATGTCGAGCGAGCCGACCGGGACCTTGCGCTCGGTGATCTGCTCGAGCTTGGCGGCCAGCCGCTGGGCGAGGAAGACGCCCCGGGTCGGAATGCCGAGGAGCACCACGTCGTCGGCGCCCTTGGCGCGTTCGACGACCTCGTGGGCGATGCGGGTCAGTACCCGCGCGATGTCGGGACCCTCGAGGACGGGCCGCGCACCGGACCGCGTGTCCTGCGAATCCTGTGTGCCGTGCGTGTCGTGCGTGTCCATATGAAACGGACCTCCTTCTCCGCCTCACGGGACGGACCTTAAAGGACGTCGGATTGCGTCGTTCAGGCTATCAGGCCGGCACCGGACCGGAACGGCACCCCCGGTCACTCCAATGGAGCAGCCGGGCCTCGCCACCACGGAAGCGCCGGTGTGGACCATTCGGCTTGACGCATGAGAGTAACGCTGCGTAACCTCACAGTGAGTTACCAGCCGCGCGGCATGGAAACCAGCCAGCCGCGTCGACACAGTGCCGGGGAGCTATATGTCCAGCGAATACGCCAAACAGCTCGGGGCCAAGCTCCGGGCGATCCGCACCCAGCAGGGCCTTTCCCTCCACGGTGTCGAGGAGAAGTCCCAGGGCCGCTGGAAGGCGGTCGTGGTCGGTTCGTACGAGCGCGGCGACCGCGCCGTGACCGTACAGCGCCTCGCGGAGCTGGCGGACTTCTACGGCGTTCCGGTGCAGGAGCTGCTGCCGGGTACCACCCCGGGCGGCGCCGCCGAGCCGCCGCCGAAGCTGGTCCTGGACCTGGAGCGGCTGGCCACGGTGCCGGCCGAGAAGGCGGGCCCGCTGCAGCGCTACGCGGCGACGATCCAGTCCCAGCGCGGTGACTACAACGGCAAGGTGCTCTCGATCCGCCAGGACGACCTGCGCACCCTCGCCGTCATCTACGACCAGTCGCCCTCGGTCCTCACCGAGCAGCTGATCAGCTGGGGCGTCCTGGACGCGGACGCGCGTCGCGCGGTGGCCTCGCACGAGGAGGTCTGAGCGCCCCGCGGGCGTCACGAAAAGCGCGAGGCGACGAAGAAACGTACCGCCGGGGTGGCCGGAACTGTGAGGTTCCGGCCACCCCGGCGGTTTTCCGTACCGTGAGGGGCAGCGCCCGTCAGGTGCCGGCTAGCGACGCAGTGACGGCTTGAGCTCCTTGAACCGGCCGAGCAGTCCGTTGACGAACGAGGGCGACTCGTCCGTGGAGAACTCCTTCGCCAGCTGCACCATCTCGTCGAGGACGACGGCGTCCGGGGTCTCGTCGACCCAGATCAGCTCATAGGCGCCCAGACGCAGGATGCTGCGGTCGACGACCGGCATCCGGTCGAGCGTCCAGCCGACCGAGTACTGGGCGATCAGCTCGTCGATGCGCTGTGCGTGTTCCGCGTAGCCCTCGACCAGCTGCATCGTGTACTCGCTCACCGGCGGCTGCCGCGTGTCGGTCCGGGAGTGCCGGATCCAGTCCGCGAGGACCGTCAGGACGTCGGCGTCGCGCTGATCGCCCTCGAAGATGATCTGGAAGGCGCGTTTGCGGGCCGTGTTGCGGGCAGCCACGGTTAGCTGTTCACCCGGCCGAGGTAGTCGCTGGTGCGGGTGTCGACCTTGATCTTCTCACCGGTGGTGATGAAGAGCGGGACCTGGATCTGGTGACCGGTCTCCAGGGTGGCGGGCTTGGTGCCGCCGGTGGAGCGGTCGCCCTGGACGCCCGGCTCGGTCTCCTGGATGGTCAGCTCGACGGCGGCCGGGAGCTCGACGAAGAGCACCTCGCCCTCGTGCTGGGCGACGGTGGCCGTGAAACCCTCGATGAGGAAGTGGGCGGCGTCGCCCACGGCCTTGCGGTCGACCATCAGCTGGTCGTACGTCTCCATGTCCATGAAGACGAAGTAGTCGCCGTCCATGTAGGAGAACTGCATGTCGCGCTTGTCGACGGTGGCCGTTTCGACCTTGACGCCGGCGTTGAAGGTCTTGTCGACGACCTTGCCGGAGAGCACGTTCTTGAGCTTGGTGCGCACGAAGGCCGGGCCCTTGCCGGGCTTGACGTGCTGGAACTCGACGACGGACCAGAGCTGGCCGCCTTCGAGCTTGAGCACCATGCCGTTCTTGAGGTCGTTCGTGGAAGCCACGGTTGCGGAATCTCCTGGACTGGACTGACGTGGACGACGGCGGGGCGGGCGCACAGCACGGGGCTAGAGCGCGAGCAGCTCCTTGGTCGTGATGGTGAGTAGCTCGGGTCCGCCGTCCGCCTCGGGGCGTACGACGAGCGTGTCATCGATCCGGACTCCGCCCCGGCCCGGGAGGTGGACCCCCGGTTCGACGGTGACCGGCACGCAAGCGTCCAGTTTACCCATGGCCGCGGGTGTCAATTGAGGGTCCTCGTCGATTTCGAGTCCGACGCCGTGCCCGGTGAGCACCGGGAGGGCTCCGGCGTACCCGGCGGAGTCCAGCACCTGACGGGCGGCGCGGTCGACGTCGCAGCATGCGGCGCCGGGGAGGAGGGACTCGCGTCCGGCGCGCTGGGCGGAGAAGACGAGGTCGTACAGCTCGATCTGCCAGTCCGCGGGAACCGTGCCGATGACGAAGGTACGGCCGATCTCGCAGCGGTAGCCGCGGTAGGTGGCGCCGAGGCAGACGGAGAGGAAGTCGCCCTCCTCGACGCGCCGGTCGGTGGGCCGGTGACCGGGGCGCCCGGCGTTCGGGCCGGTGGCGACGGAGGTGGCGAAGGCGGGACCGTCGGCGCCGTGGTCGACCAGGCGGCGGTCGAGTTCGAGGGCGAGGTGGCGTTCGGTGCGGCCGACGAGGATGGACTCCAGCAGCTCGCCGAGGGCCTGGTCGGCGATTTCCGCGCCGATGCGGAGACAGGAGATCTCCTCCTCGTCCTTGACCACCCGCAGCTGTTCGACCGCGCCCGCGATGCCGGCCAGGCGCAGCCGGGGGACGGCCGAACGGATCTCGCGGTGCCGGGTCACGGTGAGGTGGTGCTCCTCGACGGCGAGGGACTCCACGTCCTGGGCCGCGGCGAGACGGGCGGCTTCCACGGCGGGATCGCCGCTGAGGCCGGGCACGACGTGCAGGCGCAGCGTCTCGTCCGGGCGGCCCTGCGGTGACCGGTCGTCGGGCGGGCCGGGACACACCAGCAGGTCCTCGGTCCTGCCGAGCAGCAGCACGGCGCCCTCGGGGGCGGGGCCGGCGAGGTAGCGCACATTGGCGGGCCGGGACACCAGCGCCGCCGCGCCGCCGCCCGCGCTGCAGCATTCCCGTAGCCGCGTCCGGCGGACCGCGTAGACCTCTGACATGGTTCGAGCCTAGGAGCGGCGGGGGGATGTCGCCGGTCGAGAGGGGCCGAGTGGGGGCACGACGGGCGGCGCGGGCGGTTGTCGTGCGGGGCGGGGGCGTGAGGGTGCGGCGAGCCCGCCGCGGCCGGGCCCCTCCCGCGCTGCCGCAGCGGGCGTGGGCGGTGACCGGGTGAGCGGCGGGCACCGCCGCGCCACACGCCGCGCTCCGGTACGTCGGCGACCGCGGGAGCGTCGCGGGAGCAGCCGGTCGGCCGGCTGCGGGCAAGCAGTCGTGCCTCCCCCGTGCCTCAGGGCCTGGGAGGTGCCCCCGGGGCGGTACGGGTGGGCGCGGCGGCGCGCCGCCGGCGCGGGCCGGTGGTACCCGGCCCCGGGTGCCACCGGCTCCGGTGCGGTGCGCACTCCGGTCGGGTGCGCGGGCCCGCGATCACCACTGCGGGGGGCTCGCTATGGAGCGGGCCAGGACGTCGTCCAGGATGCGGGCCGTCTCCGGTATGCCGAGCTGGGAGTTGTCGATGATGGGCAGGCCCGAGCCGTACCAGCCGGCCATACGGCCGTGGATGCGGGCGACCTCCTCGTCGCTGAGGCGGCGGTTGCCGGAGCGCTCCGCGTTGCGCTCCAGCACGATGTCCAGGCCCGGCAGGAGGACCACCGGCAGCAGGCCGGGGCCCACGTGCCGCTTCCAGCCGCCGAGGCCGACGACGGGCCGGTCGGGGAAGACCGCGTCGTCGAGGACGCACGAGATGCCGTTGGCGAGGAAGTTGCGCGCCGCGAAGCCGCAGGTGCGGCGGGCCAGGCGGTACTGCGCCTCGGAGTTGTCGTTCCACCCGGACTGCGGGTCGGCGAAACCGGAGCGGACCCACTCGCGGACGTCGTCGAGGCTGATGTGGGCGGTCGGGACCCGGCGGTGGTCCGCCCAGTACTTGGCCACGCTCGTCTTGCCGGCGCCGGCGGGTCCTATGAGCAGCACGGCGAGGGTCGTGCCGGCCGGGCCGGGGGGCGCGGCGGCCCGGGGGGCGCTGGGCATGGCGACGGGGCCGCCGGGCGGCAGCCGGACGTGGCCGGTGGTGTCCGGCGGCGGGGGCATCGAGGCGTGCTGCGGGCCGGCGGGAGGCCCGGCGGACCCGGGCGGCGGCGGTGCGGGACAGCCCGGTGCCGGAGGAGGCGCGGGCGCCGGGGCGGGGCCCTGTTGCGCTCCGGGATGCTGGCCCGGGTGGTGTGCGGGCGCGGGCACCGGGGCGGGGCCCTGTTGCGCTCCCGGGTGCTGGCCCGGGTGGTGTGCGGCCGGTGACCAGCCGACGGCCGGTCCGTGCCCCGGCTGATGGGGCGGCGGCAGCGGAGAACCCACTGCGTGCTGCATCCGGTGCCACTCCGTCTCGTACAGGCGATGGGGCGCTGACTGCGGGAGGGTGCCCCGCGTGCTACCGAACGGTACCGCCCCCTGCCGTCGTTGTGTGAACGGCCGGGGGCGGTGATGAGTGCCCGTCACGGCAGGCCGGGTGCGGCTACTCGCCCACCTCGCCGTACGCGGCGAGCAGCACGGCCGGGTCCGGCCCCTCCAGCACGGTGGGCCTGGCCAGGCCGTCCAGGACGATGAAGCGCAGCAGGTCGCCGCGGGACTTCTTGTCGACCTTCATGGTCTCCAGCAGCTTGGGCCACTGGTCGTGGCGGTAGTGCAGCGGCAGGCCGACCGATTCGAGGATCGTGCGGTGGCGGTCGGCGGTGGCGTCGTCGAGCCGGCCCGCGAGACGGCCCAGTTCGGCGGCGAAGTGCATGCCCACCGACACCGCCGCACCGTGGCGCCATGTGTAGCGCTCGTTCTTCTCGATGGCGTGGCCGAGCGTGTGGCCGTAGTTGAGGATCTCCCGCAGGCCCGACTCCTTCAGGTCGGACGACACGACATCGGCCTTGACCCGGATCGAGCGCTCGATCAGCTCCGCGGTGTGCGGGCCGGCCGGGCTGCGGGCGGCCTGCGGGTCGGACTCGATGAGGTCCAGGATCGCCGGGTCGGCGATGAAGCCGGCCTTGATGACCTCCGCGAGCCCCGAGACGTAGTCGTTGACCGCCAGGGAGTCCAGCGCGGCGAGGTCGCACAGCACGCCGGCGGGCGGGTGGAAGGCTCCCACCAGGTTCTTGCCCTCGGCGGTGTTGATGCCGGTCTTGCCGCCGACGGCGGCGTCCACCATGGCCAGCACGGTGGTCGGGACCGCGATCCAGCGCACCCCGCGCAGCCAGGTCGCGGCGACGAAGCCGGCCAGGTCGGTGGTGGCCCCGCCGCCCACGCCGACGATGACGTCGGTGCGGGTGAACCCGGACCGTCCGAGCGCCTTCCAGCAGTAGGCGGCGACCTCGGCGGTCTTGGCCTCCTCCGCGTTGGGCACCTGGACGGCGATCACCTCGTAGCCCTGCCCGGCCAGGTCGGCGCGGAGCGCGTCGCCGGTCTCGGCGAGTGCCTCGGGGTGCACGATCGCGACCCGCTTGGCCCTGTCGCCGATCAGCCCGCCGAGCTCACCGAGGAGCCGGCGGCCCACCAGGACCTCGTACGGGTCGGTGCCCGCCGTGCCGCCGACGGCGATCCGCGTCACTGCCTCGCTGCTCATGCTTCTTTCAACTCCAGTGCGTTCAAGGCGGCCTCGGTGACCTCTTCGGGCGTACGGCCGTCGGTCGGCACGACGACCGTGGCGGCCTCCTCGTACAGGTGCCGACGGGCCTCCATCAGCTCGCGCCACTGCTTGCGCGGGTTGACCGCGAGCAGCGGACGGGCGGCGTTGAGACCGGTGCGCCTGACCGCCTCCTCGACGTCCATCGACAGGTAGACGACCCGCTGCCCGGCGAGCAGCGCGCGGGTGCCGGAGTCGAGGACCGCGCCGCCGCCGAGCGCCAGGACGCCGTCGTGCCCGGTGAGCGCGGCGCGCACCGCGCGCTTCTCGATCGCGCGGAAGGCGTCCTCGCCCTCGTCGACGAAGATGTCGGCGATGCTGCGCCCCTCGACGGCGACGATGTCGTCGTCGGTGTCCCGGTAGCCGACGCCGAGCCGCTCGGCCAGCAGCCGCCCCACGGTGGACTTGCCCACCCCCATCGGGCCGACGAGCACGATCACCGGTGAGCTCATCGGATGGCCAGGTGGTCGAGGTACGACGTCACGTTGCGGCGGGTCTCGGTGACGGAGTCACCGCCGAACTTCTCGGCGACCGCGTCCGCGAGGACCAGCGCGACCATGGCCTCGGCGACGATCCCGGCGGCCGGGACGGCGCACACGTCCGAGCGCTGGTGGTGGGCCGCCGTCTCCTCGCCGGTGACGACGTCCACGGTCCTCAGGGCCCGCGGCACGGTCGCGATCGGCTTCATCGCCGCCCGGACGCGCAGCAGCTCACCCGTGGTCAGTCCGCCCTCGGTGCCGCCGGAGCGGCCGGAGGCACGCCTGATGCCCTGGTCGGTGGCGACGATCTCGTCGTGCGCCTTCGAACCGGGCACGCGCGCCAGGTCGAAGCCGTCGCCGACCTCGACGCCCTTGATCGCCTGGATGCCCATGAGCGCGGCCGCCAGGCGCGCGTCGAGACGCCGGTCCCAGTGGACGTGCGAGCCGAGTCCCACCGGCACGCCGTACGCCAGCACCTCGACCACACCGCCGAGGGTGTCGCCGTCCTTGTGGGCCTGGTCGATCTCCGCGACCATCGCCTTCGACGCGTCCGCGTCCAGGCAGCGCACCGGATCGGCGTCCAGCCTCTCCACGTCGGCGGGGGTCGGGTGGACGCCGTACGGCGCCCTGGCGGCGGCCAGTTCGACGACGTGGCTGACGATCTCGATGCCGGCCGTCTCCTTCAGGTACGACCGCGCCACCGCGCCCAGCGCCACACGCGCCGCGGTCTCCCGCGCGGAGGCCCGCTCCAGGATCGGCCGGGCCTCGTCGAAGCCGTACTTCTGCATCCCGGCGAGGTCGGCGTGACCGGGACGGGGACGCGTCAGCGGGGCGTTGCGCGCCAGGCCGGCCAGCACGTCCGGGTCGACCGGGTCGGCCGCCATGACCTGCTCCCACTTCGGCCACTCGGTGTTCCCCACCATGACCGCGACGGGGGAGCCGAGGGTCAGGCCGTGCCGGACACCGCCGAGGAAGGTGACCTCGTCCCGTTCGAACTTCATCCGCGCGCCGCGACCGTAGCCCAGCCGCCGCCTCGCGAGGTGATCCGCCACCATGTCCGTGGTGATGGGCACGCCGGCGGGAAGGCCCTCCAGCGTCGCGACGAGTGCGGGGCCGTGGGACTCCCCCGCGGTCAGCCAGCGCAACCTGCTCAACGGTGCTCCTCCGTGCTCGCGCCCCGGTACTGCCCTGCGTACGCGCCTCTTCACGTACGTCTGCGGCGTGACGGGGTGCGCGGCCCCGGTCCGCCACCTCCGATCCTCCCACGTCCCGGAGAGGGATCCGGCTGCCGGTCCATCAGGCGGACGGGCCCGGTCACGGGCCGGGCGGCGGAGGAGCCGGGCGGAACCCCCGCCCCGACGCCGCCGGGGCGCGCGGGTGCCGAGGAAGTCGGCCCCGCTGCCCTGCCGGCTGCGGGGCGCAGGGGCCCGGGTGGTCCGCGCCGCTCCCCCGTCCGTACCGGGCGGCCGCGTGGACCGGCTGCCCGGTACGGACGGCGCGACGGCGCGCGATCCCGCGCCGGAGCTCGACGGCCCAGGACGGGAGGACGGCGAGCGCGGTCAGGACCGGTACCGTGATCTGCACCCGCTCGGGCGGGAGGTCCGGCGCGGAGTCGGATGTCCGGGCCTTCGCCGATGCCGGTGGCGCGCCTGCTGGCACGAGACCGCGTTCCCCTGCCGTTCCCGCCCCCTGCGGAACCGCAGAGGGGTGTCAGCGGCCGGTGAGGGCCCGCTCCCCCGCTTTCCGCATGGCGTCCAGCGGCGCCGGGGAGCGTCCTGTCATCTGCTCGACCTGGAGGACCGCCTGGTGCACCAGCAGATCGAGGCCGCTGATCACCGCGCCGCCGCAGGCGGACCAGCGGGCGGCGAGGACCGTCGGCCACGGGTCGTAGAGCACGTCGAAGAGGACCGCCGGGCGTTGCGGGACGGCCCGGGCGAGCGCGTCCGTGACACCGGCCGGGGTGGTGCTGAGGACCAGCGGGGCGTTCAGGGCCTGCCCGGCGTCGTCCCAGTCGGCGATGCGCACCGTCACGTCCAGCCGCTCCGCCCACTGCCGCATCTCGGCGGCACGGGCCTCGCTGCGGACGTGGACGACGATCTCGCCCGAGCAGATCCTGGCCAGCGCGGCCAGCGCGGACGAGGCGGTGGCGCCCGCGCCGAGGACGGCGGCGGACTCCACCTCGTCGATGCCGTGCTCGCGCAGGGCGGCGACGATGCCGGGGATGTCGGTGTTGTCGCCGGTACGGCGGCCGTCCTCGGTGAGGACGACGGTGTTCACCGCGTCCACGGAGGCCGCCGTTTCGCTGATCCCGTCGAGCAGCGGGATGACCGCCCGCTTGAGCGGCATGGTCAGCGACAGCCCCGCCCACTGCGGCCCCAGCGTCTCGAAGAAGCCCGGCAGCGCCTTCTCGTCGACCTCGAAGCGGCCGTACGTCCAGCCCTCGAGGCCCAGCTCCGCGTACGCGGTGCGGTGCAGCACCGGGGAGAGGGAGTGGGCGATCGGGGAGCCGAGCACGGCGGCGCGGCGGGGTGCTGCCATCAGTCGTTCCTCGAGGCGTTCCACTTGTCGACCAGCTTCTGGTGGTCGGCGTTGGTCCTGGTGAACTCGCTCGTCCTGCCGTCGAGCGAGATGAAGTAGAACCAGCCGCCGTCCGTCGGGTTGAGCGCGCCCTTGATCGCTTCCTCACCGGGGTTGCTGATCGGGCCGGGCGGCAGACCCTTGTAGTAGTACGTGTTGTACGGGTTGTCGTAGTTCCTGAGCTCGCTGAGCGTCAGGTCGATCTTGCTCTGGTTCTTGACGTAGTTGTACGTCGAGTCGAACTCCAGCATGCCGTTGGTCTCGGTGTTGCCGGGTTCGAGACGGTTGTAGATGACCTCGGCCATCTTGCGGAAGTCGCTGTGGCTGGTGCCCTCGGCCTGGACGAGACTGGCCACGGTGATCAGCTGCCAGGGGTTGTCGAGGCCGAAGCTCTCGGCCTTCTGCTCGACGCCGAGCTTCTCGTAGGTCTCGGTGGCCTGCGCCACCATGCGCTTGAGGACCTCCTCGGGCTTCTGTCCCTCGGACACGCCGTAACTGGACGGGAAGAGGAAGCCTTCCAACGGGTCCTTGACGTCCTCGTGGCCCTGTGCCCACTCCGGCAGGCCGAGCTTCTCCCAGTCCTGTTCGGCGACCTCGGCCGTGGTGCCTTCCTCGACCCCGAGCCGTTTGTCGATGAGCTCGTAGATGTCGGCGTTGCGCCTGCCCTCGGCGATGATCAGGTTGTTGCGGCTCTTGGGGCTGAGCATGAGCTCGACCGCGCTCGCCGCCGACATCTCCTTCTGCAGGGTGTAGACACCGTCCTGGATGGTCTTGCCCTGCGGATTGGCGGCCTGGGCCGCGACGAAGGCGTCGACGCTCTTCACCACGCCGTTCTCCTTGAGCACCTGCCCGATCTTGTAACCGAGCGCGCCCTTGGGGATCTCGACGGAGACCTGCTGCCCGTTGCCCCCGCCCGCGAAGTCCGGGGCGCTGCCGAAACGATCCTGGTAGAACTGGTACCCGAAGTACCCGATACCGGCGATACCACCGCCGAACACCAGGACGACCACGAGGCAGGCCACGCCGGTGCGCCGCTTCCTCTCCTTGCCGCCGCGGCCCCGGCGCTCACCGCGTCCGCGCCGGCCGCCCTGCTCGTCACCGGGGTCGTCACCGTCGCCGCCCGCGAAGAAGGCGTGCTCCCCCTTGTCGGGACCCGGGTCCCAGTCGGTCTCCGGCTCCGGCTCCGGTTCGGCGCGGCGGCGGCCGGGCGGCTCGGGCGGCGGGTAGGCCTCGGGAGCCGCGTAGTAGTCGGCGTGCTCCCCGCCGTAGTTCCCGGTCTGCTGCCCGTACGCATCCGGCGGGGCGGCGGCGTACGGGTCCTGCGGGTGGGTGCCGGTGGGCCAGCCGTTCTGGTCGTACTGCGGCTGGTGCTGCTCGGGCGCGTACTGCTGGTCGTACTGCGGCGGGTGCTGCTGCTGCCCGTCGTACCCGTTCTGCTCGGCGGTCGCCCAGGCGCCGTACTGCTGCTGCGTCTGCGGCTGCTGCGGGTAGGGCTGCGGCTGGCCGTCGTAGGGGGACTGCTCACCCTGGTGGGTCTGCTGTCCTCTCCATCCGCCGTCCCCGTACAACGGGTCGTCCGGATGCCACGGTTCGGAGCCTTGACCCCGGCCATACTCAGTCATCGATCCCCTAGAGCCGCGAGGCGGCGGTCGCCCGGCAACCCAAGACCACGGCTCCCGTTCCGCCTCTCTCCGTGCGTCGGCTGTTCGAACACCGTCCGCATCGCGCGGAACGTTACCGTACCGCGATCAGACAACCACTTCGACGCCCTCACCGGGCGGGCTGCCTGACACCCGTTCGGATTCCAGCGCCTGCTGGAGGATGATCACCGCGGCCGCCTGGTCGATGACGGAGCGGCCCTTCCTGGACTTCACGCCGGAGGCGCGCAGCCCCTGGCTCGCCGTCACCGTGGTCATGCGTTCGTCGAGGAGTCTCACCGGAACCGGCGCGATCATGCGGGCCAGTTCCGACGCGAAACCGCGGACCTTGACGGCGGCGGGGCCCTCGCCCCCCTTGAGGGAGCGAGGGAGACCGACGACGACCTCGATCGGCTCGTACTCCTCGACCAGTTGCCGCAGCCTGCGGTGCGCGGCCGGGACGTCCCGGCCGGGGACGGTCTCGACCGGGGTGGCGAGGATCCCGTCGGGGTCGCACGAGGCGACCCCGATGCGGGCGTCCCCGACGTCGATCGCGAGCCGGCGGCCCCGGCGCATCACCGGGCCGTCCTGCTCGTTCGCCGGGCCGTTCACTTGGCCGTGTCCGCCACGAGCCGCTCGACGGCGTCGACGGCGTCGCCCACGGCGGCCGGGTTCTGCCCGCCGCCCTGGGCGACGTCCGGCTTGCCGCCGCCGCCCCCGCCGAGGGTCTTGGCGGCCGTGCGGACCAGGTCACCGGCCTTGAGGCCGCGCTCGCGGGCGGCCTCGTTGGTGGCGATGACCGTCAGCGGCTTGCCGTTGTTCACCGCGAACAGGGCGACCACGGCGGCCCGGCCGCCCTGGATGCGGCCGCGCACGTCGAGGACCAGCTTGCGCAGGTCGTCGGCGGTGGTGCCGTCCGGGACCTGACCGGTGACCAGGGCGATGCCGTGGACGTCCTTGGCGGACCCGGCGAGACCGGCGGCGGCCTGCAGCACCTTCTCGGCGCGGAACCTCTCGATCTCCTTCTCGGCGTCCTTCAGCTTGCCGAGCATGGCGGAGACCTTCTCCGGCAGCTCCTCCGAGCGTCCCTTGAGCAGCTCGGTGAGCTGGTTGACGACCGTGTGCTCGCGGGCGAGGAAGGTGTAGGCGTCCACGCCGACCAGGGCCTCGATACGGCGCACGCCGGAGCCGATGGAGGACTCGCCGAGCAGCTTCACCAGGCCCAGCTGGGCGGTGTTGTGCACGTGGGTGCCGCCGCACAGCTCCTTGGAGAAGTCGCCGATGGTGACCACGCGGACGCGCTCGCCGTACTTCTCGCCGAACTCGGCGATGGCGCCCTGCTTGCGGGCCTCGTCGATGCCCATGACGTCGGCGCGCACGTCCAGGTCGCGGGCGAGCACCTCGTTGATCTTCTGCTCGACGTCGGTCATCACGGCCGTCGGCACGGCGGACGGCGAACCGAAGTCGAAGCGGAACCGCCCCGGCTGGTTCTCGGAGCCGGCCTGGGCGGCCGTCGGGCCGAGGGCGTCGCGCAGGGCCTGGTGGGTGAGGTGGGTGGCCGAGTGGGCACGGGCGATGGCCTTGCGGCGGCGGTCGTCGATGGAGGCATGGGCCTTGGCCCCGACGGTGACCTCGCCGACCTGGACGACGCCCTTGTGGACGTACACACCCGGCACCGGCTTCTGGCAGTCGCGGATCTCGATGACGGCGCCGGTGTCGGCCCTGATCCGGCCGGTGTCGCCGATCTGGCCGCCGCCCTCGGCGTAGAACGGGGTGCGGTCGAGGACGATCTCGACCTCGTCGCCCTCGGTGGCGGCCGGGGAGGAGGCGCCGTCGACGAGGATGCCGACGATCGTGGACTCGCTCTCGGTGTCGGTGTAGCCGACGAAGTCGGTGGCACCGGCCTTGTCGGCGATCTCGCGGTAGGCGCCGACGCCGGCGTGGCCGGTCTTCTTGGCCCGGGCGTCGGCCTTGGCGCGCTCCCGCTGCTCCTTCATCAGGCGGCGGAAGCCCTCCTCGTCCACGGAGAGCCCCTGCTCGGCGGCCATCTCCAGGGTGAGGTCGATCGGGAAGCCCCAGGTGTCGTGGAGCAGGAAGGCCTTGTCACCGGCCAGGACGCTGCCCC
Source organism: Streptomyces sp. NPDC016640 (assembly GCF_043076215.1). Lineage (NCBI taxonomy): Bacteria > Bacillati > Actinomycetota > Actinomycetes > Kitasatosporales > Streptomycetaceae > Streptomyces > Streptomyces sp. NPDC016640. Next base: position 111,398 of record NZ_JBIBRG010000008.1, read on the forward strand.
CGGCGGCCTTGGTGTCGCTCACCGCGGTGTCGAGGATGTTGGTGCCGGCCTTCAGCGTCTTGAGGAAGGCGTTCTCCTCGGCGAGGGCGACCTTCTCGATCCGCTCGCGGTCGGTGATGAGCTCGGGGTACTGCTGCCCCATCATCCCGATGACGACGTCGATCAGGTCCTTGACCACCGGACCGGTGGCGCCGAGCAGGCGCATGTTGCGGATGGCGCGGCGCATGATGCGGCGCAGCACGTAGCCGCGGCCCTCGTTGCCGGGGGTGACGCCGTCGCCGATGAGCATGACGGAGGTGCGCATGTGGTCGGTGACCACGCGCAGGGAGACGTCCGAGGCGTGGGCGTCGCCGTAGGCCACGCCGGTCAGCTCGGTGGCCTTCTTGATGACGGCCATGGAGGTGTCGATCTCGTACATGTTCTGCACGCCCTGCAGAATCATGGCGAGCCGCTCCAGGCCGAGGCCCGTGTCGATGTTCTGGCTCGGCAGGTCACCGAGGATCGGGTAGTCCTTGCCCGGCCCCTCGCCCCGCTCGTACTGCATGAAGACGAGGTTCCAGATCTCCACGTACCGCTCGTCGTTGACGGCCGGGCCGCCCTCGGTGCCGAACTCGGGACCGCGGTCGTAGTTGATCTCGGAGCAGGGGCCGCAGGGACCGGGGACGCCCATGTCCCAGTAGTTGTCCTTCTTGCCCAGGCGCTGGATGCGCTCGGACGGGACACCGACGACGTCGTGCCAGATGCGCTCGGCCTCGTCGTCGTCCTTGTAGACGGTGATCCACAGGCGCTCGGGGTCGAGGCCGTAACCGCCCTTGTCCTGAGGGCTGGTGAGCAGCTCCCAGGCGAGCTTGATGGCGCCTTCCTTGAAGTAGTCACCGAAGGAGAAGTTGCCGCACATCTGGAAGAACGTGCCGTGCCGGGTGGTCTTGCCGACCTCTTCGATGTCCGGCGTGCGCACGCACTTCTGCACGCTGGTGGCGCGGTCGAAGGGCGGCTTGACCTCGCCCAGGAAGTAGGGTTTGAAGGGCACCATGCCGGCCGGGACCAGCAGCAGAGTCGGGTCGTCCGCGATGAGCGACGCCGACGGGACGACGGTGTGCCCGCGCTCCTCGAAGAAGCTCAGCCAGCGGCGGCGGATCTCGGCCGACTCCATCAGTGGTCCTCATTCCGGTTGTACGGGTACGTCGGGTACGTCGACTCGGGCGTCGGCCCCTCGACGTGTTCGGGGCTGTCGCGGTTCTCGATGACGGTGTGGCTCCGGGACGGCGGGAGTTCACGGCCGACGGGGGTGGTGAGCCCGAGCGCGTCGCCCAGTTCGGCCTCCCGCCGGGCCATGTGGTCGCGGACCTCGAGCGCGAAGTCCACCGTGCGGTCCCTGAGCCGGCCGCCGGCCTCGATCGCCTTGTTCGCCGCGGCCACGGCGAGGTGCTCGGGCGTCAGCTGCTTGAGCTTGCGGTTGACCTTGGTGGTGGCCCACACGCCGGCGGCGACGCCGGTGGTGAACCAGAACGTTCGGCGGAACATCGCTGGGTCAGTCCTTCTTTCCCCGGGTCCGCTTCTCCCGCCGCGCGCCCGGGACGGTACGGCCGACGATCACGGTACGCCCCTGCCCCTTGGCGGGGGCGTCCTCCTTGCGGCCGCTGACGGCCCGGCGCACGCCGTAGCCGAAGGCGGCGACCTTGACGAGGGGTCCGCCGAAGGTCGAGGCCACGGTGGTCGACAGCGCGGAGGCGTTGGACGTGACCTCCTGGACGTCGGAGGCGATCGCGTCGACCCGTTCGATCTGGGTCTGGGCGGAACGCACCGCCGTGGAGGCCTCGGCCAGCAGCGGGACGGCCTGCTCGGTCACGTCCGCCACCAGCTCGGTGGTCGCCCTGAGCGTCTGGGCCAGCCTCGCCAGCGCGACGGCGAGGAAGGAGACCAGGATCGCCCAGAAGACGGCCACCAGGATTCCGGCCACCTCACCACCGGACACTGTGTGCACCCGCTCCCTTGAAACGCGCCTGAACATCGAGAAAGTCGTGTGACCGAGCCTATCGCGCCGGTGACACGACCCCGTACCGGATTACCGTCCGCCGCGGGCGCGGGGTGCGAACGAGCCCGCCGCCTCGCCCGCCCGGAGGGGGCGGGGAGACGGCGGGCTCGGATACCGCGCGCCTGCCTGGGTCAGCGGGCGTAGTACTCGACGACGAGCTGCTCGTCGCAGATCACCGGGATCTCCTTGCGGTTCGGCTCGCGGTCCAGGCGGAACGCCAGGGCCTTGAGGTTCACCTGCAGGTAGCGCGGGATCTCGCCGTCGGGGGCGAAGCCGCCCTCACGAGAGATCGTGAAGAGGGTCTTCTCCTTGCTGCGGTCACGGACCTGCACCACGTCGTCCGGGCGGACACGGAAGGAGGGCTTGTCGACCTTCTTGCCGTTGACCTGGATGTGGCCGTGGACGACCATCTGGCGGGCCTGGTAGATCGTGCGGGCGATGCCCGACCGCAGGACCAGCGCGTCGAGACGACGCTCCAGCTCGATGATCAGGGCCTCACCGGTCTTGCCCTGGACCTTGGAGGCACGCTCGTAGGCGCGGACGAGCTGACGCTCGGACACGTCGTACTGCGCACGCAGACGCTGCTTCTCCAGCAGACGGACCTTGTAGTCCGAGTTCTGCTTGCGGCCGCGGCCGTGCTCACCCGGCGGGTAGGGGCGGGCCTCGAAGTACTTGACGGCCTTCGGGGTCAGCGCGATGCCGAGGGCACGCGACTTCTTGACCTTGGGGCGGGACTGGTTCGCCACTTCTTTTCCTTTTCCTTTTCGGCTGCCTCAGGGTTACGGGAGGTCACATCCGCAGCCGGGGAATTCCCGGCAGGTCCGCGGGGGACATGCCAGGCAGCCGCTCCCTGGTCTGGGCACATACGTGCAGCACACGAGTGGCCCACCGACCGGTCCCTGGACTCACGGGTGGTGGTGGGCTGCCCGCGACACCTACGACGGTGCGCGACGCTCCTGGATCGAAGGATCCGGCTGGATGTCCCGCCTGAGGCGCCGACCGGAGCCGGACACGGGACGCAGCGCTTCGGAAAGTCTACAGGGTGGTCAGGAGCGCTTCCGACCGAGGCGCTTCCTGGTCCACTCCACCGCGTCCGCGTACCGGGCCTCCGCGCCGTGCCGGGTGGGCTCGTAGTAGGCGCGGTCCTTCAGGGCGTCCGGCGCGTACTGCTGTTCGGCGATGCCCTCGGGCAGGTCGTGCGGGTACACGTACCCCTGCGCGTGCCCCAGCTGGGCCGCGCCCTTGTAGTGCCCGTCGCGCAGGTGCGGCGGCACGGGTCCGGCCAGCCCCTTGCGTACGTCGTCCAGGGCGGCGCCGATCGCGGTGGTGGCGGCGTTGGACTTGGGGGCCAGGGCCAGGGCGATGGTGGCGTGGCTGAGGGTGAGGGCGGCCTCGGGGAAGCCGATCATGGCGACGGCCTGGGCGGCGGCGACGGCCACGGGCAGGGCGTTCGGATCGGCGAGGCCGATGTCCTCACTGGCGGAGATCATCAGCCGGCGGGCGATGAACCGCGGGTCCTCCCCGGCCTCGATCATGCGGGCCAGGTAGTGCAGGGCGGCGTCGACGTCGGAGCCGCGGATGGACTTGATCAGGGCGCTGGCGACGTCGTAGTGCTGGTCGCCGTCGCGGTCGTACTTCACCGCCGCCCGGTCGACCGTCTCCTCCAGGGTGGCCAGGGCGATCTCCGCCTCGCCCTTGTCGAGCGCGGCCCCGGCTGCGGCCTCCAGGGCGGTGAGCGCGCGGCGGGCGTCACCGCCGGCGATGCGCAGGAGGTGGTCCTCGGTGTCCTCGGGGAGGGTGACCGCGCTCTTCAAGCCCCGCTCGTCGGTGAGCGCACGCCGCAGCAGGTCCCGGACGTCGTCGTCGGTGAGCGGTTCGAGGGTGAGCAGGAGGGACCGGGAGAGCAGCGGGGAGATGATCGAGAAGTAGGGGTTCTCGGTGGTCGCGGCGATCAGGGTGACCCAGCGGTTCTCCACGGCCGGGAGGAGGGAGTCCTGCTGGGCCTTGCTGAAGCGGTGGATCTCGTCGAGGAAGAGGACGGTCTCCCGGCCGTACCCGCCGGAGGCGCGGCGGGCGCCCTCGATGACCGCGCGGACCTCCTTGACGCCCGCGGTGATCGCGGAGAGCTCGACGAAGCGCTTGTCGGTGGCCTTGGAGACGACGTAGGCCAGGGTGGTCTTGCCGGTGCCGGGCGGCCCCCAGAGGATCACCGAGGAGGCTCCCGCGGGACCCGAGGCGCCCTCGCCGACCAGTCTGCGCAGCGGCGAGCCCGGCTTCAGCAGGTGCCGCTGGCCCACCACCTCGTCCAGGGCGCGCGGGCGCATCCGGACCGCCAGGGGGCTGCCGGTCGGGTCTTTCTCCTGGCGGTCTTCCGCCGCGGCGGTGAACAGGTCGGGCTCCACGCTGAAACCCTAAAGCACCGCACCGACAGCCCTGCGCGGGCGATCAGCCGGTCCAGAAGTCCCACCAGCGGGTCAGGACCAGCATGCCGATGATGCCGATGTGCAGGACCGGCAGGACCCAGGTGAACTCGCCGAAGAAGCTCCTCAGCCAGCCCGGGGCGGGCAGGAAGCCCTGGCGCACGTTGAACGACGTCACGTACCAGAACATGACGATCGTGGCGACCCAGGCCAGGCAGCACCACAGGCACAGGGCGTTGATCCGGTACAGGGACTGGACCGTCAGCCAGGCGCAGAAGGCGACGCCGAAGAGCGTGCCCGCGTTGAAGGCGAGCCAGTACCAGCGCGGGAAGCGGGCCCGGGCGAGCAGGCTCACGCCGACGCAGATCACGATGCCGTAGGTGACCAGGCCGAGCATGGGGTTGGGGAAGCCGAAGACGGAGGCCTGGTCGCTCTCCATCACGCTGCCGCAGGAGACGACGGGGTTGAGGCTGCACCCGGGGACGAACGTCTCGCCCCTGGTCTTGGCCTCGAGCAGCTTGAACTTGTCGAGCGTGATCACCCATGCGGCGAGCACGCCGGCCGCGCCGGTGAGCACCAGGAGCAGGGCGAACGCCCGGCTCGCGCCCTCCGTGCGCGGGGCGGTGCGCTCCGGCGAGGGTTCGCGCTCCATGTCGACGTCCCTGACTGTCGTCTTGCTCATCACGCCGATTCCGTCACAAGAGAGTGTGGACCTGCTTCGGGCAGGGTCATTGTGCCGTACGGGGCGGTGGATCCGCCGTTGCGCGGACGTAAGGACGTACCGGCGCCCGCCCCTGAGCGTCCGGTTTCGGCCGACGTCCGCGGGGCGGCCGCACGGGTGTCTCCCCCGGGATCATCCGGCCGGGTGACGGCGGTGCCGGCGCGTTGACGGCGAAGGCGCCGGTGCTCCGCGGGAGCATCCGGCGCCTTCGCCCGCACGGGGAGGGATCAGCCGAGCCGTGACTCCAGCTCCGCGACGATCTCGTTGACGCCGACCGCCGTCTGCTCGCCGGACTCCATGTCCTTGAGCTGGACGACGCCCTCGGCGAGGTCTCGCTCGCCCAGCACCAGGGCGTAGCGGGCACCGGAGCGGTTGGCGGCCTTCATCGCCGCCTTCAGGCCCCTGGCGCCGTAGGAGAAGTCGGCGGCGACGCCGTTCTTGCGCAGCTCGGTGACCTTCGCGAAGAGGACCCGGCGGGCCTCCTCTCCGAGCGGGACGGCGAACACGCTGGTGGCGGCGGGGAGTTCGAGCTCGACGCCCTCCGCCTCCAGGGCCAGCACCGTGCGGTCGACGCCCAGGGCCCAGCCGACCGAGGGCAGCGCGGGGCCGCCGATCATCTCGGACAGGCCGTCGTAGCGGCCGCCGCCGCCCACGGCGGATTGGGAGCCGAGGCCGTCGTGGACGAACTCGAAGGTGGTGCGCGTGTAGTAGTCCAGGCCGCGCACCAGCCTGGCGTCGTCCTCGAAGGCCACGCCCGCGGCCGTGATCAGTTCGCGGACCTCCTCGTGGTACGCCTTGCAGGCGTCGCAGAGGTAGTCCTGCAGGAGCGGCGCACCTGTCAGCTGCTTCCGCACCGACTCCCGCTTGTCGTCCAGGACGCGCAACGGGTTGATCTCCGCGCGGCGCAGGGTGTCCTCGTCCAGGTCCAGGCCGCGCAGGAAGTCCTGCAGGGCGGCCCGGTACACGGGGCGGCACTCCTTGTCGCCCAGGCTGTTGAGCAGGATGCGGAAATCGCTCAGGCCCAGCGAGCGGTACGCCTGGTCGGCGAGGATGATCAGCTCGGCGTCCAGGGCCGGGTCCTCCGCGCCGATCGCCTCGGCGCCGACCTGGGAGAAGTGACGGTAGCGGCCCTTCTGGGGGCGCTCGTAGCGGTAGTAGGAACCGGAGTACCAGAGCTTGACCGGAAGGTTGCCGGTCTTGTGCAGGCTGGCCTCCAGGGCGGCGCGCAGCACGGAGGCCGTGCCCTCGGGGCGCAGGGCGAGCCGGTCGCCGCCCTTGGTCTCGAAGGCGTACATCTCCTTGGTCACGATGTCGGTGGACTCGCCGACACCGCGCGCGAACAGCTCGACGTTCTCGAAGCCGGGCGTCTCGATGTAGCCGTAGCCGGAGCCCCGCAGCGGGGCGGCGATGGCCTCACGGACGGCGAGGTACTTGGCGCTGTCCGGCGGGATCAGGTCGTACGTGCCCTTGGGGGCCTTGAAGGTGCTCACGGAAGTCTCTCGTCACATTCCTCGTCGGGGAGCGTCCACGTGCGCTCCCGGGCCGGCCGCCACCTGCCGCAGATACGGATTGGTGGCGCGCTCCCGGCCGATGGTCGTCTGGGGACCGTGGCCGGACAGCACCACGGTCGAGTCGTCGAGCGGCAGGCACACGCGGGCCAGCGAGTCGAGCATCTCGGCCGTGTCACCGCCCGGCAGGTCGGTGCGTCCGACGGAGCCGGCGAACAGCAGGTCGCCCGAGAAGAGGACCGGCGGGACGTCCGCCGCCTCGGGCAGGCCGAAGGTCACCGACCCCTTGGTATGGCCCGGCGCGTGCGCGACGGTGAGCTCCAGGCCCGCCAGTCGCAGCTTCGCGCCGTCGGCCAGTTCGCGGACGTCGTCCGGTTCCCCCACGGTCAGCTCGCCCATCAGCGGCATTCCGATGGAGCGGCCCAGCGCCTTCTCGGGGTCCTTCATCATGAAGCGGTCCGAGGGGTGGATCCAGGCCGGCACGCCGTGCGCTCCGCAGACCGGGACGACCGAGGCGACGTGGTCGATGTGGCCGTGGGTGAGGACGACGGCGACGGGCTTGAGCCGGTGTTTGGCGACCGCCTCCGCCACTCCGGGGGCGGCCTGATGGCCGGGGTCGATGATCACGCACTCCTCACCGGCGGCGGGGGCGACGAGATAACAGTTCGTCCCCCAGGCCCCGGCGGGGAACCCGGCAATGAGCACGATCGTCCTTCGTTGTATCGATACGGGAGGCTTGCGACGGGGCTGCGCCCGTGGTCAGAGCCTACCGGCGCTGCCGATTCCTCGGCGAACCCATATACGGTACGGGGCACACGCAGGCGGTCGGCTCACCGCACGCACGCACGCGTACCGGCCGGCACACGAGACGCATGAGGAGAGAACCCGGTGGTCAGCCAGGAACAGCGGCGGCGTCAGCTCGCCCGGGAGAAGTTCTTGCGGCAGCAGCAGCGGCGCACCGAAGCGCGGCGCAAGTCGCGGATGCGCAACTCGGTGATCGCGTCCGTGCTCGGTGTGGTCCTCGTGGGCAGCCTCGCGCTGTACACGACCGGGACGCTGAAGCAGGACGAGGACAGGACCGACGCGAGCGCGGAGGTGACGCCGAGCGCCTCGGCTCCGAGCAAGGCGCCCGACCCGTGCGAGAAGCCGGCGGAGGGCAAGGTCAAGTCGGAGACCTGGAAGAAGGAGCCGGCGATGTCCATCGACAAGTCGGCGAAGTACACCCTGAAGCTGGACACGACCTGTGGCGCGATAGACGTGGCGCTGAAGGCGTCGGCGGCCCCGCACACCGTCAACTCCTTCGACTTCCTCGCGAAGAAGGGCTACTTCGACCACAGCAAGTGCCACCGGCTCACCACCAACGGCATCTACGTGCTGCAGTGCGGTGACCCGACGGGCACCGGCACCGGCGGTCCCGGCTACACGATCCCGGACGAGAACCTGAAGGACGAGAGCCTGAAGGACAACGTCTATCCGGCGGGCACGGTCGCGATGGCCAACACCGGACAGAAGGACAGCGGCGGCAGCCAGTTCTTCCTGGTCTTCCAGGACAGCCAGCTCCCGCCCAGCTACACACCGTTCGGAACGATTTCGGACTCCGGCATGAAGGTGCTGAAGAAGATCGCCGACGCCGGGGAGAGCACCGGGGCCGGCGACGGGGCGCCCAACGCGACGGTCGTGATCGACAAGGCGACCGTCACCCGGTCCTGACCCCCCAACTGCGAAATTTCGGTCGCGCGGGATGCGGACAGGCATCCCGTCGGTCGCCTATGTTGGCCGTGACGAAACTGTGGACGATGCCCGGGGGAGCTACGAGGCCCCTCGACGGCATCATGTGGAGGAGGCGCTGTGAGCAGCGACCCGTGGGGCCGCGTCGACGAGACGGGGACCGTGTACGTGCGTACGGCCGACGGCGAGCAGGTCGTCGGTTCCTGGCAGGCCGGCTCTCCCGATGAGGCGCTGGCCTACTTCGAGCGCAAGTACGAGGGCCTGGTTGTCGAGATCGGCCTCCTCGAGAAGCGAGTCAAGACCACCGACCTGTCGTCCAAGGACGCGCAGACCGCGATCGGGCATCTGCGCGAGCAGGTCGACGCCCATCACGCGGTCGGTGATCTGGACGCTCTCAGGGCCCGGCTGGACAAGCTCGTGGAGCTGGTGGAGGCGCGTCGCGAGGAGCGCAAGGCGCAGCGGGCCAAGCAGTCCGACGAGGCGCGCCAGGCCAAGGAGGCGCTGGTCGTCGAGGCGGAGGAGCTGGCCCGGTCCGACCAGTGGCGGGCGGCCGGGGAGCGGCTGCGGTCCCTGGTGGACACCTGGAAGGGGCTGCCGCGGCTGGACCGCAAGTCCGACGACGAGCTGTGGCACCGGTTCTCGCACGCGCGCTCGGCGTTCTCCAAGCGGCGCAAGCAGCACTTCGCGCAGCTGGACGCGCAGCGCGAGGAGGCCCGCCGGATCAAGCAGCGGCTGGTCGCCGAGGCCGAGTCGCTGTCGGGTTCGACGGACTGGGGGCCGACGGCCGCCCGCTACCGCGATCTGATGTCGGAGTGGAAGGCCGCGGGCCGCGCCCAGCGCGAGCACGAGGAGGACCTGTGGAACCGCTTCCGCGGCGCCCAGGACGTCTTCTTCGCCGCCCGCAGCTCGGTCTTCGCCGAGCGTGACGCGGAGCAGACCGAGAACCTCAAGCTCAAGGAGGAGCTGGCGGGAGAGGCCGAGAAGCTTCTGCCGATCACGGATCTGAAGGCCGCGCGGGCCGCGTTCCGGGCGATCAACGAGCGCTGGGAGGCCATCGGCCATGTGCCGCGGGACGCCCGCCCGAAGGTCGAGGGCCGGATGCACACCGTGGAGCGGGCCCTGCAGGAGGCCGAGGAGTCCGAGTGGCGCCGGACGAACCCGGAGGCACGTGCGCGCGCCGCGGGTCTGACCGGTCAGCTCCAGGCCGCCGTGGACAAGCTGAAGGGCCAGATCGAGCAGGCCCGGGCGCAGGGCAACACCGCCAAGGCGGAGAAGCTCGAGCGGGAGCTTCAGGGGCGCCAGGCCCTGCTGGACCAGGCGCTGAAGGGTCTGCAGGAGTTCGGCGGCTGAGTCCGCGCGAGGAGGGGCTCCCGTACCTCGGTACGGGAGCCCCTCCTTCGTGTGTCTCCGTGTTGCGTGTGTCCTACGTGCGGTTGCGCGCCGAGGTCACCCGGTAGACGTCGTAGACGCCCTCCACGCCCCGTACGGCCTTCAGCACGTGCCCGAGGTGCTTGGGATCGCCCATCTCGAAGGTGAAGCGGGAGGTGGCGACGCGGTCGCGGGAGGTCTGGACGGCCGCGGAGAGGATGTTGACGTGCTGGTCGGACAGGACGCGCGTGACGTCCGACAGCAGCCGGGAGCGGTCCAGGGCCTCGACCTGGATGGCGACCAGGAACACCGAGGACTGGGTGGGCGCCCACTCGACACCGAGGATCCGCTCGGGTTCGCGGGAGAGGGAGTCGACGTTGACGCAGTCGCTGCGGTGCACCGATACACCGCTGCCCCGGGTCACGAACCCGATGATGGGGTCGCCCGGGACCGGGGTGCAGCAGCGGGCCAGCTTGACCCACACGTCCTCGACGCCCTTGACGACGACGCCCGGATCGGCGCTGGAGCGGCGCTTGCGGCCGCGGGCCGGCGGGACCGACTCGTCGATCTCCTCGGTGGCCGCCTCCTCGCCGCCGAGCGCCTGGACCAGCTTCTGCACGATGTTCTGCGCCGAGACGTGGCCCTCGCCGATCGCCGCGTACAGCGCGGAGATGTCGGAGTAGCGCATCTCGTGCGCGAGCGTGACCAGCGAGTCGCCGGTGAGGATGCGCTGGATCGGCAGGTTCTGCTTGCGCATCGCGCGGACGATGGCGTCCTTGCCCTGCTCGATCGCCTCGTCGCGGCGTTCCTTGGAGAACCAGGCGCGGATCTTGTTGCGGGCGCGCGGCGACTTGACGAAGCCGAGCCAGTCGCGGGACGGCCCGGCACCGGCCGCCTTGGAGGTGAAGACCTCCACCAGGTCGCCGTTGTCCAGGGTGGATTCGAGCGGTACGAGACGGCCGTTGACCCGTGCCCCTATGGTGCGGTGGCCGACCTCGGTGTGGACCGCGTACGCGAAGTCGACCGGGGTGGCGCCGGCCGGGAGCGCTATGACGTCGCCCTTGGGGGTGAAGACGAAGACCTCGTTGCGGGACAGGTCGAAGCGCAGGGACTCCAGGAACTCGCCCGGGTCCTCGGTCTCCTTCTGCCAGTCGAGAAGCTGCCGCAGCCACGCCATGTCGTTGATGGCGTCCTTGTCCTTGCCGGACGACTTGGGAGCGTCCGTGCGGACCTTGGACGCGCCGGCGACGGCCTCCTGCTTGTACTTCCAGTGCGCGGCGATGCCGTACTCGGCGCGGCGGTGCATGTCGAAGGTGCGGATCTGCAGCTCGACGGGCTTGCCGCCCGGTCCGATGACCGTCGTGTGCAGCGACTGGTACATGTTGAACTTGGGCATCGCGATGTAGTCCTTGAACCGGCCGGGGACCGGGTTCCATCGCGCGTGCACCGTGCCGAGGGCCGCGTAGCAGTCGCGGACGGTGTCCACGAGGACGCGGATGCCCACCAGGTCGTAGATCTCCGCGAAGTCACGGCCGCGGACGATCATCTTCTGGTAGACGCTGTAGTAGTGCTTGGGGCGGCCGGTGACGGTGGCCTTGATGCGGGCTCCGCGCAGGTCCTGCTGCACCTCGTCGGTGACCACGGCGAGGTACTCGTCGCGTTTGGGGGCCCGCTCGGCGACCAGGCGGACGATCTCGTCGTACATCTTGGGGTAGAGGATCGCGAAGGCGAGGTCCTCCAGCTCCCACTTGATGGTGTTCATGCCCAGGCGGTGGGCGAGCGGCGCGTAGATCTCCAGCGTCTCGCGGGCCTTCTGCTCCTGCTTCTCGCGCTTGAGGTAGCGCATGGTGCGCATGTTGTGCAGGCGGTCGGCGAGCTTGATGACCAGGACGCGCGGGTCCTTGGCCATGGCGACGACCATCTTGCGCACGGTCTCCGCCTGCGCGGCCTCGCCGAACTTGACCTTGTCCAGCTTGGTGACGCCGTCGACGAGGAGGGCGACGGTGTCGCCGAAGTCGCGGCGGAGCTGTTCCAGGCCGTACTCGGTGTCCTCGACGGTGTCGTGCAGCAGTCCGGCCATCAGCGTGGCCGGGTCCATGCCCAGCTCGGCGAGGATGGTGGTGACGGCGAGCGGGTGCGTGATGTAGGGGTCGCCGCTCTTGCGCTTCTGCCCGCGGTGCCAGCGTTCGGCGACCTGGTAGGCGCTCTCGATCTGCCGGAGCGTGGCGTTCTCGGTCTTGGGGTCGTTGCTGCGCACGATCCGCAGCAGCGGCTCCAGCACCGGGTTGTACGGGTTGGCGCGCTGGACGCCGAGACGGGCGAGGCGGGCACGGACGCGGTTGGAGGAGCCGGAGCGGACGGGCTGCCCGGTGTTCGGGCGGACCGCGGGGGCGGAGCGCTCGGTCGGGGCCGGCTTGGGGCGCGGCTGCTCGGGCTTGTCGACGGGGGCGGCCTGGGCGTGCTGGACCGGCCCGCGGGTGTCGTTCTTCGCCTGGGGCGTGGTCGGCGCGGGCTTGGCCGCGGCCGCCGAGGCGGACTCGGGCTTGGCGGCGGTCAGGTGCTGGGCCTCGTCTGGCAAGAGGACTCCTCGTGCGCGATCCGGGTCGCCCGGGCAGGCTCCGGAAACCCCATGGTAGCGATCCCGCCCCCGGGGATCGCCTGCGGAGCGGTAGTGAGGACCGTCTACCCCGGAAACGCACGAGGCGGACGCCGGATTCCTCCGGGTCCGCCCACGTGGTGTGGCAGGGCCTGCGCCGTCCGGGCCGTCGCCGGTCAGACCGTGAGCAGCGCCTCCAGCGGGGCGCCCGCCAGGGCCGGTTCCAGACGGGCCCGGCCGCCGAGGAAGCCGAGTTCCATCAGGACGGCGAGGCCCGCGACCTCGGCGCCCGCCCTGCGGATGAGCTGGAGGGACGCCTCGGCGGTGCCTCCCGTGGCGAGGACGTCGTCCACCACCAGGACGCGGTCGTCCGCGCGGAGGTCCTCCGCGTGGACCTCGATCTCGGCGGAGCCGTACTCCAGGTCGTAGGCCTGGCTGAGGGTGGCTCCGGGGAGCTTGCCCGCCTTGCGTACGGGGATGAAGCCGAGGCCCGCGCGAACGGCGACCGGGGCGCCGAGGATGAAGCCCCGGGCCTCCAGGCCGACGACCTTGGTGGCGCCCGTGCTCCGGGCGATGCCGGCCAGGGCGTCGCTGAGCGCGGCGAACGCCGCGGGGTCCGCCAGGAGCGGGGTGATGTCCTTGAACATCACGCCCGGCTCCGGGTGGTCCGCCACGTCGCGGATGCGGCTGAGCAGCAGGGTCGAGAGGTCGCTCGGCTCCGTCATCGGCGCTTCCCCGAGGGACGGCCGCGGCCGCGGGAGGCCTGCTGGTCACGCGGGCCGACGACCGCCGGCGCGGCGTCGTCGGAGTCGTCGTCGGAGTCGTCTTCGTAGTCCTCGTCGGAGACCCGGGCGTCCGGGGACTCGCCCGCGGCCGCCGTCTGGAGGCGCCTGGCCAGCACGCGCTTCTTCAGGGACCGCATCGCCGGCTCGCGCTCCTTGAGGTCGGCGACGAGCGGGGTGGCGATGAAGATCGAGGAGTACGCGCCGGCGGCGAGACCCACGAACAGCGACAGCGAGATGTCGTTCAGCATGCCGGCGCCGAGGACACCGCCACCGATGAACAGCAGGCCGCCCACCGGCAGCAGCGCGACCACCGTGGTGTTGACGGAGCGGACCAGGGTGCTGTTGATGGAGCGGTTGGCGATCTCGCTGTAGGTCCAGCGGGTCTGCTTTCCGATGTCCCTCGTCTGTTCCTTGAGGCTGTCGAAGACGACGACCGTGTCGTACAGCGAGTAACCGAGGATGGTCAGCAGACCGATCACCGTGCCCGGCGTGACCTCGAAGCCCACGAGGGCGTAGATGCCGACGGTGATGGTGATGTCGTGGATCAGCGCGACGAACGCGGCGAGCGCCATGCGCCACTCGAAGGCGAGCGCCAGGTAGATCACGACCAGGATGAGGAAGATGCCGAGGCCCTGCCAGGCCTTGTTGGCGATCTGCTCACCCCAGCTGGGACCGACCAGCTCGGCGTTGATCTGCTCCGCGTCGACCTCGAGGTCCTCGGCGAGCGTGTTCTTGATCCGGTCCGAGGTGTTGGTGTCGATGCCCGCGACCTGGATGCGCATGCTGCCGTCGCCGAGCTTCTGGACGATGGCGTCGTGACCGGAGGCGTCCTCCGCGTACTCCTCGGCCGTGGCGACCGAGACGCTCATGTTCTTCGGGGTCGTGAAGACCGCTCCGCCCTGGAACTCGATACCCATGTGCAGGCCGCGCACCGCCAGGCCGACGATGGCCGTGATGGTGATCAGGATGGAGATGCCGTACCAGATCTTGCGGTTCTTGACGAAGTCGTAGCCGACCTCGCCGTGGTGCAGTCGGGCGCCGAGGTTGCCGAGTTTCGACATCTCTCACGCCTCCTTCGGGTCGACGGGGCCGGCGGCCGGGCGGACGGGACGGCGGGTGCGGCGCAGCGGCGGCTTGGCGCCCAGGGCCTTCGGGTCGAGACCGGACCACTTGTGACCGCTCGCGAAGAACTGCCGGCGGGCCATCAGCGTCAGCAGCGGCTTGGTGAAGAGGAACACCACCACGACGTCGAGCACGGTGGTCAGGCCGAGCGTGAACGCGAAGCCCTGGACCTTGCCGACGGTGACGACGAAGAGCACGGCGGCGGCGAGGAACGACACGAAGTCCGAGACCAGGATGGTGCGGCGGGCACGCGGCCAGGCCCGCTCCACGGCGGGACGCAGCGTGCGGCCCTCGCGGATCTCGTCCCGGACCCGTTCGAAGTACACGATGAACGAGTCTGCCGTGATGCCGATCGCGACGATGGCACCGCACACGGCCGGCAGGTTCAGCGCGAAGCCGATGGTCGGGCCGAGCAGCGACATGATCACGTAGGTGAGGGCGGCGGAGACCAGCAGCGACAGGACCGCGATGAAGGACAGGCCGCGGTAGTACAGCAGCAGGTAGAGGACGACCAGGGCGAGGCCGATGGCACCGGCGATCAGTCCGGCCTCCAGCTGCTCACCGCCGAGGGCGGCGGTCACCGTGGTGACGCTGTCCTCGCGGAACGTCAGCGGCAGGGCGCCGTAGGACAGCATGTTGGCCAGTTCCTGCGCCGACTGCTGGGTGAAGTTGCCGGAGATCTCGGCGTTGCCACCGGTCAGCGCCTGGCTGACGTACGGGTCGGAGACGACCTCGCCGTCCAGGACGATGGCGAACTGGTTCTGCGGGGACTGCTTCTGCGCGAGCTGACCGGTGATGTCGGCGAACTTCTTGGCGCCCTTGTCCGTGAAGTCCATCGTGACGGTCCAGCCGGCACCGGTCTGCGTGTTCAGGAGGGCCTGGGCCTTGTCCACGTCCGTGCCGTCGACCGCCGCCGGGCCGAGGATGTACTTCTGCCACTGCCCCTGGGAGTTCTGGCCGCAGGCCACGGTCGAGTCGCTGGACTTGGCGCCGTCACCGGCCGTGGCGCGGACGTCTTCCTTGGTGCAGTCGAGCGCGGCGTACTGCTCCTGGAGCTTGCTGTCCGCGTCGCCGGAGGTGCCGCCGGTCGCGGAGGGGACGGCCTCGTCGGCCGCGCCGCTCGCGGAGGCGGACGGCGTCTCGTCGGCCTTCAGGGCGTCGGTGACCGCGCGGCCCTGGGTGGTGGCGTCGGCCGACGGGTCGGCGGCGTCGGACGGGGACGAACCGTCGGTCGCCTTGTCCGTGGCCCCGTCGGTCGCCTTGTCGGTCGCCTTGTCGGTGGCCTTGTCGTCTCCGGACGCGCTGCCGGAGGGGCTCGGCGCGGGCGCGGCCCCGCCGGCGATCTCGGTGGCGACGACGGGACGGAAGTAGAGCTTCGCGGTGGTGCCGACCTGATCCCGGGCCTGCTTGGAGTTCGTGCCCTTGGGAATGTTGACGATGATGTTGCGGGTGCCCTGCGTCTGGACCTCGGCCTCGGAGACGCCAAGACCGTTGACCCGGCGCTCCATGATGGAGACCGCCGTGTCCATGTTGGTCTTGTTGATCGCGGACTCCTGGCCGGCCTCGGGGACCGCCGCCAGCGTGATGCTCGTACCACCGGCCAGGTCGATGCCGAGACGCGGAGTGGTGTGGCCGGAGGCGAACATGCCTCCGGTGAGCGCCACCATGGCGATCAGGATCAGGGCCAGCGCGCGCCACGGCTTGCTCGGGGCGCTGGCGTTCCTGCCCTTTTTAGGTGCTGCCACCTTCTCGTACTCCCTCTCGGGCCGCCTCGCGCCGGGTCACGGGCAGGCGGCCATGACATGGTGTCGGGATTCCGTGCGAGTTGGGCATGTCCCGGGGCGCGCGGGCAGCGCCCGCGCACCCCGGGACACGACTACTTCGCCCCGGAGTCGCCGTCGGACTTCTTCGGCTGTGCGTCCGCCTTGGCCTCGTCGGTGGTGTCGGCGTCGGTCGGCACGTCGGCCGCGTCCTTCTTGCCGAGGTCGACGGGCGTGTCGTCGGAGACGGCGGCAGCGTCGGAGGAGTCGTCGGTCTCGGTGAGGGAGGAGGCGTCGTCGGGAACGACGTCGGCGTCGGACTTCAGGTCGTGCTCGATGCCGTGAACGATGCGGTTGTACTCGTCGTCGGTCAGGACCGCACCGATCGAGTTCTTGGCGAACAGCAGTTCCACGCCCGGCCCGGCGTCGAGGAGGACCGTGTCCTCGTTGACCTCCTTGACCGTCGCGTACATGCCCCCGATGGTGCGGACGCCGGAACCGGGCTGCATCTGGTTCCGCATCTGAATGGCCTCTTGCTGCTTCTTCTTGGCCGACCGGGTCATCAGGAACATGGCCCCGATGAGCACAATGAACGGGAGGAGGGTCAGGAGACTCACGGGTCGGAACTTCCTTCACACGACCGCGATGGTGAACGGCCTGATGGTTGGGGGTGTGCGTTGCCGCCGACAACGGTGGCATCGGCGGAGTCTAAGCGAGTCCGCGCGCAGGGAACAACGCTCAGCATGGCACCCGGGTTCCTGCCCTGGCCGTCGTCCTCGCCGTCACGCCCCGAACAGGTCTCCTTGTCCGTTTCCGGCGGCTCCCGAGCGGGGCGGCGCGAGGCCGAGATGCGTCCAGGCCGCCGGAGTGGCGACCCGCCCGCGGGGGGTGCGGGCGAGCAGGCCCTCCCGTACCAGGAAGGGCTCGGCCACCTCCTCCACGGTCTCACGCTCCTCCCCCACCGCCACGGCGAGCGTGGACAGGCCGACCGGTCCGCCGCCGAACAGCTTCAGCAGGGCCTTGAGCACCGCACGGTCCAGCCGGTCCAGGCCGCGGGCGTCGACCTCGTAGACCGCGAGGGCCGCCGCGGCGATGTCCCGGGTGATCAGGCCGTCGGCCTTGACCTGCGCGTAGTCGCGGACACGGCGCAGGAGGCGGTTGGCGATCCGGGGGGTGCCACGGGAGCGCCCGGCGATCTCGGCGGCGCCGGCCGGGTCGATCTCCACGTCGAGCAGGCTCGCCGAGCGGTGGACGACGCGCTCCAGTTCGGCCGGCTCGTAGAACTCCATGTGCGCGGTGAAGCCGAAGCGGTCGCGCAGCGGGGGCGGCAGCAGGCCGGCCCGGGTGGTGGCGCCGACCAGGGTGAAGGGGGGCAGTTCGAGGGGGATGGCGGTGGCGCCGGGGCCCTTGCCGACGATGACGTCGACACGGAAGTCCTCCATCGCCATGTAGAGCATCTCCTCGGCGGGCCGGGACATGCGGTGGATCTCGTCGAGGAAGAGGACCTCGCCCTCCTGGAGGGAGGAGAGGATCGCCGCGAGGTCGCCGGCGTGCTGGATGGCCGGGCCCGAGGTGATGCGGATGGGGGCTTCCATCTCGGCCGCGATGATCATCGAGAGAGTGGTCTTGCCGAGGCCGGGGGCGCCGGAGAGCAGCACGTGATCGGCGGTGGCGCCGCGTGCGCGGGCGGCGCGCAGCACCAGGTCGAGCTGCTCGCGGACCTTCTCCTGGCCGATGAACTCGCCCAGGTCCTTGGGGCGCAGGGCGGCCTCCACGGCCTGGTCCTCGCCGTCGGCGGCAGGGCCCACCAGCCGCTCGCCGGCGGCGGTGTCGGTCGTGTCGTCCCAGTTCATGTGCGTATGCCTCAGCTCTCCGTACGGGCTATCGGGCGCGGTTCAGCGTCTGCAGGGCCGCCTTCAGCAGCTGCCCCACCCGGGGGGTGCCCTCGGCGGCCTCCGCCTGGGGTGCCACGGCGGCGACGGCCTCGTCGGCCTCGCGGGTCGCGTACCCGAGGCCGATCAGGGCGGCGTGCAGCTGGTCGCGCCAGCCGGTGGTGACCGGTGCTCCGACGGCGGGGGCGCCGACCGGCTCGCCTAGGCGGTCCTTCAGCTCGAGCAGCAGTTTCTGGGCGCCCTTCCTGCCGATGCCGGGGACGGCGGTCAGCGCCTTCTCGTCCCCGGTGGAGACGGCTCTGCGCAGGGCGTCGGGGGCGTGCACCGCGAGCATCGCCTGGGCCAGCCGGGGTCCGACGCCGCTGGCGGTCTGGAGCAGTTGGAAGACCTGGCGTTCGTCGTCGTCGGCGAAGCCGTACAGGGTCAGGGAGTCCTCGCGGACGACGAGGGAGGTGGCGAGCTTGGCGGGCTGTCCGACGCGGAGCGCGGAGAGCGTGTTCGGCGTGCACTGGACGGCCATGCCGACCCCGCCGACCTCGACCACCGCGGCGTCGGGAGCGAGGGCGGCGACCGTGCCGCTGACGAAGGCGATCATGCCGTACGGCCTTTCGGTGCGTGGGGGGCTTTCGGGGGCCGGGGGGCCTTGGCCGCGTGCAGGGCGGCGGCCCGCTGGATCCGGTTCTGGGCGGGGGCGCGCCAGATGTGGCAGATGGAGAGGGCGAGGGCGTCGGCGGCGTCGGCGGGCTTCGGCGGTGCGTCGAGCCGCAGCAGCCGGGTGACCATGGCACCGACCTGGGCCTTGTCGGCGCGGCCCGAGCCGGTGACGGCGGCCTTGACCTCGCTGGGGGTGTGCAGGGCGACGGGGATGCCCCGGCGGGAGGCGCACAGGATGGCGACGGCGCTGGCCTGGGCGGTGCCCATCACCGTTCGGACGTTGTGCTGGCTGAAGACGCGCTCCACGGCGACGAACTCGGGCCGGTACTCGTCCAGCCACCGTTCGAGGCCCTGTTCGATCGCGACGAGGCGGTGGCCGAGGTCGGCGTCCGCCGGGGTGCGCACCACGCCCACACCGAGCATGGTGAGCGGCCTGCCCGCGACGCCCTCCACGACGCCGACGCCGCAGCGGGTCAGCCCCGGGTCCACCCCCAGTACGCGCACGCGCCGCCCCTTCCCTCGATCACCTGTTTGTGCAGGCTATCGGGTGCCACCGACAAAGCGACGGGCCGGCGGAGTGCGTCCCGCCGGCCCGCTGAGCAGTGGGCGCGTTACGCGTCGACCTTCTCCATGATCTCGTCGCTCACGTCGAAGTTGGCGAAGACGTTCTGCACGTCGTCGCTGTCCTCCAGCGCGTCGATGAGCTTGAAGATCTTCCTGGCGCCTTCCTCGTCGAGCTCGACCTGCATGGTCGGGACGAAGTTGGCGTCGGCGGACTCGTAGTCGATGCCGGCGTCCTGCAGGGCGGTGCGGACCGCGACCAGGTCGGTGGCCTCGCTGAGCACCTCGAAGTTCTCGCCGAGGTCGTTGACCTCCTCGGCGCCCGCGTCCAGGACGGCGGCGAGGACGTCGTCCTCGCTCAGCTCGCCCTTGGGGACGATCACCACTCCCTTGCGGTGGAACAGGTACGACACCGAGCCCGGGTCGGCCATGGAGCCGCCGTTGCGGGTCATCGCGACGCGGACGTCCGAGGCGGCGCGGTTGCGGTTGTCGGTGAGGCACTCGATGAGCACCGCGACACCGTTCGGGCCGTAACCCTCGTACATGATCGTCTCGTAGTCGGCGCCGCCGGCCTCGAGGCCCGCGCCGCGCTTGACCGCGGAGTCGATGTTCTTGTTGGGGACCGACTGCTTCTTCGCCTTCTGGATGGCGTCGTACAGCGTCGGGTTGCCGTCGATGTCGGCCCCGCCCATGCGGGCCGCGACCTCGATGTTCTTGATCAGCTTCGCGAAGAGCTTGCCGCGCTTGGCATCGATCACGGCCTTCTTGTGCTTCGTCGTGGCCCATTTAGAGTGGCCGGACATCTGCCTGTCTCCTTCGCGTAACCCATCTCTGCAACGAACGCAGGAATCCTACAAGGACTCGGCCGTCCGGCATGCGCGCACCATGTCGACGAACAGGCCGTGCACGCGGTGGTCGCCGGTCAGTTCCGGATGGAACGACGTGGCCAGCGCGTTGGCCTGGCGGACCGCGACGATGTGGCCGTCGTGCTCGGCGAGCACCTCGGCCCCGGCGCCCACGGACTCCACCCAGGGGGCGCGGATGAAGACGCCCTCCACCGGCGCGCCGGTGACGCCCCTGACGCCGACCGCGGCCTCGAAGGACTCGTTCTGCCGTCCGAAGGCGTTGCGGCGCACGATCATGTCGATGCCGCCGATGGTCTCCTGCCCGGAGCGCGGGTCGAGGATCTTGTCGGCGAGCAGGATCATGCCGGCGCAGGTGCCGTAGACGGGCATGCCGTCGCGCACGCGCGCGCGCAGGGGTTCCATCAGGCCGAACAGCACGGCGAGTTTGGAGATCGTGGTGGACTCGCCGCCGGGCAGGACCAGGCCGTCGACCCCGGCGAGTTCCCCGGGGCGCCTCACCGCCCTGGCCGCGGCGCCGGCCGCGGCCAGGGCGGTGAGGTGTTCCCGTACGTCGCCCTGGAGGGCCAGGACGCCGACCACAGGTGCTTCGCTCATGGGTGCTTACCAGCCGCGGTTGGCGTAGCGCTCGGCCTCGGGGAGGGTGTCGCAGTTGATGCCGACCATGGCCTCGCCGAGGTTGCGGGACGCGTCCGCGATGATCTTCGGGTCGTCGTAGAAGGTGGTCGCCTTGACGATGGCGGCGGCGCGCTTGGCCGGGTCGCCGGACTTGAAGATGCCGGAGCCGACGAAGACGCCCTCGGCGCCGAGCTGGCGCATCAGCGCGGCGTCGGCCGGGGTGGCCACACCGCCGGCGGAGAACAGCACGACCGGGAGCTTGCCCAGCTCGGCGACCTCCTTGACCAGCTCGTACGGGGCGCGCAGTTCCTTGGCGGCGGCGTACAGCTCGTTGTTGTCGTAGCCGCGCAGGCGGGCGATCTCGTTCTTGATCTGGCGCAGGTGGCGCACCGCCTCGACGACGTTGCCGGTGCCGGCCTCGCCCTTGGAGCGGATCATCGCGGCGCCCTCGGCGATGCGGCGCAAGGCCTCGCCGAGGTTGGTGGCGCCGCAGACGAAGGGGGTGGTGAACGCCCACTTGTCGGAGTGGTTGACCTCGTCGGCCGGGGTGAGGACCTCGGACTCGTCGATGTAGTCGACGCCGAGCGACTGCAGCACCTGGGCCTCGACGAAGTGCCCGATGCGGGACTTCGCCATGACGGGGATGGAGACGGCCTCGATGATGCCCTCGATCATGTCCGGGTCGGACATGCGGGCCACACCGCCGTCCTTGCGGATGTCGGCCGGGACCCGCTCCAGGGCCATGACGGCGACGGCGCCGGCGTCCTCGGCGATCTTCGCCTGCTCCGGCGTGACGACGTCCATGATCACGCCGCCCTTGAGCTGCTCGGCCATGCCGCGCTTCACGCGCGCGGTGCCGGTCTCGGGACCCTGGTTTTCGGAGAGCGTGCTGGACACGGATGACCTCGCTGAGGGGAAGGAGGGGGGTTTCTGCAGCACCGAGGAAACGTGAACGGACCAGTCCACAGCAAGGGCCAATGGAAAGGCGGTGGATCCTTTTGGCCGGGCGGCGGACCGCCGCCCGGCCGCTTCCCGCCGCTACGCAGCCCGTTCGATCAGCGCGACCGGCGGCTCGTCGTCCGTCTCGAAGGCCATCGGGAAGGGCGCGTGTCCCGCCAGCCGGAACCAGCGCACCTTGCGGTGCCGCCGCAGCGCCCGTGCGGCCCGCACGGTGTCGTTGTGGAAACGGCGGGCCATCGGCACCCTGCGGACCGCCTCGGCCAGCTCCGAGGCCGCCTCCTCTCCCCCGGGCGCCGCCCTGACCGCGTCCACCTGGTGCGCGTCGGCGAAGACCGCGCGCAGCGCCTGGCTCAGCTCGCTCTCGGCCACCTCGCGCTGTTCCTCCACCGCCTGCCGCGCGGCGTGCGCCGCCTCGTACAGCACGATCGAGGCGGCCGGGTCGAGGACCCCGGAGGTCGCCAGTTCCTGTGCCACGGAGGCGCGGCGCAGCAGCTGCGCGTCGAGCGCGGCCCGTGCGGCGTCGATGCGGGCGTGCAGCCGGTCCAGCCGCCCCGCCGTCCAGCTCAGGTAGAGGCCGGTGGCGATGAGGGCGACGAGGATCCAGATCAGGGTTGCGGTCACGGGCGGCAAGGCTACCGGGGCACCGCGCCGGGGTCCGCCCCGTGTCCGGGCGTGGCCGTCACCGGGGGCCGCCGGCGAGCCCCCGCCTCCGGCCCGGCGCGGTCCGAGGGCCCGGCCTCACCCGAGCCGCACGAGCGGGGGGGGCTCCCGGACGGGCCGGTGGTGCCGGCCCGGGCTGCCCGTTCGCCCTCAGTCGCGGGCCAGCCCGAACCGGGCCCACAGCCCCGTCGTGCGGTCGTCCGCCGCCACCGCCGCCGCGCCCGCGGTCACCGTCTCGTAGACCGACAGGATGTCCGCGCCGACGGTCGACCAGTCGAAGCGGCGGACGTGGGCGCTGCCGCGGGCGCGCAGCTCCGCGCGGCGTCCCGGGTCCCGGAGGAGCCGTACGGCCGCCTCGGCGAGCGCGTCCGCGTCCTCGTTGGCGAACAGCTCGCCCGCCGCCCCCCGGTCGAGGACCTGGGCGAACGCGTCCAGGTCCGAGGCGAGCACCGGAGCGCCCGCGGACATCGCCTCCACCAGGATGATGCCGAAGCTCTCACCACCGGTGTTGGGCGCCACGTACAGGTCGACGCTGCGCAGGAAACGGGCCTTGTCCTCGTCGCTGACCATGCCGAGGAACTCCACGCGCGAACGGAGCTCCCGGGGCAGCGGCTCGACCGCCTCCTGCTCGTCGCCGCGGCCGGCGACCAGCAGGCGGACCCCCGGGCGGGCGGCGAGGATCTTCGGCAGGGCCTTCATCAGCACGGGCAGGCCCTTGCGGGACTCGTCGATCCGGCCGATGAAACCGATGGTCTCGCCCTGCCACTCGGCTTTCGGCTCGGCCCTGGCGAAGAAGTCGACGTCGACGCCGTTCGGGATGACCACCGCGTCCCCGCCCAGGTGCTCGACGAGGGTCCGGCGGGCGTACTCGCTCACCGCGATGCGCGCGCTGATCTTCTCCAGGGCGGCCTGCAGGATCGAGTACGCGGCGATCATCGCGCGGGAGCGCGGGTTGGACGTGTGGAAGGTGGCGACGATGGGTCCGTCGGCCGCCCAGCAGGTCAGCAGGCCGAGCGAGGGCGAGGTCGGCTCGTGGATGTGGACGACGTCGAACGCGCCCTCGTGCAGCCAGCGCCGCACCCGCGCCGCGGACAGGAAGCCGAAGTTCAGCCGGGCCACCGACCCGTTGTACGGCACCGGCACCGCGCGGCCCGCCGAGACGACGTACGGCGGCAGCGGGGTGTCGTCGTCGGCCGGGGCGAGGACGGACACCTCGTGACCGAGGCGGAGGAAGTACTCGGCCAGATCACGGATGTGGAACTGGACGCCTCCCGGCACGTCCCAGGAGTACGGGCAGACGATGCCGATTCTCACGCGGTCCCCTTGCGGTCCTGCTCGAAGGCCGGCGCGGGGTCCCGCGCGGGGTCGAGGTCCTTCAGCCACAAGCGCTGCAGCATGTGCCAGTCCTCCGGGTGGTCGGCGATCCCCGTGGCGAAGGCGTCGGCCAGCGCCTGTGTCATGACGGACGTCTTCTCGGGCCGCGTACCTGACGCGGGGACCTCGACCGGCGGATGGATCCGGCCCCGCATCACCGGCGACTCGTCGTACCAGAGGGTCACCGGCAGCAGCCGGGCTCCGGTGTGCTGGGCGAGCAGCGCGGGGCCGCCCGGCATCCGGGCCCGCTCGCCGAAGAAGTCGACCTCGACACCGGAGGCGGACAGGTCACGGTCGGCGACCAGGCAGACCAGTCCGCCGCCGCGCAGCCGCCGGGCCAGGGTGCCGAAGGCGGAGCCGCCGCTGTGCGGCAGCACCTCCATGCCGAGGCCCTCGCGGTAGGCGACGAACCGGTCGTACAGCGTCTCCGGCTTCAGGCGCTCGGCGACGGTGGTGAACGGTATGCCGAGCCCGGTGGTGACCCAGGCGCCGGCCAGGTCCCAGTTGGCGAGGTGCGGCAGCGCGACGATGACGCCCTTGCCGGCCGCCAGGCCGTCGGTCACGTGGTGCATGTCCTCGACGTCGACGCCGGCCGCGATGCGCTCGGTGCTCCAGGCGGGCAGCCGGAAGGACTCCATCCAATAGCGCAGATACGACCGCATGCCCGCGCGGGACAGCTCGGCGAGCCGCGCGGGGCTCGCATCGGGCACCACCCGCGCGTAGTTGCTCTCCAGCCGGAGCACGCCCTCGCCGCGCTGTCTCCAGGCGAGGTCGGCGATGGTCCGGCCGAGACGGACGGCGACCGGTTCGGGCAGTCGCTTCACAGTGCCCCAGCCGGCGCCGTACAGGGCGTCGGTGAGCCGTTCCCGGGTGCTCACTTCGCCGCCTCGCTCCCCTGGCTCTCCTGCCGCTCCGCGGCCTCCGCCTCGGCGGACTCCCGGCGCACGGTGACGACCCGCTGGATCAGCGTGACCAGGCTGCCGACGGCCACGATCCACAGGGCGACCGGCAACAGGTACTGGATGCCGGGCACACCGAACGCGTGCAGGCCGGCGAGACCGGCCGCGACCAGCGAGACCACGAGCCGCTCGGCCCGCTCCACCAGCCCGTTGACGGCGACCGGCAGGCCGATCGACTCGCCGCGCGCCTTGGTGTACGACACCACCTGGCCGCTGGCCAGGCAGAAGATCGACACCGCGCACAGGACGTTGTCGTCACCGCCGCCCGCGTACCACAGGGCGAAGCCGCCGAAGACCGCCCCGTCGGCGACCCGGTCGAGGGTGGAGTCCAGGAAGGCGCCCCAGCGGCTGGAGCGGCCGAGCTGGCGGGCCATGTTGCCGTCGACGAGGTCGGAGAACACGAACAGCGTGATCACGACCGTGCCCCAGAAGAACTCGCCCCTGGGGTAGAAGACCAGCGCGCCCGCGACCACACCCGCGGTGCCGATGAGCGTGACCGTGTCGGGGCTGACCCCCCGCCGGATGAGAAACGCGGCGAACGGTGTGAGGACACGCGTGAAGAATGCACGCGCGTACTTGTTCAGCATGGCCTTCCCGACGGTCGGTGGGGCCGCGCGGCCCTTGCTGGCCACCCGGCGGGCCCCATCGTAGCCACGCGCGCGGGCGGGTGGCCGCCCGCACCCGATCGCCCGGCCCCCGGCCCGGCGGGCGGCCGCCCGCACCGCCGTGAGCACGGCGGGACCTCGTGATCACGTCCCTCGTATGGACGCACCGTGACGGGAGTGGAAAGCTCGAATGACCGCGGGCGTCGCCGGAGCCGCACCGCACGCGGATTCCGCGGGTCCGCGCCCACAGTGACCTCACCGTGCACGGGAGGCAGGATCATGGGCGACAAGACGCACACACACCCCGGAGCCGCCGGCAGGGCACAGGCGGCCGACCACCCCACGTCCGTACGGAACGTGGTGCTGGTCGGCCCCTCCGGATCGGGCAAGACCACTTTGGTGGAGGCTCTCGCGCTGACCGCGGGAGCCGTGAACCGGGCGGGCCGCGTGGAGGACGGCGGCACCGTCTCGGACTACGACGGGATCGAGCACCGGCAGCAGCGCTCGGTACAGCTCTCCCTGGTGCCGCTCGAATGGGACGGCGTCAAGGTCAACCTGCTGGACACCCCCGGATACGCCGACTTCGTCGGGGAACTCAGGGCCGGTCTGCGGGCCGCGGACGCGGCCCTGTTCGTCGTCTCGGCCTCGGACGGTGTGGACGGCTCGACCCGGATGGTGTGGGACGAGTGCGCGGCGGTCGGCATGCCGCGCGCCATCGTCGTCACGCGTCTGGAGGCGGCCCGCGCGGACTTCGAGGAGACGACACGGGTCTGCGCGGAGACCTTCGGCGGGGACGACCCCGACGCCGTGCTGCCGCTGTACCTGCCGCTGCGCGGACCGGCCGGGCCCGACGGGCACGCGCCCGTCACGGGGCTGATCGGACTGCTGTCGCAGAAGCTGTTCGACTACTCCGCCGGCGAGCGCAAGGAGTCCGGGCCGGGTGCGGAGCATCTGCCGCTGATCGAGCAGGCCCGCGGCCGGCTCATCGAGGGGATCATCGCCGAGAGCGAGGACGAGACCCTCATGGACCGCTACCTCGGCGGCGAGCAGGTCGACGTCGGGACCCTGACCGAGGATCTGGAGCGGGCGGTCGCGCGCGGGATGTTCTTCCCCGTCCTGGCCGCCGCCCCCGCTGCCGAGGGCGCCCGCCAGGGACTCGGCACGGTGGAACTGCTGGAACTGATCACCGGCGGCTTCCCGACCCCGCTGGAGCACGGCGCCCCGCGCGTGACCGGCGTCGACGGCACGCCGCGCGAGCTCAGGCCGTGCGACCCCGACGCCCCGCTGGTCGCGGAGGTCGTGAAGACCTCCTCCGACCCCTACGTCGGCCGGCTCTCCCTGGTCCGGGTCTTCTCCGGCACCCTGCGCGCCGACCAGACCGTCCACGTCTCCGGGCACGGGATGGCCGACCGGGGCCACGAGGACCACGACGTCGACGAGCGGATCGGCGCCCTGTCCACACCGTTCGGCAAGCAGCAGCGGCCGGTCTCGCACGTGATCGCGGGCGATCTGGCGTGCGTGGCGAAGCTCGGCCGCGCGGAGACCGGCGACACCCTGTCCGCCAAGGACGACCCGCTGCTCATGGAGCCCTGGGAGATGCCCGATCCGCTGCTGCCGCTGGCCATCCGGGCACACAGCAAACCCGATGAGGACAAGCTGTCGCAGGGGCTGGCCCGGCTGGTGGCCGAGGACCCGACCATGCGCCTGGAGCAGAACCAGGACACCCACCAGGTGGTGCTGTGGTGCCTGGGCGAGGCGCACGCCGATGTGGCCCTGGAACGGCTGCGCAGCCGCTACGGCGTCCAGGTCGACGTCGTGCCCCACCGGGTCCCGCTCCGGGAGACCTTCGGCGCCAGGGCCGCCGGGCGCGGCCGGCACGTCAAACAGTCCGGCGGGCACGGCCAGTTCGCCATCTGCGAGATCGAGGTCGAGCCGCTGCCGAACGGCTCGGGCATCGAGTTCGTCGACAAGGTGGTCGGCGGCGCCGTGCCGCGGCAGTTCATCCCCTCGGTCGAGAAGGGCGTACGGGCCCAGGCGGTCAAGGGGGTCGCCGCCGGGCATCCGCTGATCGACGTGCGGGTCACGCTCCTCGACGGCAAGGCGCACTCGGTGGACTCCTCCGACGCCGCGTTCCAGACGGCGGGCGCGCTGGCCCTGCGGGAAGCGGCCGCGGAGGCGAGGATCCACCTGCTGGAGCCGGTGGCCGAGGTGAGCGTCCTGGTCGGCGACGACTACGTCGGCGCCGTGATGAGCGATCTGTCCGGCCGGCGCGGCCGGGTGCTGGGCACCGAGCAGACACCCGGCGGCCGCACCCTCGTCAGGGCCGAGGTCCCGGAGATCGAGATCGGCCGTTACGCCGTCGACCTGCGCTCCCTCTCGCACGGCACCGCCCGCTTCAGCCGCCGGTACGCGCGGCACGAGCCCATGCCGCCCCAGGTCGCGGAACGGGTCAGGGAAGAGGCGCGCGCAGCCTCGTAGCCGGCGCCGGGCGCCCGCGGGGAGGACGCGCGGGCGCCCGCGCGCGCGTCGCGTTCCGGACGACTTCGGGCCGCTTCGCTCCGTACCGGCGGGCTGCTTGGGCCTTCCGCCGACGGACGGCCGTGGCTACGGATACGCTGAAGACCTGATCAACAGGTGTGCGCAGCACGGAAGTCGGGAAGGCCGCATGACGACAGTCGCGGCGATCGGGGGCGGGAATGACCGTTGAGAGCGGTTACGCGGACTTCTTCGGTCCGCAGGTACCGCGCACGGGCGACGAGGGGCAGACGCCGACGTTCGCGCTGGCCTCCGCGTCCTACCGGGACAACGAGGCCGAGGAGATACTCAAGGCCAACAACGAATGGCACAAGTCGGCCGTCAGCAAGCCCAGGCTGGCGCTCTTCCGGCCGAACCTGGGTGAGGCGTTCTCCCGCGCGGTCATCGACCGGATGCTGGGGTCCGGGCGCGCGCCGCTCATCCAGTCCTTCGGCATCCAGCCGCAGGTGGTGGTGGAGCACGCGCTCGCGGCGCACCGCATCCGCCGGGAGCGCGACAACTGGCTGAGCGCCGTCATGGTCCTGTGCGGGCTGCTCTTCCTGCCCGGACTCCTCGTGTGGCTGCTGGTCTTCCAGATCCGTATGACGATGGGCAGGCGCGAGGACAAACGGGCCGGCGCGCTCGCCACCGTCCTGCTGGTCGCGGTGGGCGCCCTCGCCCTGCTCTTCCTGATCCGCACGCCGTTCGACGGATTCTGGGCGTGGTACGCGCGCGCGGCGATCGTCGCCCCGGTCGCGGGCTGGTTCTGGGCCAAGCGGATCTGCGAGCGCACCGCGCACGACCTGCGGGAGCGCTGGAGCGGCCTGCTGTCCGGCAGCAGCGTCGGCGCCAAGGTGCCCGAGGCGGTGCCGAGCAGCCCCGGCGAGACGGCGGCCGAGCAGCTGCGCCAGTCCCTGGCCCGGCTGAGCGCCGAGCAGCAGTCCAACTCCGTGTTCTACGCCGGGCCCAAGGGCATACTCGGCATGGGCACACGCTGGGGCAGCTGGCAGCTCGCCGAGGATCTGGTGCAGGCCGACCCGGACCGGGAGATCCACCCGTTCCGCAGCTGGGACGTCATCAGGGCCATCCACGACCGGCTGCGGATGCTGGAGCGCGGGCCGCTGAACACCGGCGGCTTCCCCAAGCCGTCGGTACGGCACTGGATCGTCACGCCGATCGGGGAGAACGCCGGGGCGGTGTCCCGGCCCGACGGCACGGACGTCGAGGCGTACCAGGTCAAGCCGCACGCCATACAGGACATCTGCAACAAGCAGCAGTTCGGCGCGGGCGACCGGCACTACCTGGGCGTGCAGTGGACGCTGTGGGACGGCCAGCTGGTGATCACCATGCTGATCACGGTGACCGTGCTGCACGAGACGCTGCGCATCGAGGTGACCGGGCACGCGCTGGGACCGGTGCACTCGCTGTTCACCAGCAAGCCGGCGGCCAAGGAGAAGGAGGTCCAGAAGTCGATCAGGTTCTGGGAGACCCGGAAGGTCAAGCTCCCGCTGGTCGGCTCGGACGAGGTGGTGCGCCTGGCCGCGCGGGCACCGCTGACCTGGTACCCGCCGCTGCTGTACTGGCTCGGCGGCAAGCTGAGCCTGCCCGAGCCGTTCGGTCTGCGGCACGCGTGGGCGGACAAGCCGTGGCGGCACCGGTTCATGGCCGACGACGCGCTGCGGGCGGCCACGCCGGTGCTGCGCGTGGTGCACACCGCGGCGCTCAAGGTGCTGGAGGAGAACGGCGTGGACACGACGAAGTTCGGTGCGCGGTCGTCGTCCCTGAGCACCGCGGTGCAGGACGCCGCGCCGAAGAAGGCCGACGTGTACGACGCGTAGGCCTCCGGCGTTCGGGCGGAGGAGGTACGTCGGGGTGAGGCCGCTGCGGCCTCACCCCGGCCCCCCGTCGGCCTGAGCGGCCCCGTCCTCGAACGCCGGACGGCTGGGGGGAGCGGTCCGGGCCTGTCTCCCGGAGCCGACGGGCCCGGTGGGGCCGGCCGCGGCTCGCGCTCAGGCCGGCCAGGCCTCCGCCAGCATCTTGCGGGTGTCCGCCAGCAGTTGGGGCAGCACCTTCGTGTGACCGACCACCGGCATGAAGTTGGTGTCGCCGCCCCAGCGCGGGACGATGTGCTGGTGGAGATGGGCGGCGATGCCGGCGCCCGCGACCGTGCCCTGGTTCATGCCGATGTTGAAGCCGTGCGCCCCGGAGGCGGTGCGCAGGGCGGTCATCGCCCGCTTGGTGAGTTCGGCGAGCTCCGCGGTCTCCTCCACGGTGAGGTCCGTGTAGTCGGCCACATGCCGGTACGGCACCGTCATCAGGTGGCCGCCGGTGTACGGGTACAGGTTGAGCACCGCGTACACCCGCTCGCCGCGCCGCAGGATCAGCCCGTCCTCGTCGGACTTGGCCGGGAGGGAGCAGAAGGGGCAGCCGTCGCCGGCGCCCGGGCCGCTCGGCTTGTTCTCGCCCTGGATGTAGGCCATCCGGTGGGGCGTCCACAGACGCTGGAACGCGTCCTGCGTGCCCACTCCCCACTGCTGCTCCGGCTCACTCGTCATGCGTGCAGCATATGGCGTCACCGGAGGGCGGCGAAGAGGCCCCCGGGAACATCCCCGGGGGCCTCTCCCGCCGGCCGTGCGGTCAGACCTGCGCCCGCTCCTCGACGACCTTGGCGATCTTCGCGATGGCCTCGTCGACGGGGATGCCGTTCTCCTGCGAGCCGTCGCGGTAGCGGAAGGAGACGGCACCGCCTGCCATGTCCTCGTCGCCCGCGATGACCATGAAGGGCACCTTCTGCTTCTGGGCGTTGCGGATCTTCTTCTGCATCCGGTCCGAGGACGCGTCCACGTCCACCCGCAGTCCCGCCGCACGGGCCTTCTCGGCGAACTCCTGGAGGTACGGCACGTGCGCGTCACCGATCGGGATGCCGAGCGCCTGGACGGGCGCCAGCCACGCCGGGAAGGCACCCGCGTAGTGCTCGAGCAGCACGCCGAAGAAACGCTCGATGGAGCCGAACAGCGCGCGGTGCAGCATGACCGGCTGCTGGCGCGAGCCGTCCGCGGCGGTGTACTCCAGGCCGAACCGCTTGGGTTGGTTGAAGTCCACCTGGAGAGTCGACATCTGCCAGGAGCGGCCGATGGCGTCCTTGGCCTGGACGGAGATCTTCGGACCGTAGTAGGCGGCGCCCCCCGGGTCCGGCACCAGTGGCAGGTCCTGCTTCTCGGCAGCCTGGCGGAGGGCCTCGGTGGCCTCCGCCCAATCCTCGTCGGAGCCGATGAACTTGTCGGAGTCGTCGCGGGTGGACAGCTCCAGCTCGAACTCGGTCAGGCCGTAGTCGCGCAGCAGGTCGAGGACGAAGGTCAGGAGCGTGTCCAGCTCCTCGGGCATCTGCTCCTTGGTGCAGTAGATGTGCGAGTCGTCCTGGGTGAAGCCGCGCGAGCGGGTCAGGCCGTGCACGACGCCCGACTTCTCGTACCGGTACACCGTCCCGAACTCGAAGAGGCGCAGCGGCAGTTCACGGTAGGAACGCCCGCGTGACTTGAAGATCAGGTTGTGCATCGGGCAGTTCATCGCCTTGAGGCGGTAGTTCTGCTCGTCGAACTGGATGGGCGGGAACATGCCCTCCGCGTAGTGCGGCAGATGCCCGGAGATCTCGAAGAGGTGCTCCTTCGAGATGTGCGGGGTGTTCACGAACTCGTAGCCGGAGACCTCGTGCCGACGGCGCGAGTAGTCCTCCATGACCTTGCGGATCACACCGCCCTTGGGGTGGAAGACCGCGAGGCCGGGGCCCAGCTCGTCGGGGAAGGAGAACAGGTCCAGCTCGGCGCCGAGCTTGCGGTGGTCGCGCTTCTCGGCCTCGGCGAGGAAGTCCAGGTACGCCTTCAGCTCTTCCTTGGACGGCCAGGCGGTGCCGTAGACGCGCTGGAGCTGCGGGTTCTTCTCGCTGCCGCGCCAGTAGGCGGCGGCCGAGCGCATCAGCTTGAAGGCCGGGATGTTCCGCGTGGTCGGCAGGTGCGGACCACGGCACAGATCCTTCCAGCACAGCTCGCCGGTCTTGGCGTCGAGGTTGTCGTAGATCGTCAGCTCACCGGCGCCGACCTCGGCGCCGGCGCCGTCGGCGGCCTGCGCGGCGTTGCCCTTGAGGCCGATCAGCTCCAGCTTGTACGGCTCGTCCGCCAGTTCCTCACGGGCCGCGTCGTCGCTGGTGACGCGGCGGGAGAAGCGCTGGCCCCGCTTCTGGATCTCCTGCATCTTCTTCTCGATGCGCTTGAGGTCCTCGGGGGTGAAGGGCTCCTTGACGTCGAAGTCGTAGTAGAAGCCGTCCCGGATGGGCGGGCCGATGCCCAGCTTGGCCTCGGGGAACAGTTCCTGCACGGCCTGGGCCATGACGTGCGCGGTGGAGTGGCGCAGGATGTTCAGGCCGTCCTCGGAGGAGATCTCCACGCCCTCGACGGTCTCGCCGTCCCCGACCTCGTAGGCGAGGTCCTTGAGCTCGCCGGCCACGCGCGCGGCGATGACCGAGCGCTCGCCGGCGAAGAGCTCGGCGGCCGTGGTGCCCGTCGTCACCACGCGCTCTTCCCGCTCGGAATCGCGTTGGATGACCACACGGACGTCTGACACCGGTCTCTCCTGACTGAAGGGTGAGGTGCGGCGCCATACCGGAGCGCACGCATGGGTGCGATCGTACCGACCCGGGCCCGCCCTTAGCGAAATCCCTCCTCGCGGCCCGGACCGCAGGCCTCCCCGAAGACGTCGGGATTCTCCTGGAGCGCCTTCGTCAGCCGGTCCCGTTCGGCCTCGTCGACCCGCACCGGCGCGACCTCGCGGGCGTCGGTGAGCCGCCGGAAGCCGCCCCGGCTCTCCAGCCGCCCGCGCACCCGCACCGGAAGCCCGGCGAGGTGGGCGTGTCCGGCGATGCGGTAGTCCTCCTCGCCGAGCACGATCCGGACGTGGCCGACCTCGGCCCCGGCGAGGACGCGCAGCCGTACCGTGCCCTCGCCGCGCGGCCCGGCCCTGCGCATGCGCACCACCGCGCCGGTGAGGTGCACCCGCACGGAGGGCTCCGCCCGCTGGTAGCGGACGCCGGCCTCGCTCAGCACGGGCAGGTCGCCGGGGGAGAACTCGACGGGGTCGGCGGTGGCCGCGCAGCCCTCGGGCACCCCGGCCGCCGGTGCCCACGCCACGGCGATCCGGGCGCCCTCCGTACCCCGGACCAGGGCGGCGAGTGCCTCGGTGAGCTCATGGCTGACGCCCGCCCCGACGGCGGTGCCGAAGGCGTCCATCCCGCCGGTGGCCCGGCGGTAGTCGACGGCCTCCCGGGCCGCGTGCAGGGCCTGGTGCAGGCGTACGGCGAGGGGGCGTCCGGTGGCGACGGGGACGAACGCGGTGAGCCGGCGTCCGCCGGGTGCGGGCCCGACGAGGACCGTGCCGAGCGCGGCGGCGGCCGAGTGCCGGTGCCGGGCGCCGTGGAACCCGGCCCGCGCGCGGGTGGCGAGTGCGGCGGCGAGCAGGGTCCGGCGGGCGGCGGAGCGCAGCTGTTCCTCCGTCGTCCAGGCCGTGCCGCCGCCGGGGCCGGCCGGTACGTCGCGCCACCAGCGGATCTCGTCGCTGGGCACGGCGAGGGCGAGCAGGATCTCGCGGGCCGCGGACGTGGCGGTGCGGGAGAGGGCGTGCAGGGCTTCGGCGAGCAGGTCCTCGCTGTCGGGGAAGGCGTGGCTCTCCGGCACCAGCAGGCTCGTGCCGCTGCCCGGTCCCGGCGGGGTCCAGCGGCCGTAGCGGCCGGGGGCGCCGCCGCGCCGCTGCCAGCCGTGGCGGTGCAGGAGCGCGGTGAGCACGGCGGGGTCGACGTCGGCGGGCCCGGGCGGCCGGCCGTCGAGGGCGGCGCCGGCGGGATGCGGGCGTACCGGCCGCGGCGGTTCCCCGGTCGAGCGGTGCGTCACGGTGTTCCTCCCGTCCCGACCCGCGTCATGATCTCGCACAGCGCCCGGTCGTCGAAGACGCGTGCGGTGGGGATCCGCACCGTGGTGCGGGTGCGGCCGGTGACCGGGTGTCCGGCGAGGTTGGTCCAGTAGCAGCAGTGCCGCAGGTCGAGCCGGTCGTGGCCGGCGCGCAGCCAGTCGTCCTGCGAACGCGGCACGATCATCACGACGAGGATCTTGTGCACCGAGACCGGGGTGCGGGCGAGCTTGGCGAGATGCCCGTTGTCGAGCGTGAAGGAGAAGGAGCGGCCCGGCGGGTCCGGGGCGATCTGGTACGTCGCCTTCAGCTGCACCTTGATGGTGACCTCGTCGTCGACGGTGTGCCCGGCGGCGCTGTGGCTGACGTGCCAGTCGATGCCGTTGTCCGGGAAGGGCTGGGAGAGTGAACAGCCCGCGGCCGCCGCGACGGCGTGCAGATAGCCGACCTGCAGGGTCTCCATGCAGGCGGTGGTGGCGAGAGTGCCGCGAGGGGGCGGCGTGCGCTCGGGCAGCAGCCCGCCCCGTTCGGGCTGCGCGATGGCCATGGCCAACAGCCTTCCAGAACAGTCGTGTCCCCGGTGCGGGTCGTTGAACTGCGAGGACCCGTACTCCTGTTGTCTCCTTCCGGCGTACGGTGCAAACAGCCCGGGTATCACCGTTCCGGGCAGTGGACGGGGCGTCGGCT
Organism: Streptomyces sp. NPDC016640; assembly: GCF_043076215.1. Lineage (NCBI taxonomy): Bacteria > Bacillati > Actinomycetota > Actinomycetes > Kitasatosporales > Streptomycetaceae > Streptomyces > Streptomyces sp. NPDC016640. The sequence continues at coordinate 145,740 of NZ_JBIBRG010000008.1, forward strand.
GCCGAAGCGGACGAGGGGTTGTTGGGTATGGCGTGCTGGTACGAAGGGCCGCTGGCGGCCTTCGACACGGAGACGACGGGTGTGGACGTCGAGACCGACCGGATCGTGTCGGCCGCTCTCGTCGTCCAGGACGCCCCGGACACCCGGCCGCGGGTCACCCGCTGGCTGGTGAACCCGGGGGTGCCGGTGCCCGCCGCGGCGACGGAGGTGCACGGGCTGACGGAGGAGCATCTGCAGCACAACGGCCGCTGGCCGGCGCCGGTGATGTACGAGATCGCGGAGGCACTGGCCGAGCAGGCCCGGGTGGGCCGCCCGGTGGTGGTGATGAACGCGCCGTTCGATCTCACCCTGCTGGACCGGGAGTTGCGGCGTCACCGGGCGTCGTCGCTGGGCAGCCGGTTCGAGCGGACGCCGCTGCTGGTGCTGGACCCGCGGGTGCTCGACAAGCATCTGGACCGCTACCGCAAGGGCCGCCGCACCCTGACCGATCTGTGCGCGCACTACGGCGTCGCGCTGGAGGGGGCGCACGACGCGGCGGCGGACGCGGCGGCGGCGCTGGAGGTCACCCGGGCGGTCGGGCGCCGTTTCGCGTCCCGGCTGGAGCGGCTGTCCCCGGGTGAGCTGCACGCCTTGCAGGCGGTGTGGCACGCGGCGCAGGCCCGGGGGCTCCAGGCGTGGCTTGCGCGCACGGGTGTGGAGGAGACGGTGGATCCGGCCTGGCCGCTGCGTCCGGATCTGCCGGCGGCGGCGTGAGCGGCGCTCGCGGGAGACACAACGAAGCCGGTCCGCCTGGGGCGGACCGGCTCTCCCGGTGGGCGATACTGGGTTCGAACCAGTGACCTCTTCGGTGTGAACGAAGCGCTCTCCCACTGAGCTAATCGCCCGGGAACGCACTGAACGATACAGGTCCGGTGACGCTTCCTTCAAACCGCTTCCAGGCGGGCGGACAGTCCCCGTCGTCCCGAGCGCATCATCAGCGCGTGGTTGAGGCGGAAGAGGGGCCGTCCCGGCACGGCGAGCCGGCGCATCAGCGGTTTGCCGACGTCCACCTCCTGGTCGTAGCGGGCGAGGCAGCCGCCCGCCGCCCGTGCGGTGACGGTCCAGCGGGCCCGGCCGTCGAGGTCGCCGAGGAGGGCGACCTCGAGCACTCCGGCCGCCGGATCGCGCCGCGTCTCCCGCAGGGTGAAGACCAGGTCGTACGGGAGGAGGGAGCGGATCCGGACGGTGCCGCGGGTGTCGTCGAGCCGGGTGACCCCACGCACCTGGGGCCACCACAGGGGGTAGTCCTCGATCCGCTCCAGCGCCCGGTAGGCCACCGGTGCGGGTGCGGGCAGGCTCCACAGACTGAGGAAACGGTAGTGGTTCCAGTCCATGTACGCAGTGTGCCCGCCCGCGCCCGGGTCGTGCCTACGGCATCCGGTCCCCCAGCAGCGCCGGGTTCCCGATGGCGGCGAGGCCGTGGAGCGCGGTGCCGCTGGTGGAGACCCAGGTGGCCTCGCCGCCCGCGACCAGCGCCGTCGGGCCGCTCACCCGTTCCGTCTTCCCGGGCGCGGACTCCTTGTGGCCGTCGGAGTCGTGGAACGTGTCCCAGGCCCTCCTGGCCGGCTTCCCGTCGCCGGTCCGCGGCGGCGTAGCCGCCGACGTCGTGGCGCCACCGGTGCCGGACGGTGTCGTAGGTGTGCATGATGTCGCCGTAGTCCCGGAAGCCGTACCAACGGCGCATCTCCACCTGGTCCTTGTCGGAGGTGAAGAGGAAGTCGAGGTTGTCCTCACGACGGCGCGGACCGGGCCCTCCTGCCCGACGGTGACCGCGGCGACGGCGCCGTCGAAGCGCTCCGTCCTCACCGTGCCCTGGTCGCCGTCGCCGTCCGCGTACCCGGACTGGCGCAGCACGACGTGGCGGCCGTCGCGGGCGATCTCGGTGGAGCCGCGGGTGACCGACTTGACGAGGGCGGTGCCGGAGGTGCCGATCCTCGCGGTGATGACGCCGGTGGAGACGTCGATGGTGCCGCCGCGCCTGTCGACGGTGACCTCCTTCTCCGGTGCGGCGGGTGTTCCCGGGGTCAGGGCCGGCGGTGCCGGTACCGCTCCTCCACGGCGACGGCCGCCGCCGCGACGGTCCCGAGGACGGGGACCGCCAGCGGCGCGCTGAACCAGGCGGAGCAGGCCACCACGGCCAGTCCGCCGATGACCAGGAAGGACCCGGCGGGGTCGAGGACGGTGTGGCGGCCGGCCCGTGCGAGCAGGGCCCGCCAGGAGGCGCCGGGCCGCCAGAGCGCCGCCGCGCGGAGCAGCGCGGCCGTCGCGCCGATGAGGGCGAGCACTCCGACGGCACCCGCGAACCGCCCTCCGGGCAGACCGGCCCGTACGGCCCGCAGGTCGAACCAGACGGCGGCGACGGCCGCCCATCCGGCGAGCCCGACGATCCAGCCCCCGTGCACCGCCGACCGGAAGTCGGCCGCGAACTCCCGCCATCCGCCCTGCTCGTGGGCGAGGTGCCGCCCGAGGTGCCGGGCGCCGGCCGCGAGGGCGGCGGGGTAGGTGACCAGCGGGAGTGCGGCCAGCGCGATCCACACGCCGGTCAGCAGGCACTCGGCGAAGAGGGCGAATCTCCCCCAGAACCTCGGCTCGGTGCGCGTGAGGGACATCGTCGTTCACTCAGCCCTTCAGTCCGGACGTGGCCATGCCGTCGATCAGATGGCGCTGGAAGGCCAGGAAGAAGGCCAGGACCGGCAGCAGGGCGACCAGCGACATGGCGATCATGCCGCCGTGGTTCGCCAGGGCCTCCTGGTCGACGAACATCTTCAGACCGAGGGAGACCGTGTACTTGCCGGGCTCGTTGAGGTAGATCAGCGGGCCCATGAAGTCGTTCCAGGCGTTGATGAAGGTGAAGATGGCGCTGGTGATCAGTGCCGGGCGGGACAGCGGCAGCACGATCGACCAGTAGATGCGGAAGTGCCCGCAGCCGTCGAGCCGGGCCGCCTCGTCGAGTTCCCCGGGCAGGTTGCGCATGAACTGCACCATCAGGAAGACGAAGAACGCCTCCGTGGCCAGGTACTTCCCGAGCAGGAGCGGGGTGTACGTGTTGATCATTTCCATGGTGCGGAACAGCGCGTACTGCGGGATCAGCAGCACGTGGTACGGCAGCAGCAGCGTGCCGATCATCAGCGTGAACAGCAGGTTGCGCCCGGCGAACCCGATCTTCGCGAAGGCGTACGCGGCCAGCGAGCAGGAGATCAGAATGCCGATCACCGAACCGACCGCGAGGAGGAGCGAGTTGAGGAAGAAGGTGGAGATCGGGATGTCCGCGATGCCGTCGGCGAGGCTGGTGTAGTTGGAGACGCTCGGGTCGGCCGGGAAGAGGTCCGGGCTGCCGATGATGTCCTCGCTGCTCTTGAACGAGCCGCCGACGACCCAGAGCACGGGATAGAGGATCACCGCGAGAACGGCCAGCGACCCGAGGTGCCAGGCGAGCGATCCCGGCAGTCCGCGCCGCAGGGCCCTTCTCGGGGACGGGGCCGGCGCGATGCCGGTGACCGGAGGGGGCGTCCCCCGGTCGGGCGGGGTCGAGGGGTCGGGGGAGCTCATCGGCCGCCCTCCTCGTAGTGCACCCAGCGCTTCTGGGACCGGAACAGCACCGCCGTGACCAGGGCGACCGCGACCAGCAGCATCCAGGCCATGGCGGAGGCCAGGCCCATCCGGCTGTTCTCGAAGCCCTGGACGTAGAGGTAGCAGGTGTAGACCATCGTTCCGTCCGCCGGACCGCAGGCGTTGCCTCCGGCGCCGCCGCCGACGATGTAGGCCGAGCTGAAGATCTGGAACGAGTGGATCGTCTCCAGCAGGACGTTGAAGAACAGCACCGGGGAGATCATCGGCAGGGTGATGTTCCAGAACTGCCGCACCCTGCCCGCGCCGTCGACGTCCGCCGCCTCGTACAGCTCGCGCGGGACCTGCTTGAGGCCCGCCAGGAAGACGACCATGGGCGCGCCGAACTGCCACACGGTCAGCGCCACCAGGCTGTAGATGATCATGTCCGGGTCGCCGGTCCAGCCGCCGGCCTCCACACCGAAGAGCTTCTGCGTACGGTCGACGACCGCGTCGTCCGAGAAGATCGCCTTCCACACGATGGCGACGGACACGCTCGCGCCGATCAGCGACGGCGCGTAGAACGCGGCCCGGTAGAAGGCCTGTCCGCGCCGCTTCTGCGCCAGCAGCAGGGCCACCCCGAGGGCGGCGGCCAGCTTGACCGGCGTGCCGATGACGACGTACCGGAGCGTGACCTGTACCGAGTGGCGCCAGCGCGGGTCGGCGAACATCTCGGAGAAGTTGTCCAGGCCGATCCAGCGCGGCGCGTCGAACAGGTTGTAGTCGGTGAACGCGAAGTAGAGCGAGGCGGCCATGGGTCCCGCCGTCAGCAGCAGGAAACCGGCGATCCACGGGGACATGAACAGGTAGCCGGCCAGGTTCTCCCGGTGGCCCCGCCGCCTGGACGCGGCGGGGCCCGGGGACGTCACCGGAGCGTGCCGCGGCTCGGAGGGCTCCGTCGGGCCCTCCGTCGCAGGGGCGTGTGTCACGGCGCTTCCCATCAGCCGGCGAGAGCCGTCTTCGACTCGGTGAAGAACTGCTTGACGGCGTCGTCCACGGACCGCTCGCCGAGGGCCATCTCCTCGGCGATGCGCAGGAAGGCGGCCTCGCAGACGTCGGCGCCGTTCGGGTGCGGGGTGATGGTCTCCAGTACGCCCGACTCGACGAGGGACTCCTCGTAGGCGGCGATCGCCTGGTCGACCGGGTCGGCCGGCCGGTAGGCGTCGTACTGGGCCTGCGTCGCGGGCACGCCGCGGTCGTAGCCCATGATCTTTGCGACCTCGGGGTCGTGGACCATGAAATCGATGAACCGGGCGACTTCTTCCGGGTGTTCGGTGCGCTTGGACGCGCTCAGCATCAGGGAGCCGAGGTACTGGCCGGTCCGCTTGCCGTCCGTGGTGGGGACGGGGGCGAGGCCGTACTCGCTCCTGCCCTCCGAGGTGTAGCGGACGGTGAAGTTGTCCCAGGTGAACTCGCTGCCGGCGAGTTCCGCGGACAGGGCCGACTTGGGCTTGACCTGGACGACCTTCTTCGCGTCGGCGTACAGGCCGGTCCTCACGCCCTTCTCCGCCTTGGTCCACCACCCGGTGAGATCCGCCTCGGTGAAACCGAGTCCGTCCTCGGTGAAGAACGCCTTGCCGTTCTGACGCAGATACAGGTCGTAGAGGTACATCACGCCGTACATGCCGCTGTCGCCGGCGCGGCCCGCCCTGTCCCGGATCTTCGTCATGGCCTCGTCGAAGTCGTCCCAGGTCCAGCCCTGTTCGGGCTTGACGCCGGCCTTGGCGTAGACGGGTTTGTCGATGACGAGGGCCATCGAATTGGAACCCACGGGCACCCCGAGGAGTCTGCCGTCGATCTCGCCTAACTTCTCCAGGCCCGCCCGGAATCCGTCCATGGAGAGGTTGCCCGCCCCCACCTGCTCACCGAGATCGAGCAGCACATTCTTCGCGTCGTATTTACGGAGAAAGCCGATGGCATTCTGGAACACGTCCGGCGGATTCCCGCCCGAGGCCTGGGTGTTGAACTTCTTCCAGAAGTCGAGGTACGGCTGGAAGTCGGTCTTCACCTTGATCTTCGGGTACTTCTCCTCGAAGAGCGCGATGGTCTCGTTGATGCGCTCGGCCCGGTCCTCCGCGCCCCACCAGGAGTAACGGATCGTCACCGTCCCGTCCTCCGAGCCGGTGCCGCCACCGCAGGCGGTGGCCGTCGCGCCCAGCCCCGCCACGGCCAGCGAGGCGCCCGCCGCTTTGAGGATCGTCCGCCTTCCGGTCCACCCCTCCGCATTCCCGCCCTGCTGCATGTGAGCCTCCCCTCGACGTTCGCTTCCGTTCATGAATCGTTTCAAGCAAGCGCTTGCTGCCACAAGTTACGGAGGGCCCACGGGCACGTCAATGATTCGGACAGGAATCGATGGGCGCCCGGATCCGGCGACGGCGGTCGCGGCCCCGGCCGCCGATCCGGGCCCGGCGAGACACCCCCAGGCCGAAGCCCTGCGACCGGCCGGCCGAACACCGACGCGCCGGCCGGGACGGACACGGCGGAAGGTCACGGCTGGATGAAGGAGGCCGTAAGCGGAACGGCCCGGCGGGGCGAGGGGAGGCCCGTACGAGTCACGGGGCCCGTACACGCAACCGGGGCCGCGAAAGCGACCGGGCCCGCACGGCAAAGCGGCCCGGCTCACTGTTCGTGAGCCGGGCCGCCTGATGATCCGGTGGGCGATACTGGGTTCGAACCAGTGACCTCTTCGGTGTGAACGAAGCGCTCTCCCACTGAGCTAATCGCCCGGACGCAGGAAGAACATTACCCCATGTCAGGGGGTGCCCGTGACCAGCCGGGGAGCGGGGGCGGCGCCGCCCCCGCCGCGGATCACTGGTCCTTGATCTTCCAGGGCATCACCAGACCGAACTTCCACAGATAGACCGCCGCCAGCACCGCCACGATCACCAGGCCGACCGAGGTCAGGATGATGTTCCGGCGTCGCACCCGGGGATCCAGGGCGCGCTGCGCCGCCTCGGTGACCTTGCGTTTGGTCCAGCGCAGGACCAGCTGGGCCCAGACGAACTCGGTCGCCCAGATCGCCATGCCGCAGAAGATCACGACCCAGCCCGGCCCGGGCAGCGGCAGCATGATGATGCCGGTCACCACGACCGCGAGGCCGACTATGAAGACGCCGACCTGCCAGCTCACGTGCAGCGCGCGGCGCGCCTTGATGAATTCCGGTGCCCGCGAGCCGAGAGCTCGCCCGTCCCGGCTCTCGCTCTCGTCCATGGACGCCCCATGGGCCGTCACCGCGGCCTCGCCAGGACTGCTACTCCCCGTGTTCATACAGCCAAACACTACCCGAGCGAAACAGATCACCGGAATGGGCGCACACCGCGAACGATCTTTCGGCCGGAAGAGTTACATAAACACACCCAAACCACGCAGAGGGGTTTACAACGGCACCGTAGGTGGCATGTCGATTTCGCCGACGTGCGAATCCCCGAGCGCACACTGAGCGAAAGGCCCTGGCGCTTATGAACACCACGGTCAGCTGCGAGCTGCACCTGCGCCTCGTTGTGTCGAGCGAGTCCTCCCTGCCTGTCCCCGCAGGCCTGCGGTACGACACGGCCGACCCCTACGCCGTGCACGCCACCTTCCACACCGGAGCCGAGGAAACCGTCGAGTGGGTGTTCGCCCGTGACCTCCTCGCCGAGGGACTTCACCGCCCCACGGGCACCGGCGACGTCCGCGTCTGGCCGTCGCGCAGCCACGGTCAGGGCGTCGTCTGCATCGCGCTGAGCTCGCCGGAGGGAGAGGCGCTGCTCGAGGCCCCGGCACGGGCTCTGGAATCCTTCCTGAAGCGCACCGACGCCGCCGTGCCGCCCGGCACGGAGCACCGGCACTTCGACCTCGACCAGGAGCTCTCCCACATCCTGGCGGAGAGCTAGGCGAGACCCACCAGACAGCCCGGCGCCGTCGACTCGGGGAGACGGCTCGGGCCCGGACAACCGCACACGGGCAGCCGTACGCGGCTCACACGCAACGGCGCCGACGCCGCGGGGTTCCGCGGGTCGGCGCCGTTGCGCCGGGCGCACGCCACGTCCCGCCTCCGGGATGTGCGGCGCCTGCCGCCCCCGGGGCGGGCGGGGCCGGTGACCGGGAACGGCGGAGGATGCTCCGGCGTTGTATTCGAAGTCATGTGCGGAGCGGGAAGGCGCGGTGCGCGCCGGAGCCACTACCATCGGCCAGCATCGGCGGGCGCCCGCCCGACCCCAGGCCAGGGAGCGAATGTGCTGATCACCCACGACACCCGGTGCGCACTCGACACCGTGGTGGATCTGGTGAACACCGCGCCGGAGGACGACACCACGCCGGACGGGTTGCCGGATGTCGCGGCTCTCGAGGTCTTCGTACGGCAGCACCAGGTCAGCGAGGTGGGGGTGCTCTCGGAATTCGATCTGGCAGCGGTGCGCAAGCTCCGCTCCCGGTTCGCGGCGGTCTTCGCCGCTCCGGACGCGCGCGGTGCCGCCGGGCTGATCAACGAGCTGATCGCGGCCGCGGGCACCACTCCCCGGCTCACCGACCACGACGGCTACGACTGGCATGTGCACTACTTCGCGCCCGGCGCCTCCGTGGCCGACCATCTGGCCGCCGACTGCGGGATGGCGCTGGCGTTCTTCGTGGTCGCCGGGGAGCAGGAGCGGCTGCGGCGCTGTGAGGCGCCGGACTGCCGGCACGCCTTCGTGGACCTCTCCCGCAATCGTTCGCGCCGCTACTGCGACAGCCGCACCTGCGGCAACCGCCTGCATGTCGCCGCCTACCGGGCGCGGCGCAAGGAGGCGGCGACGGGCTGACCGGCCCGCGGGAGTGGGGCCGCGGAGGGCCGGAGGACCGTTGGATGCCGTGCCGACGCGGCCCCGACGGGTGACGCCGGGTACCGCGGGTACGGTTCACAGCCACAGCAGGTCGTGCAGGGCAGCCGTGAGCAGCAGACACCCGATCACCGCAAGGAAGATCATCAGCGGTGGCTGGGAAAGGGCGAAGAGGCATCCGCGCGGCTCGTCCTGCTGCGGCGCGGCATCGCTCTGGGTCGTGTCCAGCATCTCGCGGCGATGATGACGCATCGGGAGCACCCGACGCGATCAGGACGCGGGGAAAGCATGCGAGTTCGCCGAATACGCGATCTACGGTTCGGGTTGTGACCGCTTCCGGGCGCTCCGGGACCCCCTGTGACGTATCTGCTGGTCCGCGCCGGTGCACCCGCGGCGCGGCACGGTCATATCCCGTGCTTCTTGAGGATGGCCTCGATGTCGCCGAAATCGTCCTCGCCGCGGGAGGCGGGCGCCGGCCGGGCCGCCGGACGGGACCCCTGGCCCAGGGAGGGCGCCGAGGCCCGCGGCGCCACCGCCTCGGGCGCCGCCGTCGCCCCGGCCGCCTTGCGTGCCCTGCGCGTGCCGCCGCGCCGCCGCTCCACCGCGCGTGTGGTCGCGAACAGCACCCAGGACAGGCCCAGCACGCCGAAGCCCGCCCAGGCCGTCGGACTGAAGGCGGTGCCGGCGAGCCAGTCCACGACGCCGGTCATCACCAGGCCGATCGGAACGAGCGCGTAGGCGGCGATGCGGGCCGCCGCGTGGAAGCGCTTGCGGTAGGCCGTGACCAGAGCGATGCCCAGGCCTGCCGCGGAGACGGCGGAGCAGACGGTCTCGGCAATCATCCGGTCCTCCAGGGCAGGTCGGGGTCGTGACGGGCGCTTCGTCCCTTCCATCCTGCACCCGCCGTACCTCCCCGGGCCATGCTCCGGCCGCACATCAGGGACATCTCCGGGTCGGGTCGTCCGCAGGTACCGGGGGACCGGGGTGCGGCTCCTCCTCACCCGCCGCCCGGGCCGCCCGTCCGGGGACCGTGCGAGGTCCGGTTGGGCGGTCCGGAGCGGGGCTGGAAGACTGTGGCCATGAGCGACTCCTCCCCCGCCCGCCCCGCCGCCCCCGTCCTGGACGTCTGGTGCGAGCTGCAGTGTCCGGACTGCCGAAGCGCCCTCGACGACCTCCGTGCCCTCGGGGCCCGCTACGGCGACCGCCTGGAGCTGCGGCTGCGGCACTTCCCGCTGGAGAAGCACAAGCACGCCTTCGCCGCGGCCCAGGCCGCCGAGGAGGCCCTGGAACAGGGGCGGGGCTGGCCGTACGTCGAGGCCGTGCTGGCCAGGGCCGAGGAGCTGGACCGCCGGGGAGAGGACCTCCTGATCGAGGTCGCCCGGGAACTCGGCCTGGACGCCGAGGAGTTCGACACCGCGCTGATCGACGGACGGCACATCCTGGTCGTGGACGCGGACCAGGCCGAGGGCAAGGCCATCGGGGTGACCGGCACCCCGACGTACGTCATCGGCGGCGAGCGTCTCGACGGGGGCAAGAGCCAGGAGGGCCTGCGCGAGCGCGTCGAGGAGATCGCCGACCGGCTGCTGGCCGGGCAGGAGCACTGATCCGGGGGCGGGTCCGGCCCGCGGCCCCGCCCCCGACGGCTACACCAGTGCCTTGTACATCACGTACCGCGTCGTGCCGTAGCCGAGCGAGTCGTAGAGGCGCTCGGCCGGGGTGTTGCCGGCGAACACGTTGAGGCCGATGGTCCGCTTGCCCGCGGTGATCGCCTGGGCCTCGGCGAGCAGCATGAGGGTGCGTCCGTGGCCGCGGCCGCGGTGGGCGGCACCGGTCTCGACGTCGAAGACGCAGGCCTGCTCACCGCGCACCGCCAGCCACAGGGTGCCCACGGGGGAACCCGCGTGTTCGAGGACGGTGAAGAGCATGCCCTCGGTGGCGCGGCCCTCGGCCAGCAGCACGGCGTGGTCCCTCGCCGCCTTGGCGCGCGCCTCGGCCTCCGGCACCCCGCGCCTGATCCACTCCCGCGCGTAGTCCCCGGCGGCCTTCTCCCGCCAGGACCGGAACTCGGCCTCGGTCATGGGGCGGGCCGCGCCGCCCTCCGGAAGAGCGGGAGGGGCGGCCCCGAGGGCCTTCTCCATGTTCCGGTTGCGCACGACGTAGCCGAGCGCCGTCGCGAGGTTCAGGGCGGTGCCGGAACCGGCGGGCACCGTCGCCTCGATACGGCGGCAGCCCCAGCCGCGCGCCACCTCCTCGGCGGCGAGCGCGGCCACCGTGCCCCGGCCGCGCCGGCGGTCCGGTTCCTCGATGCGCAGGCTCGTGATCCGGGCCACCGCGTCGCCGAAGGCGGGGTGCGTGCCGAGGTGTATCTCGCCGACCGGACGGCTGTTGACGCACACCCGGTAGCGGCGCGAGCGGGTGCCGTCGGCGTTCTGCTGAAGCGGCTCGGCCGGCCGCAGGGTCGTGGTCATCACGGGTGTTCTACCCGCTGCCGCACCCCGGATCAGCCGAATATCCGGACCGTCACGGATCGAGGTCGGCGCCCGCGCGCTCGTCGAAGATCCGCATGGCCTTGGCGGTCACCGGGCCGGGGGCGGGCAGTTCGCGGTCGTCGACGCGGTGCACCGCCTGTACGTCGCGCAGGGTCGAGGTGAGGAAGATCTCCTCCGCCCGCCGCAGGACGTCCAGCGGCAGGTCGGTCTCCTTCGCCCCGGACCACTCGGCCACGAGGGCGCGCGTGACGCCGGCGAGGCAGCCCGAGGCGAGCGGCGGGGTGTGGAGCTCGCCGTCGAGGACGACGAAGACGTTCGACCCGGTGCCCTCGCAGAGCTGCCCGACGGTGTTGCCGAACAGTGCCTCGGAGGCGCCGCGCTCGCGGGCGCGGGCGAGGGCGACGACGTTCTCGGCGTACGAGGTGGTCTTCAGGCCGGTCAGCGCGCCGCGCTCGTTGCGCGTCCAGGGGACGGTGACGACGGCGGTGGAGTCGGGGCGGCGGGCGGTCTCGCCGAGGGCGACCACGAGGGTCGGGCCGTGGTCGCCGCGGTCGGAGCCGAGCGGGCCGAGGCCGCCGGTGTAGGTGAGGCGCAGCCGGCCCAGGGGCATGGGGTTGGCCTCGAGGACGGCGGCGCAGGCGCGGCGGACCTCGTCGAGGTCGGGGTCGGGCAGGCCGAGGCCCCGGGCGGAGCGGGTCAGCCGGTCGAGATGCCGGGTGAGCGCGAACGGACGGCCGGCCGCGGCCTTCACCGTCTCGAAGATGCCGTCGCCCACGGTCAGTCCGTGGTCGAAGACGGAGACGCGGGCGGACTCGATGTCCTGCAGCCCGCCGTCGAGCCAGATCTTCACCTCGTGGTCCCTTCACTCACGTCGTACGTTCCCGACGCTACCGCGAGCAGCCGGGAGGCCTTCAGCTCGGTCTCCCGCCACTCCCCCTCGGGGTCGGAGCCCCAGGTGATCCCGGCGCCGGTGCCGAACCGCAGCACGGTGCCGCCGGCCGCGCCCCGGTCGATCCAGAAGGTGCGGATGCCCACCGCCAGCTCGGCGGTGCCGCGGTCGGCGTCGACCCAGCCGATGCCCCCGCAGTACGGACCGCGCGGTGCCGTCTCCAGCGCGTCGATGATCCGCAGGGCGCTCGACTTGGGCGCGCCGGTGACGGAGCCGGGCGGGAAGGCCGCCGCCAGGAGCTCCGGCCAGCCGGCGCCGGCCCGCAGTTCACCCCGCACGGTCGACACGAGGTGGACCAGGCCCGGGTGCTTCTCCACGGCGCACAGGTCGGGCACGGTGACCGTGCCGGTGGCGCAGACCCGTCCGATGTCGTTGCGGACCAGGTCGACGATCATCACGTTCTCGGCGTAGTCCTTCTCCAGGAGGTCCGACTCGGTGCGCCCGGTGCCCTTGATCGGCCCGGACTCCACGATCCGCCCGTCACGGCGCAGGAACAGCTCGGGCGACGCGGTGGCGACCTCCACTCCGCACCCGGGCAGGCGAATCGTTCCTGCATAGGGCGCGGGGTTGCCCCGGGCCAGCAGGGCGGTGAGGGCGTCCACGTCCGCGTCGTCCGGCACGGGCGCGGACAGGACGCGGCACAGGTTCGCCTGGTAGACCTCGCCGGCGGCTATGTGCCCGCGGATGCGGCGGACGGCCGCCGTGTACGCGGCGCGGTCCAGTGACGACGTCCAGTCACCGACGGCCGGCCCCCGCCAGCCGCCCGGCGCGGGCACCGGCCGTTCGCTCACGTCACGGAAGCGGGCGCAGGTCAAACGGCCCTCGAAGTCCGCGCAGACGGCCCAGAAACCCCGTGAGTCCAGGGCTGCCGGGTCGTCGGTGACGTCCAGGAGGCCGGTGGCGAGGCGGGCGCCGAAGCGGGCGAGAGGGAGGAGACCGGGCACGCGACGAGTCTATGGCGGGGGCACTTCGGACGACGCGGTCACGTCCGTCACGGCGCCGCGGGCCCGCCCCCGAGCAGGTGCAGCGCAGCACGCTGCACAAACGGGTTTTTGTACTGGCCCCGGAATCCGCTAGAGTTCAGTTCGTCGCCGGGACGCGCAAGCCGACCGAAACGACAGGCGGACGTAGCTCAGTTGGTAGAGCGCAACCTTGCCAAGGTTGAGGTCGCGAGTTCGAGCCTCGTCGTCCGCTCGCAGAAAGAGGGGCTTCACGGCCCCCCGCACTCCTGGTGGAGTGGCCGAGAGGCGAGGCAACGGCCTGCAAAGCCGTCTACACGGGTTCAAATCCCGTCTCCACCTCCAAGGACGATTAGCTCAGCGGGAGAGCGCTTCCCTGACACGGAAGAGGTCACTGGTTCAATCCCAGTATCGTCCACCGGATCTTCGGATCCCCCGCGCGATTAGCTCAGCGGGAGAGCGCTTCCCTGACACGGAAGAGGTCACTGGTTCAATCCCAGTATCGCGCACGCAGTGCCCATGATCCGCTCCTGGAGTGATCGTGGTCCCGAGGACGATTAGCTCAGCGGGAGAGCGCTTCCCTGACACGGAAGAGGTCACTGGTTCAATCCCAGTATCGTCCACACCACACCGGATCCCCCGGCCGCACCAGCGGCCGGGGGATCCGTCGTCCTCCCGGTCCTCAGGACGAGAAGAGCATGTGCCCGAAGCCCTTCTTGTTCCGGTGGTGACCGTGGTGGCCACCGTGCGGGGCGCCCCACGCGGGAGACTGCGGGGCCGCCGGGTACGCCTGGGGGGCCGCAGGGTACGCCTGCTGGGCAGCGGGCGGGGGCGGCGGTGCGGGCTGGGACCACTGGGCCTCCAGACGGGTCAGCGACTCCAGCTCGCCGTAGTCCAGGAAGATCCCCCGGCACCCGCTGCACTGCTCGATCTGAACGCCGTTGCGGTTGTAGGTGTGCATCGGCGCACGACACTTCGGACACTGCATGATGGTTCAACTCCTCGCCGGTCGGCCCTGCTTCACGTTCCGCCAGGACAGACTCCGTCCCGCTTCGGTCGGTTGCACCCTACGTCCCGGGGCCCCGGCCCTCCCAGGGCGGGGCCGTGACCATGCGCGCGCAGGCGTCGATCACGGACTGCTCCGGCTCGTCCGGCTGCCGCCCCTCCGTCACGGCCTTGGTGATCATCCGGGCGGCGGTCTGCACGGTCAGGGCACGGGCCGGGACGTCGAGCACGGCCCACGGGTCGGCGCCTGCCGGGACGGCCGGTCCGCCCGCGGCACGGTAGGCATCGAGGAACCGCTCCCACTCCGGCGCCGGCAGCAGGCCGCACGCGTACCAGGCCGCGGGACGCGCGAGGTCCCAGACGGGGTCGCCCACGCCCAGGTCGTCGACGTCTATCAGCCGCCAGCGACCGCCGGACAGGCGTACGAGCTGGCCCAGGTGGAGATCTCCGTGGCACAGGGTTCCGGTCTCGGGCATGGGCGCCTCGGCCCGGGCCCAGGCGGGCAGGGCGGCCCAGGCGCGCAGGACGGGGACGGCGGCGGGCGGGGGGTCGCCGAGGGCACGCAGACGGGTGACGGCGTGGGCGGCCCTGGCCGGGCCGCGCATGGCCGGGAGCCCGGCGGTGTCGACGGGCGTGCGGTGCAGCAGGGCGAGCAGGGCCGCGGCGGGTTCCCAGGGGGCGGCGTCCGGGTCGTCCGGGTCCACGGGAGTGCCGTACGGCCAGAAGGTCACCAGGCGGCCGTGCAGGGCGACCGGCGCGGGGCGGAGCGGGGGGACGAAGACGTCCGGTCGCCGCGCGGCGGCGGTGAGGCGGAGGGCCAGGTGGGCGGGGTCCGTGTCCGGGGCGTGGGCCTTGGCGACGGTGTCCGCGTGGCGTACGACGGTGGCGTCGGGCCGGTGGGCGAGCGTGCGGGTCGCTCCGCAGGGGCAGGCGGCGGTGCGGGTGTGGGCCATGCGCAGGGCGTGGGCCGTGAGTGCGGTGAGGAGGGGGTCGGGCGTCACTTGGCTCCCTGGCCGGGGGTGGGTCTCAGGGGAGCGTACGTGGAGGCGTGCGCGGGGTGGCCGGGGGCTCGGTGCCGGTGCGGGCCGAGGGGGCGGGGTGCGCGACCCGGCGCTTGCGGGAGGACGCGCCCGCCGGCGCCGCCCCGGGGGCACCTCACGAGCCTTCGGTGCGCGGGAGGAGGCACGGCCGCCCGCCGTGACACGGGGCGGGGCGTGCGAGGGCGCGGCGCAGGTGTCCGCGGTGTCCCACGGCATGGCAATGCCGGCGCAGCTCCCCAGCTGCGCCGGCATTTTCTGCCGTCCGCCGCACCCCCGTCCCCACGGGGTTTCATGGGTGGATGTCCCCACCCGGACCGCTCTTCCGGGCCTGGGGTCGCCGCTCAGCGCCCCAGCATCTCGCCCACGGACGACGCCTGTGTGGTCACCGTCTCCCACCCGTCGAAGACGAGGAGGAGCAGGACCGCCAGGGGAAGGGCCATCAGCGTCGCCACCAGCGGATGGCGGCGGCCCTCGCCGCGTTCCCGCGTGCGGATCAGTGTCCGCGGTGACGTGTGGGCCATGGCCCTCTCCTGACCGATTCCGTTGTTCCTGGCAGCGGCGGGCGTCTGACCTCGGGGGACGAGTGCTGCACCCGCCGCTTGACCTCAAATCTAGGGGCCGGGCGCTTTCGGCACGTCATGCCCTCGTACCCATTGCCGGGCCTCCCGGAGGATGAGCCGTGACCTGCTGCGTACTCCCCTGGGTGGAGACGGGGTCCTACGTCTCAGGGAGATCCCGGAGGGGTCGACCGCTCTGCCCCGCTTTCTCCGAGTTCTCCTCCCGCGGCACCGGCTGTTCCACCAGGGCGAGCACCCGGTTCGCCATGAAGCGGGCCGTCCGTACGACGGCCCCGGTTCGGGTGACTTCGCTCACTTCGACCACTCCCCGGCGCACCGCCGTCTCCACCCGGCGCCCGGCCCTGCTCGCCACCACCTCATACGTTCGCGTGGTGTCCCCCGCGTCCACGACGATCTCCACACGGTCACCCTTCACGCGATCAATCCCCCTTCGGTGTCGGGTGGTTGGGATCATGCCCCGCGCGAACCCGGCCTGTTCACGCGCTCCCTGCCCACTCTTCGAGTGTCCCACCCGGCACTGACAATCGATCGGTTCGAGAGGGCGCGGCCTCTGCGCGCGGGCGGCCGGGGAAACGTAAGCTGTGGCACGTCACAGGACCGGGCAGCGGGGATGAACATGGCGATGATGCGCCTGAGGCGCGAGGACCCGCGCGTCGTCGGCTCTTTCAGGCTTCACCGACGGCTCGGCGCGGGCGGCATGGGTGTGGTGTACCTGGGCTCCGACAAGAAGGGGCAGCGGGTCGCGCTGAAGGTCATCCGGCCGGACCTCGCGGAGGACCAGGAGTTCCGCTCGCGGTTCGCGCGCGAGGTCTCGGCGGCCCGGCGCATCCGCGGGGGCTGTACGGCCCGGCTGGTGGCCGCCGACCTCGAGGCGGACCGGCCGTGGTTCGCCACCCAGTACGTGCCCGGGCCGTCACTGCACGACAAGGTCGCCGACGAGGGGCCGCTCTGCGCCGCCGAGGTCGCCGCCGTCGGCGCCGCCCTCTCCGAGGGGCTGGTCGCCGTCCACGAGGCCGGTGTGGTGCACCGGGACCTCAAACCGTCCAACATCCTGCTGTCCCCGAAGGGGCCGCGGATCATCGACTTCGGCATCGCCTGGGCGACGGGCGCCTCGACGCTCACCCACGTCGGCACGGCCGTCGGATCGCCCGGCTTCCTCGCCCCGGAGCAGGTGCGCGGCGCCGCCGTCACCCCGGCCACGGACGTGTTCTCGCTGGGCGCCACGCTCGCGTACGCGTCGATGGGCGACTCCCCCTTCGGACACGGCAGTTCCGAGGTGATGCTGTACCGCGTGGTGCACGAGGAGGCCCACCTGCACGGCGTCCCGGACGCCCTGGCCCCGCTCGTCCGCGCCTGCCTGGCCAAGGACCCGGAGGAGCGGCCCAGCACGCTCCAACTGTCGCTGCGGCTCAAGGAGATCGCGGCGCGCGAGGCCCAGGGCCTCGCCGACGTCCGGCCACCGGCGCCGCGCGGCGCCGAGACGGAGCGGCCCACCGGGCGCCTCGCCGACACCTACCCGGAGCGCGCGCGGCGCCGGCAGGGGGGCCAGGGGACTCCGCCGCCGCGCGGTCGCGGCCCCGCTCCCCAGGGCGGCGGGCCGTCCTCCGGGCGGAACGGCCGGGGCGTGCCCGCCTCCCGGGGCGGCTCCTCCCGCGACAGCTCCCCGCGCGGTGGTGCGCCGTCCCGGTCCGGACCACGGCCCACGCCGGCCTCCCGGAACTCCACCCGCTCCGGTACCGGTGCCCGTCGGCCCGGGTCCCGGCCGACCGGGACCGGTCTGCGGCCGGCCAATCCGCGGCTGCTCAGGCAGCGGTTGTTCGTGTTCGTCGTCGTGACGCTGGTGGTGGCCCTCGGCATCGCGCTGGTGCAGGGCTGCCAGGGACCCGCGTGAGGACGCGGCGGCGACGGCGGGCCCGGGCGGGTACGTCCCGGCGCCCGTCCGGGGCGGCCCAGGGCTCCGGCCGCTACTCCTGGGGGCGGCCGGTGGCCACCGCGTAGAACGCGACCGCCGCCGCGGCGCCCACGTTGAGGGAGTCGACGCCGTGGGACATCGGGATGCGGACCCACGCGTCGGCGGCGGCCAGGGCCCGGGCGGACAGACCTCCCCCTTCCGCGCCCAGCATCAGGGCCACCCGGTCCATGCGGTGGGGCGCCACCTCGTCGAGGGACCGCGCGGTGTCGTCGGGGGTGAGGGCGAGAAGCGTGAAACCCGCCTCGCGGACCGACTCCAGGCCCTGGGGCCAGGTGTCCGGACGGGCGTACGGCACGGAGAAGACCGCGCCCATGGAGACCTTGACGCTGCGGCGGTAGAGGGGGTCGGCGCAGTCCGGGGAGAGCAGGACGGCGTCCATGCCGAGGGCGGCGGCGGAACGGAAGATGGCGCCGATGTTGGTGTGGTCGTTCACCGATTCCATGACGACGACCCGGCGGGCGCCGCGGAGCAGGTCCCGGGCCGTGGGCAGCGGTTTGCGCTGCATGGAGGCGAGCGCGCCGCGGTGCACGTGGTAGCCGGTGACCTGCTCGGCGAGCGCGGGTTCCACGACGTAGACCGGGGCGGTCGCCCGGTCGATGACGTCCCGCATCACGTCGACCCACTTCGCCGACAGCAGCATCGAGCGCATCGCGTAGCCCGCTTCCCCGGCGCGTCTGATGACCTTCTCGCCCTCGGCGATGAACAGGCCCTCGGCGGGCTCGCGCCGGCGGCGGAGTTCGACGTCGGTCAGACCGGTGTAGTCGTGCAGACGCGGGTCGCGGGGGTCGTCGAGGGTGACGAGTTCGGCCATGTCACACCGCCCCGGGCCGGCCCACACCCACGACCTCGCCGATGACGATGACGGCCGGCGGCTTGACCTCCTGTTCCACGACCGCCGCGGCGACCGTGGCGAGGGTGGCGTCGACCCGGCGCTGGGCGGCCGTGGTGCCCTCCTGGACCAGGGCGACCGGGGTGTCCGGGGACTTGCCGTGCGCGACCAGGGTCTCGGCGATCCGGCCGATCTTGTCGACGCCCATGAGCACGACCAGGGTGCCGGTCAGCCCGGCCAGGGACGGCCAGTCGACCAGGGAACGCTCGTCGTCGGGAGCGACGTGGCCGCTGACCACGGTGAACTCGTGCGCCACACCCCGGTGGGTGACCGGGATGCCGGCCGCGCCCGGGACGGATATGGAGCTGGAGATCCCGGGGACGACGGTGCACGGGATGCCCGCCTCGGCGAGCGCCTGGAGTTCCTCCATGCCGCGCCCGAAGACGTAGGGGTCGCCGCCCTTGAGCCGGACCACGGACTTGCCCTGCCCGGCGTGCTCGATCAGCGCGTTGTTGATGGCCTCCTGGGCCATGAAACGGCCGTAGGGGATCTTCGCCGCGTCGATCACCTCGACGTGCGGCGGGAGTTCGGCGAGCAGGTCGCGCGGGCCGAGCCGGTCGGCGATGACCACGTCCGCCTCGGCGAGCAGCCGGCGGCCGCGCACCGTGATCAGGTCCGGGTCGCCGGGCCCGCCGCCGACCAGGGCGACCCCCGGGGTGCGGGTGCGGTGGTGCGGGGCGACGAGGGTGCCGTCGCGCAGCCCCTCGACCACGGCGTCGCGGACGGCGGCGGTGTGCCGGGGATCGCGGACCTTGGCGTCGGTGGTGAGGACGGCCACCGTGACGCCCTCGCTGTGTCCGGTCGCCGGGGTCCAGGCGGTCGCCCGGTCGGCGTCGTCGGAGCGCACGCACCAGACGCGGTGGCGCTCCGCCTCGGCGGAGGCCCGCGTGTTGGCCTCGGCGTCGCTGGTGGCGATCAGGGCGTACCAGGCGTCCGCGAGGTCGCCGTCGGCGTAGCCGCGCCGTTCCCAGGTGATCTCGCCCGCGTCGGCCATCGCCTCCACGGAGGGGGTCGCCTCGGGCGACACGAGGAGAACGTCCGCACCGGCCGCGAGCAGGGCCGGAAGCCGGCGCTGGGCGACCTGGCCGCCGCCGAGCACGACCACTCGACGGCCGGTGAGACGGAGGCCCACAGGGTAGGCGGGGTGTTCGGCCATGAGGGTGCGGCTCCTCGTACGGGCGACGGGCGAATGGGCGCTACGGCACTGGAGCGGCCCTGACGTGCGGATTCTAGAGGGGGTGCTCGGCGTACGGCGGGGCGGGCCGAACCGGGCGGCGGTGCGCCTGGGGTGCCCGCCCCGTGCGGGGGGGGTTACTTCTCGGTGACTCCCGCCGAGTCGAACGTCGCCACCTCGTGCATGGCGCGCGCCGTGCTCTGCACCAGCGGCAGGGCGAGCAGCGCGCCGGTGCCCTCGCCGAGCCGCAGGTCGAGGTCGACCAGGGGACGCAGGCCCAGCTTGTTGAGGGCCGCGACATGACCGGGCTCGGCGCTGCGGTGCCCGGCGATGCAGGCGGCCAGGACCTCGGGGGCGATGGCCCGGGCCACCAGGGCGGCGGCGCCGGCGCTCACGCCGTCCAGGATGACCGGCGTACGCAGCGACGCCCCGCCGAGCAGCAGGCCGACCATGGCCGCGTGCTCGAAGCCGCCGACGGCGGCCAGGACACCGATGGGGTCGGCCGGGTCCGGCTGGTGCGCTTCGAGGGCACGGCGCACGACCTCGGTCTTGCGGGCGAGGGTCTCGTCGTTGATGCCGGTGCCGCGGCCGGTGACCTCGGCCGGGTCGGCGCCGGTGTAGACGGAGATGAGGGCGGCGGACGCGGTGGTGTTCGCGATGCCCATCTCGCCGGTCAGCAGCGCCTTGTTGCCGGCCGCCACCAGGTCGCGGGCGGTCTCGATGCCCACCTCGATGGCCTTCTTGGCCTCTTCCCGGCTCATCGCGGGGCCGGTGGTCATGTCGGACGTACCGGCGCGGATCTTGCGCGGCAGCAGTCCGGGGGTGGCCGGGAGGTCGGAGGAGACGCCCACGTCGACGACGCAGATCTCGGCGCCCACCTGCGCGGCGAAGGCGTTGCAGACCGCTCCCCCGCCGAGGAAGTTGGCGACCATCTGGGCCGTGACCTCCTGCGGCCAGGGGGTGACGCCCTGGGCGTGCACCCCGTGGTCGCCGGCGAAGATCGCGAGGGCGGCGGGCTCCGGCACCGGCGGCGGGCACTTGCGGGACAGGCCGGACAGCTGGGCGGAGATGATCTCCAGCATGCCGAGCGCGCCGGCGGGCTTGGTCATGCGCTTCTGGCGCTCCCACGCCTCGCCGAGCGCCTTGGCGTCCAGCGGGCGGATCTGCGCGACGGTCTCGGCAAGCAGGTCGTGGGGGTCCTCTCCGGGCAGGGCGCGACGGCCGTAGGTCTCCTCGTGCACGACCCAGGACAGCGGGCGGCGCTTGGACCAGCCGGCCTGCATCAGCTCGGGCTCGTCCGGGAACTCGTCGACGTAGCCTACGCACAGGTAGGCGACGACCTCCAGATGCTCGGGCAGACCGAGGGCGCGGACCATCTCGCGCTCGTCGAAGAAGCTGACCCAGCCGACGCCGAGGCCCTCGGCGCGGGCGGCGAGCCAGAGGTTCTCCACCGCGAGCGCGGAGGAGTACGGCGCCATCTGCGGCTGGGTGTGCCGGCCGAGGGTGTGCCGGCCGCCGCGCGTGGGGTCGGCGGTGACGACGATGTTCACGGGGGTGTCGAGGATGGCCTCGATCTTCAGTTCCTTGAACTGCTTGGCCCGGCCCTTGGGCAGGGACCTGGCGTAGGCGTCCCGCTGGCGCATGGCCAGTTCGTGCATGCCGCGCCGGGTCTCGGCGGAGCGGATGACGACGAAGTCCCAGGGCTGCGAGTGGCCGACGGAGGGCGCGGTGTGCGCGGCCTCCAGGACACGGAGCAGCACCTCGTGCGGGATGGGGTCGCCGCGGAAGCCGTTGCGGATGTCCCGGCGCTCGCGCATGACCTTCAGCACGGCCTCGCGTTCGGCGTCGTCGTAGCCGGGGGCGGCGGGGCCGGCGGACCGTGCCGGTTCCGTCTCCGCTCGCGTCTCCGGCTCCGCGCCGGCTCCCCGGGTGTCCATGTCGTCCGCGTTCTGGGCGGGTTCGGCGTCCGGCTCGGCCGGCACGGTCACGCCCTGCGGTGGGGTGGGGGCGGGATGCGGGGTGGCGGGCGCGGTTCCGTCCACGTGGGCGGGCCGGTCGGAGGCGGGCCCGGGAGTGACGGCGCCGGGGTCCTGCTGGGGGACCCGGACCAGGTCCGCGTCCGCCGGGGCGGGAGCGGGGGGTGCCGTGTCGGCCGCGGCCGCGGCGGTGACGGCGGGCGGGGCGGACGCGCCCGTGCCGGGCACGGCCTCGGTGACGGCAGCGGGCACGGCGGCGGCCGTCCCGTCGGAGGCCTGGAGCGGTTCCGGGTCCACGGCGGTCGGGGGCTGGGCCGCGGGTGCCCCGGCCGGGGCCGGCGCGGGGAATTCGCCGCCCGTCGGACCGGAGGCGGGTGCGGTGGTTCCGGTCGGTTCCGGTACGGCCTGTGCCGGGTCCGCCTCGGCCGTCGCGCCGGGACCGGATTCCGCCGTCGGGACTGCGGCGACGGGCGCGGTGGTGTGCGGCTCGGCGACGGGAGCCCCGGTCGGCACGACCGGGTCGGCAGGGGTCCGGGACGCCGGGATCTCCTGGGACCGCGCCTGCGCGGCGGCTTCCGTACCCGGCGCCTGAGCGTCCTGGGCCGTCTCCGCGTGCTCCGGGGCAGTTGTCCGGGCGTCTGCCGCCCGGACGTCCGGGAAGGCCCCGGCGTCCTGGGCGTACCCGGGCTCGGCGGCTTCGGCGCCCGGCGCCCGGGGGGCCCGCGGCTCCTGCGGCCCCACGGCGGCGTCCACGCCCGGTACCGGGGCAGCGCCGAGGGCCTCGTCCGGCTGGACGTCCTCCGGCCCGGCGGACGGAGCGTTCTCCGGCCCGGCGGCTTCGGCACCCGGGGCCTGGGCGGCGGGTGACACCTCAGCCTCTTGGACGTGCTCGGACACCGCGCCCTCGCCTTCCGGTAGGTGAACGGCCGGGTACACCTCGGCTGCCTGGACGTGCTCCGACACCGTGTCCTCGGCACCCGCCGCCTCCGCGGCCGGGGGCACCTCGGCCGTCCGAGCATGCCCAGGCACCGCACCCGCGACACCCGGCACGTCCGCGGCCGGGGGCATCTCGGCCACCGGGACGTCCCCCGGCACTGCGGCCCCGGCTCCCGGCACGTGGACATCCGGGGACACCCCGGCCGCTCGGACGTCCTCCGGCACCACGTCCCCGGCACCCGGGAACCCGGCGGTCGGCGGCTCCCCCGCCTCCCGCGCCCGATGGTCCGCGGCGGGCCCGGCGTCCAGCACCTGTGACACCTCCGGCCCCTGGACCTGCTCGGGAACGGCAGTCTCCACGGCCGGCGCGGTTCCGGCTGCCCGGGCGGCCGGGGGCACTCCGTCGGGCCGGGCGTCGGGGACACCGGCACCCGGCGTCCCGGCGGGCTCGGCCCCCGGCACCTGGGCGTACTCCGGGGCGGCGGCCTCCGCGGGCGCCGCGGTCACCGGAGCGGCCGCCCCGGGCTCCGGGGCGTGGTCCGGCCCGGCGGCCCGGACGGTGGGCAGCTCGGGGCCCGCCGCCGGCTCGGGGACGCCCGCGGCGTCGTGTGCCGTGGCCTCGGTGCCGTCGGCGCCCGCGACGGGGCCGGCACCTCCGGCCGTGCCATCGGTGTCCTGCACGGCGACCGCCTCCGCCGCGACGCGGGTGACGACCGCCTGGGCGGCGTCCACCGGCTCCGGCGACGGAACAACCGTTTCCGCGGTCGTCGCCCCGGCACCGACCGCGGCCTGCGCGCCCCAGGGCGCCGCCGGCGGTGGCGCTACGGCCTCCCGCGCGCGCGGGACGTCGAGGTACTCGGGGCCGAGGGTCGGCGGTCCCGCCTGACGGGTCGGCAGGTCGGCGGGACCGCGGTCGGCGAGGGAGCGGACCGGACCGGCGGAGAGATCGGGAATGGGCGGACCGAGGTGCAGCGGGCGGCGCGGCGCGGCCGGTACCGGCTGCTGCGGCCCGGGGAGCCTGACGCCGCGCAGGTCGACCGAGCCGCTGTCACGGCCGGCCGTCTCGTGCGGTCCCGGTTCGTGCACGGTCTCGACGACCGGCTCGGGAGGGGGCGGGGCGATCTCGTTGCCCCAGGCGCCCTGGGCGCCCGGCAGCAACAGGTCTTCGTCCTCGGCCGGACTGGCCGGACTGTCGGAGAGGTAGGTGTACGTGCCCGGCGCGGGGACGCCCGGCTGCTCCACCATGCCTGCGTTCTCCGGCAATCCCTCGCCCGGGACCTGGCCGGTGTCGGTCATGCGTACCCCTCGCCCATCGGTTAGTGCTCCTACGACCAGCTCACCCGGAACGGCGCACCGACCGCCCCACGCTGAAGAACGAGCGTGCGTCCCCAGCGGCACGAACGGTCCGCCCGAAAAAGGCGACAAAGCCATTCACTGGCATTGTCGCGGCCGTACGGCCGTCGCGTCAGCCTGATCGGCGACGGTTCGCTGTGGACTGCGCCACGTTGCGCGTTCTCCGGTTCTGCCGTACCACACACGTCTCAAAACGGGCGCGCTTTCCGGGACATCGACCGACGAAGTGCCGGGTGCCCGAGTGCGGTACAACGATCGGCCAGCCTACCGCGCGCGGTCCGACAACCCGATCACGGGGACGGCCCGCGGATCAGTCGCCGCGTGCGGGCAGCACCCCGCTGAGCAGGAACGCGACGCTCCGTTCCTTCTCCGTCCAGGCCCGGGTGTCGAGTTCGACGGACTGGAGCAGGGCGCACTCGACCCGATAGCCGTGTTCCGTCAGGTTGCGGCCGATGAGCTCGGCCGCGTCGCGGGTCGCGGCGTCCGCGACGATGCGCTGCGGACGGCGGTCGGCGACCGCGGAGACCACGGCCGCTCCCCCGCCGCCGACCCGGACCACGTCCGGCTCGGGAAGGTTCTCCAGGACGTACGGGGCGGTGCCGTGGACGATCTGGAGCTGAACCCCGTGACGCCGGGCGGCGGAGTCGGCGCGGGCACAGGCGCGCGGGTCGCGGTCGACGGCGATGACGGCGGCGCCGGCGCGGGCGGCCTCGGTGGCGAAGGCTCCGCTGCCGCAGCCGATGTCCCAGACGAGGTCGCCGAGCCGCGGTCCGAGCCGGGCGAGTTGGGAGACGCGCAGCGGTTCCCGTTCGCCCTCGCCGAGTTCGCCGCCGTACTCCTTCGCGGGCAGCGTCCAGCCGCGCGTGCCGCAGGCGGGGTCGCGGCCGGCGATCCAGCCGCCGGACTCGCCGGCGGCGGCCGGGCCGCCGATGACGATGACGACGTTGGGGTCGCGCCAGGTGTGGTCCGCGGCCCTGTCGGAGGTGACGACGGTGACCCGTTCGCGCTCGGTGCCGAGTTCCTCGCAGATGACGAAGGTGCGGTGGATGCCTTCCATGAGCAGGCCCAGTTCGGCGGGGCCGGCGCCGGGTGAGGTGAGGACCGCCACCTTGGTGTGGGCCCGGCAGACGTTGACCGCGCGGCGCAGGGTGCGCGGATGCGCGACCACCACGTGGGCGTCGTCCCAGGGCATTCCGGCGCGCGCGAAGGCGGCGGCGACCGAGGAGACGGCGGGGACGACCTCGACCTCCAGGCCGAACTCCGGTGCGCGCAGCGTCCGTACGACGCCGAAGAAGCCGGGGTCGCCGTCGGCGAGGACGACCGCCGTGCCGCGGTGGGCGGCGATGCGGCGGGCGGCGAGGGCGACGGAGCCCAGCCTGACGCGCTCGGCGCCGGAGGGCACCTCGGGCAGTGCCAGGTGGTGGGAGGCGCCGGCCACCAGCGTGGCGGCGCCCAGCGCGGCGCGTGCCGCGGCGGTCGGCGGCGAACCGTCCCAGCCGATCACCGTGACCCGGTCGGCCATCGTCGTCAGTCTCCTGGGGTGTTCGCAGGTCGTCGGCTTCTCCCGCCCCGGGGCGGGTCCGCTGAGGTTACCCGGTGCGGCCGTGGACCGTCGCGGCGGCACCGGCGGGAGGAGGTCCGGGGATCAGTTCCAGTCCGGATAGGTGGTGAACCCGCCGGTGTCGGCCAGGTGTCCGTCCGCACCCTCGATGTCCTCGGGGAGCAGGCTCCACACGATGAAGTCGGTGCGCACCTCGCTCCAGCCGCCGTCCTCGGTGCGGACGTGGGCTATGCAGGCGTTGCGGAGCACGCCCTCGCTGATGCAGCCGATCTTCTGGGCGACCTGCTGGGAGGCGGTGTTGTCGGCGGCGGTGCGCAGTTCGACGCGTTGGAGTCTGCGGTCGCGGAAGAGCCACTGGGCGGTGGCGAGCGCGGCCTCGGAGGCGTAGCCCTCACCGCGTGCCCAGGGGGCGATGATGTACGACAGTTCGGTGGACCGCACGTGCCAGTTGGTCTTCGAGAGCTGGATGACGCCGACCAGGCGCTGGGTGAGGAACTCGGTGACGGCGAGGTCGAGTCCGCGGCCGGCCTCGCGTTCGGCCGGGGCGCGCTCGGTGATCCAGGTGCGGGCGGCCTGCTCGGTGAACGGCTGGGGGACGGGGGTCCAGGCGGCGACCTGGTCGTCGTTCATCATCGCGGCGAGGGCCGGAACGTCGTCCGTGTCGAAGGGGCGCAGCACCAACCGCTCCGTGCTGATGGAGATGTTGGGGAAGGTGCTCGTCATGCGCCGCTCCGTTACCTGAGAGACCGTCGGGTGCCGCTGAACTGCCCAGCATGCAGCATCGGAGCACCGGCCCGCATCACGGGGTCCACTCCTTGCAGCGGAGCGGACCCCGTCGGTGGCGGGCGCGGATCAGAAGGAGGCGAGGACGGAACCGGCGTACTTGTCCTCGATGAACTTCTTCACCTCGGGGGAGGTGAGGAGCTCGGCGAGCTTCTTCACGCGCGGGTCGTCCTCGTTGCCCTCCTTGACCGCGAGGAGGTTGCTGTTCGGGTTGCCCTCGGCGGACTCCAGGACGAGGGCGTCCTCCGCGGGCTCGAGGTCGGACTCGATGGCGTAGTTGCCGTTGACCACCGCGGCGTCGACGTCGTCCAGGACGCGCGGCGTCTGGGCCGCCTCCAGCTCCTTGAACGTGAGCTTCTTCGGGTTCTCGGTGATGTCCGCGGGGGTCGCCGCGGCGCCGACGCCCTCCTTGAGGGTGAGGAGGCCGCCCTCGGCGAGCAGCTGCAGGGCGCGGCCCTCGTTGACGGTGTCGTTGGGGATGGCGATCGTCGCGCCGCTCCTCAGCTCCGCGGTCTTGCCGGCCTTGCGCGAGTACAGGCCGAGCGGCTCCAGGTGCACGTCGACGACGGACACGACGTGGGTGCCGTTCTTCTTGTTGAAGTCGTCGAGGTAGGGCTGGGTCTGGAAGTAGTTGGCGCCGACCGAGCCGTCCTCCGTGGCCGTGTTCGGGGTGACGTAGTCGGTGAACTCCTTGACCTCGAGGTCGAGGCCGGCCTCCTCGGCGAGGTTGTCCCTGACGAAGGTCAGGATCTCGGCGTGCGGCACGGGGCTCGCGGCGACGACCAGCGGGCCGGAGGTGTCGGAGGCCGCGTCCTTCTCCGAGCCGCACGCGGTGAGCCCGAGGGTGAGGGCTCCGGCGGCGAGGACGGCGGTGGTGATCTTGGCGGTGTTACGCACGAAAAGTGCCTTTCCTTGGTGGTGCGGCCCCTTGCGTCAAGGGGTGCCGGCGCGAAGCGCCGTCGGCAGGGGGTGGTGGCCGGGCGCCGGGTGGGCGGGACGGGGGTGCGGGGAGCGTCAGGCGGCCTTGCCGACGTCGGCCGCGGCGGGCTCCTTGGCCTTCGGCAGGCGGAGCCTGGGCGAGGGGCCGGAGCGGCCGCCGCGGCGGTGCAGGGCACGGGCCGCGTGGTCGCCGGCGAACTGGATGAGGGAGATGGCCACGGCGAGGACCGCGACGGTGATCCACATGAGGCCGGTCTCGAAGCGCTGGTAGCCGTAGCGGACGGCGAGGTCGCCGAGTCCGCCGCCGCCGACGGTGCCCGCCATGGCCGAGTAGCCGACGAGCGCGATGACCGTGGTGGTGGTGCTGGCGATCAGCGAGGGCAGCGCCTCGGGGACGAGGACCTTGCGGACGATGGTCCAGGTGCTGCCGCCCATCGCCTGCACGGCCTCGACGAGCCCGTGGTCGACCTCGCGCACGGCCGTCTCGACGAGACGGGCGAAGAAGGGGATGCCGCCGATGGCGAGCGGCACGATCGCCGCCTCGCTGCCGATGGTGGTGCCGGTGACCCAGCGGGTGAAGTTCATCAGGGCGACCATGAGGATGATGAACGGCAGCGAGCGGCCGACGTTCACGATCTGCCCGATGACCTTGTTCACCGCGGTGTTCTGCAGCAGTCCCCCCTTGTCGGTGAGGACGAGCAGAATGCCGAGCGGAAGGCCGCCGACGACGGCGATCAGGGTGGACCAGCCCACCATGACCAGCGTCTCGGTACACGCCTGTGCGAGCAGCGGCTGCATCTCGGACCAGGTCACTTGGCCCCCTCCTTCACCAGCGCGGGCTGTTCCCGGTTCACGACGTCGATCTGCAGGCCCTGTTCGCGCAGGAAGCCGATCGGCACGACGTTCTCCTCGTAGCGGCCGGGCAGTTCGATGCGCATCCGGCCGATCTGCAGGCCGCCGACGGTGTCGATGGCGGCGCCGAGGATCGATATGTCGATGTTGTAGGTACGCGACAGCTGGGAGATGACCGGCCGGGTCGCGCTCTCGCCCTGGAAGGTGACGTCGAGGACGGTGCGGTCGTCGCCGGAGGCCTCGCCGCCGACCGGGAACAGGGCGGAGGCCAGTTCGGAGCCGGGGGTGGCGAGCAGTTCCGTGACCGTGCCGGACTCGACGACGCGGCCCTTGTCCATGAGAGCGGCCGAGTCGCAGATCGACTTCACGACGTCCATCTCGTGGGTGATGAGCAGGACGGTGAGGCCGAGCTGCCGGTTCAGGTCGCGCAGGAGCGTGAGGATCGAGCGGGTGGTCTCGGGGTCGAGGGCGCTGGTGGCCTCGTCGGAGAGCAGCACCTTGGGGTCGCCGGCCAGCGCGCGGGCGATGCCGACGCGCTGCTTCTGGCCGCCGGAGAGCTGGGCGGGGTACGCCTTGGCCTTGTCGGCGAGGCCGACCAGGTCGAGCAGCTCCAGCGCCTTGCTGGAACGTTTCTTCCCTTGCACGCCGAGGATTTCCAGCGGGAGTTCGACGTTGTCCTGCACCGTGCGGGAGGACAGCAGGTTGAAGTGCTGGAAGACCATGCCGATCCGGCTGCGCGCCTGCCGCAGCTCCCGGCCGGCGCGCGGTCCGCGCCCGGCGAGGGCGGTGAGGTCCCGCCCGTCCACGGTCACGGTGCCCGAGGTGGGGCGTTCCAGCAGGTTGACGCAGCGGATGAGGGAGGACTTGCCGGCGCCGGACTGGCCGATGACGCCGTAGACCTCGCCTTCGCGGACATGCAGGTCGACGCCGTCCAGGGCGGTGACCTCGCGGCCGCGGGAGCGGTAGACCTTGGTCAGGCCCGAGGTGGTGATCACGTGGGTTTCCGTCACTGTCGAGTGTGCGGCGCGTCGTGGGCGCCGGCACGAGGCGTTCAGGGTCGAAAGCAGCCTGGGCGGCACGGATCCCGGGCGCGGCGGAGGAGGCCGTGGGGAGACGTGCGCGCGGGGCGTGGCTCGGTCTCGCATGCGGCGCATGCGAACGGACCTGAGCGGGCTCTCGCTTCGGGGCGCGAGGCTCGGCTGGTGCAGGGGCCCTCTAGAAGGCGCGCATTCGGCGCTGACACAGACAACGAGCACCGGGCGTCAGGGTCGCCCCGGTCGCAGGAGTGCGGTCGCTCGTGATGGTCATGCGGTCAGTAAAGCAGATGTTTCGATCTCACCGGCCACGACTGTCCGGATAGTGGACAGCCATGGACACCGGTGCGCGCACGTCACGCGCGCACGGAGATGTCCACCGCACCGTCCGTGACCAGTGCGGACAGGGCCGAGAGGTCCTCGACGACGAGATCGGCGGTCAGCTCGTGGGCCTGGTGGGTTGTGGCCAAGGCCACGGTGGTCATGCCGGCGGCGCGGCCGGCCCGGAGTCCGGCCGGGGCGTCCTCGAAGACGACGCAGTGGGCGGGGTCGACGCCGAGCCTGCGGGCGGCCAGGAGGTAGGGCTCGGGGTCGGGTTTGCCCCGGGTGATGTCGTCGGCGGCGACGAGGGTCTTGGGCAGGATGCCGACGGCGGCGAGGCGCGCCTCGGCCAGTCGCCGGGTGGCGGAGGTGACCACGGCCCAGCGCTCGGCGGGGAGCGCCGCGAGGAAGTCCTCGGTCCCGGGCAGCAGGTGGACCCCGCCGTTGGGCACGTCCTCCACCTCCAGGTCCTCGATCCGCGCGACGGCCCCCGCCACGACGTGGGCGGGCAGCAGGTCGGCGGCTATCTCGGCGGCCGGCCGGCCGTGCAGCTCGACCCGCCCGAACTCCTCGGCGGTGATGCCGTACTCCCCGGCCCACCGCGTCCAGCACCGCTGCACGGACAGCAGGGAGGAGACGAGGGTTCCGTCGTTGTCGAACAGCAGGGCCCGGGCGTGGATCGTCATGGCGCCGACCCTACGGTGCCGCCGGGCCTCGCCGGGGACGCGGGCCCGGACGCTGCCGGGGGCGGGCGCGGCGGGGGTGTTCCGGCGTAATAAGGTCGCTGCCATGCTTGATGTCCTGACGGTGGTGACCGGTGTCGCCGCGCTGCTGCTCGGCGCCTGGTGCGGGTGGGCCGCCTACCGTGACCAGCCGACGAAGGACTGGCACTTCATCGGGATGGCCGTGGTCACGCTGCTGGCGCTGGTCCAGCTGATCGTCGGGATCGTGCGGCTGGCCCGGGGCCAGGACCCGGAGCAGGGCACGACGATCTTCGTGGCGTATCTGCTCGGCGCGTTCGCGTGCGTCCCGGCGGCCGGCTTCCTGTCGCTGGGCGAGCGCACCCGCTGGGGTTCGGTGACGGTCGCCGCGAGCGGTGTCGTGCTGGCCGTGCTGGAGGTGCGGCTGTATGACATCTGGGGAGGCTGAGATGGCCGCGGCGCGGGAGAAGCCGGACCGGGCACGGCTGATCGGCGGGCCCGGACTGCTGCTGGTGTGGCTGTACGGCGTGATGGTCGTCGGCGCCGTGTCGCGCTCCGTGTACCAGATCGCCACCGAGTTCGACCGGGCGCCGCTCGCCTACACGCTGTCGGCGCTGGCCGGAGTGGTCTACGGCTTCATCACCTACGCCCTGGTCCGTGGCGGGGAGACGGCCCGCAGGGCGGCGCTGGTGTGCTGCGCCGCCGAGCTCGTGGGCGTCATGACCGTCGGCACCTGGACGTTGCTGGAGCCGTCCGCCTTCCCGGACGCGACCG
The DNA here is from genome assembly GCF_043076215.1 of Streptomyces sp. NPDC016640. Lineage (NCBI taxonomy): Bacteria > Bacillati > Actinomycetota > Actinomycetes > Kitasatosporales > Streptomycetaceae > Streptomyces > Streptomyces sp. NPDC016640. Next base: position 176,466 of record NZ_JBIBRG010000008.1, read on the forward strand.
TGTGGTCGGACTACGGGAGGGGGTACCTCTTCATTCCCGTGCTGCTGCCCCTCACCGCCGTCCACTGGCTGCGCAGGGCGCGGCCGGGGCGGCCCGGGGCCTGATCAGGCGGTCGTCGCGTAGGTCTCCGCCTGCTTCTCCAGGACGATCATCGGTACGCCGTCCGCGCCCTGGGACGTACCCACCCGCTGGTAGCCGACCTTGTTGTAGAGCCGCAGGTTGCTCTCGCTGCGGTGCCCGGCGTGCAGACGGAACGTCCTGGCCCCGTGCTCGCCGGCGAGGGCGGACTCCGCCGCCGCGAGAAGACGCGCGCCGATGCCGTGTCCCCGCAGGCGGGGGTGTACGCAGAGCTTGCCGATCGCGGCGGCGCCGTCCTCGGCGACCCTGCCGTGCACCGAGCCGACGACCTCGTCGCCGAGGCGGGCGACGAAGACGCAGTCGGCGGCGACCTCCTCGCGGACCGAGTCGAGGGTCTGGACGAGCGGGTCGATGCGGTAGTTGCCGTAGAGCGCCGCCTCGCTCTGGAAGCACAGGTACTGCAACCTGAAGATCTGCTCCGCGTCCTGCCCGGCCGCCGCAGAGATGGTCACGCTCATGCCCATGTGCGCATGCCTCCCGCTCACCTGATCGCCTGTCGTCCCCACACCTATCCCCGTCCTCAGCGTGCCGCAACCTCCGATGCGAGCAGACGACGCAGACATCCCAGGCATCTGGAACGTTCCGGTCCGAGACTGCCCTGTGAGATATCCAACTCCCCCGCGATCTCCCGGTATGTCGGGTCGTGCGGGGACAGCAGCGCCTCCAGGAGCCGGGGGCAGCGGCCGGGCAGTCGCCGTACGGCGTCCACCAGGGCGCGGCGGCGGGCGGCGGCGAGCGCGAGGCGTTCGGGGTCGTGGTCACCGTGCCCGGCGGGTTCGCCGGTCAGGGGCGTCTCCCGCCGGGCGGCGCGGCGGGTGCGGCGGACCTCCGTGCGGACGGCCGCGCGGAGCCAGCCCGGCGGGTCGGGCGGCGGGCCGCCGGCGTCGAGGCGCTCCAGGAGGCGGAGCCAGACGGCCTGTTCCAGGTCGTCCGGTTCGGTTCCGCAGGCGAACGCCTCGGCGGCGGCCTCCGCGGTGAGCAGCGGGCGCAGGGAGGTGACCAGATCGTGCGTCATACGGGCAACGACGAGGCCGCTCCGGGCGGGGTTGCCCGGAGCGGCCGCGACTCACCCCATCCGGGGCGGGGCGCCTCAGCCGTTGACGAAGTCCTCGCGGGCCAGCAGGCCGGTGTCGGGCTGGTCGGTGAAGACACCGTCGATGCCGGTGGCGAAGTACGCGCGGTAGGCGCCGAACACGTCGCCGTAGGCGTCGCGGTCGGTGCCCTCGCGGAAGTCGGCGGGCAGGAACGGGTTCTCGTTGCGCAGGGTGTAGGGGTGCAGGATCAGGCCCGCCCGGTGGGCGTCGCGCACCAGGCCGGTCGGCTCGGTGAGCCTGCCGCTCGCGTCGCGCGGGATGACCAGGTCGAGGGTGGGGCCGATGCCCTGGGCGTAGGAGGCGATCTCCTTCAGTCCCTCGGGGGTGATGAGGTCGGCGACGGTGCGCGGGTCGCCCGACTCGACGAAGTCCCAGGGACGCTCACCGGCGTGGGACAGGAGCACCACGAGCGGGTTGTCCACGAGCCTGCTGAAGCGCCGGATGCTGGTCGGCTCGAAGGACTGCAGGACGACCGGGGCGTTGCGGCCGTCCTTGCCGTACTTGCGCAGCAGCTTCGCGACCCGCTCCTCCAGGCCCAGGCCCAGCTTCCGGAAGTAGGTGGGGTGCTTGGTCTCGGGGTAGATCCAGACCTGCTTGCCGCGCTTGCGGGTCTGCTCGTCCTGCCAGCGCAGCACCTCCTCGAAGGTGGGGATCTCCCAGCGGCCGTCGTAGAGGGTGTTGTGCGGGCGGTTGGCGGGGATGCGTTCGACCGCGCGCAGTCGCTTCAGCTCGGCGAGGGTGAAGTCCTCGGTGAACCAGCCGGTGGTGGCGATGCCGTCGAGCGTCTTGGTGGTCCTGCGGCTCACGAACTCGGGGTGGTCCGCGACGTCGGTGGTGCCGCCGATCTCCGGCTCGTGCCGGCAGACGAGGTGGCCGTCCCTGGTGGGCACGAGGTCGCCGGCCTCGACGATGTCCGCGCCCATGTCGAGGGCGAGTTGGTAGGCGGCGAGGGTGTGCTCGGGGCGGTAGCCGCTGGCCCCGCGGTGGCCGACGATCGTCGGCACGGGCAGGCCCTTCAGTCCCCGGCCGCCGCCGTGCCGGGCGTCGGCGGCTCTCGCCGTGCCGCTCAGGCCCAGGGCCGTTCCCGAGGCGCCGAGCACCGCCGCGCCGAGGAGCGCACGCCGTGCGGTTCCGCCCGCCTGTTCGTTAGACTCCCGCGTTCCCATGAGTGCCCCTTAGCCGTCGCCGCGTTCACTGCGGGCCGATCGTAGGTGGGCGCGGATGACGGACGGGAGACCCCGGGCCGAACACACGGGTGATGTTGCGTGTCGTACGCCCCTCATACGGATGACGTACCCCCGTCACACGTCTGCCGTATTGTGGCGGGGATGTGACGGCTCGTCCGATTGGGGCGGGCGGACGGGGGCACCCGTGCGGTGTGCGGGTCCGGGCGAGTTCGGTCACAGGGTGGCGGCCCCGTTCCCCGCGGCCGACGGGCGGGCCACCGCAGGTGCACCCGGGTCAAGAGTGCGTAAGACCTCGGTGAACTCCCACGAGTCCGATGTGCGCAACCCCTCGTGCCGCGAGTAATGTCCTCACCTGCACGGACTCATACGACATTCACAGACGTCCGCTTCCGACCGGAGGGCCAGTTGTCCCGCTTCGCGCTCATCAAGGCAGTGCTCGGACCGATCATGCGCCTGATGTTCCGCCCACAGGTGGAGGGCGCGGAGAACATCCCGGGCGACGGCCCGGTCATCCTGGCCGGCAACCACCTGACGTTCATCGACTCGATCGTCCTGCCGGTCGTCTGCGACCGTCAGGTCTTCTTCATCGGCAAGGACGAGTACGTCACCGGCAAGGGACTCAAGGGCCGGCTGATGGCCTGGTTCTTCACCGGTGTCGGCATGATCCCGGTGGACCGCGACGGCGGCCGGGGCGGCGTGGCGGCGCTGATGACGGGCCGCCGGGTGCTGGAGGGGGGCAACGTCTTCGGCATCTACCCGGAGGGCACGCGCTCCCCCGACGGGCGCCTCTACCGGGGTCGTACCGGGATCGCCCGGCTCACCCTGATGACCGGTGCGCCCGTGGTGCCGTTCGCCATGATCGGCACGGACAAGCTCCAGCCGGGCGGCGCGGGCCTGCCCCGTCCGGGCAAGGTCACGGTCCGCTTCGGCGAGGCGATGGAGTTCTCCCGCTACGAGGGCATGGACCGCGACCGCTACGTGCTGCGCGCGGTCACCGACTCGGTGATGACCGAGGTGATGCGGCTGTCCGGGCAGGAGTACGTCGACATGTACGCCAGCAAGGCGAAGGCGGCGTAGCCGCCGGCACCGGTCCGAGCCGGGGGTGAGGGACGGCCGGGGTGGTGCCGCCGGTGCGGGTGGGAGGTGGCCGGTCGCGCGGTTCCCTCGCCCCCGCAGGCCGGCCGCCCGGTTGCCGGCCCCGGCTTCCCGCGCTCCTTATCGCCCGGCCGCCCGGCTGCCGCCCCGGTTCCCGCAGTCCTGGGGCCGGCTGTCCAGCCGTTGGCCACGCAGCATGAACCATGCCGCCGCCGACGCCGCCAGCAGGACCGCCGCTCCGGTGCCTGCCGCGAGGGCGAGGCCGTCGACGAAGGACTGGCGGGCCGCGTCCAGCATGGGTCCGGCCGTGTGCGCGGGCAGTGCGGACGCCGCTTCCACCGCGCCGCCCAGCGACTCGTGGGCCTCCGCCGGGGTGCCCGCGGGTCCGGTGAAGTCGCGGTAGACGCCGGTCACGATGGAGCCGAGGACGGCGATGCCGAGGGCCGCGCCGAGTTCGTAGGCCGTCTCGGAGACGGCGGAGGCGGCGCCCGCCTGTTCCCTGGGCACGCTGGAGAGGATCACATCGGCGGTCACGGTGAAGGAGAGACCGGCACCGGCGCCGACCACCAGCAGCGCCGCCCCGAGCAGGGGGTAGCCGGTGGACCGGTCGATCACCGTGAGCGCGGCGAGCGCGAGACCGACGGCGGCGAGTCCGCCGGCGACGACCGAGCGCACCGAGAAGCGCCGGGCGGCCCGGCCCGCCAGCAGTCCGGCGGCCACCGCGCCGATCGCGGCGGGCAGTTCGGCCAGTCCCGCCTCGAGCGGGCGCCTGCCCTGGACGAGTTGCAGGTACTGGGAGAGGAAGAACACCAGCCCGGACAGTCCCAGGATGGACAGCAGGTCGGCCAGTACGGCCCCGCTGAAGCCGCGGTGCGCGAACAGCCTCATGTCCAGCAGCGGGGCGGTGAGGGTGAGCTGGCGGCGTACGAACCCGTAGAGGGCGCCCGCGCCCAGTACTCCGGCGGCCAGGCCGGTCGCCTCCGGGCCGTGCGCCGCGGTCTCCTTCACCGCGTAGACGACGCCGACCATGCCGAGCAGCGACAGGACCACACCGACCAGGTCCCAGGGGCCGGGGCGGGGGTTGCGGGACTCCGGGAGCAGCTTGACGCCGACGGCCACCAGGACGGCCATGACCGGCAGGTTGATCAGGAAGACCGAGCCCCACCAGAAGTGTTCGAGGAGGAATCCGCCGGCTACGGGTCCGACCGCCGCGCCGGCGGATGCCGTCGCGCCCCAGATGCCGACGGCCAGGCTGCGTTCGCGCGGGTCGTGGAAGAGGTTGCGGATCAGGGCGAGGGTGGCCGGCATCAGGGTGGCGCCGGCGACGCCGAGCAGCGCCCGCGCGAGGATCATCAGCTCGGGTGTGCCGGCGTAGGCGTTGAGCACGGATATCGCGCCGAACGCGGTGGCGCCGCAGAGCAGGATCCGCTTGCGGCCGACACGGTCGCCGAGGCTGCCCATGGAGACGAGCAGACCGGCGATCACGAACGAGTAGACGTCCCCGATCCACAGCAGCTGGCTGCCGGTGGGTGCGAGGTCCTCGCTGATGTACGGGGTGGCCAGGCCGAGGACGGTCGCGTCGACGGCCACCAGCAGCACGGCGAGCACGAGGACGCCGAGCGCGAGCCACCGGCCGGGCCGCCGGACCGCCTCGGCCGGGGGCCCGGGCCGCAGGACGCCGGTCATGCCTCCTCCCTCCGCGCCGGGCCGTCCGGGTGCCGGACGCCGCCGAGCAGCAGCTCGGTGACCATGTGGGTGAAGTCCCTGGGGGCGACGCGGCCCTCGGCCACCGCCCAGGCCGCGGAGGCGAGCAGTCCGTAGAGTGCCTCGGTGAGCCAGGCCGGGGTCAGGTCGACGCGGAACTCGCCGCTCGCCCGGCCGCGCCGGAACAGGCCGGCGACACGCTCGTCGATCCTGGTCCAGCCCTCGTTCTGGGCCCCGCCCTCGAACAGCTGGTTCTCGCTGTAGAGGAAGGCCAGCAGCGGGGCGTGCGGTTCGATCCCGGCGACCAGGCGGCGTACGGCGTCACCGGCGGGCCCCTCGTCGGGCCGGGCCGCCTCGAGGGCGGCCTCGCACTCCGCGATGCCGAGCTCCTCCAGGGCCCGGACCAGCGCGTCCCGCCCGGCGAAGTGCCGGTGCAGCGTGGCGCGGCTGATTCCGGCGGCCTTGGCGACCTCGTCCATGGTCGCGGTGGATCTGCGGGTCAACAGGGCCGCGGCGCTGCGCAGCACATGGTCACGATCGACAGCCATGAGACAACGATACCCCGTATGAGACATTGATGTCTCATACGGATCGTACGCGTCTCATGATGTGCGGAGAGGCGGTGCGGAGAACCGGCGCTCAGTGCCAGGGCAGCTCTCCGCGCCGCTCCCAGTAGGTGTGCGGCTCCTCGACCAGTGCGGCGAGGCGGGAGAGCTGGTCGTCGGTGAGGTCGACGGCGGGGGCGTGCAGGTTGGAGGCGAGCTGGGCGGTGGTCGCCGCTCCGGAGAGCACGACACCGGCCCACGGCCGACGCAGGACGACGGCGAGGGCGACGGCGTCACACCCCAGGCCGCTCTCCTCGGCGACCTCCCGCAGCGCCCGGGGGGCGTTCGGGCCGGCCAGGCGGCCGTTGGCCATGCCCTCCTTGACGATCACCGTGAGCCCGGCGTCATGGGCCTCGGCGAGCGCGGGCCCGGCGGAGGTCTCCAGCGCGTTGAAGGTGGACTGGACGGTACGGAAGAGGGGCTCGCCGCCGACCGTGACGGCGAGGGCGGTGCGGATGGCGTCCGCCTGGGCCGGGCCGCTGGTGGAGAAGCCGACGGTGAGTCCCCGGCTCGCCGCCTCCGCGAGCCGGGCGTGCAGCTCCTTGTCGGTGAGGGCGGGGCTCTCCGGGGTCACCGAGTGGATCTGGTACAGGTCCAGCCGGTCCCCGAGCAGCGCCCCGGACTCGGCGCGCTGACGCTCGTACGCCGCGAGGGAGTGGTCCTTGACCTCGTGCCGCTCGGCGTCGGTGGACCAGTCGGCGGTGTAGGTGTAGCCCCACTTGCTGCCGATGACGACGTCGTCGGCGTCGGGCCGGCTCTCCAGCCAGCCGGCGAGGAACTCCTCGGACCGGCCGTAGGAACGGGCGGCGTCGAAGTAGCGCACGCCCTGGGCGTAGGCGGCGTCGAGGAGTTCGTGGGTGCGGGTGCGCAGCGTCTCGACGCCGCGGTCGTCTCCGAGGTCCCGGTCCCGGCCGAGGTTGATGTAGCCGGGGCGGCCGACGGCGGCGAGACCCAGACCGATGTGGCAGGTGGGGGTCGTCGCTGTCGCCAGTCGGGCGAAGGGCATCGCGGGCTCCGTTCGGTCGGCTCCGGTGCGGTTCGCGACCAACGTAACCCGCGATGACCTTCGGCTTCCGCCTCAGGGCGCTGTTCGTGCGGTGCTGCGGCGGGTGCGGGCGGTGCGCGGCCCGCCCCGCGGGCCCCACGCCCCCGAGGGGGTGTTCCCTCGGCGGCGTCTCATCGGTTCCGCCGCTTCGCGTCGGCCCACGCGTGCTGGGCCGCCACGTCCGTCCTCACCTCGGCGAGCTGCGCGGCGACCGCGCTCGGTGCCGTGCCGCCGCGGCCGTCGCGGGAGGCGAGGGCGCCGGGGACGTCGAGGACCGTGCGCACCTCGGGGGTGAGGTGGACGGAGATCTTCGCGAACTGTTCGTCGGTCAGCTCGTCCAGCTCCTTGCCCTCGGCCTCGGCGGCCTTGACGCACTCGCCGGCCACCTCGTGCGCGACGCGGAACGGAACGCCCTGCCTGACCAGCCACTCGGCGATGTCGGTGGCGAGCGAGAACCCGGCCGGGGCCAGCTCCTCCATGCGCTCGCGGTGCACGGTGAGGGTGGCCATCATCCCGGTGAAGGCGGGCAGCAGGATCTCCAGCTGGTCGATGGAGTCGAAGACCGGCTCCTTGTCCTCCTGCAGGTCCCGGTTGTACGCCAGCGGCAGCGCCTTGAGCGTCGCCATCAGGCCGGTGAGGTTGCCGATCAGGCGGCCGGACTTGCCGCGCGCCAGCTCGGCGATGTCCGGGTTCTTCTTCTGCGGCATGATCGACGAGCCGGTGGAGAAGGCGTCGTGCAGGGTGACGAAGGAGAACTCCTTCGTGTTCCAGATGATGACCTCCTCGGCGATCCGGGAGAGGTTCACGCCGATCATCGCCGTGATGAAGGCGAACTCGGCGACGAAGTCCCGGGAGGCGGTGCCGTCGATGGAGTTGGCGGCACTGCCGTGCTCGAAGCCGAGGTCCTTGGCCACCGCCTCCGGGTCCAGGCCGAGGGAGGAGCCCGCGAGGGCGCCCGAGCCGTACGGCGACACGGCGGTGCGCTCGTCCCACTGGCGCAGCCGCTCGGCGTCCCGGGACAGCGCCTGCACGTGGGCGAGCACGTGGTGGGCGAAGAGCACCGGCTGGGCGTGCTGGAGGTGGGTGCGGCCGGGCATGGCCACGTCCGGGTGGGCCTCGGCGAGACCCACCAGCGCGTCCTGCAGACCGGCGATCAGGCCGCCGATGATGCGGGCGTGGTCCCGCAGGTACATCCGGAAGAGGGTCGCCACCTGGTCGTTGCGCGACCGTCCGGCCCGCAGCTTGCCGCCGAGGTCGGGGCCGAGCCGCTCCAGCAGGCCGCGCTCCAGGGCGGTGTGCACGTCCTCGTCGGCGACGGTGCCGGTGAACGAGCCGTCGGCGACGTCCGCCTCCAGCCGGTCCAGACCCTCGATCATGCGGGTGAGCTCGTCCGCGGTGAGCAGCCCGGCCGCGTGCAGGACGCGCGCGTGGGCGCGGGACCCGGCGATGTCGTAGGGGGCGAGCCGCCAGTCGAAGTGGACGGACGCGGACAGCTTCGCCAGGGCCTCCGCGGGACCGTCGGCGAAGCGGCCGCCCCAGAGCCGTACGTCACCGCTGTTGCTGCTCACTTGCGTTGCTCCTCAAGGCTGTCGATGTGCCACCGCCTCCCCACGGATCGGTGAGGAGGCGGCTGTCAGGCTAGTGCGTGTGAGGGACCGTCGGGCGGTTACGCGAGGTCCCGCTTGGCCGCGATCTTCGACGACAGGCTGTAGATGTCGATGAAGCCCTTGGCGGCGGCCTGGTCGAAGGTGTCGCCGGTGTCGTAGGTGGCCAGGTTGAAGTCGTACAGCGACGACTCGGAGCGCCGGCCGGTGACGACCGCGCGGCCGCCGTGCAGGGTCATCCGGATGTCGCCGGTGACGTGCCGGCTGGCCTCGTCGACGAAGCCGTCCAGGGCGCGCTTGAGGGGGGAGAACCACAGGCCGTCGTAGACCAGCTCGCTCCAGCGCTGCTCGACCCCCCGCTTGTAGCGGGCGAGCTCGCGCTCGACGGTGACGTTCTCCAGCTCCTGGTGGGCGGTGATCAGGGCGAGGGCGCCGGGGGCCTCGTAGACCTCGCGGGACTTGATGCCGACGAGGCGGTCCTCGACCATGTCGATCCGGCCGATGCCCTGGGCGCCGGCGCGCTCGTTGAGCTGCTGGATGGCCTGGAGCACGGTGACCGGCTTGCCGTCGACGGCGACGGGGACGCCCTCCTCGAAGGAGATGATCACCTCGTCGGGCTCGCGGGCGGCGGCCGGGTTCTGGGTGTACTCGTAGATGTCCTCGATCGGGGCGTTCCAGATGTCCTCGAGGAAGCCGGTCTCGATGGCGCGGCCGAAGACGTTCTGGTCGATGGAGTACGGGGACTTCTTGGTGGTCGCGATCGGCAGGCCCTTGGCCTCGCAGAAGGCGATGGCCTTGTCGCGGGTCATGGCGTAGTCACGGACCGGGGCGATGCACTTCAGGTCGGGGGCCAGGGCGACGATGCCGGCCTCGAAGCGGACCTGGTCGTTGCCCTTGCCGGTGCAGCCGTGGGCGACGGTGGTGGCGCCGTGCTTCTGCGCGGCGGCGACGAGGTGCTTGACGATCGCCGGCCGGGACAGCGCGGAGACCAGCGGGTAGCGGTCCATGTAGAGGGCGTTGGCCTTGATCGCCGGGAGGCAGTACTCCTCGGCGAACTCGTCCTTGGCGTCCGCGACCTCGGCCTCGACGGCACCGCAGGCGAGCGCGCGCTTGCGGATGACGTCCAGGTCCTCGCCGCCCTGGCCGACGTCGACCGCAACGGCGATGACCTCGGCGCCCGTCTCCTCGGCGATCCAGCCGATGGCGACGGAGGTGTCCAGACCGCCTGAGTAGGCGAGTACGACGCGCTCGGTCACGGGTTTCTCCTCACAGTGCATTCGCTGACATGCATGAGTATGCAGTAGTCCGCATGATTCGTCAATTCGTCGCCGGTACCCCGACCGGGCCGGACGCCGAGAACCGCTTTCGCGCACGTGCCGCAACCACCTCGCCACCGGCAGCCGCGTCGCCACCGCCGCCGGCCGCACCACCGAACGGCCCTCCGGCGCGGACTCCCCTGCCGTCACCCCCTCACCGAGCGAGGTGACGGGCGCCGTGGCCACCCCGTGTGCGCGCCGGCCGGGGCGGCCGCAGCCCTCCTCCCGCACTCCGGTAATTCCTTAGACGAACAAAGGAATTGCCTCCATAATCGTTGGACATGGGAAAGACCTATGAGCGCATAGACGGCCGCCTCCGCGCCTTCATCGAGGAACAGCCGGTCTTCTTCACCGCCACCGCACCCCTGTCCGCCGACGGCACGGTCAATCTCTCGCCCAAAGGACTCAAGGGATCCTTCGCGGTCCTCGACGAGCTCACCGTGGCCTACCTCGACTTCGCCGGCTCCAACGCCGAGACCGTCGCCCATCTGCGGGAGAACGGACGCATCACCCTGATGTGGTGCGCCTTCCAGGGCCCGCCGAACATCGTGCGCGTCCACGGCCGCGGTGAACCCGTCTTCCGGGACGACCCGCGTTTCCCCGGGCTGCTCGGCCGCTTCCCCGACATCGACCCGGCCGTCCACGGCCTGCGCGCGATCGTCGTCGTGACGGCCGAACAGATCCGGGACACCTGTGGCTACGCGGTGCCCTTCATGGCGTACGAGAGCGAACGCGACCTGCACGGCAAGCGGTTCGCCCGGGAGGACGACGCCTCCCTGAACGCGTACTTCGCCAAGAAGGAGCACATCGCGACGAGCCTGGACGGGCTGCCCGGACTGCCGTTGCCGCTGCCCCCGTCCCCCGTCTGAGCCCGCGCCCCGGTGGCCGGGCGCCCTCCGGCGACGCGGAGCGGGCGGGGGCCGGCTGAACACTCCCGCGTGGCGGCACGTATCTGTGGGCCAAGGGTCAAGTCCCCACGGAGGAACCGTGACCACCACGCTCGCCGGCGGCCGCGCCGCCCGCCGCCAGACGATGCGGCGCATCCGTCCGCGCCGCTCCCCCGCCGTGCCCCTGCTGCTCGCCGTGGGCGCGGGCGCCGGGGCCGTGCTGTGGCTGTGGTGGAACAGCACACCGTCCATCGCCGGCACCACCGGGAGGATCGTCGCCGCGGGCCGGATCACCGGTCTGCTCGCCGGCTACCTGATGGCCCTGGTCGTGCTCCAGATGGCGCGGGTGCCCGCGCTGGAACGCCGGGTGGGTTCGGACCGGGTCGCCCGCTGGCACGCGATGAGCGGCCGTTACACCGTCTGCCTGGTCGTCGCCCATGTCTTCCTGATCATGTGGGGCTACGCCCGTCAGGCGGGCAGGAGCCTCGGCGGCATCGCACAGCAGACCGTCACCTCCGTCACCACGCTGCCGGACATGGGCAAGGCCGCCACCGGCACCGGGCTGCTGTTCGTGATCGCCCTCCTCTCCGTCGGCGGCATCCGGCGCCGGCTGCCGTACGACGGCTGGTACCACGTGCACCTGCTCACCTACGCGGCGGTCTACCTGACGTTCTGGCACCAGATCACCACCGGCAACGAGTTCGCCGTCGAACCGTCCGCGAAGACCTTCTGGTACGGGCTCTACGGCACCGTGACCGCGCTGGTCCTGTGGTACCGGATCATCACCCCGCTGCGGCTGAACCTGCGGCACCGAATGCGGGTCGAGGCGGTCGTCGAGGAGACGCCGGGCATCGTGTCGGTGCTGATCGGCGGGCGCAGGCTGCACCGGATGGGCGCGGAGGCCGGGCAGTTCTTCCGCTGGCGGTTCCTGGCGCCCGGGATGCGGTTCAGCTCCCACCCGTACTCCCTGTCGGCGGCGCCCCGCCCGGACATGCTGCGGATCACGGTGAAGGCGATCGGCGACCACAGCTCCCGGCTGCGCGAACTGCAACCCGGCACACGCGTCTGGGCGGAGGGCCCGTACGGGGCGCTGACCGCGCAGCGCCGCAGCCGCGGCAAGGTGCTGCTGGTCGCGGGCGGCGTGGGCATCACCCCGATGCGGGCGCTGTTCGAGACGCTGCCCGGCGCCTCCGGTGACATCACCCTGCTCTACCGCGCCACCAGCACGCAGGACCTGGCGCTGTGGGGCGAGCTGGCCAGGATCGCCGACGAGCGCGGAGCCCGCCTGATGTACGCGGTGAACAGCCCCGGCGGGGAGCGCCCCGACATCTCGGCGGAGAGCCTGCGGCGGAAGATCCCGGACGTCGACCGGCACGACGTCTTCATGTGCGGGCCGCCCGGGTTCGCCCGGTCGGTGTACGAGGCACTGCGCGGCGCCGGGGTTCCCGCCCGCCGTATCCATCACGAGTCGTTCGAGATGTGAGCGACGGGTCGTCCACACCCTTCAGGAGCCTGAGTAGCGATGAGGAAGTCCCACCCCGTCCGGCGCGTCGTGCTCGCGACCGCCGCCACCGTCTCCGGGATCGTGCTGCTGCTGTCGCTCAAGCCGGCCTCCGATCCGGGCTCGGCCGCCGCGGCCGGCGGCGCGGTCCCGCCCGCGGCGGCCCGGTCCCCGCAGGGCGGCGCCCAGGCCATCGCGGACGGCACGGCCACCGGGGACGCGGCACGCACCCGGTACGGCGCGGTGCAGGTCCGTCTGACGGTGAGCGGCGGGAAGATCACCAAGGCCGAGGCGGTCCGGGCCCCCAAGGGCGGCCGGAGCGATCGGATCACCTCCGACGCCGTGCCCAGACTGAACCGGGCGGCCGTCTCGGCGCAGGGCGCGGAGATCGACGCGGTGTCGGGGGCCACCTACACCAGCGCCGGGTACCGGCAGTCGCTCCAGTCGGCGCTGGACAAGGCGCGGGCGGCCGGGTCATCCGGGTCGCCCGGGTCATCCGGGTCGCCCGGGCCCTCGCAGCCGGCCGGTCCCGGGCAGGGGTCCGGGGACGGCGCCGGAGAGGCGCGGGCCCGGACGGTCACCGGGGACGTGGCACAGACGCAGTACGGACCCGTCCAGGTCCGGGTCACCGTCAGCGGCGGGAGGATCACCGGGGCCGAGGCGGTCCGGGCGCCCGGGGGCGGCCGGAGCGATCGGATCACCTCCGACGCCGTACCGAAGCCCAACCGGGCGGCGGTGGCGGCCGGGAGCGCGGAGATCGACGCGGTGTCGGGGGCCACCTACACCAGCGCCGGGTACCGGCAGTCGCTCCAGTCGGCGCTGGACCGGGCCGGTGGCTGACCGGGGGGCCGGCCCCGCGGAGGCTCCCGCCGCGGTGCGTCGTACGGAGGAGACGATGGGCACCGTCTTCTCCTTCGACGTCCGCGGCGGGGATCCCGCCGCGGTGCGCGCGGCGCTGGAGGAGGCGGTCGCCGGCCTGCGCCGCGTCGACGAGATGTTCAGCACCTACCGCGACGACAGCCAGGTGTCCCGGCTGGCGCGCGGTGAACTGGCCGTCGGGGAGTGCGGTCCCGAGGTCGCCGAGGTGCTGGAACTGGCCGCCGAGGCGGAGCGGGTGAGCGAGGGCTGGTTCAGTCCCCGCTACGGGGGCCGTCTGGACCCGACCGGGATCGTGAAGGGCTGGGCCACCGAGCGGGCGGCACGGCGGCTCGCCGAGGCCGGGGCGACGGGCGTGAACCTCAACGGCGGCGGCGACGTCCAGCTGCTGGGTGCGCCGGGTGCGCAGCGGCCCTGGCGGGTCGGTGTGTCGGACCCGCTGCGCCCCGGCGGTCTCGCCGCCGTCGTCTCCGCCGCCGGCGCGGACGAGCTGGCCGTGGCCACCTCCGGCACCGCCGAACGCGGCGATCACATCGTCGACCCCCGCACGGGCCGCTCCGCGGTCACCGACCTGGTCGCCGTGACGGTCGTGGCGCCCCGCCTGACGTGGGCCGACTGCTGGGCCACCGCGGCCTTCGCGATGGGGTCGCGGGAGGGGCTGCGGTGGCTGGAGTCCCTGCCGGACGTCGAGGGCCTGCTCATCACGGCGGGGGACGAGGTCCGGTGCACCGGGGGGCTGGCCGCCCGCCTGGGCTGAGGCGACGGTGCGCCCACCCACGTTCGCGGGGTGCCCGCCCCGGCTCCTCCCGGCTCTTCGAAGCCCTGGGGTACGCCCGTGCCGCCCGGGAGATGCGCCCCGGGCCGTTCGGGCACGACCGGGCCGGCCGCCGCCGACGGCTGCACGGCACCCCCCGCAGGGGCGCGGGAAACCGCCCGGCCGGTCACCGGCCCGCCCGCGGCCCGCGGACCCGCCCCCTTCAGTGGCCGTTCTGCGCCAGCCGCAGCAGGTGTTCGGCCAGCGCCTGCCCGCCCGCCGGCTCCCTGCTGATCAGCAGCAGCGTGTCGTCACCGGCGATGGTGCCGAGGATGTCGTGCAGTTCCGCCTGGTCGATGGCGGAGGCGAGGAACTGGGCCGCGCCGGGCGGGGTGCGCAGGACGACGAGGTTCGCCGAGGCCTCCGCGGAGATCAGCAGTTCCTGGGAGAGCCGCCGCATCCGCTCCTCCTTGGCCGACCCTCCCAGCGGCGCGCGCGGGGTCCTGAAGCCCCCTTCGCTCGGCACCGCGTAGATCAGGTCGCCGTCGGTGTTGCGGATCTTCACCGCGTTCAGCTCGTCCAGATCCCGGGAGAGCGTCGCCTGGGTGACGCTCAGCCCGTCGTCGGCGAGCAGCTTCGCCAGCTGGCTCTGCGAGCGCACCGGCTGCCGGTTGAGGATGTCCACGATCCGGCGGTGGCGTGCGGTGCGCGTCTGCGGCACGGCAGGCCCCTGCTGCCCCTGGTCCTGCTCCTGGCTCATCGTCGTCTCATTCTCCGGATCGTCCTTCCCCGCCCGGCCTGCCGGCCCCGTCGAGGATGCCGGGCAGCGCCCCGAGGAAGGCGTCCACCGCGTCGTCCCCGAGGGTCAGCGGCGGCATGAGCCGTACGACATCGGGGGCGGGCGCGTTCACGAGGAATCCGGCGTCCTGAGCCGCCTGTTGCACCTGGGGTGCGAGCGGCCCGGTGAGCACGATACCCAGGAGGAGGCCCGCGCCCCGGACATGGTCGACCAGACCGTGGCCGAGCGCCTCGATCCCCTGGCGGAGTTTCTCGCCCTGCCGCTTGACGTTCTCCAGCAGCCCGTCGTTCGCGATGGTGTCGAGAACGGCGAGTCCGGCGGCGCAGGCGACCGGGTTGCCGCCGAAGGTGGTGCCGTGGTGGCCGGGCCGCAGCAGGTCCGCGGCGCGCCCGAAGGCGACGGTGGCGCCGAGCGGCAGCCCGCCGCCCAGCCCCTTGGCGAGGGTGACGACGTCCGGCAGGACGCCCTCGTGGGCCTGGTACTCGAACCAGTTGCCGGTACGGCCGACACCGGTCTGCACCTCGTCCAGCACGAGCAGCGCGCCGGTGGCCGCGGTGATGGCGCGGACCGCCTTCAGATACCCGGGCGGGGGGACGACGACGCCGTTCTCGCCCTGGATCGGCTCGACGACCACCAGCGCGGTGTCCTCGGTGACCGCGGCGGCCAGCGCCTGCGCGTCGCCGTAGGGGACGTGGGTGACGTCCCCGGGCAGCGGCAGGAAGGGCTCCCGCTTGGCGGGCTGGCCGGTCAGCGCGAGGGCGCCCATGGTGCGGCCGTGGAAGCCGCCGTCGGTGGCGACCATGTGGGTCCGCCCGGTCAGCCGGCCGATCTTGAACGCGGCCTCGTTGGCCTCGGCACCCGAGTTGCAGAAGTAGACCCTGCCGTCGCGGCCGAAGAGCTGGACCAGCCGTTCGGCCAGTGCCACGGGCGGCTCGGCGACGAACAGGTTGGAGACGTGTCCCAGGGAGGCGATCTGCCGGCTCACGGCCTCGACCACCGCCGGGTGGGCGTGGCCGAGCGCGTTGACGGCGATCCCGCCCACGAAGTCGGCGTACTCCCTGCCGTCGGCGTCCCACACGCGCGCGCCCTCGCCGCGCACGAGGGGCAGCCGCGGGGTGCCGTAGTTGTTCATGAGCGCGCCCTGCCACCGGGTGGTCAGTTCCCGGTTGCCCATGACGCTGTCCGCGTCGCCCACGGCGTTGCTCACGACTCCCCCTGTTCGTCGGGCACGACCATCGTGCCGATGCCCTCGTCCGTGAAGATCTCCAGCAGGATCGAGTGCTGGACCCGGCCGTCGATGACGCGGGCGGTGGTGACGCCGTTGCGCACGGCGTGCAGACACCCCTCCATCTTCGGCACCATGCCGGAGGACAGCTCCGGCAGGAGTTTCTCGAGCTGGGACGCGGTGAGGCGGCTGATCACCTCGTCGGAGTCCGGCCAGTCCTCGTAGAGCCCCTCGACGTCCGTGAGGACCATGAGGGTCTCGGCGCCCAGTGCGGCGGCGAGCGCCGCGGCCGCCGTGTCGGCGTTGACGTTGTAGACGTGGTGGTCGTCCTGGCTGCGGGCGATCGAGGAGACGACCGGGATACGGCCGTCGGCGAGGAGCGCCTCGATCGCGCCCGTGTCGATGCCGGTGATCTCGCCCACCCGCCCGATGTCGACCGGTTCGCCGTCGATCAGGGGCTGGTGCCTGGTCGCGGTGAGGGTGTGGGCGTCCTCGCCGGTGAGGCCGACGGCGAGCGGTCCGTGCCGGTTCAGCAGCCCGACCAGTTCCCGCTGCACCTGTCCGGCCAGCACCATGCGGACGACGTCCATGGCGTCCTCGGTGGTGACGCGCAGGCCGGCCCTGAACTCGCTGGCGATGCCGTGCCTGTCGAGCGCGGCGCTGATCTGGGGGCCGCCGCCGTGCACGACGACCGGTTTGAGGCCGGCGTGCCGCAGGAAGACCACGTCCTGGGCGAAGGCGGCCTTGAGGTCCTCGTCCACCATGGCGTTCCCGCCGAACTTGATGACGACGGTCTTCCCGTGGTGCCGGGTGAGCCAGGGCAGGGCCTCGACGAGGATCCGGGCCTTGGGCAGCGCGGTGTGCTTACGCGTGGTGGTCATGAGGAGTAGGCGCTGTTCTCGTGGACGTAGTCGGCGGTGAGGTCGTTGGTCCAGATGGTGGCGGTCTGCCCGCCGGCGGCGAGGTCGGCGACGATGTGCACCTCGCGGTAGCGCATGTCGACCAGTTCGCGGTCCTCGCCGACGGCGCCGTTCCTGCACACCCAGACGCCGTTGATGGCGACGTTGAGTTCGTCGGGCTCGAAGGCGGCCGTCGTCGTCCCGATGGCGGAGAGGACGCGGCCCCAGTTGGGGTCCTCCCCGTGGATGGCGCACTTGAGGAGGTTGTTGCGGGCGATGGAGCGTCCCACCTCGACGGCGTCGTCCTCGGTCGCGGCGTTGATCACCTCGACCTTGATGTCCTTGCCGGCGCCCTCGGCGTCACGGATGAGCTGCTGCCCGAGGTCGTCGCAGACGGCGCGTACGGCCTCGGCGAACTCGGCGTAGGCCGGGGTGACTTCGGCGGCGCCGGAGGCGAGCAGCAGCACGGTGTCGTTGGTGGACATGCAGCCGTCGGAGTCGACCCGGTCGAAGGTGACCTTCGTGGCGGCGCGCAGGGCCTTGTCGAGGGTCGCGCTGTCGAGGTCGGCGTCGGTGGTGAGGACGACGAGCATGGTGGCGAGGCCGGGGGCGAGCATGCCGGCGCCCTTGGCCATGCCGCCGACGGTCCAGCCGTCCCTGGTGACGACGGACGTCTTGTGCACGGTGTCGGTGGTCTTGATGGCGATGGCGGCCTTCTCGCCGCCGTGCTCGGAGAGCGCGGCGGCGGCCGCCTCGATGCCGGGGAGCAGCTTGTCCATGGGCAGCAGGACGCCGATGAGTCCCGTCGAGCAGACGGCGACCTCGCCCGCGCCGGTGCCGAGCACCCCGGCGGCCTTCTCGGCGGTGGCGTGGGTGTCCTGGAAGCCCTTCGGGCCCGTGCAGGCGTTGGCGCCACCGGAGTTGAGGACGACGGCGGACAGCTGCCCGCTCCTCAGCACCTGCTCGGACCAGAGCACGGGCGCCGCCTTGACGCGGTTGGAGGTGAAGACGCCGGCGGCGGCGCGGCGGGGGCCGTTGTTGACCACGAGGGCCAGGTCGGGGTTGCCGTTCTCCTTGATCCCGGCGGCGATGCCCGCCGCCGTGAATCCCTTCGCTGCCGTCACACTCACGGCGCAACTCCGATCGTCGTCAGTCCCGTGGTCTCGTCGAGGCCCAGGGCGATGTTCATGCTCTGCAGGGCACCGCCCGCGGTGCCCTTGGTGAGGTTGTCGATGGCGCTGATCGCGATGATCCGTCCCGCGGCCGCGTCGTACGCGACCTGCACCTGAACGGCGTTGGAACCCTGGACGGACCCGGTGGCGGGCCACTGGCCCTCGGGGAGCAGGTGGACGAAGGGCTCGTCGGCGAAGGCCTTCTCGTAGGCGGCCCGCACGGACTCGGCGGTGACGCCGGGGAGCGCCTTCGCGCTGCACGTGGCGAGGATGCCGCGGGGCATCGGGGCGAGGGTCGGGGTGAAGGACACGGAGACGCGCTCGCCCGCCGCCGCGCTGAGGTTCTGGATCATCTCGGGGGTGTGCCGGTGTCCGCCGCCCACGCCGTACGGCGCCATGGAGCCCATGACCTCCGAGCCCAGCAGGTGCGGCTTGGGCGCCTTGCCGGCGCCGGAGGTCCCCGACGCGGCGACGATCACCGCCTCCGCCTCGGCGAGTCCGGCCGCGTACGCCGGGAAGAGGGCCAGCGAGACGGCGGTCGGGTAGCAGCCGGGCACCGCGACGCGCCCGGAACCCTCCAGCGCGGCGCGGGCACCCGGCAGTTCCGGCAAGCCGTAGGGCCAGGTACCGGCGTGCGGGGAGCCGTAGAACCGCTCCCAGTCGGCGGCGTCCTCCAGCCGGAAGTCGGCGCCCATGTCGATCACGAGGACCTCGGGGCCGAGCTGCTCGGCGACGGCGGCGGACCGGCCGTGCGGCAGCGCGAGGAAGACGACCTCGTGTCCGGCGAGGACCTCGGGCGTGGTCGGCTCCAGGACCCGGTCGGCGAGCGGCAGCAGGTGCGGTTGCAGCGCGCCGAGCCGCCGGCCGGCGCTGGAGTTGCCGGTCAGGGAGCCGATCTCGACCTCGGGGTGGGTGAGCAGCAGACGCAGCAGTTCGCCGCCCGCGTATCCACTCGCTCCGGCCACCGCGGCACGTACGGTCATGGAACCTCCTCCTCGATGGCATGACTATACGTTTCGCTGCACGTTTATGCAATGCCGTGCGGTGTCGCGGCTCCGGGACGGTGCGACCGGGTGTTCCGGCCGGCCGGTGACGGGTGGGTCACCGAAACGGCTCCCGCGGCCGCGGAATGCCTGCCATGCTGGGGCACCGCCGTCCCCCGTCCGTCGTGCGCGGCGTCGTCACGGCCGGGCCGAGCGGCCCGCACGGACGGCACGGGATCGCGGAGAACCGCGTACGACCATGCGGTGGAGGCGTTTTCAGGAGGTGCGGCACAGTGTCGGACGGTGTTCGGCGGGTTCGTCCCGTCATGCGGCCCGTGGTGCGGGAGACGTACGGTCCGGCCGATCTGAGCGGCCAGCGGAGCTTCGCCGGGGGATTCATCAACTTCGGGTACTGGCGAGCCGTGGACCTGGGCCTGCCGCTCAGCGAGGTGGAGCGGATCCGCAGCCAGGAGGACCTCTACCGGCGCGTCCTGGACGCCGCCGGGTCACCGCCAGGGCCGAAGGTCCTGGAAGTGGGCTGCGGGCTCGGCATGGGATGCGCGGTGACCCTGCGGGAACACGGCTCCGCCGCGGTCACCGGCATGGACATCCATCCGGAGCAGCTGCGGCGGGCGCGCGACGCGCATGCCGAGCTGCTCCGGCAGGAGCCGGCACGGCTGCGGTTCGTCCAGGGGGCCGCGGAGAGCATGCCCGTGGAAGACGGTGGGTTCGACGCCGTCATCAGCGTGGAGGCCGCTCAGCACTTCCCGGATCTCGGCGCCTTCGCGGCGGAGACGTGGCGGGTGCTGCGACCGGGTGGCCGGGTGGCCGTCGCCAGCTTCTTCACCGTGGACGACGCGCCCGGCCGGCCCGAGGAACTCGCACGGCTGCTGGATTCGTACGCGAGCGGCCTGGACATCGCACGGCCGGTGAGGGCGCTCGCCGACGCGTTCGCGGAGGCCGGGCTCACGGGCGTGCGCGTCGAGTCGATCGGGCCGCAGGTATGGCCGGGGTGGGACCTCTGGCTCAGCCGGTGGTGGGCCCCGGGGACCTGGCCGCGCAACTTCCTGCGCGCCTACGAACAGGGGATCCTCGACTACTACCTCGTCACGGCGGACCGGCCGGGACGGAACGCCGGCGCCGGGACGGCCGCCGCGGCTCCGGGTCCGTGAGGGCGGCGGCCCGGCGGCGTCCTTCAGCGCGACCGTGAGGCAACCGCCGTCCCCGGCGCGCGCCCGCACGGAGAAATCGCATCGCCCGCCCCGCTCCGCCCGGATACCGGTGTCGTACCCGGCATCGGTGACGGAGGAGCCGGCACCGAGGGAGAGGTGGTTGCGGTTGCGGTTGCGCTCGTGGAGCCGTCCGGAGTCGCTCACCGCCTCGGCCGTGCCGGCCACCGGCCAGGAGGCCGGGGGCGCGTACGCGCCGTTGTCGACGGTGGAGTACTCCGTGGACGACACCCGAGCGTTCGAAGCGCCGGCCATCGGCCGGCGCTTCGAACGGCAAGATGGGGAGGAGGCAGGAGCACGTCGATGGGTCGTGCGCCGACGCAAGAGCACGGAGAACGGAACGGGATGGGCGAGTTCTGGCCGGTGCCCGACACACTGGACTACCTGAACGGCCGCTGGCGGGCGGAGCGGAGCGTGCGCGACCTGGCGAGCGGCGACCGGGGGCGCTTCGAGGGGACCGTCGTTTTCGGCCCGCTGGAGGGCGGCGGCCTGCTGCAGCGGGAGTCCGGCGACTTCACCTGGCGGGGCGTCACCCGGCCCGCCGGGCGGACCCTGCGCTTCCTCCCCGGGCCGGACGGCACGGCGGACGTACGGTTCGCGGACGGCCGCCCGTTCCACGACCTGGACCTGCGCGCCGGCCGGTACGTCGCCGGCCACCCCTGCTCGGCGGACCTCTACCGGGGGGAGTTCACCGTGCGCGACGCGGACCACTGGCGGACGGTCTGGCGGGTGCGCGGTCCCGCCAAGGACCTGGAGCTGATCACCGGCTACGCGCGCGTGGCCTGAGCGGATACCCCCTCCGGACGCAGGCTCCACCGGCCCGCCCGGCCGGCGACGCCGATCGTCGACAGCGGGCGGACGTCGATGTTCCGGTAGGCGGCGGGCGGTGCCTTCAGCACATGGACCAGCGCCGCAAGGACGCGGCGGGACAAGCCGCCCGAAACGGGGGGCACGGCCCTGGTGCCGGTCATTCGTGGGTGAGCGCCATCCAGTGGTCCGGCCGGTCCAGCGGGCGGAACCCGAGCCTGGCGTAGACACCGTGCGCGTCGTGCGTGGCGAGCATGACGCGCTTCACCCCGCAGGACCGCAGTTCCTCCCGCACGGCCGCCACCAGGGCCGTGCCGAGGCCCTTGCCCCGCGCCGACGGGTCGACGTACACATCGCACAGCCAGGCGAAGGTCGCCCGGTCGGTGACGACCCGGGCGTACGCCGCCTGCTCCCCCGAGACCGTGTCGTAGACGCCGAAGTTGAGCGAGCCCTCGATCGCCCGGTCCTGCTTCTCACGGGGGCGGCCCAGCGCCCAGTACGCGTCGGTGGACAGCCACCGGTGCACCCGTCCGGCGTCGATGCGGGCGCGGTCGGCGGAGATCTCGTAGCCCTCGGGCAGGCGCGGAAGGTCGGTCATGGCGGGATGCTCGCAGGTCGCGCGGTCCGGCGTCGAGCCGTTATCCGAGCTGTCCCGGCACCTCGTCGCAGGCGGTGCGCAGGCGCCGTACGCCTTCCGCGATCTCCCCGGTGCCGGCCACCGCCGCGAAGCTCAGCCGCAGGTGTCCGGCCGGGGGTTCGGCGCTGAAGTAGGGGCGGCCGGGGGTGACGGCGACGCCCGCGCGCAGGGCGGCGGCGGTGAGAGCCGTCTCGGCCGTGCCGTCCGGCAGCCGCAGCCACAGGTGGTAGCCGCCGGACGGGATGTGCGGCAGGGCGAGTCGGGGCAGGTGCAGGCGGAGCGCGGCGGTCATCGCCTCCCGGCGGGCCCGCAGGGCGGCCGAGACCGCGCGCAGATGGCGCGGCCAGGCGGGCGAGCCGACGAGTTCCAGGGTGGCCTCCTGGAGCGGGCGGGGCACGAAGAAGGTGTCGACCACCTGGATGGCCCGCAGCCGCTCCAGCACCGGGCCGTGCGCGACCAGGGCGCTCACCCGGAAGCTGGGCGAGGTCGCCTTGGTCAGTGAGCAGACGTGCACCACGACCCCGTCGGGATCGTCGGCGGCGAGCGGGCGCGGCAGCGGACCCGCGTCCTCGTGCACCAGCCGCCGGACGAAGTCGTCCTCGACGACGAAGGCGCCCGCCGCGCGGGCGATGCGCAGCACCTCGCCGCGCCGCTCGGGTGCGAGCACGGCGCCGGTCGGGTTCTGGAACAGCGGCTGGCAGACGAGGACCCGGGCGCCGGTCGCCTTGAACGCGTCGGCGAGCAGCGCGGGCCGTATCCCGTCCGCGTCCACCGGGACGGGCACCGGGCGCAGTCCGGCCGCGCGGGCGATGGCCAGCATGCCCGGGTAGGTGGGCGACTCGACGAGCACGGGGGCACCCGGCGGGGCGAGTGCGCGCAGGGCGGTGGTCAGCGCGGACTGCCCGCCCGAGGTGACCAGCACGCCCGCCGCGGTCACCGGCCCGCCGACCTCGCGCGCGAACCACTCGCGCAGCTCCGGCAGCCCCTCCACGGGCGGGCGCCCCCAGGCGCCCGGCCGGCGTCCGGCCCGGGACAGCGCGGCCGCCATCGCCCGTTCCGGCTGCAGGCAGGGGTGCAGATAGCCGCCGTTGAACTCGATCACCCCGGGCGGCGGCGCGGCGAGCGAGACCAGTACGCCGGAGGCGTCCACCGAGCGCGGTACGAGGTCGGCGGCGCCGTCCGCGCTGAGGGCGACCTCCTGCCAGGAGGTGTCCCCCGCGGGGGCACCCGCGGCGCGTGGCCGCGCGCGGAAGGCGCCTGCGCCGGGCCGGGTGACCACCAGTCCCTCGGCGGCGAGCCGCGCCAGCGCCCGGGAGACGGTCACGGGGCTCACCCGGTACCGCTCCACCAGGGCCCGACTGGACGGCAGCTTCCCTCCGGGAGAGTAGCGGTCCAGCTCCTGCCGCAGTCGATCCGCCAGTTCGCCCACGCTGCTACGCTGCTGCATGAGAGCACAGAGTAGCGCTACCACCGCATCGGCGATAGCGGTCCCCGCCTCCCGGGACGGCCGCGGCCTCGGCACCCTCCAGGCCGCCCTCGGCGTCGTCGCCTTCTCCCTCACCTTCCCGGCCACCGCATGGGGCCTCGAGGGCTTCGGCCCGTGGTCGCTGGTGGCGGTGCGCAGTGTGCTCGCGGCGGTGATCGCGGGCGGCTGCCTGCTCGCCCTGCGCGTCCCCCTGCCGTCCCGGCAGCACCGGCCCGGGCTCGCCGTGGTCGGCGCCGGGGTGGTGATCGGCTTCCCGATGCTGACCACCCTGGCCCTTCAGACCTCGACCACCGCGCACGCCGCCGTCGTGGTGGGCCTCCTCCCGCTGACCACCGCGCTGCTGTCCGCCCTGCGCATGGGCACCCGGCCCTCGCGCGTCTTCTGGGTCGCCGCGCTCGCCGGGGCCGCCGCCGTCGTGGCGTTCACCGTGCAGCAGAGCGGAGGCGCGCTGACCACGGCCGACCTCTACCTGTTCGCGGCGCTCCTGGTGTGCGCGGCCGGATACACCGAGGGCGGCAGGCTGGCCCGGGTGATGCCGGGCTGGCAGGTGATCGGCTGGGCGCTGATGCTGTGCCTGCCGCTCGCCGTGCCCGCCGCCGCGATCGCGCTGAGCGTCGAGCCGGTGCGGCTGACCGCCCACAGCGTGACCGGCCTGCTGTGGGTGGCCGCGGGATCGCAGTTCCTCGGGCTGATCGTCTGGTACCGGGGCATGGCGGCCATCGGCATCCCCAGGGCCAGCCAGTTGCAGCTGGCGCAGCCGCTGCTCACACTGGTGTGGTCGGTGCTGCTGCTGAACGAGCACCTGACGGCGGCCGCTCCGCTGACGGCCGCGGCGGTGCTGGTGTGCATCGCCGTCACCCAGCGGGCACGCGGCTGAGGAGTCCTGCGGCCCGCCGCCGGGTGGCGGGCACCGTCGTGGACGCGAGGACACGGACCGCTGCTCCCGCGTTCGGTGAGGAGGCCCCGATGCGCGCAACCGAGGGTGACCAGCTTGTCCAGCACGGCAGGGTGGTCGGACAGCACGACAAGGTCGGCGAGATCGTCGAAGTGATGGGCCAGGAAGGGAACCCGCCCTACCGTGTCCGCTTCGAGGACGGTCACGAGGGCGTGTGCTCGCCCGGCCCCGACACCGAGATCCGGCACCGGGCGACGCGACAGCGCTAGGGGCCGTCCCCCCGCCCGGCGTCGGGCCGGGACAACGGGTGCGTCACCTCCGGCAGCCGCTTCCCGCCTGTCACGGCGAGACGTACGGGGCGGGCGGCACGCTCTTTCCGGCCTTGCCGCGTCGGCAGGACATCTCGCGGGACGCCCGGGCGTCCACCAGCCGTCAGGAGGTCCGCCCGAACGACTTCGGCCACGCGGGGGACCCTTTGCCCGGCTCGCCGCCAGGGCCGCCGGCCGGCACCCGCATCGACGCCCCGATGACGGCGCCGGCCTCGGCCGGACACGTCACCACGGGGAGCGGGTGCCCGAGGCGCCGGCGGTGCGGCACGGTCACGTGGTGGGGCCGTCGCAGGCGGGCGCAGCCCGGGGAAGGCCGGTGCGGGCTTCCCCGGACGGATCCACGCGGACGTGCGGGCTCTGCGGGCGTCTGCGGACAGCGTGGCCGGACGGCCGGCCGTGCGGGCGCCGGCTTCGGCCTCCAGCGCGGCGGCCGGCATCCGCCCGGCGCCCTCCCGGACGATCTCGTCGATCAGGGACCCGCCCCGCGTCGGCGGGCTGTCCTCGGTGACCACCGTGAGCACGGGCGTATCCTCCCGGCCGGCGCGCCGACGCCGGTCTGCCCGATCCCGGTCGATCGCCCCCTCGGGGGGTACGCCCTGCGCGTCCGGCTCGGGTCCGATCCCCAGGTCCTGAGCCTCGCTCGTGGCTGTGACCAGCGCTTTCACGACAGACCTCGGAACGGCGTGCGGTGCGGTGGCCCGTACCGCACACCGCGGACCTCCTCGCCGTGGCGGAGCCGGGCACGCGTCGGTCTTCCGCCCGTCGGCCGCCCAGCGCCATGAGCTTGCGCGAATCTGATGTGACTGTCTCTAACATTGCCGTATGTTAGAGGCAGTCACATCTCGTGTGGCGCCTGGGAGAACTGGGAGTTCGTATGGCCGCCGTCGCACCACCCGCAGAAGTCACCCCCCGCCGGAAGAGACCACGGGGGCGGCGGAGCTGGGCCTGGATCGCCTTCTCGTCGGTGGCGATCGCCGCCTACTTCTCCGGCCAGTACGCGCAGGGCACGCTGGACGAGCTGAGCCGGAATGAGGTCGGGCTGGCCAACGGCTACGCCGAGCGGCCCCTGCTGGTACAGCTGACGTTCTACGTGCACATCGTCTCCGCCGGGTTGGCACTGGCGCTCGGCCCGTGGCAGTTCTCCCGGCGCGTCCGTGCCCGCCGCCGGGCGTTGCACCGGTGGATCGGGCGAGTGTATTTGGCCGGCGTCGCCCTCGGATCCCTGTCGGGCCTCATCATGTCGGTGTTCAACACAGCCGGAATGGTGGGGTTCTTCGGCTTCGGCTCGCTTTCCGTGCTGTGGGGATGGACGGCTTGGCAGGCATACAGGACGATCCGCGCACGCGACATCCCCAGCCACCAGGCCTGGGTGATCAGGAACTTCGCACTCACCTACGCCGCGGTGACACTGCGTCTCTGGTTCGGCGCCCTGACTGCGGTTCAGATTCCGTTCATGGACAGCGGCGACTCGGTCGAAAGCATCATGGACAACGCCTACCTGCCGCTGGGATTCCTGTGCTGGCTGCCCAACCTGGTTGTCGCCGAGTTCATGGTCCGCCGCCGCGGACTGCCCGCCCTGCACCTCACCACCGAACCCGCACCCGAGACGCCCGCGTCCACCGACAGCACGGGACTGCAGGCAACAGCGCGTGGTCGCGGGGGGCCACTGTGACGAGGCATCGAGCCGAGTGAGCGACCGGGGCAACGCCGCCGGGTCGTCCGGCGCACCGTGCCCCGGCGGTCCGGCCCACGCCGGCTCGGCTCCGCCACGAACGCGATCCCCCGCGACCGCCCGCCCTTTTCCGGACTCGCCGCCGCCCTGTGCTGCCGCGGCGGCTGCTCCGCCTCACCGCACAGGACACGGTCCGGTCAGAGGCCGAGCAGTGCCGACAGCGTGTCGGCGGCGAGTTTCTCCGGTGGACCATCCATGTCGAATCGATCGGCCAGCTGCCGCAGACTCAGGACGGACAGTCCGTGCAGGGCGGCCCAGATGGACCTGGTGAGCAATTCCGCCGACGGGACGGAGGAAAGCAATTCCGCCTGTTGGGCCTCGATGACGGCGTCCCGGAGGATTTCGAAAGACTTGATGCCGACCACGTCCGGAACACCTCCCGGTCCGCGGAACATCGTCACGAAGAGCCCTGGATACTCCTGTGCGAACCGCACATAGGCCCCGCCCAGCCGCAGCAGCCGTTCGCCCGGATCACTGACGCCGAGCACTACCTGTTCGAGGCACTGGCGCAGCGTTGCGTAACCGTCCGCGGCCACCGCCGCCAGCAGTTCGTCCCGCCCGTCGAAGTGGCGATAGGGCGCGGAAGTGCTCACACCCGCCCGGCGCGCCACTTCGTTGAGGCTGAACTGTTCATGCCCCAGCTCGGCCAGAATTTCCTTGGCACCCTCGATCAGCGCTTGCCGGAGCGCACCATGGTGATAGCTGGTACGCGCCACCCGCTCGGAAACCATCCGGCCAATCTAGCAACCGGTGCCCTGCCTCAGTGACTGGGCGGAGCCTGACCCCCACAGGCCGCCGGAGACGTCCTGGCGTCGCATTGGGCCTCCTGCCGATTGCCCGCCACCGACGAACGGATTCGTCACGACGTCGAGCAGCCGTGGCACGACCACGACGATTCCGGCCGGGCCCGCCGCGACCCCCAGGGTGTCGGTGAGGTGATGGAGCAGCGCGAGGCCCGGCACCGTGGCGAAGATCCCCGTGGCGGCCGAGCCCGCGCCGGAGGAGGCCTGCCCGAAGGCGGACGGCGGTGTCTTCGCGGGGGCGGGTGGCGAAGAGGCGGAGGGGGGTGGTCGGGCCGGGCGTCACGGGTTCCTTCGGCCGATCGTTGTGACCGCGGTCGTACGAGGCGCGGGGGCCCGCCCCGCCGGGGCTCCCCCTGGCCGTGGGCACCCGGAGACCGGGACGTGAGGTTCCGGAGGACCTGGGGTCCGTCCCGGGGTCTCGTTCAGCGCAGGGCGATGCCCGTGTCCACGGAACGGAGCGCCTTCTCGAGGAGGCTCGCACCAGGACCCGCCAGCCAGCGGTCGAAGCGCAGCAGGAAGGGGAACTCCGCTCGCAACGCGTCGAGGTCCGCGCTTCCCGCCAGCCTGCCGCCGTCGGCGAGTGCTGCCACTCTGCCGAGGACCTCGTCCTGCGCCAGCAGCGTCGCCGGCAGGCGGCCGTAGCTGATCGGCCGGCCGGCGGCCCGGGTCAGACGCTCGGCCAGGGCCTTGCCGGTGAGAGCGTCACCGGCGATCTCCATGGTGCGGCCGGCGTACCGACCGGGTGAGCCGAAGACCGCGGCCGACGGCCCGCTGTCCGCCCGGGAAGAGACAGGACCCAGGTCAGCGCGGGGGCTTCGCCGGCCGGCGGTAGTGGTCGGCGACCACCCGCGCCATCGCCCCGATCGGATCGGCCGCCACCTCGCGGGCGGCGAAGAAGACGTGCCCGCGCACCTGCGGGTGGCGCCGGGCCAGCGTGAGGTGGCGGGACAGCTCGGCCGGGTCCTGCCAGGAGGCGGGCTGTGACGCGTCGCCCGCCTTGTACAGCGCCTCCCCCGCGTACAGCCGCGTGCCGGAGCCCCGGACGGTCGCGGCCCACCAGCGGATCAGCTCGGCGTAGTCGGCGGGGGCGAAGCCGATGTTCCAGTACAGCTGCGGGCAGATGTAGTCGATCCAGTGCTCCCGGGCCCAGGTGCGGGTGTCCGCGTGCAGATCGTCGTACGTCTGCACACTCGCGTGCGTGTCCGAGCCGAGGGGGTCCGTCCCGGCGTTGCGCCACACGCCGAAGGGGCTGATGCCGAAGCGGGTACCGGGCCGGATCGCCCTGATCCCGGCGGCCGTCTCGCGCACCAGCCGGTCGACGTTGTCCCGCCGCCACGCGGCCCGGTCCGCAAAGAGGCCGCCGTGGGTGTCGTGGGCGAGGTCGTCGTCGAAGGTCTGGCCCGCCACGGGATACGGGTAGAAGTAGTCGTCGAAGTGGACCGCGTCGACGGGGTAGCGGCGCACCGCGTCGAGCATCGCCTCCCGGACGAAGGTCCGGACCTCGGGCAGCCCCGGGTTGTAGTAGAGCCTGCCGCCGTACGTCACGACCCAGGAGGGGTTCCGGCGGGCCGGGTGGGAGGCCGTGAGCCGGGCGGGGTCGGCGTGCATCGCCACGCGGTACGGGTTGAACCAGGCGTGCAGCCGGAGCCCGCGGGCGTGGGCCAGCGTGACGGCCGTGCCGAGCGGGTCCCAGCCGGGATGTGTGCCCTGGGTGCCGGTGAGGTACTGCGACCACGGTTCGTGCGGCGAGGGCCACAGCGCGTCGGCCGTGGGCCGCACCTGCAGGACGACCGTGTTGAGCCGGGCGCGGACGGCCGCGTCGAGGAGCGCGGTCAGCTCGGCCCGCTGCTCGGCGGCGCTCAGTCCCGGCCGGGACGGCCAGTCCCGGTTGGTCACGGTGGCCACCCACATGCCGCGCATCTCGCCGGTCCCCTCGGCCGTCGCCGCGCGGCGCCCCGGCGCGGCGGACGCCCGCGGCACCGCCGCCGGCGCGGTCAGCACCGCCGCCACCAGCGCCCTGCGTGACACCCGTCCCATCGCGCCCCCCCCTGAGACCGCGCGCCGGTCCGCCCGGCCGCGGACCGTCCCGGGGCCAGGATGCACCACCCCCACGATCGAGCATCGATACTTCGGAGTAACGTGCACGAACGGAGCAGGCACCGGGACCCGGCGGACCTGCCACAGCCGCAAGCAGGAGCGAAAGGGACGATGTGACCGACATCGAACGCGTCGGAGTGGTGGGCTGCGGTCAGATGGGCGCGGGGATCGCCGAGGTGTGCGCCCGGGCCGGACTGGACGTCAGGGTCGCCGAGACCACCGGCGAAGCCCTGGAGATCGGCCGCACCCGGCTGTTCAACTCCCTGTCGAAGGCGGCCGGACGCGGCAAGATCACCGAGGACGAGCTGACGGCCACGCAGGCCCGGCTGAGCTTCACCACGGATCTCGGCGAGTTCGCCGACCGTGATCTGGTGATCGAGGCCGTGGTCGAGAACGAGCAGGTCAAGACCGAGATCTTCCAGGTGCTCGACCAGGTGGTGACCCGCCCGGACGCGATCCTGGCCTCCAACACCTCCTCCATCCCGCTGGTGAAGCTGGCGGTCGCCACGGGGCGGCCGGACCACGTCATCGGCATCCACTTCTTCAACCCGGCGCCCGTGCAGAAGCTGGTCGAGCTGATCCCGGCGCTCACCACCTCCGAGGGCACGCTGAGCCGCGCCCAGGTCTTCACCGAGAAGGTGCTGGGCAAGCACGCGATCCGCGCCCAGGACCGCTCCGGCTTCGTGGTGAACGCGCTGCTGATCCCCTACCTGCTCTCCGCGATCCGGATGTTCGAGTCGGGCATCGCCAGCCGCGAGGACATCGACAACGGCATGGAGATGGGCTGCGCCCACCCGATGGGCCCGCTGAAACTGTCCGACCTGATCGGTCTGGACACGGTGGCCTCGGTGGCGTACTCGATGTACGAGGAGTACAAGGAGCCGCTGTACGCCGCTCCCCCGCTGCTGCAGCGCATGGTCGACGCGGGCCGGCTGGGCCGCAAGAGCGGTTCCGGCTTCTACACCTACGGCTGACGGCGGGGCGCGCGGGCCCGGCACCCGGCCATCCGGCCACGGGCGCCGGGCCCGCGGCGTCACATTCTGAGGTGGTGCAGCAGGAGCAGCGCGGCCGCCATGTTGGCGGCCGGGACCTCGCCGCGGGCGACCAGGTCGGGCACCGCCTTCAGGGGCACCCACTCCCGGCGGTCCGACTCGAAGTCGTCCACCGGGTGCCCGACGTACTCGCCCTCGTCGGCCCAGTAGACGTGGTGCCGGGCGTCGGTGAGGCCGTTGGACGGTTCCACGCTCATCAGATGGCGCAGGGGCCCCGGCCGCCACCCGGTCTCCTCCTCCAGTTCCCTCGCCGCCGCCCGGGCGACGTCCTCGCCGTCCTCGACGACGCCCGCCGCCAGTTCCCATCCCCAGCTGTCGGTGATGAAGCGGTGGCGCCACAACAGCAGGACCTCGTTGGCCTCGTTCACCACCGTGGCCGCGGCGACGGGCCGCAGCCGTATGAGGAAGTGGTCGAGATGCCGGCCGTCCGGCAGCTCGACATCCGCGAGATTGACGCTGAACCAGCGGTTTGAGTACACAGTTTGTTCGTTCTGTTTCGTCCACTGCACGGTTCTGCCACCTTCCGCCGAGTAAGTGGCAATATCGCAGCAGGAACGGGCCGGCAGCAGGCGCACGGGAGGCAGCCCACGGCGCAGCGGACGGCGCGGCGGAGGCGCGCGCCGGGCACGACGCCTCTCGACCGGGGCCGTGCTACAGCGGTACGCGCAGCGCCCCGTCGATGAGTTCGGCCGCCTCGGCCGTGCCCGCGCAGCCGCTGCGCACCAGATGCTCGCGCACCGCGCGCAGCCGGTCGCGCAGCCGCTGCGACTCCATGCCCCGGGCCTGTTCCGCCATCCGCACCGCGATGGCCACCGCCTTGTCGGCGTTGCCCCGACGCAGTTCGATGGTGCTCAGCATGGCCAGCCGGTGCACCCGGCCCCGGTCGTGCGCGGGGTTGTCCACGGCCGCGGCGGCGTGCTCCCCGGCCGCCTCGATCTCACCGAGGCTCAGCAGCGCCTCCGCCACCTGCACGTTGACCAGGCCGGGCTGGACGTAGCCGGTCTCGTCGGGTTCGTGTCCGCGCCGGATGCGCTCGGCGGCCCGTTCGGCGCGCCGGATGCAGGACAGCGCGCTCGCGCCGTCGTCCAGGTGCGCGTACGCCTTGGCCTGCATCGCGTACAGATCGGAGGCGAGCGCCGGGGTGATGTCGGCGCCGGCGGCGCGCAGCGCGGCCTCCGCGAAGGCCACGGCCTGCCGGTGGTCGCGCAGGAACAGCGACTGGTTGACCAGCAGGGCGATCACATAGGCGCCGAGCCCCCGGTCACCGCTGGCCTTGGCCAGCCGGAGCGCCTGGTGGAAGTAGCGCTGGGCGAGGCCGTGGGCGTCGGAGTCGTACGCGCAGATGCCGGCGACCGCCACCAGGCCGCCGGTGGCGCGGTGCAGTTGACGGCCGGTGGCGTCGGTGTAGCTGCCGCGCAGCAGCGGGGCGGCCTCGGCGGTGAGGAAGCCGACGATCCGGGCGCGGGTCGCCATGCCGCCCGCCTTGCGGTACATCTGCTCGTAGTGGGCACGGGCGGCGCGCAGCACGTCGAGGTCGCCCGGGGTGACCCGGTGCGGGCCGCCGCGGGAGACGTCCACGTCCTCGGGCGGGTTCTCCCATTCCCAGACGGGCATCACGGCCGGCGTACCGGTGAGCGCGGGGGAACCGAGGACGTGCGGGCGCCCCTGCTGGTCGGAGCGCCACAGCGCGGTGGCCCGCTCGACGAACCCGGACAGAGGACCGGTGTGCGGGGCGGACGGTTCGCCGGGGACGCCGAGCCCGACGTCGTCGAGGGTGACCGGACGGTGCAGCCGGGCGGCGAGCACCTCGCAGATCAGGTCGGGCACCCGCCCCCGGGGCCGCTGGCCCTTCAGCCACCGCGCCACGGCGGTGTGCTCGTATCTGAGGGACAGACCGCGCACCCGGCCGGCCTGGTTGACGTGCGCGGCCAGGCCCGCGTGCGAGATCCCGGCCTCGTCCAGGATCGCGTCGAGCAGAGTATTGGGCTGCATGGGCCCCCCAGTGGATCGGTGCCGGCAGAGTAGTGGGCGGCCGTTCACACGGGGTGTGAACGAAGTGCTCGAATCCGGGGCGTGCGCGCGCTGTCGCGGAGAGTTGCCGGCCGGTTGACTGAAGTGCCTCGAAAGAGGCCGGCCGGGCCGCCGGCTCCCCCTCATCAAGTACGGCGGCCCGTTTCCGCGCCGTCCGCCCGGCCGCCTGCCCGACACTCCGCGGCGGGGCGGACGGCGCGCGGTTGCCCGGTTCAGGCGGGGAACCTCAGGTGCCCGGCCGGGGGCAGGTCCGTCCGGGCCGGTCCCGGGGTCTCCCGCGCCTGCGCGGGGGCGCGTGCGGAGGGGCGCTCGTTGCCGAGTATCAGCAGGGCCACGTCGTCCGTCGGCGGGTCGGTCGTGTGCCGCAGCAGCGCCGAAAGGACCGTGCGCCGTACGGACTGGGGCGTGAGCGGGCGGTCGCGCGCGGCCCCGTCGAGGACGTCCCGCAGCGGGAAGAACCCGCCCGCGGTGTTCCGTGCCTCCTCGGCTCCGTCCGTGTGCAGCACGAGTACGTCGCCGGGCAGCAGGTGTCCGCAGGGCACGGCGGGGAGTTCGGCGGGCAGCGGGAACGGGCCGAGGGGCGGGAGCGGATCGGCGCGGGCGAGCGGCTCGGCCCGTGCTCCGGCCAGCAGGTGCGGCCAGGGGTGCCCGCAGTTCAGGGCCCGCACCTCCCCGTCCGGGAGGATCTCGAGGAGCAGGACGGTGACGAACTCCTCGCCGGCCGCGCCGTCCGGGTCGGGCTCGTCGTGGGCCCGCTCCCGCAGATGCCGGGCCATCGCCCGGTCCAGCCGGCGCAGCACCCCGGCCAGGTCCGCCTCGTCGTGGGCGGCCTCGCGGAAGCTGCCGAGGACGGCGGCGGCGGCCCGTACGGCACCGAGACCGTGCCCCCGGACGTCACCGATGACGGCCCGTACACCGTGCTCGGTCGCGACCACCTCGTACAGATCGCCGCCGATCCGGGCTCCCGGGTCGGCGGACAGGTGGACCGCGGCGGCCGCCAGCCCGTCGACGCGCGAGGGCGGCGGCCGGAGCAGCACGCTCTGCGCGGCGTCCGCGATCCGGCGGGCCCGCCGCAGCTCGCGCAGCAGCCTGCGCCGCGCATGCATCACGAGCCCGGTGACGACGGCGCACAGGACGGCACTGCTGACGAGGCGTGCGCCGAGGGCGTCGTCCCGGGCGAGGGGGCAGGTCATCCGGTAGGTGACCGCGACGGCGCCCCAGGCCGTGGGCACCGCGAGGGCAGGCACCCGTGAGAGGAACCCGGGCGTCGCCCAGCGGGGAGCCCCGGGTTTGTAGCGGATCATGCCGATGGCCCCCCATATAGGCCCGGACAGCGCAGACCGGCCCCGAGAGGCCGGTCCGATTCTGTCGACCGCATGGCCCTATCCGGACGTATCACCGCGAATAGTCACCCGAACGAGTGAGGTGACCGGCGTGAGAAGAGACAAGAGGGGCGTGGGAGGCCAGTCCCACGCCTCCCACGCCCCTCCCCGTGCCGGGTCCGGTGCCGCGTCAGCCGGGGTGCGCCCTTCGAGGAGCGGCGTCCCATGCTCCCGGCGTGCCGGCCGGAAGCCCTCGTACCGGACGTACTCGGGCTTCCGGCCGGTGCGGCGGGAGTGCGTGCCGGGCGTCGCGACGGGGCGAACCCCGGCTGACGGGGCACTAGCTCCGGAGAGCGGCTCCGGTGCGCTCGCCCGCGAGGGCGACCGCCGCTTCACGGGCCGCCGACGCCTCGTCGACGGTCAGCGTCCGGTCGGCCGCACGGAACCGCAGCGCGTACGCCAGCGACTTGCGGCCCTCGCCCAGCTGCTCGGCGTTCTCGTACACGTCGAACAGGCGGATGGACTCGAGCAGCGGGCCGGCGCCCTCGCGCAGCGCGGACTCGACGTCCGAGGCGGGCACGAACGCGTCGACGACCAGCGCGACGTCCTGCGTGGCGACCGGGAAGGTGGAGATGCCCGGCGCCTGCGGGGTGTCGTCGCCGACCCGCCGCAGGACGTCCAGGTCCAGCTCCATCGCGCAGGTGCGGGCGGGCAGGCCCAGGGCCTTCCAGACGCGCGGGTGCAGCTCCCCGGCGTGGCCGATGACACGCTCGGCGCCGTCGACGGTGACGGTCAGCTCAGCGCAGCGGCCCGGGTGCCAGGGCCCGTACTGGCCCTTGCGCACGCCCAGTTCGGCGCCGGCCTCGCGGGCGACGGTCCGGGCGGCCTCGACCGCGTCGGCCCAGCCGGCCGGGCGGCCCTTGCCCCACCAGCCGGCCTGCTCGCGGGCGCCGGCCAGCACGACGGCGACGTGCCGGGGCTGGTCGGGCAGGGCGGCGTCGAGCGCGGCGATGTCGTCCTCGCCGGGACGCCGGTCGACGGGCAGGTTCGCGGCGGCCTTCCGCTCGTCGCGCGGGGAGGTCTCCCCCGCTCGAGCGGAGCCGAGGGCCCGGGGGAGGAAGACCAGGCCGGTCTCGAACAGCGCGAGGTCGTGCGAGCCCCGGCCGTCGTTGCGGCGCAGCGCGCCGAGCAGGCCCGGCAGCAGCGAGGTGCGCAGCGCGGGCTCCTCGTCGCTGAGCGGGTTGACCAGCGTGACGACGCGGCGGGCCGGGTCGTCGGCCTCCAGGCCGAGCTGGTCGAAGACCCGCTCGCTGACGAACGGGTAGTTCGGCGCCTCGACGTAACCGGCACCGGCCAGCGCACGGCCGACACGGCGGTGCAGCCGCTGGCGGGGGGTCAGGCCGCGGCCCGCCGGCGGCCGCGGCAGGGTGGAGGGCAGGCTCTCGTAGCCCTCCAGCCGGATGACCTCTTCGGCCAGGTCGTTCGGATCGGTGAGGTCGGGCCGCCAGGACGGCACCGTGACGATCAGCTCGTCCTGCCCGTACACGTCGCAGCCCACCTCCTGCAGGCGGCGTACGACGGTCTCGCGGCCGTAGGTCACGCCCGCGACCCTGTCCGGGTGGTCGGCGGCGGTGGTGATGGTGTGCGGCGCGGTCGGGGCGACGACCTCGGTGACGCCGGCCTCGGCGGTGCCGCCCGCGAGCAGCACCAGCAGATCGACGGTGCGCTGCGCGGCGGCAGCGGCGGCCTGCGGGTCGACACCGCGCTCGAAGCGGCGGGAGGCCTCGGAGGACAGCTTGTGACGGCGGGCGGTGCGCGCGACGGACACCTGGTCGAAGTGGGCGGCCTCGATCACCACGTCGGTGGTCGCGTCCGCCCCGTTCCCCTGGTCGGCGATCTCGGTGTCGGCGCCGCCCATGACTCCGGCCAGCCCGATCGGGCCGCGGTCGTCGGTGATGACCAGGTCCTCGGCGTGCAGCTTCCGCTCGACGCCGTCGAGGGTGACGATCTTCTCGCCCTCCTCGGCCCGGCGCACGCCGATGGTGCCCCGGACGAGGGAGCGGTCGTAGGCGTGCAGCGGCTGACCGAGCTCCATCATCACGTAGTTGGTGACGTCGACCGCGAGCGAGATCGGGCGCATGCCGACCTTCTGCAGCCGCCGCTGGAGCCAGATCGGGGAGCGCGCCTCGGGGCTCAGGCCGGTCACCGTACGGGCGGTGAAGCGGTCGCAGCCGGCCGGGTCGGAGACCTCCACCGGGTAGCCGAAGGCGTTCGGGCCGGGCACGTCGAGCAGCGCGGGGTCGCGCAGCGGCAGGCCGTAGGCGATGGCGGTCTCGCGGGCGACGCCGCGGATGGACAGGCAGTCGCCGCGGTTGGCGGTGACGGCGATGTCCAGCACCTCGTCGACCAGTTCGAGGAGCTCGACGGCGTCCTTGCCGACCTCGGTCTCCGGCGGCAGCACGATGATGCCGTGGGTGCCGTCGTCGCCCATGCCCAGCTCGTCGCCGGAGCAGATCATGCCGTGCGAGACCCTGCCGTAGGTCTTGCGGGCGGCGATCGAGAAGCCGCCGGGCAGGGTGGCGCCGGGCAGGACCACGACGACCTTGTCGCCGACGGCGAAGTTGCGGGCGCCGCAGACGATCTCCTGGGGCTCGCCGGTGCCGTTGGCCCGGCCGACGTCGACGGTGCAGAAGCGGATCGGCTTCTTGAAGCCCTCCAGTTCCTCGATGGTCAGCACCTGGCCGACGACGAGGGGGCCCTTGAGGTCGGCGCCGAGGTGCTCGACGGTCTCGACCTCCAGCCCTGCCGAAATGAGCTTGGCCTGCACGTCGCGGCCGGTCTCGGTGGCCGGCAGGTCGACGTACTCCCGCAGCCAGGAAAGCGGGACCCGCATCAGATCTCCATCCCGAACGGCCGGGTGAACCGGACGTCACCCTCGACCATGTCTCGCATGTCCTCGACGTTGTGGCGGAACATCAGCATCCGCTCGATGCCGAACCCGAAGGCGAACCCGCTGTACCTCTCCGGGTCGACGCCGCAGGCGGTGAGCACCCGCGGATTGACCATGCCGCAGCCGCCGAGCTCGATCCAGCCCTCGGACGAGCAGGTGCGGCAGGGCCGGTCGGGGTTGCCGACGGAGGCGCCCTTGCAGACGTAGCAGAGCATGTCCATCTCGGCGCTCGGCTCGGTGAAGGGGAAGAAGTTCGGCCGCAGCCGGGTCTTCATCTCCTCGCCGAACAGCGACTGCACCATGTGGTCCAGGGTGCCCTTGAGGTCCGCCATGGTGAGGCCCTCGTCGACGGCGAGCAGCTCGACCTGGTGGAAGACGGGGGTGTGCGTGGCGTCCAGCTCGTCGGTGCGGTACACCCGGCCGGGGCAGATCACGTAGACCGGCAGCTCGCGGCCGAGCAGGGAGCGGACCTGCACGGGCGAGGTGTGGGTGCGCAGCACGACGCCGGACTCGGTGCCGCCTTCGGGGCCCCGCACGAAGAAGGTGTCGGCCTCGCCGCGGGCCGGGTGGTCCGGGCCGATGTTGAGGGCGTCGAAGTTGAACCACTCGGCCTCGGCCTCGGGGCCCTCGGCCACCTCGTAGCCCATGGCCACGAAGATGTCCTCGATGCGCTCGGAGAGCGTGGTGAGCGGGTGGCGGGCGCCGGCCGGCACGCGGTCGTGGGGCAGCGAGACGTCCACGGCCTCCTCGACCAGGACGCGCGCGTCGCGCTCGGCCTCCAGTTCGGCCTGGCGGGCGGCGAGGCCCTTGTTGACGGCACCGCGTGCCTGGCCCACCCGCTTGCCGGCGTCGGCCTTGGCGTGCGGCGGCAGGGCACCGATCTCGCGGTTGGCCAGTGCCAGCGGGGAGGTGCCGCCGGTGTGGGCGACCTTCGCCTCCTGGAGCGCGTCGAGGGAGTCCGCGGCGGCGAAGGCGGCGAGCGCCTCGTCCCGCATGCGCTCGATCGCTTCCGGTTTCAACGCCTCGACCTCGACAGGGTCGTACGACTTATTCGGTGCCGACATCTCTTCCCGTGCTTCCGGTTGGCTGGCTGATGGTCCCCGTCATCGACTCGTGGACGAAGCGTTCGTCGTCGCGTCGTTCGTCGTCGCGTCGTCGTCGTGTTGTTCGCCCTCGGGACGCAAAGGTGCCAGAGGCCGAGTCTAACGGGGTGAGGGAACGTGAACTCGCCCGTGGGGGCCCCGGGCGTCTCAGGTGAGGTACGCCGGTGCCGCCACGGGCAACGTAAATCGGAACTGGGCGCCACCGCCGGGGGCGCGTCCGACCGTGATGGTGCCGCCGTGGGCCTCGACGATGCCCTTGACGATGTACAGGCCGAGGCCGGTCCCGCCGCGCTTGCTGCCCCGCCAGAAGCGGGTGAAGACGCGGTTCATGGATTCCTCCGGGATGCCGGGCCCCTCGTCGCTCACGGTGACCGACGTGGCCGCGTTGTCGGCGGTCTCGGCGCCGTCCCGTTCGCGGGGGGACGCCGAGGGCGTGATGTCGATGGTGACGGTTCCCTCGCCGTGCCGCACCGCATTTTCCAGCAGGTTGCTCAGCACCTGGTCGACCTTGTCGGGGTCGGCCCAGAGATCGGGCAGCGGGTGCTGCACCCGCAGCAGGAACCGGTCGGCCCGCTGTCCGGCGGCGACGTAGGCCTGGATGTGCCGTCCGACGGCGGCGCCGATGTCGACGGGCTGGCGGCGCACCTCCAGGCGTCCGGAGTCGATGCGGGATATGTCGAGCAGCTCGGCGATGAGCCGGGTGACGCGGTCGGCGTCGGCGTCGACGGTCTCCAGCATCAGCCGCTTCTGGTCGTCGGTGAACCGTTCCCACTTGGCGAGCAGGGTGGCGGTGAAGCCCTTGACGGAGGTGAGCGGGGAGCGCAGTTCGTGGGCGACGGTGGCGATCAGCTCGGCGTGGCTGCGCTCGGTGCGGCGCCGGGCCTCGGTGTCGCGCAGGGTGACGACGACCCGGCGGACCGGTCCGGTGGGCCGGGTGCGGACGTAGCGCGCGGAGGCCAGCACCTCGCGTCCGCCGGGCAGGAGCAGATTGCGTTCGGGCTGGCCCACCCGGATGGCGAGGCCGCCGTAGGGGTCGGTGAGCTGCCACCAGCGGCGGCCCTCCAGGTCCTCTAACGGCAGGGCCGTCTCGAGCCGCTGTCCGAGGGCCTGCTCGGCGGGGACGGCGGTGATGCGTGCGGCCGCGGCGTTGAAGCAGATCACCCGCCCGTGCTCGTCGGCGACGACGAGCCCGTCGGGCAGCTGGTCGGGGTCGATGCCGAGTTCGGCGAGATCACCGGGCCGGGGCGCGGGCGGGCGCGCCACCCGCCGTGCTCCCGGTGCGCTGCTCGTGCCGACGCTCATCCCCGTACCCCACCTCTCACAACCTCCTCGGGGCGCCCCGTGCTCGAGACCGGCCGAGAGCTTGGGGGAGGGTCCCCGAGCCGGTCAGCCTACTAGTCTTCGGTGACGGAGCGGCACCCTCGCACGGCGCGCTGTGCGCGTGCCGACGCGTACAGACATACGGCGGCGGCGGTGGCCAGGTTCAGGCTCTCCGCCTTCCCGTGGATCGGGACGCGTACGACGGCGTCCGTGAGCGCGCGGGTCTCCTCGGGAAGTCCCCAGGCCTCGTTGCCGAACACCCATGCCGTCGGTCCGCCCATGGTGCCCTTGTCGAGCTCCTCGTCGAGGTCCCGGTCACCGGCGCCGTCCGCGGCGAGCAGCCGCACGCCCGCGCCCCGCAGGCCCGTCACGGCGTCTTCGACGGGGACGCCCACGGCGACGGGGAGGTGGAACAGGGAGCCGACGGAGGCGCGTACGGCCTTGGGGTTGTACAGGTCGACGGAGGCGTCGGTGAGGACGACGGCGTCGGCCCCGGCGGCGTCGGCGCACCGGAGCACGGTGCCGGCGTTCCCCGGGTCGCGTACGTGTGCGAGGACCGCGACCAGGCGGGGGCCGGCGGCGAGGATCTGTTCGAAGGGCGTGTCCAGGAACCGGCACACCCCGACGAGCCCCTGGGGGGTGACGGTGGTGGAGATGTCGGCGATGACCTGCTCGGAGGCCAGGTGGACGCGGACGCCGGCGTCCCGGGCCCCGCCGATGACGTCGGCGTACCGGTCGGCGGCCTCCGGTGTGGCGAACAGTTCGGCGAGCGTGGCGGTGTCGCCGGTCCGGTGCGCGGCGGCCTCCCGCACGGCCTGCGGCCCCTCGGCGAGGAACAGCCGGTCCTTCCCCCGGAAGTTCCGCTTGGCGAGCCGCCGTGCGGCGGCGACGCGGGGGGAGCGGGGGGAGATCAGCTCGGGGCCGAGGGGGGGCATCTTCTCTTCACCTTCGGAAATCTCGGACACGCTGCACGTTCGGACGACGGGACCGCGGCGTCCCGGGGCTGTGCCGGCACGCGGCTCCGCCGCGTGGGCCCGGCCGGCCGCGACGCACCCGCAGCCACACGCGTCGCCGTGCAACAGCAGGACCCGCAAGCCGTGAGCCTGCGGGTCCTTCGGTCGCGTCGGCTTCAGGCCGACGCGGTGATCACGCGGCCTTGGGCGCGTTCACGTCCGCCGGGAGCGCCTTCTGGGCCACCTCGACGAGCGCGGCGAAGGCGGTGGCGTCGTTGACGGCCAGCTCGGCCAGGATCTTGCGGTCGACCTCGACGTTCGCGGCCTTCAGACCCTGGATGAACCGGTTGTACGTGA
The DNA here is from genome assembly GCF_043076215.1 of Streptomyces sp. NPDC016640. Taxonomy (NCBI): domain Bacteria; kingdom Bacillati; phylum Actinomycetota; class Actinomycetes; order Kitasatosporales; family Streptomycetaceae; genus Streptomyces; species Streptomyces sp. NPDC016640. The sequence goes on from NZ_JBIBRG010000008.1 coordinate 216,453, forward strand.
TGCCGTTGGCGCGGGCAGCGGCGTTGATGCGCTGGATCCACAACTGCCGGAAGTCGCCCTTGCGCTTCTTGCGGTCGTTGTAGTTGTAGACCAGCGAGTGGGTGACCTGCTCCTTGGCCTTGCGGTACAGGCGCGAGCGCTGCCCGCGGTAGCCGGAGGCCTGCTCGAGGATCGCCCGGCGCTTCTTGTGGGCGTTGACTGCCCGCTTGACGCGTGCCACTTGTTAACTCCTTGTAGCGGGGCCGTGGTTGTGCCCACACGGCCCGAAATCGATTGGGTCCCGGTCTGACGTGCTGGCGGCGCTCGCGCGCCGGGGCGTCACTTGCCGAGAAGCTTCTTGATCTTCGCGGCGTCGCCCGGGGCCATCTCGGCGTTGCCGGTGAGGCGACGCGTCACGCGGGAGGACTTGTGCTCGAGCAGGTGGCGCTTGCCGGCGCGCTCACGGAGCACCTTGCCGGAGCCGGTGATCTTGAAGCGCTTGCTGGCACCGCTGTGCGACTTGTTCTTCGGCATAGCGCCGTTCTCTCCTCGTCGGTGGCGCTCCGGTGCCCGGTCGTGAAACCGGGCACGGTGGAGCGTCGTACTTGTATCGGTTACGTCCTGGGGACTGGCGTCCCCCGGGGTCACGCCTCGGCGGATGCCTCGGCCGGAGCCTCGGCGTTCGCTGCGTCGGGAGCCTCGGCGTTCGCGGCGTTCGCGGCGTCGGGGTCCGCGGCGTTCATCGAACGGCCGGGGTTGGCCTTCGCCTCCGCCTTGCGGGCCTCCTGCGCCTGGCGAGCCTCGGCCATCGCCTCGGTCTTCTTCTTGTGCGGACCGAGGACCATGATCATGTTGCGGCCGTCCTGCTTCGGGTTCGACTCGACGAACCCGAGGTCCTGGACGTCCTCCGCGAGCCGCTGCAGCAGTCGGTAGCCGAGCTCCGGCCGGGACTGCTCGCGACCACGGAACATGATCGTGATCTTGACCTTGTCGCCCTGCTTGAGGAACCGGACGACGTGACCCTTCTTGGTGTCGTAGTCGTGCGGGTCGATCTTCGGCCGGAGCTTCATCTCCTTGATGACCGTGTGCGCCTGGTTCTTGCGCGCCTCACGGGCCTTCATGGCCGACTCGTACTTGAACTTCCCGTAGTCCATGAGCTTGCACACAGGCGGACGGGCGGTCGCCGCCACCTCGACCAGGTCCAGGTCGTACTCCTGCGCAAGCTCCAGTGCCTTGGCCAGGGGGACGATGCCCACCTGCTCGCCACTGGGACCGACAAGTCGCACCTCTGGAACGCGAATCCGGTCGTTGATGCGGGGCTCGGCGCTGATGGATCCTCCTCGGTAGCACCACGCGACGGTCTGGCGGACAGCCGCGTAACGTCTGTATTCGTTAGACCTAACCGCGCCGAAGCAAGAAAAATGCCCCGGACGATCACAGGCGGGGCTCCTCGAACTACCGGAGCACCACCACAGTGAACGCGGGGCGCGCTATCGGGCGGATCGCCGTCACGGGGACGGGACCGCCTGACCGGTGACCCGCCGCCCCGGGGGCGGTCAGGTGGGAGTTCGAAGCCTCCACTTGTGGGTCGGGCTCGCGGGCCGCGAGGCATACGGGTCCGACCGGTCGTTACACAAGGTTAGCAGCTCCCGGGGAGGCGCGCTAACCGGGCGTCTCCCGCCTCCTGGCGTCAAGGGGGTGCCGGACTGCCCCTATCGTGTGGGGCATGAGTGAGACCTCCCCCTCGGACACCCCCGGGACCCCCGGCGGCCCCGACTTCGACGCCATGGCCCGCGACATCGCCGAGGTCCCGGCCGTCGAGGTGATCGTGACGGTCGCCGTCAATCTGATGAGCGCCGCCGCCGTGAAGCTCGGTCTGACCGAGGAGGGCGACACGTTCAAGGACCTGGACGAGGCCCGCAAGCTGGTGCACGCGCTGGCCGGTCTGCTGGACGCCTCCGCGACCGAGATCAGCTCGTTCCACGCGGCGCCGCTGCGCGACGGCCTGAAGTCGCTCCAGCTGGCGTTCCGCGAGGCCTCCCTGGTCCCGGACGAGCCGGGCCAGGGCCCGGGCGAGAAGTACACGGGCCCGGTCTACGGCTGAGGCCTGTCGTTCGGGCCGGGTAGCGGGGAATCGACGCGCGGGCCGGGACCGGACCCTGTCGGCGCCGTCCGCACCGGCTCGCGGGGCCGGGGCTCTCAGGGAGTACGCACGTACAGCGGCTCGCCAGGTGGCGTGGCCCGGGCCGGCAGGACCGCCAGGTCCAGGCCGCGCACCAGGCGGGCCCTCAGTGTTTCGTCGGCGGCGAGCCGCCGGGCCACCGCTCGGGCGGCCTCGGCGGCCGGGACGGCCGGGTCGAGGACGAGGGCGAGGGTGCCGTCGGCCTCCCCGGGCCCGAGGTGGGCGCGCAGCACGGCGGGTTCGGCGGCCACCGCGGCCCGCACGGCCTCGACGACGGCCGGGTCGGCGAGCGGGTCGGTGCTCGTGCGGCCCTCGGCGAGCGCGAGCAGTGCGGGGCCGGTCAGTTCGAACGGGACGGGACCGGCCAGGTCCAGGACGACCGTGTCCGCCTTCTCGTGCGCGGCGGCCCGCAGGGCCTGGTGCAGCGGTACGGCGACGGGCCGGGCCGCCGGGTCCCAGCGGGCGAGCGAGTCGGTGGAGGTGAAGGCCGGCAGCGCGGTGCGGCCTCCCGCTTTGAGGGTGGGAACGGCCATGTCGCTGGTCTTCTCCCGGCGCAGCCCGTTCTCGTCCTCCTCGGTCTCGCCGAGCACGGCCACCACGGGGACGAGCAGCCGGGCGTCCTTGAGCGCCTCCAGGACGGGGCCGACGGCGGAGCCGTCCTCGGCCCAGGCGGCGAGGGCGGCACTGACCCGGGGGTCGGCGGAGCCGTCGTCGTCCCGGAAGGCGGAGTCGGGAATGTTCTTGTTCGCCACGTCACCGACCTTAGCGGCCGGTGGTGACACGCCCGGCGGCGGGAGGCGGGCGGCCGGGGCCGCGGTTTGGACGGAGAGGGGCACGGATGGGGTGGGCGGGGCGGGCGGCGGACGGGGCGAGGGTGTCCGTGGCGGTGCTGGACCTCGGCTCCGGGCGGACGGTCTGCCACGGCGACGGTGAGTTCGTCACCGCGAGCGTCGTCAAGGTCGACATCCTGGCGGCGCTGCTGCTCCGGGCGCAGGACGCGGGGCGGGAGCTCACCGGGGCGGAGCGGTCGTACGCGGCCGCGATGATCGAGCACAGCGACAACGGCGCGGCGTCGGCCCTGTGGGACGGGATCGGCCGGGCGGCCGGCCTCGACGCCGCGAACGCCCGCTTCGGGCTGACGCGGACCCGGGGCGGCGACGGCACGCTGTGGGGTCTGACCCGCACCACGGCGCTGGACCGGCTGGTGCTGCTGCGGCAGGTGTTCGGCGGGGGCCCGCAACTGGACGGGGACTCGCGGGCGTTGGTCCGGGAGCTGATGGAGCGGGTCGTGCCGGATCAGGCGTGGGGGGTGCCGGCCGTGGCGGACGCGGGCACGGCGTGGGCCGTGAAGAACGGCTGGCTGCCGCGCGACGCGACGGGGCTGTGGGTCGTGCACAGCGTGGGGCGCGTCACGGCCGGCGGGCGCGAGTGTCTGGTGTCGGTGCTGTCCGACGGCAACGCGACGAAGGCGGCGGGCGTCGCGCTGGTGGAGGCGGCGGCGGGGGCGGCACGGTCGGCGTTCGGCGGGGGCGCCGGTCGTCCCGCGGGCCGCTAGAAGTCCTCGCGGTCCGTGCGGCGGCCGCGCCACAGGACCACCGCGGCCACCAGCAGCACACCGCCGGCGCCGCCCGCGAGGGGGGCCGCCCAGTCGGCGGTGCCGTCGCCGGACCCGGCGCTGTCCGGGCCCGGCCCGAAGTACCGGTCGCCGTGGGCCGCCGACTTCAGGCCCTGCGGCTCCAGCCGGCCCGCGGCCTCGATCGCGGCGGCCGGGTCGATGAAGCCGAAGCCGCGCGAGTCGTCGCGGCCACCGGTGGGGGCGTTGCGGGCGGTGTCCTGCAGCAGCCGCTTGACCTGGGCCGGGGTCAGGCCCGGGTGTGCCGCCCTGACCAGGGCGACGGCACCGGAGACGAACGCGGCGGCGGCGCTGGTGCCCCAGCCCTCGTAGTACCTGTGGTCGGGATCGGCGATGATCACGTCGACGCCGGGGGCGCTGACCGTGGCGTACCAGCGGCGGGTGGAGAACGGGGCGCGGGTGCCGTAGCGGTCGACGGCGGTCACCGCGATGACGCCCGGGTAGGCGGCCGGGTAGGAGACGTGGTCGCCCTTCTCGCCGCCGTTCCCCGCGGAGGCGACGACGACCACGCCCTTGCGCAGGGCGTACTGGATGGCCTCGTCCTCACCCGGTTCGGGGTGGGCGGAGGCGGAGTCGTCGCCGAGGGAGAGGTTGATGACGTCGGCGCCGTTGTCGGCCGCCCAGCGGATGCCGTCGGCGAGGGCGTTGCCGCGGGTGCTGCGGGCCTTGGCGCGGGAGGGGTCCCCGTCCTCCAGGATCACGCGGACGGGGAGGATCTCGGCCTCGGGGGCGATGCCCATGACGCCGTCGGCGTTGCCGGGGCCGTGCCCGTGGCCGGCGATGATCCCGGCCATGGCGGTGCCGTGCCGGGCCCAGGCGCGGTCGCCCTCGCCCGCGCCGAAGCCGACCAGGTCCTTGCCGGGGAGGACGTTGCCGTCGAGGTCGGGGTGGTCGGCCTCGACCCCGGTGTCCAGGACGGCGACGGTGACGCCCTCGCCCTTCGTGGTCAGCCAGGCCGCGTCGGTGTGCATGGCCTCCAGGGACCACTGGCGGGCGCGGATGCCGTCGGCGTGCGCGGTGGTGGCGGGCAGGAGCACGAGTGTGGTGGAGAGGAGGACGGCGAGGACCGCGGCGGGACGCCGTCCGGTGCGGGGCCGCGTCACGAGGGATGCTCCGTGGCGGTGCCCGCCCTCTTGCGCAGGCCGCGTTCGACGCGGTCGGCGAGGCCCCGTGCCTCGTGGCCCAGGCCCGCCTGGGCGACGGCGGTGGTGGCTCCGGACTCCATGGCGTCATCGGCGGGTTGCGGGGTGTCCACGGCACGGCCGTCGGCCCACCCGGAGACGGTGTAGACGACGACGGGCGCGTCCTTGAGGACGGAGATCGCCCAGGAGGCGCGCTGCCGGGTGCCGAAGGCCGCGGCGGCGGTGCCCTTCGCGGCATACGGCAGCGGCATGAGATCGGTACGCCGGTCCAGGCGTTCGGTGTCGAAACGGCGGGCGAGGGAGGCCGTGGCGGCGGCGTCGGCCCTGGTGAACAGCAGGCCGACGGTGGTGACATGGCTCTGGGTGGCGTCGGTGTAGGTGGCGCGCAGCAGACGCTCGCAGCCGACGGGGGCGAGGACCTCGCCGAGCAGGGCGTCGAAGGCGGCCTCGCAGCCGCTGTCGGGGGCCACGGCGATGCGCGTCCAGAACCGGTCGGAGTCCCCGGGTCCCGCGCCCCTGCCCTCCACGGTGGGCGGGAAGAGCTGGTCGACGGGGACGTTGTGCCAGAGGTCCCCGGCGGCGGCGAAACCGCCGCGGTCGCGGGAGCCGCCGGGGTCCCCGGCGAGCCAGCTGCCGGCCACGGCACCGCCGATGAGTCCCGTGCCGAGTACGAGGCAGAGGGCGGCCGCGAGGACCTGTGAGCGGTTCCGCCGCCCGAGCGGACGCGGCCGTGCGTCCGCGTCGTACCCCTCCGGCTCGCCGAAGGAGACGACCGGCCGGGGCGCGGTCCTGGGGGTGCGGCCCGGCGTCATGGGCGCGCTCCAGGAGAGCACGGGGTCGGGGGCACCGTCGGGCGCGTGCGCCGGGCCGGCCCCGGAACGGCGCGCCTCCCCGTGGCCCGCCCGCGCGTCGGGGGCGGGCCGGGGCGGGAAGGGCGGCCGCGGGGACGTGCCGGGCGGCCGGGCGGCCGGGTCGGCGGGGACGGTCCGCAGGCGGGTGGTGGTCTCCGACGGGGTCCCGGCGGTGCGGGAGGGGCCGGCGGGGGCGCCCGCGCCGCGTGCGGCGGGCCGGTGGGTGGGCCGGGGCGGGACGGCGGGCCGGGCGTCCCGGGCCGGCGTGCCCCGGCCGGGGGCCGGCGGCGCGTCGGGGAAGCGGGCGGAGGCACGCGGGGGCGGGGGTGCCGGCGCGCCGGCACCGCCACCGGGGACACGCGGCCGGGGCGCTGCGGGGCCGGCGGGAGCGCCGGTCCCCGCCGGGGCGGCAGCGTTGCGTTCCCCGGCCGGCGGGTCCGCCGGCTCACGCACGTCGAACATGCCCGGGCCGCCCGAGGTCAGGCCGCGGGTGCGGCCGTCCGCCCCGGCGGCCGCACGGTCCGCGCCCCCGTGCGGTGGAGCCGCCGGCCAGCGCGCGTCGAACGCGCCGGAGCCGGACGAACGCGCCGTGCCCCCGCCGTTCGACGGGTCGGACGGGGGGTGGACGGGCTCGCGGGTGTCGAGGTTGCCGGAGCCGGACGTCGTCAGCCCCCGGGGCGTGGCGCGGGGGGCCGGCTCGCGGCGGTCCGCCTCGGGTGTGCCGGGGCCGTGGGGGACCGGCGGGTGTGCGGGGCGCGGGGGGACGGTGGGACGCGGGGGGAGGGAGGCGCGACGCGCTTCCGTGCTCATGCACCCCCCGTTTCCTCGTGCCCGGGCCGTCCCTCTTCCGCGGGCCGGTGGTCTCCTGCCAGAGGCCCGGCACGGACTCGTCCCGGGCACAGATACCCGCACGGACGGCGCGTCACCCCGCCCGGACCTCCGGGCCGGCCCGTTCCGCCGTGCGTGCGCGTCACTCTACGGCGTGGCCGGGCCCGAACGGGAACCGGTCCGCAGGGCCGCGGCATCTGCCCGGAACATCCCCCTACCCTGCGGTAATCCCGTCTGGCAGGCTGCGCCCATGACTGCGCGCTCAGCCGACCGGGCCCGGTACGACCGGGCCGCCGCCCAGTTCGACGCCCCGCTCGCCCTCGTGGACCTGGATGCCTTCGACGCCAACGCGGACGACCTCGTCCGCCGGGCGGGCGGCAAGCCGGTCCGGATCGCCAGCAAGTCCGTGCGCTGCCGCGCGCTGCTCGAACGGGCCCTGGCCCGTGAGGGTTTCGCGGGCATCATGTCGTTCACCCTCGCCGAGTCCCTGTGGCTGGCCCGCTCCGGTTTCGACGACGTGCTGCTGGCCTATCCCTCCGCCGACCGCGCCGGTTACGCCGAACTCGCCGCCGACCCCGGGCTCGCCGCCGCCGTCACCGTGCTGGTCGACGATCCGGCGCAGCTCGACCTGATCGACGCCGCACGCGCGGGCGGCGGCGAAGTGGTGCGGGTCTGCCTGGAGTTGGACACCTCCCTGAAGCTGTTCGGCGGGCGGGTGCGGGTGGGGGCCCGGCGCTCCCCGCTGCACTCCCCCGCGCAGATCGCCGACCTGGCGCGCGCGGTGACCCGGCGTCCCGGGTTCAGGGTCGTGGGGATCATGGCGTACGAGGGTCATGTGGCCGGGGTCGGCGACGCGGTGGCCGGGCGGCCGCTGCGGTCCCGCGCGGTGCGGCTGATGCAGGCCGCCGCACGCCGTGAACTCGCCGGGCGGCGGGCCGCGGCGGTGCGGGCGGTACGGGAGGTCGTGCCGGATCTGGAGTTCGTCAACGGCGGCGGCACGGGCAGTGTGCAGCACACGGCGGCGGAGGACGCGGTCACCGAGATAGCGGCCGGGTCGGGGCTGTTCGTGCCGCGATTGTTCGACAACTACACGTCGTTCAGCGGGCGTCCGTCGGCCCTGTTCGCCCTGCCGGTGGTGCGGCGGCCGGGGGTCGGCGTGGTGACGGTGCTGGGCGGCGGGTATCCGGCCTCCGGCGCCCCCGGCGCGGACCGGCTGCCGGTGCCGTATCTGCCCGAAGGGCTGCGCTACGACGCGCAGGAGGGGGCCGGCGAGGTGCAGACGCCGTTGCTGGGCCCGCCCGCCGACGATCTGCTGATCGGCGACAAGGTGTGGTTCCGGCACGCCAAGGCGGGCGAGCTGTGCGAGCGGTTCGACGCGCTGCACCTGGTCGAGGGCGACTCGGTGACGGGGACGGTGCCGACGTACCGCGGCGAGGGCCGCGCTTTCCTCTAGGGCCGCGTCGGCCGGGGTCGGTCGGTGGGGCCGATGCCGCTGCCGACGCCACCGCCGGAGGCCGCGTCGGCGACCGAGCGGATGCCCTCGGTGATGCGGTCCATGTCGGCCAGGGGCGGACCGTCCTCGCCGGCGTCGAAGACGTAGCGGACGACGACCGGGGACTCGGTCCCGACGCTGGACGGGAAGACCGTCGACTGCACGTACCCGCCGGGGCCCTCGGCGGTGGTCACGCGCCAGCGCACGAAGTACCCGGCACGGCCCGCCACGGCGACCGTGCCGGACCCCACCACCTCGTGGGACTCGACGCCGCCGTAGGGGCGGTCGCCGACGGGGTCCTCGTCGAAGGCCTCGTCGGCCGCGTCCGGGATGTCCTCCTCGGCGAGCACCCGGGGCGTCTTCCCCTCCCCGGCGGACACCGTGCGGGAGATGACCAGGCCGTGGCGGCAGACGGTGCCCTCGCCGGGGCAGTCGTACGTGCCCTCGGTGGTCATGACGACGTCGTCCTCGGCCACGTGCTCGGGCCGGACCCAGCCGTCGAGGAGCGGGAAGGTGATCCCGTTGAGCTGGTCCTCGACCGTGTCCGGGTCCCCGGCGGAGGACGGCGAGGGCGACGGCGGCCCGGTCTCCGGTGCGGGGGCCGAGGCGGTGGCCGTCGGGCCGGTACGCGCCTGCGGGTCCCCGTCGTCACCGGCGAGGAACACCGCGCCGGTGACGATCGCGGCGACGAGCACCGCCCCCGCCGTGGTGAGCGCGACCGCCCGGGCGCGGCCGGTTCCCGCGCCGCCGTCCGGGGAGGGGTGCAGCGCCGCGGTGGGGACGTCCGGGGTGCGGCGGTGCTCGGTCCAGGCCGTGCCGTCCCACCAGCGTTCCAGGTGCGGGGCGTGCGGGTCGGGGTACCAGCCGGGCGGGGGCGTCATGCTCATCCCGGCACTGTAGGACGAGCGCTACAGCGGTGTGACGTACGCCCCCGAGATTCCGCCGTCCACCAGGAAGTCGGTGGCGTTGACGAAGGAGGAGTCGTCGCTGGCCAGGAAGGCGACGGCGGCGGCGATCTCCTCGGCCTCGGCGAACCGGCCGAGCGGGATGTGCACCAGGCGGCGGGCCGCGCGCTCGGGGTCCTTGGCGAACAGCTCCCGGAGGAGCGGGGTGTTGACCGGGCCCGGGCACAGGGCGTTGACGCGGATGCCCTCGCGGGCGAACTGCACGCCGAGTTCCCGGGACATGGCGAGGACGCCGCCCTTGGAGGCGGTGTACGAGATCTGGCTGGTGGCCGCTCCCATCCGCGCCACGAAGGACGCGGTGTTGATGATGGAGCCCTTGCCCTGGCGCCGCATGTAGGGGATGGCGGCCTTGCAGCACAGGTAGACGGAGGTGAGGTTGACCTCCTGGACGCGCTTCCAGGCCTCCAGGCCGGTCTCCAGGATGGAGTCGTCGTCGGGTGGGGAGATACCGGCGTTGTTGAAGGCGATGTCGACGCTGCCGTAGGTGTCGTAGGCGGTCCGGAACAGGGCCTCGACCTGCTCGGGGTCGGTGACGTCGACGTCGGCGAAGATGCCGCCGGTCTCCTCGGCGGCCGCCTTGCCGCGTGCCTCGTCCACGTCGCCGCAGACCACGTGCGCGCCCTCGGAGGCGAGCCGTCGGGCGGTGGCCAGGCCGATGCCGCTGCCCGCGCCGGTGACGACGGCGGTGCGGCCGGTCAGGCGGCGGCAGATGTTCTCTTCGCTCATGAGCGGTCAGGCCTCCGTGCTGATGAAGACGTTCTTGGTCTCGGTGAAGGCGGCGAGCGCGTCCGGGCCGAGTTCGCGGCCCACGCCGGACTGCTTGAACCCGCCGAAGGGGGTCCAGTAGCGGACGCTGGAGTGGGAGTTGACGGACAGGTTGCCCGCGCGGACCGCCTGGGAGACGCGCAGGGCGCGGCCGGCGTCCCGGGTCCAGACGGAGCCGGACAGGCCGTAGTCGGTGGCGTTGGCCAGGCGTACGGCGTCGGCCTCGTCGTCGAAGGGGAGGACGACGGCGACGGGGCCGAAGACCTCCTCGACGGCCACGCGCGCGGCGGGGTCGACGCCGGTGAGGACGGTGGGCGGGAACCAGTGGCCGGGGCCCTCGGGGGCCTTGCCGCGGATGCCGTCGAGGCCGTCGGGGACGTAGGAGCGGACACGGTCCAGCTGGGTGCGGGAGATCAGCGGGCCCATCCGGACCGTCTCGTCGGCCGGGTCGCCGACCCGGACGGAGTCGATCGCCGGCGCGAGCAGTTCCAGGAAGCGGTCGTGCACGGAGCGCTGGACGAGGATGCGGGTGCGGGCGCAGCAGTCCTGTCCGGCGTTGTCGAGGAAGGACATGGGGGCGGCGGCCGCGGCGGTCTCCAGGTCGGCGTCGGCGAAGACGATGTTGGGGCTCTTGCCGCCGAGTTCGAGGGTGACGCGCTTGAGGTGCGCCGCGCCCTTGGCCCACACCCGTCGGCCCACGGCGGTGGACCCGGTGAACACGATCTTGGCGACCCCGGGGTGCTCCACGAGTGCGTTGCCGGCGACGGGGCCGTGTCCGGGGAGCACCTGGAACAGGTGCTCGGGGAGCCCTGCCTCCAGGGCGAGTTCGGCCAGGCGCAGGGCGGTGAGGGGCGTGGTCTCGGCGGGTTTGAGGAGCACCGCGTTGCCGGCGGCGAGGGCGGGTGCGGTGCCCCAGGCCGCGATGGGCATCGGGAAGTTCCAGGGGGCGATCACGCCGACGACGCCGAGCGGTTCGAGGAAGGTGACGTTCACTCCTCCGGGGACCGGGATCTGCCGGCCGGTGAGGCGTTCCACTCCCCCGGCCGCGTAGTCGAGCAGGTCGCGGACGTTGCCCGCCTCCCAGCGGGCGTTGCCGATGGTGTGGCCGGCCTCGCGGACCTCCAGGCGGGCCAGTTCCTCGGTGTGCTCGTCGACGGTGACGGCGAACCGGCGCAGCAGCCGGGCCCGGTCGCCGGGGGCGAGGGCGGCCCAGGCGGTCTGCGCGCGGGTGGCGCGTACGACGGCGGCGTCGACGTCCGCGGGGGACGCGGCCGGGACGGTGGCGATCACCTCCTCGGTCGCGGGGTTGCTGACCTGGAGTTCGGTGGACCGGTCGGACACGGAGGGCCTCACATGCGTTCGAAGGAGCGGCGCAGCTCCCAGTCGGTGACCGCGGCGTCGAAGGCGTCGGTCTCGACGCGCGCCATGTTGCGGTAGTGCGCGACGACGTCGTCGCCGAAGGCTGCCCGGGCGATCGCGCTGTCCTGCCAGAGCTCGGCGGCCTCGCGCAGGGTGGTGGGGACGTGCTCGAAGCCGGCGGCGTAGGCGTTGCCGGCGCAGGGCTCGGGCAGCTCCAGCTTCCGCTCGACGCCGTACAGGCCGGCGGCGACCATGCCCGCCACGGCGAGATACGGGTTGGCGTCGCCGCCCGGGAGCCGGTTCTCGAAGCGCAGGGAGCGGCCGTGGCCGACCACGCGCAGGGCGCAGGTGCGGTTGTCGTGGCCCCAGGCGACGGCGGTCGGGGCGAAGGAGCCGGGCTGGAACCGCTTGTAGGAGTTGATGTGCGGGGCGTAGAGCAGGGAGAACTCGCGGAGCGCGGCGAGCTGCCCGGCGAGGAAGTGCCGCATCACCTCGGACATGCCGCCCGGGTCCCGGTCCGGGCCCGCCATGGCGTTGTCGCCGCCGGCGTCGGCGAGGGAGAGGTGGATGTGGCAGGAGTTGCCCTCACGCTCGTTGTACTTGGCCATGAAGGTGATCGAGACGCCCTCCTGGGCGGCGATCTCCTTGGCGCCGGTCTTGTAGATCGCGTGCTGGTCGCAGGTGACCAGGGCCTCGTCGTAGCGGAAGACGATCTCGTGCTGGCCGGGGTTGCACTCGCCCTTGGCGGACTCGACGGTGAGTCCGGCGCCGGCCATCTCGTTGCGGATGCGGCGCAGCAGGGGCTCGACGCGTCCGGTGCCGAGCACGGAGTAGTCGATGTTGTACTGGTTGGCCGGGGTGAGGCCGCGGTAGTTCGCGTCCCAGGCCTGTTCGTAGGTGTCCTTGAAGACGATGAACTCCAGCTCCGTGCCGACCTGGGCGGTGAGGCCGAGTGCGGCGAGGCGCTCCAGCTGGCGGCGCAGGATCTGGCGGGGGGCGGCGACGACCGGGGAGCCGTCGTCCCGGGCGAGGTCGGCGATCACCATGGCGGTGCCCTCGTTCCACGGCACGCGGCGCAGTGTGGCGAGGTCGGGGTGCATGGCGAAGTCGCCGTAACCGCGCTCCCAGGAGGACATGGCGTAGCCGTCGACGGTGTTCATGTCGGCGTCGACGGCGAGCAGGTAGTCGCAGCCCTCGGTGCCGTGCCGGAGCACCTCGTCGAGGAAGAAACGCGCGGCGAACCGCTTGCCCTGGAGCCGTCCCTGCATGTCGGGGAAGGCCAGGACGACGGTGTCGATCTCACCGCCCGCGACGAGGGCGTGCAGCTCCTCGACACCGAGCGGGGGTGTGCGCTCTGCCACGGGAGAGCCTCCTCGGGCTTCTTCGGTCAGCCGGGAGCCATAAGGTATTGCCGAGGACCATTGCTTGGGAAGGGGGCACGGCCAGATGCCACAGGAAGCGGCCGGCGGGGTCGGGGACCGCCTGGCGCCGGTGCTGCGGCCGGTCCGCGCGGGCAACGGCTTCGAGGAGGCGCTGGAGCAGATCCTCCAGGTGGTGCGCCTCGGCCTGGTGGCGGGCGGGGAGCGGCTGCCGGCCGAGCGGGAGCTGGCGGAGCGGCTCGGGATCAGCCGGGTGACGCTGCGCGAGGTGCTGAGGGTGCTCCACGACCAGGGGCTCGTGGAGTCGCGGCGCGGCCGGTACGGCGGCACCTTCGTGCTGCCCCGGCCGACGGACACCGGCGAGGCGGAGCTGCGGCGGCGGATCGCGGAGACCGACATCGAGGACGTGCTGCGCTTCCGGGAGGTGCTGGAGGTGGGCGCGGCGGGCCTGTGCGCGGCGCACGGGCTGACGGAGGCGCGGGCGGCGCGGCTGCGCGAGGCGCTGGCCCGCACGCACGACGCCCCGCTGGCCGAGTACCGGCGCCTGGACACGCTCTTCCACCTCACCCTGGCCGGACTGTGCGGCTCGCCGACGCTGACCGCGCAGTACGCGGCGGTGCGGGCGACGGTGAACGAGCTGCTGGACTGCATCCCGCTGCTGGTGCGCAACCTGGAGCACTCCCAGCGGCAGCACGTGGCGCTGGTCGGAGCGGTGCTGGAGGGCGACGCGGACGGGGCGCGGGAGGTGATGCGCGAGCACTGCGCGGGGACGGCGGCGCTGCTGCGGGGGTTCCTGGCGTGAGGGTGCGACGGCCACGGGTCGTCACGGACACGGGTCGTCACGGACACGGGGGTATGACGCCGCGGGCGTGGCGGACACGCAGGTGTGAGGTCGTGAGGGCGTGACGCGCCTCGGACCGGGGGAGGGTTCACTGCGGCTTGACGCACGGGTCTTGCGCTCACGGCGTCCACGCCGCGAAGGTATGGGCCCACAAAGGTCTGCATCCGTTCCATTGCCTCCTTCCTCGCCGCAGCCCCCTGGGGAGTCGCCCCGTGAGCCTTCCGTCCGCGTCCCACGAACCCGCCGGTGCGGCGGACGACTACCTCGAGCGCAGGAAGCTGCGCCGCGGCAGCGCCGGCTGGCTGCTGCTGACCGGCCTGGGCGTCGCCTACGTCGTCTCCGGCGACTACTCGGGCTGGAACTTCGGCCTGGCCGAGGGCGGCTTCGGCGGGCTGGCGATCGCCATGGTGCTGATGGGCGCCATGTACACCTGCATGGTCTTCGCCCTCGCCGAGCTGTCCTCGATCCTGCCCACGGCCGGCGGCGGCTACGGCTTCGCCCGCCGGGCGCTCGGGCCGTGGGGCGGATTCCTCACCGGCACCGCGATCCTCATCGAGTACGTCCTCGCGCCCGCCGCGATCTCCGTCTTCATCGGCGACTACGTCGAGTCCCTGGGCCTGTTCGGGCTGGAGTCGGGCTGGCCGGTCTACCTGGCCTGCTTCGTGATCTTCATCGGCATCCACCTCTGGGGCGTGGGCGAGGCGCTGCGTTTCAGTTTCGTCGTCACCGGCATCGCGGTGGCGGCGCTGATCGTCTTCGCCCTGGGGGCGCTGCCCGGGTTCGACGCCTCGTCGCTGGACGACATCCCGGTGGACCCCTCCGCGTTCGGCGCGAACTCCTGGCTGCCGATGGGGCTGCTGGGCATCTGGGCGGCGTTCCCGTTCGGCATGTGGTTCTTCCTGGGCGTCGAGGGCGTACCGCTGGCCGCCGAGGAGACCAGGGAACCGGCCAGGACCCTGCCGAGGGCGATCCGCTGGTCCATGGCCATCCTGGTGGTGCTGGCGGTGGTGACCTTCCTCGCGGCGGCCGGGGCGCGCGGCTCGGCCGCGGTGCAGGACGCGGGCAACCCGCTGGTGGAGGCGCTCCGGCCGGACGGGGAGGCGACGGCGCTGAGCCGGGTGGTGAACTACGCGGGCCTCGCGGGACTGGTCGCCTCGTTCTTCTCGCTGATCTACGCCGGTTCGCGCCAGTTGTTCGCACTGTCCCGCGCGGGCTATCTGCCGAGGTTCCTGTCCCTCACCAGCAGCCGCAGGGCGCCGTACCTCGGCCTGGTCGTGCCCGGCGCGATCGGCTTCGCCCTGGCCGCCGGGACGGGCGACGGCGCGCGCATGCTGAACATCGCCGTCTTCGGCGCGACGATCTCGTACGCGCTGATGTCCCTCTCCCACATCGTGCTGCGCCGCCGGGAGCCGGAGCTGCCTCGGCCGTACCGTACGCCGGGGGGCGTGCTGACCTCCTCGGTGGCGCTGGTGCTGGCCTGCGCGGCGCTGGCGGCGACGTTCCTGGTGGACGTGACGGCGGCGTTCATCGCCCTGGCCGTGTACATCGTGGCCGTGGCGTACTTCGGTCTCCACAGCCGCAAACACCTGGTGGCGAAGGCGCCGGAGGAGGAGTTCGCCGCGCTGGCGGCGGCCGAGGCGGAGTTGTCACGGGACTGACCGAGGGAGAGCGAGGTGTTGCCGGCATGGCGCCCAGACCGCTGATCGGCATCAGTACGTACGCGGAATCCGGTGTGCGCTGGGGCGTGTGGCAGATGGACGCCGCGCTGCTGCCCGCCGTCTACCCGAGCCTGGTGCAGCGGGCGGGCGGGCTGGCGGCGATGCTGCCGCCGGACGCGCCGGAGCACGCCCCGGCGGCCGTGGCCCGGCTCGACGGCCTGGTCGTCGCGGGCGGTCCGGACGTGGAGCCCGTCCGCTACGGTGCCGAGCCCGATCCGCGCACCGGGCCGCCCGCCCGGGCGCGGGACGCCTGGGAACTCGCCCTGATCGAAGCGGCCCTGGACCGGCGGATCCCGCTGCTCGGGATCTGCCGTGGCATGCAGTTGCTGAACGTCGCCCTGGGCGGCACTCTCGTCCAGCACGTCGACGGGCACGCCGGGACCCCGGGCGTCTTCGGCCGGCACGCGGTCAAGCCGGTTCCGGGCACCCGGTACGCCGCCCTGGTCCCGGAGCAGGCCTCCGTGCCGACCTACCACCACCAGGCCGTGGACCGCCTCGGCGAGGGCCTGGTCCCGTCCGCCCACGCGGAGGACGGCACGGTGGAGGCGATCGAACTGCCGTCGGCGCCCTGGGTCCTGGGCGTCCAGTGGCACCCGGAGATGGGCGAGGACCTGACGGTGACACGCGCCCTGGTCACCACGGCCCGCACCCGTGCGCCGGCCCACCCGGGAACCACCGCGGCGGCGCCGGCCCCGTGACACCCGCCCCGGCCGCCACACTCCCGGCACGGGCCGTCCCGGCCCCGGCCGGTCCGGTGGGCGGGCCGTCCGGCCCGTCGGCCGGCGGGCGGAGCGGTCCGGCCGACGTGGTCGGGACGGGCCGGGACGGGTGTCCTCGGTCGCGGGCCGGGGGCCGGGACCAGGGCCGGGGCCGGGCAGGGACAGGTGCCCTCAGGCGCGGGTCAGGGCCAGCAGGTCCCGTGCCGGGCCCGTGGGGCGGTGCCCCGTGGGCCAGACCGCGCGGAGGTCGCGGGCGAGGGCGACGCCGTCGACGGGGACGCGGACCAGACGGCGCATCGCCAGTTCCTCGCCCACCGCCAGTTCGCTGAGGACCGCCGGTCCGGCGCCGCTGACCACCGCCGCCTTCACCGCGGTCGTGGAGGACAGCTCGATCAGCGGGCGGGCCAGTCCGCCCAGGGCGGCGTCCAGCACCTGGCGGGTCCCGGAGCCCTTCTCCCGCAGGATCAGCGCGGTGGCCGCCAGTTCCGCCGCGGCGAGCGGGCGGCGACGGCGGGCCCAGGCATGCGTCGGGGCCGTCACGACGATCAGCCGGTCGCGGGCGATCACCGCGGAGTCCAGCCCCGCCGGCACCGTCAGCCCCTCCACGAAACCCACGTCCGCCTCCCCGGACACCAGCCGCTCCGCCACCGCCGCCGAGTTCCCGGCGAGCAGCGACACCGCCGTGTCCGGCCGCTGCGCCCGCAGCGCGATCAGCCACCCCGGCAGCAGGTACTCGGCGATCGTCATGCTCGCCGCCACCCGCAGCCGCGAGTCCCGGCGGTCCCGCAGCGCCTGCGCGCCCGCGTCGAAGGCCTCCGCCGCCTCCACGATCCGCCGCGCCCAGTCGGTGACCAGCGCCCCCGCGTCGGTCAGCCGTGATCCCCGCGGCGAGCGGTCGACCAGGGCCACCCCGAGCCGGCGTTCCATGGACCGGATCCGGCTGCTCGCCGCGGGCTGGGTGATGCCCAGCTCCCGCGCCGCGCCGCCCAGGCTCCCCAGCCGCGCCACCGCCAGCAGCAGCTCCAGCGCCCCGAGATCCGGCACCCGGTGGGCCAGGGACCCGGTGCTCACCGGCCGGTCACCGGCGTGCTCCTCCGTCGCGCTCATAAGTCCAGCTTATGCGGCCATAGGAGGGAACTCCCTGGTGACGGCCCTCCCCCACCGCCACCGTGGGACCATGGTCATCACCACCGTACGACCCCCGCGCGCCACGCCCGTCCGTCACCTCGGACCCAACTGGTACGCCTGCGTCATGGGCACCGCCGCCGTGGCCGCCTCGGGTACCGCGCTCCCCGTGCGCATACCCGGCCTGCGCACCGCCCTCGCCGCCGTCTGGGCCCTGTCCCTGGTCCTCCTCGTGGCCCTGCTCGCGGCCCGCGTCCTGCACTGGGCCCACCACCGCGACCAGGCCCGCGCCCATCTGCTGGACGCGTCCGTCGCCCCGTTCTACGGCTGTCTGTCGATGGCCCTGCTCGCCGTCGGCGGCGGCGCCCTGACCGTCGGGCGGGACTGGATCGGGACCGGTCCGGCCGTCGCCCTGGACGCCGTGCTGTTCGGCGCCGGTACGGCCGTCGGGCTGGCGGCCGCCGTGGCCGTCCCGTACCTGATGGCCGTGCGCCACCGCCTCACCCCGGAGCAGGCGACGCCCACGTGGCTGCTGCCGCTGGTCGCGCCCATGGTGTCCGCCGCCCTCGGGCCGCGTCTGGTGCCGCACCTGCCGCCGGGGCAGCCCCGGGCGACCCTGCTGCTCGCCTGCTTCACGCTGTTCGGGATCAGCCTGCTCGCGACCCTGCTGATGCTGCCGCTGGTCTTCGCCCGGCTGGTCACCGGCGGCCCCCTGCCCCTCGCGCTCACCCCGACGCTGTTCCTGGTGCTCGGTCCGCTGGGCCAGTCCACCACCGCCGTCGGCGCGTTCGCCGACATCGCCCCCGGTGTCGTACCGGCGCCGTACGACCAGGGCTTCGGCCTCCTCGCCGTCCTGTACGGGGTGCCCGTGACGGGCTTCGCGCTGCTGTGGTTCTGCCTCGCCACCGCCCATGTCGTGCGGGCCCGCCGCCACGGGATGCGCTTCTCGATGAGCTGGTGGTCGTTCACCTTCCCGGTCGGCACCTGTGTCACCGGCGCCGCGGCCCTGGCCCGGCACACCGGGCTCCTCCTCTACGACGGGCTGACGCTCCTCCTGTACGCCGTCCTCGTCGCCGCCTGGGGCACCGCCGCACGGCACACCGTGCGCGGCCTGGTCAGCGGCGCGCTGCTCGCAGCGCCCGGCCCAGTACCGCCGGTGCCTCGGCCAGCGACGGTCCGTACCAGGTCAGATGCCGTCCGCTGACCAGCGCGCAGGGCAGCCCGGCGAAGGCCTCGGGACCGTCGGCGGCGGTGAAGCGGTACGGCTCGTCGGGGAGCACGACGAGGTCCGGCCGCGCCGCGCGCAACTCCTCGAGCGGGACGCGCGGATAGCGTTCGGGATGGGTCGCGTACAAGTGGCCCACGCCCAGCCGGGAGAGCACGTCGCCCGCGAAGGTGTCCCGGCCCAGGACCATCCAGGGCCGCCGCCAGACCGGCACCACGGCCGTGCGGGGCGCCGCGGGCGGGGGCGGGGCGTCCCAGGCCGCCTCGGCCTCGTCCAGCCACCGGGGCCGCGCCCGCACTCCGCACGCCGCGAGCACCCGGGCCAGCTCGCCGAAGGCCTCCGGCAGCGTCCGCACCTGCGTCACCAGGACCTCCAGGCCCGCCGCGCGCAGCGCCGCCAGATCCGGCTCGCGGTTCTCCTCCTCGTTGGCGATCACCAGATCCGGGGCGAGGCCGATGATCCGGTCCACGTCCGGGTTCTTCGTGCCGCCGACGCGTACGACGTCCAGTCCGGCCGGACGCGTGCACCAGTCGGTGGCACCGGCCAGTGCGCCGGGTGCGGAGCGCGCCACGGCCTCCGTCAGGGACGGGACGAGGGAGACGGTCCTGACCGGAGTCATCGGCGCGGCCTGTCCCGCACCGCCTCGATGTGCTCGGCGACGGCGACCACGAGCAGCCGCGTCTCGGGGACCGTGGCCCGCCAGCGGTGCCGGACGCCGCCGGTGAGGTACAGGGTGTCGCCACGGCCGAGGCGGTACGCGCGGCCCTCCGCCTCGATCTCCACGGCACCGTCCGCCACGTACATCAACTGGTCGTTGCGGAACTGCAGTTCACGGCCGGCGTCGTGGTCGCCGGTGAACTCGGAGGCGGACATCTGGTGGTGGCCGCGCACCAGGGGGCGCACTCTCGGATCGGGCACCGGGCCGCCGCCGGCCCCGTCGGCGCGCACGACGTCCACGCTGCACGCCGGGTCGGCGGCGGCCAGGAGCTCCACGGCGGTGGTGCGCAGGGCGTCGGCGACCTTCTCCAGGGAGCTCTGGCTGGGACGCGCCCGCTCGTTCTCGATCTGGCTCAGGAACGGGACCGACAGACCGCTGCGCTCCGCCACGACGGCGAGGGTGAGCTCCAGCGCGCGGCGTCGCCGTCGCACGGCCGCGCCCACCCGCAGTGGCTGTTCCTTGTGGTCGCCCATCGCTCCGGCTCCCTCCTTCGCCGATCGCCCCCGCGCCCCGTGCGCCGATGGCCCGGCGCACTCCCTCTGTCGCGTTGTCTGCACCCTACGCACGTTCGGCGAACCGTTTCAGGCGCCCGTCACGTCGCCGTCCCGTGCGGGCGGAGCCGACCTCACACTTCACGCCAGCCGCCCGACGGGCCCCTCGGTTCCCCTCATGTGCGATACGGGGTGTTCCCGCCATTGTTCCCCCTCCCCGGCGGAAGGTCGCGGGGAGGTCCGGGCAGGACGTCGCGCTCCGTGGTTGTCCGGATTCCCACGTGTCCCCGCCGCGCTGCGCACACGGCCCGGGGGGCGGGCCCGCCGCGCCGTCGGACGCGGTCGTGGGCCCGCCCCCCGGGGACGGCCGGTACGGCGGCCGACCGCGCGATCGCCGGTCGCCGCCGTGCCGATTACTGCGGGGTCATCCGCTGCACCATGTCCGGGTGCTCCTCGAGCCAGGCGGCGACGGCCTCCTCCTCGTGGCCCTGGCCGCGGTCCTTGATCTCCGCCTCCAGGGTGCCCAGCTCGTCCTCGCTCATGTGGAAGCCCTTGATCCACTTCGTGAGCTGCGGGTACTGCTCGGGGAACTTCTCGCTCGCGATGGTGTGGATGGTGTTCCCCTCGCCGAAGAGCTTCTTGGCGTCCTTCAGCTTGGTCAGCTCGTACTCGGTGTACGCCCAGTGCGGCGACCACAGCGTGACGGCGATGGGCTCCTTCTTGGCGTAGGCACGCTTGAGCTCGGCCAGCATCGCCGGCGTGGAGCCGTCGACGACCTCGTACTCCTCGTCCAGGCCGTACCCCGGCAGGACCTTGGTCTTGAGCAGGTTCATCTCACCGGTGCCCGGCTCGATGCCGATGATCCGCCCGTCGAAGAGGTCGGCCTTGCCCTTGAGGTCCTCGAGGGACTTCACGTCCTTGACGTAGGAGGGCACGGAGACCTCCAGCGAGGTGGGCTCGTACCAGGTGCCGAGGTCGGTGAGTCTGTCCTTGTTCTCGTCCCAGTAGTTCTTCTGCGCGTGCGGCAGCCAGGCGTCGAAGTTGAGGTCGAGGTCCCCGGAGGCGAGGCCGGTGTAGACCGGGCCGACGTCCATCTGCTTGAGGTTCAGCCGGTAGCCGCGCCGTTCCAGGACGTTCTTCCACAGGTAGGTGACGGCGATGTCCTCGTCCCAGGGGAACCAGGCGATGTCCAGCGGGCGCTTCGCCTCGGCGGGGGCGGCGGACGCGACCGGGGCCAGCTCGTCGACGACGTCCGGGTTGGCCTTCAGCCAGGTGCGGACGGCGTCCTGCTGCCTGCCCTTGCCGGCCTTGTTGATCTCGGCCTCCAGGCCGGTCAGCTGCTCCTCGGTCATCGAGAAGTCCTTCAGCCACTTCCCGACGACGGGGTTCTCGCCGGCGAAGCCCTTGCGGGACAGCGTGTGCACGCCGTCGCCCTTGCCCCAGGCGCCCTCGGGGTCCTTCAGTTTCTTCAGGTCGTAGTCGCTGTACGCCCAGTGCGGCGACCAGAGGGTGACGAGGACCGGTTCCTTCTTGCTGTAGGCACGCTTGAGCTCGGCCAGCATCGCCGGCGTGGAGCTGTCGACGACCTCGTACTCCTCGTCCAGGCCGTACTCCTCGAGGACCTTGCTCTTGAGCAGGCCCATCATGCCGGCGCTGGACTCGATGCCGGTGATCTTCCCGCCGAAGCGGTCCGCCTCGCCCTTGAGGTCCTCGAGCGAGTCGATGTCCTCCATGTACGCCGGGACGCTCAGCTCCAGCGACGTCTCGTCGTACCAGGCCCCGAGGTCCTCGAGCCGCTCGCCGTACTTCTTCCAGTACGCCTCGTGGGTGGTGGGCAGCCAGCCGTCGGTCTGGAAGTCGACGTTGCCCTGCGCGAGCGCGGTGTAGAGCGGTCCGGCCTCGAACTGCTTGGCCTCGACCTCGAAGCCGCGCCGCTCGAGGATCTCCTTCCACAGGAAGGTGGAGGCGACGGCCTCGTCCCAGGGGATGTAGCCGATGGTGATCTTCTTGCCGTTGCCGACGTTCCCGCCGTCGGCGGTGGTGCCGGAGCCGTCGGCGGCGCTGCCGAACACCCCCATGCCGCCCGCCACCAGGGCGAGGACGACGACACCGATCACGGCGACCTGCGGGCGCGGCCGGTAGGACCAGATCTTCAGTCCCTGGGCGGCGCGTGCCTTGGCGGCGGCGCGGCGGCCCAGCGGGGAGACCTGGGTGCCCAGGGCGCTGGTCATGCGGTCCAGGTAGATCGCCAGGATGACGATGGCGACGCCGGCCTCGGAACCGAGGCCGATGTTGAGCTGGCCGATGGACTCGATGACCGCGCCGCCCAGTCCGCCGGTGCCGACCATGCCGGCGATCGCGGCCATGGACAGGCCGAGCATGATGACCTGGTTGACGCCCGCCATCACCGTCGGCAGCGCCAGCGGCAGCTGGACGCGCAGCAGGGTGTTGCGGGGGGTGGTGCCGAACGCCTCGGCGGCCTCGACCAGTTCCTTGTCGACCTGGCGGATGCCCAGCTCGGTCATGCGCACGCCGGGGGCGAGCGCGAAGATCAGGGTGGCGACGATGCCCGGGGCGGGGCCGGTACCGAAGAACAGGATGGCCGGGATGAGGTAGATCATCGCGGGCAGCGTCTGCATGAAGTCCAGGATCGGCCGGACGAATCCGCTGACCCGGTCCGAGCGGGCCGCCCAGATGCCCACCGGCACCGATATGACCAGCGCGATCACCGTGGCGACGATGACCAGCGCCAGCGTCACCATCGAGTCCTCCCACAGTTCGAGGGAGTCCAGGAAGGCGAACCCGGCGAAGGTGAGGACACCGGCGAAGGTGCCGCGCAGCCAGAAGGCGATCACCGCGAAGATACCGGCGAGCAGCAACGGCTCGGGCGCCTGCAGGACGGCGTTGACACCGTCGTAGGCGCCGGTGAAGACGGCCTTGAAGAAGTCGAACAGCCAGGTCACGTTGGCGAGCAGCCAGTCGACGGTGCTGTTGACCCAGTCGCCGAGCGGAATCCTAGGCACTGGCCATCACCTTCTCGCCGCCCTTGTCCCGCGAGGAGTCGCAGACGCCGGGGGCGGCCTCCTCGTCGCCGAGGAACCCGATGAGCCGCTGCCGGGGCACGACGCCGACGACCGCGCCCTCCCGGTCGAGCACGGCCACCGGGTGCGGCACCCGGGCGCTGATCGCGCACAGGTCGGTGAACGGCGTCTCGGGCGTCGCGGTCTCGCAGCCGCAGTCGGCCTCGTCGCCGCGCACCTCGCGCTCCATCACCGCGCCGGCGGTGAGCACGCGGGAGCGGTCGACGTCCTGGGTGAAGGAGGCCACGTAGTCGTTGGCGGGCCGGATCAGGATGTCCTGCGCGGTGCCGATCTGCACGATGCGGCCGTCGCGCATCACCGCGATGCGGTCGCCCAGGCGCATGGCCTCGTTGAGGTCGTGGGTGATGAAGACGATCGTCTTCTTCAGTGTCTTCTGCAGTTCGAGCAGCTGGTCCTGCATGTCGCGGCGGATCAGCGGGTCGAGGGCGCTGAAGGACTCGTCCATCAGCAGCAGGTCCGCGTCGGTGGCGAGCGCGCGGGCGAGGCCGACACGCTGCTGCATGCCGCCGGACAGCTCGTCGGGCCACGACTTCTCCCAGCCGGCCAGGCCGCACAGGGCGAGCGCCTCGTCGGCGCGGGCTTCGCGCTCGGCGCGGGGCACGCCCTGCACTTCGAGTCCGTAGGCGGCGTTGTCGCGGACGCTGCGGTGCGGGAACAGCGCGAAGTGCTGGAAGACCATGCTGATCTTCTTGGAGCGGACCTGGCGCAGCTCCCGGTCGGGCAGCGCGGTCAGGTCCTGGCCGTCGAAACGCACATGTCCGGCGGTCGGCTCCAGCAGGCCGTTCAGCATGCGCAGCAAGGTGGACTTGCCGGATCCCGAGAGGCCCATGACGACGAAGATCTCGCCCGGCTCCACGGTGAAGGAGGCGTCGATGACGGCGGCGGTGGTGCCGTCGGCGCGGAGCTCCTCCCGGTCCGCTTTCTTCTCACGCAGTCGTTCGACCGCCTGGTCCGGTCGTCTGCCGAACACCTTGAACAGATGCTCGGCCTCAAGCCTGGATGACACGCGTACCTCTTGTCTCGACGGCGGATGGCGAAGCGGTGCCCGTCGGACCTCACGCGGCCCACAACAGTTGAACCTGTAACCGGCATCGCTCCGGGGCCGCGCCTTCCCGCTTTTGCACAAGGCAAACGTGCGTGTGTGACGGACCGCGTCGATCACGCATGACGCAGCCCGTCGTGCGGGGCGTGACCGGTGAGCCGTCCGCGGGCCGCTGTCGGTGGTGTGCGGCATGATGCGGGGCGTGACCGGACGACTGATGCTCCTCGACACCGCCTCCCTGTACTTCCGCGCCTACTTCGGCGTCCCGGAGTCCGTCAGGGCCCCTGACGGCACGCCGGTGAACGCCGTGCGCGGACTGCTCGACTTCATCGACCGCCTGGTCAAGGACCACCACCCGGACCACCTGGTGGCCTGCATGGACGCCGACTGGCGCCCGCACTGGCGGGTGGAGCTGATCCCCTCCTACAAGGCGCACCGCGTCGCCGAGGAGCACACGGCGGGTCCGGACGAGGAGGAGGTGCCCGACACGCTGTCGCCCCAGGTCCCGGTCATCGAGTCGGTGCTCGACGCGGTGGGCATCGCGCGCGTGGGTGTCGCCGGCTACGAGGCGGACGACGTGATCGGCACGTTCACCGCCCGGGCGCCGGGCCCGGTCGACATCGTCACCGGCGACCGCGACCTGTACCAGCTGGTGGACGACGCGCGGGGGGTGCGGGTGCTGTACCCGATCAAGGGCGTCGGCACGCTCCAGGTCACCGACGAGGCGGCGCTGCGCGGGAAGTATGGGGTGGACGGCAGGGGGTACGCGGACCTCGCGCTGCTGCGCGGTGACCCGAGCGACGGTCTGCCGGGTGTGCCGGGCATCGGGGAGAAGACGGCGGCCAAGCTGCTGGCCGAGTTCGGCGACCTGGCCGGGATCCTGGCGGCCGTGGACGACCGGCGGGCCAAGCTCACACCGTCGCAGCGGGAGCGTCTGGATCAGGCGCGGCCGTATCTCGCGGTCGCTCCCAAGGTCGTCCGGGTCGCGGACGACGTCCCGCTCCCGGACGTGGACACGGCGCTGCCGCGCGCCCCCCGCGACCCCGCGGCGGTGGAGTCGCTGGCCGCCCGCTGGGGCCTGGGAGGTTCGCTGCAGCGTCTGCTGACGACCCTGTCGGCGTGAGCCGCGGACACGGCCGAACCGGACGGTCCGTCCGCCGATGAGGCGTCGACCGGAATCGAGGTGCTAACTTAGGTAACCCTAACTGTGACAGCTGGGAGGCCCTCATGGCAGAGCGACCGGGACGCTCACCGCGCACGCCGCACACCGCCGAGGTCGTCCGCACCGAGCGGCTGACCCCGCACATGCAGCGCGTGGTGCTCGGCGGCGAGGGCCTCGCCGGCCTCACCGCGGACACCTGCACCGACCACTACGTCAAGCTGCTGTTCCCGGTCCCCGGGGTGACCTACCCCGAGCCCTTCGACATGCGGCGCATCCACGAGGAGTTCCCGCGCGAGCAGTGGCCGGCGAGGCGGACCTACACCGTGCGCCAGTGGGACGCGGAGCACCGGGAACTGACCGTGGACTTCGTCATCCACGGCGACCAGGGCCTGGCCGGCCCCTGGGCGGCGAACGTCCGGCCGGGCGAGACCGTGCGGTTCCTGGGCCCCGGCGGCGCCTACGCCCCGGACCCGGCCGCCGACTGGCATCTGCTCGCCGGCGACGAGAGCGCGCTGCCCGCGATCGCCCGCTCCCTGGAGGCGATGAACCACCGCACCAGGGCGTACGCCTTCGTGGAGATCGCCGGTCCCGAGGAGGAACAGAAGATCGACTCCGACGTGGAGGTGCGCTGGCTGCACCGCGGCGGGCGCCCCGTCGGCGAGGCGCTGGTGGAGGCCGTCCGCGCCCTCGACTTCCCCGAGGGCCGGGTGCAGGCCTTCGTCCACGGCGAGGCGCACTTCGTGAAGGAACTGCGCCGTCTGCTGCGCGTGGAGCGCGGCATCCCGCGCGAGGACCTGTCGATCTCCGGGTACTGGCGGCTCGGCCACAACGAGGACGGCTGGCAGGCCTCCAAGCCGGAGTGGAACGCCCGTATCGAGGCGGAGCAGGAAGGGGTGCGGGCGTCCGCCTGACCTCTCCCGGGACGCCGACCGGGTGAACCGGGCCCCTTCGCTCCGGCCGCGGCGGCGTGGCGATGCGGTGCGGGGCGCGGCGCTCCCCCAGGATCCGGGCCCGTGGCACACACCTTCGACGAGCTCGTGGCCAAGCAGCGCGCGGCGGACGAGGCACACGCCCGGGTACGGCGGCTGCGGGAGGCCTACGGTTCGCCGACCCGGACCAGGTGGAGCGGGCGTCAGACCAGCACCTGGGAGACGGCCTGGCGGGCCTGGCGCGATCTCGCCCGCGACGTCCGGATCGCGGTGACCGAGTACGCCCGGGCCGAGGGCCGGCCGCTCCACGAGATCGAGGCGGAGCTGAAGCGGGCGACGGCGCACGGGGAAGGCGGCGGTTCCGGCTGAGCGGTCCCCGTACGCTTGCTCTCCGTGAGACGCAGACGCGCGGTTCCGCCCTCCCCCCTGCCGCAGCGCGAGGGGGTGGACCCGGTGCGGGTACGGCTGCCCGCGGGCGGGGAGTGGGCCACGGTGCGCGAGCATCTGGTCCAGCGGCTCTCGGCCGGCGCCGGTGTCATCGACGCGATGTTCGCCGCGGGGCTGATCGTCGGGGCGGACGGGCGGGCCGTACCGGCGGACACGCCGTACACGCCCGGCCTGTTCCTGTGGTTCCACCGGGAGCCGCCCGAGGAGGTGGCGGTGCCCTTCCCCCTGGAGATCGTCCACCGGGACGAGCACATCGTCGTCGTCGACAAGCCCCATTTCCTGGCCACCACCCCGCGCGGGGGCCATGTGACCCAGACCGCGCTCGCCCGGCTCCGCCGTGAGCTGGGCCTTGGGCAGCTGGGCGCCGCGCACCGCCTCGACCGGCTCACCGCGGGCCTGGTGCTGTTCACGGTGCGGCCCGAGGAGCGGGGCGCGTACCAGACGCTGTTCCGCGACCGGCTGGTGCGCAAGGAGTACGAGGCCGTCGCCCCGTACGACCCGGCGCTGGAGCTGCCCCGGACCGTACGCAGCCGGATCGTCAAGGAGCGCGGGGTGCTGACCGCCCGGGAGGTCGCCGGCGAACCGAACGCGCTGACCCGCGTCGAGCTCGCCGGCCACCGGGCGGACGGCCTCGGCCGCTACCGGCTGGTGCCCGCCACCGGGCAGACCCATCAGCTGCGGGTCCACATGAACGCCCTCGGCGTGCCGATCCTCGGCGATCCCCTGTACCCCGAGGTGACCGGCCCCGTCCCGGCCGGCGACTTCCGGCGCCCGCTGCAACTGCTGGCGCGGGCACTGGAGTTCACCGACCCGGTGACGGGCGTGGCGCACCGGTTCACCAGTGGCCGGAGCCTCGCGGCATGGACCGCGTACGAGGACTGGGCGGCCGGTCAGTAGCCGCGCCACCACCGCAGGAGACGCTGCCACGCGGACCCCGGCCGGTCCGGTTCCCCGGCCGCAGCCGGCGGCGGCACCGGTACCGGCGGCTCGACGTGCGGGGCGGGCCACACCGGGGGCACGGGTTCCGGCGCGGGCTGCGGCCGGCCGGTCCGGTCGGCACCGATGTGCCAGTCCTGTTGCGGGAACGGCTCGTTCTGGTGGCTCGGCCGCTGCATCACGTCCTGCGGCGGACGGGGCGTGAAGTGGACGGGCAGCTCCACGAGGTGCCGTGAGGCGATGGATTCGGTGTAGTGCAACTCGCTTTCGTCGATGCTCAGTTCGACGTCGGGCAGTCGCATGAGCAGGGCGTCGACGCCGACTTCGGCGATGGCGCGGCCGATGTCCTGCCCCGGGCACTCGTGCGGGCCGCCGCCGAAGGCGAGGTGCGAGCGGTTGCCCTGCATGTCGGCGGTGGGGTCCGGGCGGATGCGTGGATCGACGTTCGCCGGCAGGGGTGCGAACAGCAGTCCGTCGCCCTTGCGGATGCGCTGGCCGCCGAGTTCCGTGTCCTGCTTGGCGAAGTAGCCGAGGGTGGTGCTGAACGGCGGTTCGTCCCAGAGCAGTTGCTCCACCGCCTCCGGCACGGTCATCTGGCCGCCGTTGAGCTGGGCGCGGAAGCGCGGGTCGATCAGCACCTGGCGCAGCACGTTGGCGAGGAGGTTCGCGGTGGTCTCGTAGGCGGCGATGAGCACCAGTCTGAGGTGTTCCCTGACCTCCTCGTCGGTCAGTCCGGCCGGGTGGGTGATGAGGCGGCTGGCGAAGTCGTTCGACGGCTCCGCGCGGCGTTGGGCGGTGAGACGGCCCAGCACCTGGACGATGTACGCGTTGCTGGCGTTGGCCGTCTCGGTGCCCTTGATCATGTCGCGGGCGGCCTCGACGAGCCGGTCGTCGTACTCGTCGGGCATGCCGAGGATCTGGCACATCACGGCCATCGGGAGGTGCTCGGCGTACTGGCCGACGAGGTCGGCCTCGCCGTCCTCGCAGAACGCGTTGACGACGCGCTGGGTGCTGCGGTTGATGTGCCGGCGCAGGGTGCGGAAGTCGATGGTCGCCACGGCGGCGTCGAGGGCGCCGCGCAGCCGCTTGTGCTCGTCGCCCTCGGCGTGGGCGCAGATCGGCTGCCAGGCGATGTGCGGCATCAGCGGATGGTCGGGCTTGACCAGGCCCTCCCTGAGCGGGGACCAGATGCGGGTGTCGCGGCAGTACTGCCCGGGCGTGCGCAGCATCTGCTGGCTCTCGGCGTGGCCGAGGACCACCCACACCGGCACGTCGTCGTGGAGCAGGGCGGGCGCGACCGGACCGTGTTCGGCCCGGAGCTCCTCGTAGAGCTGCTTCAGGTCCCCCGACTCGTGCAGCCGGCGCAGCCCTCCGGGGCCGGAGCCGTGTGCGGGGCAGCCGGGGGGCGGGCCGGGCCGGGGGGCGTCCGTTCGGGCCGGGGAGGGGGATTCAGGCGTCACAGTGGTCGCTCCGAAGAGGGGGAACAGGGTTCGGGTCGGGGCGGGGCACGGGGATCAGGCGCGGGCGCCCGTCATGGTCAGCGAGTGCAGGAACCGCATCAGGGTCATCAGCACGTCACGACTGGAGGCCCGGCGCCGCACATCGCACTCGACGATGGGGATGTCCGCGGACAGGTCGAGGGCGGTCCGCAGGTCCGCGAGGGGGTAGCGGGGCGCGTCCGGGAAGCTGTTGACCGCGACGACGAACGGCACCCCGCGCTCCTCCAGCCGGCCCATGACGTCGAAGCTGACCTCGAGGCGGCGGGTGTCGACCAGCACCACCGCGCCGAGCGCCCCCTCGAACAGCCCGTTCCACAGGAACCAGAACCGTTCCTGGCCCGGGGTGCCGAAGAGGTACAGCACGAGCTGGTCCGTGATCTTGATGCGGCCGAAGTCCATGGCCACCGTGGTGGCCGTCTTGGACGCGGAGCCGAAGTCGTCGTCGACCCCGATGCCGGCCTGCGTCATGGTCTCCTCGGTGGTCAGCGGTTTGATCTCGCTGACCGAGCCGACCATGGTCGTCTTGCCGACCCCGAATCCGCCCACGATCACGATCTTCGCCGCGGACTGTGCCGTGTGCGGCAACTGGTCCTCGGCCCGCGGGCCCGGGATGGTGTCAGAGCCTTTGAAGTCCATGCATCACCGCTTCGAGAAGGGAACGGTCGGCGACCGCCTTGCGGGCGATCGGGGCCCGCGCCTGCACCAGCTCCGCCGCCAGCATCTCGGTGAGCAGCACGGTCACCACGCTGAACGGCAGGCTGAGATAGGCCGACAGTTCGGCCACGGACAGGGGGGCGGCGCACAGCCGGAACAGCGCCGCCTGCTCGGGGGTGGCGGAGGGCGGAGGGTCCGGGGAGCGCGCCACGATCAGCGTCACGAGATCGAGGTCCGCTCGTTGGCCGTCCGCGCCGGCGACCACGTACAGCCGCTCCGGGTTGCCGCCCTCGCCCTCCTTCCTGGCCGGTCCGGCCGGTTGCGGAGGGGGTTCGTCCCGGGGAAAGCGCCTCTGGCGTTGCGGAGGAGTCATACGGTCTGCCCGTTCCGTCGGGGCGGACTGGTCAGATGGGCGCCGATGCGGACGACGAGGTCGCGCATCATGCCGCCCATGCGGCCCGGTTCGCAGGTCATGTCGGAGAGCACCGCGAGATAGGCGTTGGCGCCGGCCGCCATCAGGTAGAAGTAGCCCTCGTTGATCTCGATGAGCACCATCTTCATCTCGCCGTCGCCTCCCGGGAGTTCCTGGGCGACGGCTCCGGCGAGGCTCTGCACTCCCGCGCAGGCCGCGGCGACGCGGTCGGCGGCGTCGGGCTCGCCGCCGTAGCGGGCGATGCGCAGACCGTCGGCGGAGAGCACCACGATCATCTCGACGCCGGGTACGCCGTCGGCGAGCTCCTTGAGCATCCAGTCGAAGTTGGCTCGTTGCCGGATCACTTGAGGTCCCCCTCGTCATCGGCCTCGGTGCGGGCCGGTTCGTTGATGAGATGCAGGTAGGCGGTGGGGTTGCGGGTGAAGTCGGTGGGGTGGACGCCGGGGTCGAGGCCCTGCTTCATGCCGTCCCAGAAGGCGTCGACCCACAGTCCGGGTTCACGGTCGTTCCTCTTCTTCTCGGGCTCGGGCGTGGCCCACGGGTCGTGGTACGTCTCGCCCCGCGCCTCGGCCTCCTGCCGGGCCTGTTCGGCGGCCGCCGCCTCGGCGTACCGCTGGGACAGCGGGGTCTTCACCCGGCTGCGGCGCTGCGGCAGACCGCCGGCGGTCCACTCGGTGACCTCGGGGACGTCGTCCTCCATGGCGACCGTGGCGGGGATGCGCGGGCTGGTGGGCCGGCGCTTCTTGGGCGCGCGCTCGGGGCCCGGGAGGGCGTCGACGGGGCGGGGGACGGCGGTCGCCCCGATGCCGTGGGCGAGGCCCACGCCGGGCTCGTCGGTGATCATCTCGCTCGGCACGACGAGGACGGCGCGGACACCTCCGTAGGCGGAGGCGCGCAGCGAGACCTGCATGTCGAACGCGGTGCAGAGACGGCCGACGACGGCGAGGCCGAGGCGCGGGGACTCGCCGAGGTCCTGGAGGTCGACGCCCCGCTGGGCGCGGTCGAGCATGCCCTCGATCCGGGCCCTGGCCTGCTCGTCGAGGCTGACGCCCGAGTCCTCGATCTCGATGGCGACGCCGGTCTGCACCTCCGTGGCGGTGACGTGCACCTTGCTGGTCGGGGGCGAGTAGCGGGTGGCGTTGTCGAGGAGTTCGGCGGCCGCGTGGATGACCGGCTCGACGTAGATGCCCTTGATGTTGATCTTGGCGATCGACTTCAGGTCGATGCGGCGGTACTCCAGGATGCGGGACATGGCACCGCGCAGCACGCTGTAGAGCGCGACCGGCTTGGGCCACTGACGTCCGGGGCGGCCGCCGCCGAGGACGGAGATGGAGTCGGCGAGGCGGCCGATCAGCGCGGTGCCGTGGTCGATGCGCAGCAGGTCGTCGAAGACCTCGGGGTTGCGGCCGTGGTCCTCCTCCATCTCCCGCAGTTCCTTGGCCTGCTGGTGGACGATCGCCTGGACGCGGCGGGCGATGCTGACGAAGGAGCGCTGGGAGGACTCGCGCAGGTTCTCCTCGTCGTCGATGATCGTCAGCATCGTCTCCAGCAGCTTGAGCTGGTACTTCGGCAGGTCGCGCCAGGCCGGGTCGAGCAGGTGCAGGTGGCGGAGCACCTCACCGGGGTCGTTGCCGCGGTGCAGGTGGTCCAGGGCCGCGGGCGCGACCCGCCGGGTGAAGTACTCCGTCTCCGTGTCGTGGGCCGCGATCCGCGCCTCCAGGTGTGCGCGGTGGCGGTCGTGCTCGGCCTGCGCCCGGCGCAGTGCCCGGCCGCGGCGCACCGCCTCGGCCGCGGCGACGGTCACCAGCAGGGTCGCGACGGCGCCGCACACACCGACGGCGATCCGGGCGGGCTCCGTCACCAGGGCGACGGCGGCTCCGGTCGCCGCGGCCATCACTATGGCCGGCAGCAGCAGCACACGTGCATAAGGAAGGTGGACACTCGCCATGGGGGCCCTCTGAAGCGAATCGACTGGTGGTCGGGACTTGCGCATAGGGGAACAAGCGCCCGAATTCATCTCAACTCGGTGCGCTGCGGGCGAGCTTAGTCCGGCAGGATCATCGCCATGTCATATTCAGCAAGTGCCGGAAATGACCTTCGGGGCAGGAGTACGCTCAGGTCATTTAAACGGTGCGCGTCCATTCGAACACACTCGGTCACCGCACACGGGTGTACGAAAACCACTCACCGTCACGGGTGAGGAAAGCCCTGCCGTTTTGATCCTGCCCGTGGAGCCGGCCGGTGACGCTCCGGACGAAGGCACGGCGAGGGCACACGGAACGCAGAAGCCCGGCGCGCCGGGGGCGCGCCGGGCTCCGGGACGGTGTCGGCGGCGGGTCACCCCACCGACGAGTAGGCCACCACACCGCGCAGCAGCGCGTCCACCGCCTTGCGGGCGTTCCTGGCGACCGACGAGCCGTCGGCGGCGGGCGCCGCGGCCGAGATCTGGCCGAGCACGTCGATGACCTGCTTGCACCAGCGCACGAAGTCCCCGGCCGGCATCTCCGCCTCGCGCAGCACCTCGTCCAGACCCTTGCCCGAGGCCCACATGTAGGCGGCCCAGGCGAAGCCGAGGTCGGGCTCGCGCTGGCCCACGCCCTCGGTCTGGCTGATCCGGAAGTCCTCCTCCAGGGCGTCCAGCCGGCCCCAGATGCGGACCATCTCGCCGAGCGCCGCCTTCGCCTTGCCCGAGGGCACCTTGGGCGCCATCGCGTCGTCGGCGACCCTGGCCTCGTACACCAGAGCCGACACGCAGGCGGCGAGTTCGGCGGGGGCGAGCCCCTCCCAGACGCCCTCGCGCAGGCATTCGCTGGCCAGCAGGTCGAGTTCGCCGTACAGCCGCGCCAGCCGCTTGCCGTGCTCGGTGACCTCGTCGCCGCGCAGGTAGTCCATCTCGCTCAGCAGCGCGACGATGCGGTCGAAGGTGCGGGCGATGGTGTTGGTCCGGCCCTCGATGCGCCGCTCCAGCTGCGAGGTGTCGCGCAGCAGCCGGTGGTAGCGCTCGGCCCAGCGGGCGTGGTCCTCACGGTCCTGGCAGCCGTGGCACGGGTGCGCCCGCAGCGCCTTGCGCAGGCGGGCGATCTCCCGGTCGTCGGCCGCCTGGGAACGCGTCCTGCGGTGCCCCTCCGCGGTGATGTGCCCGGCCTTGGTGCGCAGCGCGGAGGCGAGGTCCCGACGGGACTGCGGCGAACGCGGGTTGAACGACTTCGGGATCCGCATCCGCTCCAGCGCCTCGACGGGCACCGGGAAGTCGATCGACGCCAGCCGCTTGACCTGCCGCTCGGCGGTCAGCACCAGCGGACGCGGACCGTCGTGGTGCTCGAGGCCGCGGTGGCCGTTGGAACGGCCCGCGGGCAGCCCCGGGTCGAGGACCAGCGCCAGCCCCGCGTACTTGCCGGTGGGCACGTGGATGACATCGCCCGGTTTCAGCTTCTCCAGCGCGACGGCGGCCTCCGCGCGTCGCTGCACCGCGCCCTGCCGGGCCAGCTCGTTCTCCCGGTCCTTCAGCTCTCGGCGCAGCCGCGCGTACTCCTCGAAGTCGCCGAGGTGGCAGGTCATGGAGGCCTTGTAGCCCTCCAGCCCCTCCTCGTTGCGCTGCACCTGCCGCGAGATGCCGACGACCGACTTGTCCGCCTGGAACTGTGCGAACGAGGTCTCCAGCAGTTCGCGCGAGCGGTGCCGGCCGAACTGCTCGACCAGGTTGACCGCCATGTTGTACGACGGCTTGAAGCTGGAGCGCAGCGGATACGTCCGCGTGCCGGCCAGTCCCGCCAGGTGTTCGGGGTTCATGGCGCGCTGCCACAGCACGACCGCGTGGCCCTCGACGTCGATGCCGCGCCGGCCGGCCCGTCCGGTCAGCTGGGTGTACTCGCCGGGGGTGATGTCGGCGTGCTGCTCGCCGTTCCACTTGACGAGCTTCTCCAGCACCACCGAGCGGGCGGGCATGTTGATGCCGAGGGCGAGCGTCTCGGTCGCGAACACGGCCTTCACCAGCCCGCGTACGAACAGTTCCTCGACGACCTCCTTGAACGTCGGCAGCATGCCCGCGTGATGGGCCGCGATGCCGCGCTCGAGCCCTTCCAGCCACTCGTAGTAGCCCAGGACGTGCAGGTCCTCGGCCGGGATGGAGGCGGTGCGCTCCTCGACCAGGGCGCGGACCCGGGCCCGCGCCTCCTCGTCGTTCAGCCTGAGGCCCGCGTACAGGCACTGCTGGACGGCGGCCTCGCAGGCGGCCCGGCTGAAGATGAAGGTGATCGCGGGCAGCAGGCCCTCGGCGTCCAGCCGCTCGATGACCTCGGGCCGGCTCGGCGTCCACACGCGCGAGCGCTGTCTGCGCTCGCGCTCCCGGTCGGCCTCGCGCAGGTTGCCCCGCCCGCGCTTGCGGTCCCCCCAGGACGGGCGGCTCGCCTCCAGACGGGCCATGCGCGTGAGGTCGGGGTTGACGGCCTTCTTCTGGCCCTCGCCCTCCTCGAACAGGTCGTGCAGCCGGCGTCCGGCGAGCACGTGCTGGAAGAGCGGCACGGGCCGGTGCTCGGAGACGATCACCTCGGTGTCACCGCGGACGGTGTCCAGCCAGTCGCCGAACTCCTCGGCGTTGGACACCGTCGCCGACAGGGACACCAGGGTCACCGACTCGGGGAGGTGGATGATCACTTCCTCCCAGACGGCGCCGCGGAAGCGGTCGGAGAGGTAGTGCACCTCGTCCATCACCACATGGCCGAGGCCGAGGAGGGTCCGGGAACCGGCGTACAGCATGTTCCGCAGCACCTCGGTGGTCATCACGACCACCGGGGCGTCGGAGTTGACGCTGTTGTCGCCGGTGAGCAGGCCCACCTTGTCGGTGCCGTAGCGACGGCACAGATCGGCGTACTTCTGGTTCGACAGCGCCTTGATGGGCGTCGTGTAGAAGCACTTCTTGCCCTGCTGCAGAGCGAGGTGGACGGCGAACTCGCCGACGATCGTCTTGCCGGAGCCGGTGGGCGCGGCGACCAGCACGCCCTTGCCCGCCTCGAGCGCCTGGCAGGCCTCTGTCTGGAAGGGGTCGAGGCCGAAGTCGTACATCTCGCGGAAGGAAGCGAGCGCGGTGGCCTGCTCGGCAGCGCGCCTGCGTGCTGCCGCGTACCGCTCGGCCGGTGAGAGGTCCTCTGTCATCGTGCTTTCGAGCGTACCGGGCCGCACCGACAAGGGGACGATCATTATCCGGATCGATTGCGGTGAGACGTGGCAAGCGTCCAGCTCAGGGGCCCACGACCCGCACGGCCCCGCGCACGCAGTGCGCGGTCAGCGGCAGCGGACCGAGCGGCTCGCCGTCCGCGTAGCCGGTGACCGACTCGGCGGCGAGCTCCACCCGCGCCGCGCGGAACACGGTGACCTCGGGGCGGTCGACATGGGTTCCCCGGTACACCGTCGGGAACACCCGCAGCAGCGTGGCCCGGCCGCAGTCCCCGACCACCGTGACGTCGAACAGCCCGTCGGTGAGATCGGCGCCGGGACAGATCCGCATGCCGCCGCCGTACGACGATCCGTTGCCGACGGCGACCAGCGTCGCCTCGACCTCCCGGGTGTCGCCGCCGTCCAGGGTGATCCGGTAGGGGAACGGGCGGAAGGCGGCGAGCTCGGCGGCCATGGCGAGGTCGTACCTGAAGCGCCCCGCGGGCAGCCGCATCCGGTTGCCGCGGTCGTTGACCCGCGAGTCGAAGCCGGAGGCGAGGACGGTGCCGAACCAGCGGTCGCCGACCCGCCCGAGGTCGATGTCGCGGACCCGGCCGGTTCTGAGGGCGTCGGCGGTCATCCGGGCGGCGGCGGCCGGATCCCGCAGCGGCATGCCGAGGGCGCGGGCGAAGTCGTTGCCCGTACCGGTGGCGATCAGGCCGAGCGGGGTTCCGGTGCCGACCACGGCCCGCAGCGCCAGGTTCGCCATGCCGTCGCCGCCCACCGCGATCAGGGCGCCCGTGCCCTCCTCGACGGCGGCACGCGCGCGTGCCAGGGCGTCCTCGGTGTTCTCGCCGAGGACGGTCCGCACCGAGAAACCGGCGTCCCGCAACGCGGAAGCGGCCGGCCGCGCCGCGCGGGCGCCCCGGCCGCGACCCGCGGTGGGGTTGACGAAGAGGGTGATCTCGCTGGTCACGGAAGTGACCCTATGAGCTGCGGGCCGATCCTCAGGTCACGTCGTCATAACCGTTGACCCGGTCCTTGGCCGTCTGCTCGGGCAGGGCGGCCACGGGTTCCACCGGTTCGACGGCCTCGGGGACGAGATCCAGCTCGGACGCCTCGTCGTCGGCGGGGCCCAGCGCCTCCAGCCGACGCCTGCGGCGGTCGTTGAGCAGGGACAGGGCCACCGCGCCGAAGTACAGGATCCAGATCGGCCCGGCGAGCGCCATCATGGTCAGCGGGTCGGTGCTCGGCGTGGCGATGGCCGCGAACAGCGTGATGCCCATGATCATGCCGCGCCACCAGCCGAGCATCCGCTTGCCCGTGATGGCACCGGTGAAGTTGAGCATGACCAGTAGCAGCGGCAGCTCGAAGGAGAGGCCGAAGACGATCACCATGCGCGTGACGAGGTCGAGCAGATCGTCCAGCGGCAGCAGGTTGTCGACGCCGAACGGCGTGAACGTGATGAGCACCTCGGCGGTGGTCGGCAGCACCGCGTACGCGAAGTAGGCGCCGGCGAGGAAGAGCGGGAAGCCCGTCGCGACGAACGCGTAGGCGTACTTCCTCTCGTGCCGGTGCAGGCCGGGGGCGACGAAGGCCCACAGCTGGTACAGCCAGACCGGCGAGGCCAGTACGACGCCCGCCATCAGGGAGACCTTCAGCGCCAGCGTGAACGGCGTGAGCAGACCGTTGATCGTGATCTGCGCGCACGGAGCCGCGTCGTCCGTGGCGCGGGCGAGTTCTTCGAACGACTGCGCGCACCCGACGGACTCGAGGACCGGCTCGGTGAAGAAGTTGATGATGTCGTTGTAGAAGAAGGCTGCCACGACCGTGACGGCGACGATGCCGAGCAGCGCCTTCGCGAGCCGGTTGCGGAGCTCACGAAGGTGCTCCGCGAGGGGCATCCGCCCCTCGGGGTCCCTCTCCTTCTTGCGGGCAGACTTGAGCAACCCACGTTCCCATCTCGTGCGGCGGGCCGGAGCGTCCCCGGCCCTGCGTCAGCGCTTGGTGGTGTCCGTCGGCTCCGTGACCGGGCGGGAGCTGGTCACGTCGCCGGGGGCGGCCTGGATGGTGCGCTGCGCCGGAGGCTGCTCGCCGGGGGCCGGCGGATCGGCGGGGGCGGAGGACTTGTCCTCCTTCATCGCCTTGGCCTCGCTCTTGAGGATGCGGGCGGACTTGCCGAGCGACCGCGCCATGTCCGGAAGCTTCTTCGCGCCGAACAGCAGGATGATGACGACGAGGATGAGAATGATCTCGGGGGCTCCGAGCCTTCCGAACATAAGTCTTTACCTTCTCACCGAGGCTGCTGGGGGTGGGGTGCCGTCCGATCGGTCGGACATGTGTCCGAACGACCGTGTCGTCAGCGATCGTAACGCTCGGGGGTGAACGTGAGGCAATCCCCTTGCGTACTCCCGTCCGCGGTCCGGGCCTCGTTCTCCGGGCCGCGATCAGCAGCGTACCTGCCGGGGCCCGGGAGGTGACAGGGCGAAGGGAGCCCGAGCGGCGTGGGGGAGAACACCCCGAGCGCTCAGAGCGCTTCGGCGGAGCGGGCGGCGCCGGCCGCCGCGCTCTCCAGGTCATCCGCCGCCCGGCTGATCCGGCGCGCCGAATCCGTCACCTGTCTGCCGAGGCGCTCCGCCTCGACGAAGACCCGCACGGCGAGCACCCCGAGCACCAGCAGACCCAGGAACCCCACGGCAACCGCGAACATCGGCCAGAACATGAGGGCGAGCCTAGACGGTCGAGTGCAGCCGCAGTGTGCGGACCCCGCCGCCGGTCAGCAGCTCGACGATCCGCTCCCCCGCCGGCTTGCGGACGGCCGCGCCGCACTCGGGGCAGGTGAAGGAGTAGAAGGTGGTGCGGCTGGTGGCGCCGATGGCCAGACGCAGCGCGCTCGCGGCGAGCTCGAAGCGCTCCCGGCAGTCCGGGCAGCCCGCCCGGAACACCACCGGCGCCACGCTTCTCATCCCGGCGAACGCGGACGCCGCCGTCATGCCCCGCGCTTCTGAGGTCGCCGACTCGCTCACAGCCCTCGCTCCTGCCTGTCGTCCCGCCCGTGCCGCGTCAGCTGCGGCCCGTTCATCCGGCCGTCTCGATGCCGTCGTACGCCGCCAGCGCCTCGCGGGCGGCCTGCCGGGCACTGTCCGCCAGCTCGTGCGGCTCGACGATGCGGCCGTCGCGGCCGAGCCGGAGCGCCAGCCGTCTGAGCGAGGCCGGGTCCGGCGTGCGCAGGGTGATGCGCAGCCCGCCGTCCGGCAGCTCCTCCGCGCTGTCGTGCGGGTAGTACTCGGCGACCCAGCGCCCGCCCGGCGCGACCTCGACGACGACCTCGGGGTCCTCGGCCGCGGGCTGCACCAGCCCTTCCGACAGGTCCCGCAGCTCCACCTCGGGCGGCGCGGACGGCTCATCGAGGATCCTGATCTCGGCCACCCGGTCGAGCCGGAAGGTGCGGCGCGCCTCGGAGCGGCGGCACCAGGCCTCGACATAGGTGTGTCCGACGCTGACCAGGCGGATGGGATCGATCTCGCGCTCGGTGACCTCGTCACGCGCCGGCGAGTAGTAGCGGATCCACAGTCTGCGCCGCTCGGCGATGGCCCGGTCGACGTCCGCGAAGACGCCGCCCTCGGACTCGAAGGTCACCGACAGCCGCGCGCTGGCGCCGGCCGCCTCGCCGGCCGCCGTCTCCACCTTGGCGGTGGCCCGCAGCAGGGCCTGCCGGTCGCCCTCGCGCAGTCCGGGCAGCGTGGCCACGGCACGGGCGGCGACCAGCAGGGCGGTGGCCTCGTCGGCGGCGAGCCGCAGCGGCTCGGCCGCCTCGGCGCCGAGGGCGGCCGGGTTGTGCCACCAGATGCGCTCGCCGTCGGTGTCGATGTCCAGCAGATCGCCGCCCCGGAAGCTGGTGCCGCACATGGGCAGCACGTCGAGGTCGGAGACCAGCTCGTCCTCGGTGATGCCGAAGGCGCGCGCCACGTCCTCGATCCGGGCGCCGGGGCGCTCCCGCAGATAGGTCACCAGGGAGAGCATCCGCCGGGTCTGGTCGATGGCGTTCACGGGCCTGACCGGTTTGCCTGCCACGTCCTGTCCGCTCCCCCTCAGCCCTTGGCCACGGCACGCAGCCGGTCCACCACGTCGGCCCGCAGCTCGGCGGGCGCCAGGACCACCACGTCCGGTCCGAACTCCACCAGCCAGGCATCCAGTCCGTGCCCGTACGGAATCTCCAACTCGTCCCAGCCGTCGCCGAGTTCCCGGAGCACGGTGGCCTTCGCCCGAAGAGGGTAACCGGCGTCGGAGCGCAGCCGGATCCGCGCCGAGCGGTCGGCGGTCTCGCCCGCCCAGCTCGCCACGGTCTCCCGCACGGTGACGACGTCCGGCACCGGGACGGTGAACCGGCCGCTGCGCGAGCGCACCTTCCCGGTGATCCGGGAGAGCCGGAAGACCCGCTCGGCGCCCCGGTCGCGGTCCCAGCCGGCCAGGTACCAGTGGCCGCGCCAGCACTCCAGCGCCCACGGCTCGACGTGCCGCTGTCCGGGCTGGGCGGCGTTGGCCTTGCGGTAGTCGAAGACGACCGGGCGGCGGTCTCGGAGGGCCAGCATCAGCGGCTCGAACGCGGCCTCGTGCACCGGGATGCGCGGCTCCAGCGCGCCATGGGCCCCGTACGGGTCGACGTCCTCGGGGAGGCCTGCCGCGCGCAGCTTCTGCAGGGCGCCGCTGGCCGCTCCGGCGAGCCGGGCCTGCTGCCACACCTTGGCGGCGAGTCCGAGGGCGGCGGCCTCCTCGGCGTCGAGGGTGATGGGCGGCAGCCGGTTGCTGTCGCGGCGGGCCAGGTAGCCGGTCTCGCCCTCGAGGTTCTCGACGGTCTCGATGACCAGTCCCAGTTCGCGCAGATCGTCCTTGTCGCGCTCGAACATGCGGTTGAAGGAGTCGTCCGAGCCCGCCTCGAGGTAGGCCTCGATGGACTCGCGCAGCTCGCGCTTGCTGAGCGGCCGCCGGGTCCCGAGCAGACACAGCGCCAGATTCATCAGCCGCTCGGCCTTGGCAATGGCCATCGACGCGCTTCGCCTCCCTATGGTGCTTACGAGCGATGACCGTACCGCCCCGGGGTGGCGTGGTAAAAGCCGAGGGCCCACGCCCGGACAGGCATGGGCCCCGGACGATCGACTCCGGTCGGATCAGACGCCGAGCAGGTCGACCACGAAGATCAGGGTCTCACCGGGCTTGATCGCCGGGGTCGGACTCTGGTTGCCGTAGGCGAGGTGGGCGGGGATGGTCAGCTGGCGGCGGCCGCCGACCTTCATGCCCTGCACGCCCTGGTCCCAGCCCTTGATGACCCGGCCGCCGCCCAGGGGGAAGCGGAAGGGGGTGCCGCGGTTCCAGCTGGCGTCGAACTCCTCGCCCGTGCTGAAAGCGACGCCGACGTAGTGCACGGTGACGGTCTGGCCCGCCTTCGCGACCTCGCCGTCGCCCTCCCAGATGTCCTTGATCTCGAGGTCCGCCGGGGGCTCGCCGCCCGGGAAGTCGATCTCGGGCTTGTCGATGCTCACGTCTAACGCTCCTGCTTGTCTGCGGAAAGGCGAACACGCACAGTCTTACATCCTCACGGCGTCACAGCTTCGCGAGGATGTCGACCGAGAAGACCAGCGTGGAGTCCTTCTTGATGCCGCTGCCCTGCGGCGGCTCGTCGCCGTAGCCCAGCTCCGGCGGGATCACGATGAGGACCCGGCTGCCGACCTTCTTGCCGGTCAGCCCCTGCGCCCAGCCCTTGACGACCTGCTGGAGCGAGAACGACGTCAGCTGTCCCCGGCCGTAGGTGGAGTCGAACTCCTTGCCGCCGTCCCAGAGCACGCCCTTGTACTGCACGAGGACGCTGTTCTCGGCGCCGACCTCCTCGCCGTCGCCCTCGATGACGTAGCTCGACACGAGCTTCGTCGGGGCGTCCGCGTCCGGCACGTCGACGGAGGGGGCCTTGCCGTCGGTGTTGGTGCCGACCTTGGGCAGGTCGGTGTTGTCCTGGGCCACCTCGCCGCCCTTGGCGGAGCTCCTGGCGTTGAACGTGTCCTGCACGTCGACCACGAACACCAGCGTGTCGGTGCCCTTGATACCGGCCTGCTCGTTGCCCTGCTCGCCGTATCCCCAGGTCGGCGGGACGGCCATCTGGACGCGGCTGCCGGCCTTCTTGCCGGCCAGCGCGTACCGCCAGCCGTCGATGATGCTGCCCTGGGCGAGCTGGATCGCCAGCGGGGTCTTGCGGTCGTAGGAGTTGTCGAACACCTTGGCGGTGTTCCACACCTGGCCGAGGTAGTGGGCCACCACGAAGTCGCTCTCGGCGACCGTCTTGCCGCTGCCCGCGACGACCGTCTTGACCGCGAGCTGGCCGGAGGGGTCACCGCCGCCCTTGGCGACCGTCGGCTTCTCGCCGAACTCCGTCCCCGCCGTGATCGCCGGCAGCGGCCCGTCGACGATCTTGGGCGGCGGCGCCGCGCCCGTCTCCGGCGCCGAGGGCGAGGCGCTGTCGCTGGCCTTGCCGGAGTCGGACTCGTCGTCGCCGCACGCGGCGAGGGTGGCCAGTCCAGCGGGAACGGCAATGAGAAGTGAGCGTCGGCGCACGGTGGGGCCTCGTAATCGTCGATCTTGTGGATGGCGTCCGCGCAACTCTACGACGTGGGAAGGGCGCCGCACGTGTAACGTACGGCGCCCGTGTGACGTTCCGGGAATGTCGGGGCCCCTGCCGGAACGCGTCCCTCACATTCCGGCGATCAGCTTCTCCACCCGTTCGTCCACCGAACGGAACGGGTCCTTGCACAACACCGTGCGCTGGGCCTGGTCGTTGAGCTTGAGGTGCACCCAGTCGACGGTGAAGTCGCGGCGCTGCTCCTGGGCCCGCCGGATGAAGTCGCCGCGCAGCCGGGCCCGAGTGGTCTGCGGCGGGACCGACTTGCCCTCGAAGATCTTCAGATCGTCGCAGATCCGGGCCGCTTGCCCCCTCTTCTCCAGCAGGTAGTACAGGCCTCGCCGGCGATGGATGTCGTGGTAGGCGAGGTCTATCTGCGCGACCCGGGGATGCGACATGGTCATGTTGTGCTTGGCCCGGTACCGCTCGAGGAGCTTGTACTTCATGACCCAGTCGATCTCGGTGCCGATGCGGTCGAGGTCCTCGGACTCGATCGAGTCCAGCGTGCGGCCCCACAGCTCCAGCACCTGATCGATGGTGCCGGTGCGGATGCCCCGGCGCTCGCAGAAGTCCAGCGCCTTCTCGTAGTACTCGCGCTGCACCTCCAGCGCGGAGGCCTCGCGGCCGCTGGCCAGACGCACCTTGCGCCGGCCGGTGATGTCGTGGCTGACCTCGCGGATCGCCCGGATCGGGTTCTCCAGGGTCAGGTCGCGCATCACGGTGCCCGCCTCGATCATGCGCAGCACCAGGTCGGTGGCGCCGACCTTGAGCAGCATGGTCGTCTCGGACATGTTCGAGTCGCCCACGATGACGTGCAGCCGGCGGTAGCGCTCGGCGTCCGCGTGCGGCTCGTCGCGGGTGTTGATGATGGGCCGCGAGCGGGTGGTCGCCGAGGAGACGCCCTCCCAGATGTGCTCGGCCCGCTGGCTGACGCAGTACACGGCCCCGCGCGGCGTCTGCAGCACCTTGCCGGCGCCGCACAGCAACTGCCTCGTCACCAGGAACGGAATGAGAATGTCCGCGAGCCGCGAGAACTCTCCGTGCCGGGCCACCAGGTAATTCTCGTGGCAGCCGTAGGAGTTGCCGGCGGAGTCGGTGTTGTTCTTGAAGAGGTAGACGTCGCCCGCGATTCCCTCCTCGTGCAGGCGTCGTTCGGCGTCCACCAGGAGTCCTTCGAGAATGCGCTCGCCGGCCTTGTCGTGGGTGACCAGTTCGGTCACGTTGTCACATTCCGGCGTTGCGTATTCCGGGTGTGACCCCACGTCGAGATAGAGGCGGGCGCCGTTCCGCAGGAAGACATTGCTGCTTCGGCCCCATGACACGACACGGCGGAAGAGGTACCGCGCCACCTCGTCAGGCGACAGGCGGCGCTGTCCCCTGAACGTGCACGTGACGCCGTACTCGTTCTCCAGCCCGAAAATGCGGCGGTCCATGAGGGAACATTACGCCCGATCCCCCGAACTGAAACGGGGTTCGGGGGCACGGTTCGGATCATTTTCCGAACGGGCCGCAACCAGCCCTCTCCCGGGCGGAACTGTCATTACCCGTCCGGTGGCGATCAAAACCACCAGCGACACGCCACCCGCGACGCCCGGCACGGCGAATCCCCACAGCGCCCCGCCGGTCTCGACCACCGGGCCCGTCAGGCCCGTTCCGACCGACGCGCCCACCGTGAAGGTCGTCACCAGCCAGGAGAACGCCTCCGTGACCGTCCCGCGCGGCGCGTGCCGGTCGACCAGGACGAAGGCGCAGGCTATGGCGGGTGCGAGGAAGAGACCGGCGACCACGGTGAGCAGCGTCATGGCCACCGCACCGGGCATCAGCATCAGCGGCAGGTAACACACCGCCAGAAGGGCCACCAGCACCTGCAGACGGCGCGCGGGCTCGCCACTCCACTGTCGCGCCCCGTACGCCGAACCGCCGATGAGCGCGCCGAGCCCGATGCCCGCCATCAGCCAGCCGTACACGTGGTCGCCGCCGTGCTCGTCCGCGTACGGCACCGCCGCCACGGTGATCGATCCCAGCGCCATGCCCACGGCGAGGAAGGCGCCCAGCAGCGCGAGCAGCCCCGGCGAGCGCAGGGCGCCCAGCCAGTGCGCCTCGCGGGGCGCCGACCGCCAGGCACGCGAGGGCGGCGAGACGACCACGGACAGCGCGCCCAGCACCCCCAGGCCGTTCACCACCAGCAGAGCGCCCTGGGCGGACCACAGCGAGACGCACACCGTCACGAGCAGCGGCCCGAGGGTGAACATCACCTCCTGCGCCACGGCGTCCATGGCGTACGCCCGGTGCACGTGGTCCTCCTTGTGCAGGACGGAGGACCACAGCGCCCGCAGCCCGCCCTCCAGGGGCGGCGTGAACAGGCCCGCCGCGGCCACCGCGGCGTACGCCACCACCGCCGTGCCGGTCCCCGCGAAGGCGAACACGGCCATCGACAGCGCCGACAGCACGGCGGCGGGCAACTGCACCCCCGGCTGCCCCCGCAGGTCCACCAGCCGGCCCAGCACGGGCTGGCCGACGGCGTTGGCGACGCCGTACACCGCCGCCAGCGCACCGGCGAGGCTGTAGGTGCCGCCCTCCGCCCGCACGAACAGCACGATCGCGATGGCGGCGGTCGCGTTGGGCAGCCGTCCCACCAGGGTGCCCACGAGCAGCCGGGTGGCGTGCCGTGCCCGGAGGATCTCCAGGTATCCCGTGGCCATGCGGAGCCCTCCATTCACGTCGTCTCTCGACGTTTTACGTATAACTAAGTCGTCCATACGTACCATGTCCGCTGTTCAGCAGTCCAGACGAAGGAGCGGCCCGACGGTGCCACCAGCCAGCACCCGCCCCACGAGCCGGGACGTCGCCCAGGCCGCCGGCGTCTCCCAGGCCGCGGTCTCCCTGGTCCTCGGCGACAAGTGGCGCGGCCGGGTCTCCGAAGCCACGGCACAGCGCGTCCGCGAGGCCGCGCGCACCCTGGGCTACCGCCCCAACCTCGCCGCCCGCAACCTCCGCCTCGGCCGCACCCGCACCGTCCTCCTGGTGGTCCCCGCCCTCACCACCGAGTTCTTCGCCGGCGTCTACACCGGTGCCGCCCGCATCGCCTCCCGGCACGGTTTCGGCGTCGTCCTC
Source organism: Streptomyces sp. NPDC016640 (assembly GCF_043076215.1). Classification (NCBI taxonomy): domain Bacteria; kingdom Bacillati; phylum Actinomycetota; class Actinomycetes; order Kitasatosporales; family Streptomycetaceae; genus Streptomyces; species Streptomyces sp. NPDC016640. Next base: position 261,000 of record NZ_JBIBRG010000008.1, read on the forward strand.
TACCCCTCCCCCGAGGGCATCGGCCCCGCCCGCGATCCGTTCGCCTCCGCGCAGGCCGCCCTGGACGGTGTCATCGCCTCCTCCATGGCCGCCGAGGCGCTGACCGCGATCCGCGGCGACCAGCTGCCGCTGGTGATGCTGGACAGCGACCCCGACGGCAGCGTGGGCGCGGCCACGGTCAACCTCGACATCGCCGACGGCGTCCGCCAGGTCACGGACCACCTGCTCGCCCTCGGCCACCGCCGCTTCCTGCACCTGGCGGCGGACGTGGCCTCCTGGACCTTCGAGGTACGGGCGCGGGAGCTGGCGGCACGGCTGCGGAAGGCGCCCGGCACCTCGCTGCGCACGACGCGGGCGCCCATCTCCATCAGGGGCGCGGAGCTCTCGGCACGGGCCGCGCTCTCCGGTGCGTCACCCCATCCGACCGCCGTGATCTGCGACGACGACCAGCTGGCGGCCGGCGCCTACAAGGCGGCCCGTCGTCTGGGGCTGCGCGTCCCCGAGGACCTGTCCGTCACCGGTCTGGACGATCTGGCCCTGGCGACCGCGATCGATCCGGAGCTGACGACGGTGCGTCTCGACGCGGAGCTGTTCGGTGAGCGGGGCATGCAAGCCCTGCTGGCTGTCCTGGAGGGCCGGACCCCCGCGGCCGACGCCATCCCGGTCGACCTGGTGGTACGGGGCTCCACGGCACCGGCGCGAAGCCGCCTCTGACCAGCCCTCGGGGGTGGTCCCGGGCAGCCCGGGCGCCGCGAGGTGCCCGGTGCCGGTCCGGGGAGTGTTCTCGCGGCCCGGCACCGGGGGCGCCGCCGCGCCCACCCGTGCCGCCCGCGGGCGGCACGACTGCCCGCAGTGGCCGCCGTACAACCGAGGGGCGGGGCCAGGGATGCCTGCCCGCCGCCCCCGGACCTCCCACCGGCCGCCGACGCGGGCCTACTCGCCGTCCTCCTCGGACTCCGCCTCCGACGCGGTCTCCGCGCCCCCCGCCTCCAGCAGGCGCGCCAGCTGCCGCCCCCCGATGCGCTTGAACTTCCGCTTCTGCGGCCGCGTACGGTCCAGCACCGCCACCTCCAGCCGCTCCGCGGGAATCTCCCGCTCACTGCCATTGGTGTCCCGCGACAGCGCCTGCACCGCCAGTCTCAGCGCCTCCGCCAGCGTCATCCCGTCCCGGTGCCGCTGGTCCAGGTACGAGCTGATCTGCTCCGCGTTTCCCCCCACCGCCACCGAGCCGTGCTCGTCCACGATGGAGCCGTCGTGCGGCAACCGGTAGATCTGGTCCTGCTCCGGGGTCTCCCCGACCTCGGCCACCACCAGCTCCACCTCGTACGGCTTCTCCCCGACACTCGAGAAGATCGTTCCCAGCGTCTGCGCGTACACGTTCGCCAGGCCCCGCGCGGTCACGTCCGCGCGGTCGTAGGTGTAACCGCGCAGATCGGCGTACCGCACCCCGCCGATCCGCAGGTTCTCGTACTCGTTGTACTTACCGGCTGCGGCGAAGCCGATCCGGTCGTAGATCTCGCTGAACTTGTGCAGCGCACGGGACGGGTTCTCGCCGACGAACACGATGCCGTCGGCGTACTGCAGCACAACGAGGCTGCGGCCACGGGCGATGCCTTTGCGGGCGTACTCCGCCCGGTCGGCCATCGCCTGCTGGGGTGAGACATAGAACGGCGTCGACACCGGTTATCCGTCCCTTTCTGTCGAAGTCACTGGACCACCCTGAACAACAACGCCCGCGGCCTACAGCAGCGAGGCCCGCGGACCGTCCGGCTGCTCCAGCCTCCGCTCCAGCACGGACCGGGCGATCCCGGACGCCTCGTCCTCGTCGAGCCGGCGGAAGCCGTCCTCGGTGATCACGGTGATGATCGGGTAGATCCGGCGGGCCACATCGGGACCACCGGTCGCCGAGTCGTCGTCTGCCGCGTCATACAGCGCCTGCACCACCAGCGTGGTGGCCTCGGTCTCACTCAGATCGCCCCGGAACAGCTTCTTCATCGCACCGCGCGCGAAGATCGAGCCGGAACCGGTGGCGGCGTACCCCTGCTCCTCGGAACGCCCGCCCGTGACGTCGTAGGAGAAGATCCGCCCCTTGTCACGGTCCACGTCGAACCCCGCGAACAGCGGAACCACGGCCAGGCCCTGCATGGCCATGCCCAGATTCGAGCGGATCATCGTCGACAGCCGGTTCGCCTTGCCCTCCAGCGACAGCTGCGCGCCCTCGACCTTCTCGAAGTGCTCCAGCTCGAGCTGGAACAGCTTCACCATCTCCACGGCCAGACCCGCCGTACCGGCGATGCCCACCGCCGAGTACTCGTCGGCGGGGAACACCTTCTCGATGTCCCGCTGCGCGATGACGTTCCCCATGGTGGCCCGCCGGTCACCGGCGAGCACCACACCACCGGGGAACGTGACGGCGACGATGGTCGTGCCGTGCGGCGCCTCGATCGCGCCCTGCACGGGCGGCAACTTCCTCTTCCCCGGCAGCAGTTCCGGCTGCTGTTCGGAGAGGAAGTCCATGAAGGAGGAGGACCCCGGCGTCAGGAAGGCAGCAGGCAGACGCCCGGTGCTACGAGTGTTGGCTTCCACGAAGTTCCTTCCAGGTAGGCGGCTGCCCGACGAACAGCGTCGGGATCATCTCCCAACTTGCCGATGGACGAATTGCAGTTGAAGCACAGTACGCCACGGACCCTACCCGCCTTACGGTAATGATCCACATTCACGGCGGAGGCTTTCCGCGCGGTGCCCCGAAGCGAGAACGCCGCCCGCGGCCGGTACTGCCCCGCACCGCGAACAGCGCTCCACACCACCTTCGCATGCCGCCCGGGGGCGCCCCCGCGCCTCCGACCGGAAGGCTACTGGCCACCCTTCTGGACGAAGGACCGCACGAAGTCCTCGGCATTGGCCTCGAGGACGTCGTCGATCTCGTCCAGCACGTCGTCCACGTCGTCCGACAGCTTCTCGTGACGCTCCTTGAGGTCCTCCGAGGCCTGCGTCTCCGCCGCCTGCTCCTCGACCTCCTCGGTGGACCGGGTGGCCTTCTGCTGCCCGCCGCCGGTGTCCTTGGTCGCCATCACCCTCACCCCGCTCGCTTCGCCCGACACACTTGCTCGGTCAAGATCAGACCCTACAAGCCGGGTCCGACAATGCCCCCGCAGTTGCTCCAACGTACGGGGACCACCTCGATGATTCCCGGACCCGGCGTTTTCCACCCTGTCCGGCCGGCCCTTCCCGGGCGCCCCGGGCCCGCTCAGCTCCCGGACAACACCCTGACCAGGTCTTCTGCCGTCCGGCAGCGGTCCAGGAGCTCCTTGACGTGATTACGCGTTCCGCGAAGCGGTTCCAGGGTTGGCACCCGCTGGAGCGAGTCCCGGCCCGGCAGGTCGAAGATCACCGAGTCCCAGGAGGCCGCCGCCACGTCGTCCGCGTACTGCTCCAGGCACCGCCCGCGGAAATAGGCGCGGGTGTCCTCCGGAGGGCTGGTACGGGCCCGCTCGACCTCGCCCTCGTCCAGCAGCCGCTTCATCCGGCCCCGGGCCACCAGACGGTTGTACAGGCCCTTCTCGGGGCGCACGTCGGCGTACTGCAGGTCCACCAGGTGCAGCCGGGCGGCGTCCCAGTCCAGGCCGTCCCTGCGCCGGTAGCCCTCCATGAGCTCCCGCTTGGCGACCCAGTCCAGCTCTCCGGCCAGGCTCATCGGGTCGTTCTCCAGGCGCGTGAGCGTGTCCTCCCAGCGGGCCAGTACGTCCTTGGTCTGCTCGTCGGCGTCCGCCCCGAACCGTTCCTCCACGTACTTGCGGGACAGCTCGTAGTACTCCATCTGCAGCTGGACGGCGGTCAGCGTGCGACCGCTGCGCAGCGTGACGAGCCGCTTCAGCGTGGGATCGTGCGAGACCTGGTGCAGCGTCCGCACCGGCTGGTCCACCGCCAGGTCGACCGCGATGAAGCCGTCCTCGATCATGGAGAGCACCAGAGCCGTCGTGCCCAGCTTCAGGTACGTCGAGATCTCCGACAGGTTCGCGTCACCGATGATCACGTGCAGCCGCCGGTACTTCTCGGCGTCGGCATGCGGCTCGTCGCGCGTGTTGATGATGGGCCGCTTCAGGGTGGTCTCCAGACCCACCTCGACCTCGAAGTAGTCCGCGCGCTGGCTGAGCTGGAAGCCGTGTTCGTGACCGTCCTGGCCGATGCCCACCCGGCCGGCGCCGGTGAAGACCTGCCGGGAGACGAAGAACGGCGTCAGGTGGCGCACGATGTCCGAGAAGGGGGTCTCCCTCTTCATCAGGTAGTTCTCGTGCGTGCCGTAGGACGCGCCCTTGTTGTCGGTGTTGTTCTTGTACAGGTGGATGGGCTGGGCGCCGGGGAGCTGGGCGGCCCGCTCCGCCGCCTCGGCCATGATCCGTTCGCCCGCCTTGTCCCAGAGCACGGCGTCGCGCGGGTTGGTGACCTCGGGGGCGCTGTACTCCGGATGCGCATGGTCCACGTAGAGCCGCGCGCCGTTGGTGAGGATGACGTTGGCCAGGCCGATGTCCTCGTCGGTGAGCTGGCTGGAGTCGGCGGCCTCACGGGCGAGGTCGAAGCCTCGCGCGTCCCGCAGCGGATTCTCCTCCTCGAAGTCCCAGCGGGCCCGGCGGGCCCGGTGCATCGCCGCCGCGTAGGCGTTCACGATCTGGGACGAGGTGAGCATGGCATTGGCGTTGGGGTGGCCGGGGACGGAGATGCCGTACTCCGTCTCGATGCCCATTACTCGCCGTACGGTCATGCGGCCCTCCTTGCCCGGCGGCACCCTCGGTCGAGGGGGCCGCTCACGTACCGCTGGCGCTCCGGTGCGTGTGCGGTGTCCGTCCCCGCACTGCGCGACTCGGCGGTACGGACGAGCCTAGAACGCCTTCGCCCCGGTGGGGAGATCATTTGCGTCATTGCTGTGCTCCAGCCGTGGCCCGAAAAACAGTCGGCTGCGGGTACCCGCTGAGGGCACCCGCAGCCGCCCTGGCTTTTACAGGTACTGACCGGTGTTCGCCACCGTGTCGATGGAGCGTCCGGTGTCGGCACCCTGCTTTCCGGTGATGAGCGTACGGATGTACACGATCCGCTCGCCCTTCTTTCCGGAGATGCGGGCCCAGTCGTCCGGGTTGGTGGTGTTGGGCAGGTCCTCGTTCTCCTTGAACTCGTCCACACACGCCTGGAGCAGGTGGGAGACGCGGAGACCCTTCTGGCTCTTCTCCAGGAAGTCCTTGATCGCCATCTTCTTGGCGCGGCCCACGATGTTCTCGATCATGGCGCCGGAATTGAAGTCCTTGAAATAGAGGACTTCCTTGTCGCCGTTGGCGTAGGTGACTTCCAGGAAGCGGTTCTCCTCGGATTCGGCGTACATGTGTTCCACGGCGGTCTGGATCATGCTCTGGACCGTCATGACCTTGTCGCCGCCGTGCTCGGTGAGGTCGTCGCCGTGCAGCGGGAGGCGCTCGGTGAGGTACTTGCCGAAGATGTCCTTGGCCGCCTCGGCGTCCGGGCGCTCGATCTTGATCTTCACGTCCAGCCGGCCGGGCCGCAGGATGGCGGGGTCGATCATGTCCTCGCGGTTGGAGGCACCGATCACGACCACGTTCTGCAGGCCCTCCACGCCGTCGATCTCGGCGAGCAGCTGCGGGACGATGGTGTTCTCCACGTCCGAGCTGACACCGGAGCCACGGGTGCGGAAGAGGGACTCCATCTCGTCGAAGAAGACGATGACGGGCGTGCCCTCGCTGGCCTTCTCCCGGGCCCGCTGGAAGACCAGGCGGATCTGCCGCTCGGTCTCGCCGACGTACTTGTTCAGCAGCTCGGGACCCTTGATGTTGAGGAAGAAGCTCTTGCCGGCGGCCTGGCCGGTGACCTCGGCGACCTTCTTGGCCAGCGAGTTGGCGACGGCCTTGGCGATGAGCGTCTTGCCGCATCCGGGGGGCCCGTACAGCAGCACGCCCTTGGGAGGCCGCAGTTCGTGCTCCTTGAACAGGTCCGGGTAGAGGTACGGCAGCTCGACCGCGTCGCGGATGGCCTCGATCTGGTTGCCGAGGCCGCCGATCTGCTCGTAGCCGATGTCGGGGACTTCCTCGAGGACGAGTTCCTCGACCTCGCTCTTGGGGACGACCTCGTAGACGTACCCGGAGCGGGGCTCCATGAGCAGGGCGTCGCCGGGGCGGATGGTGACGTCCAGCAGCGGCTCGGCGAGCCGCACCACCCGCTCCTCGTCGGTGTGCCCGAGCACGAGGGCCCGCTCGCCGTCCTCGAGGATCTCCTTGAGGGTGACGATGTCGCCGACGCGCTCGAACTGCATGGCCTCGACCACGTTGAGCGCTTCGTTGAGCATCACTTCCTGGCCGCGCCTGAGCTCGTCGAGCTCGACGCCCGGGCTGACGTTCACCCGCAGCTTGCGGCCGCCGGTGAAGATGTCGGCCGTGCCGTCCTCGTTCGCCGTGAGGAAGACCCCGAAGCCGGCCGGGGGCTGCGCCAGCCGGTCGACCTCCTCCTTGAGGGCCACGATCTGGTCGCGGGCCTCGCGCAGCGTGCCGGCGAGTCGTTCGTTCTGGGCGGACACGCCGGCCAGGTTCGTCTGCAGCTCGACGATCCGCTCTTCGAGAATCCTCGTGTGTCGCGGCGAGTCGGCGAGCTTGCGTCGCAGGACGGCGATCTCCTGCTCAAGATAGGCGATCTGCCCGGCCGGGTCATCGGACCCGCGTCCCGGGCGGATGCCGCGGTTCATGTCGTCGTCGTGGGCTGCCACGGTCCTCACCTCCTCCAAGGGGAGCTGGACGCTTCCAGACCCTACCTGGGCGGGTGTCGATTGAAACCCCTAGATCACAAAGACGGTCGGGGTGTGTCCGATCTTCACCCTTGCGCTCTCCCTCACGCCAGGGGAATACCCACGGAAGATGATTGGAACCCAGGCGAAGGTAGGGTCGAAGTGTTCAACACCCTTCGGAGCTGGCCGGATTCCCGTCCGGTTCCGCACAGGAAACGGCAGGGGACATGAGCGTGCAGCAGGAAGCCGGAGCCGGCGGCGAGGACCTGGAGGTGTGGATCGACCAGGACCTGTGTACCGGCGACGGCATCTGCGCCCAGTACGCGCCCGAGGTCTTCGAGCTGGACATCGACGGTCTGGCCTACGTGAAGGGCCCGCAGGACGAGTTGCTGCAGGACAGGGGGGCGACGACGCCCGTGCCGCTGCCGCTCCTCACGGACGTGATCGACTCCGCGAAGGAATGTCCGGGCGAGTGCATCCACGTCCGCCGGGTGCCGGACGGCGTCGAGGTGTACGGCCCGGACGCCGGGTGACCGCAACGACACGACGCGTCACGGCCGTCCGATTGCTCACGCCCCGGCGCAAGCGCCGTTCCGCACGCCCGCGCGCGGGTCACACACGTGCGGCGCCGGACGGCGCGGACCGGACGAACGCGCCGTCCTCCCACCGCCATTTCACGCTCTCGCGCACATCGGGGCAGCAACTGGGCACGGCCGCGGACGAGTAGCCGAGGAGGGTGGCGGTGACCTCGCCGTCACGTACGGCGAAGTCGTCGACGTTGGTGCGGTCCCCGGGGTCGACGAGGGTGGCGACCACGCGCGGTCCGGTGCTGCCGGCGGCCCGGGTCAGGACGTAGACGCCGTCGGGCGGGGTGCCCATGGGGGCGTCGCAGTGGACCGCCGCCACCGTCTCGGGGCGCCCGTCGCCGTCGAGGTCGCCGGACGCCTTCTTCTCCACCACGGCCTTCACCGGCCCGCACTCGAGGGGGAACTCGACGGCTGCGGGGTCGGGCGGCGCGACGTGCGCCGGAGCGCTCTTCGCCTGCGGCCCGGGCGTGGGGGCCGCGGTCGCGGCACCGGGCCCCAGGACCGAGGACAGGGCGACGACCCCGGCGACGGCCGTGGCGGTGGCGACCCAGTGGATGGGGCGGGTGTGCGTGTGGGCGAGCTCCGGGACGGCGGAGGGCTGCACGAGGAGTGTCTCCTGTGAGGGCTGTGCCGGTGTGGGTGGCCAGCATCGTGCCACACGTCACAGCACGGAGGGAACGGCGGGGGTGTGCGGTTCCCGGCGCCGGGGAACCGGGGAGGGTTGTGCTTCTTCCGTCGCCTCAAGACGAGGGCGCCGTGGCGCAGTTCCCCGTGAATACGGGGAACTGCGCCACGGCGCCCGTGCGTTGAAGCTGAAGCGGTGGCGGGCCGCCTCAGCGGGCGGCGCCTCCGTCGGCGTTGGGGCCTGCGTAGTCCTCGCCGTAGGCGCCCTTGGCGGGGCGGCGGCGGCGCATGGGCGGCTCGACGCCGTCGGCGAGGCGGCGCGCGGTGAGCAGGAAGCCGGTGTGGCCGATCATCCGGTGGTCCGGGCGGACGGCCAGGCCCTCGATGTGCCAGTTGCGGATCATCGTCTCCCAGGCGGTCGGCTCGTTGAAGCAGCCGATCTCGCGGATGGACTCGACGGTCCGGGCGAGCTGGGTGGTGGTCGCGACGTAGCAGCACAGGATGCCGCCGGGCACGAGCGCCTTGGAGACGGCCTCCAGGCACTCCCAGGGGGCGAGCATGTCGAGGATGACGCGGTCGACGTCGGTGTCGGACAGGTTGTCCTGGAGGTCGCCGACGGTGAGCTGCCAGGCGGGGTGCGGGCCGCCGAAGTAGCGCTCCACGTTCTGCCGGGCGATGTCGGCGAAGTCCTCGCGGCGCTCGTAGCTGTGCAGCATGCCCTGGTCGCCGATGGCGCGCAGCAGGAAGCTGCTGAGCGAGCCGGAGCCGACGCCGGCCTCGACGACGCGCGCGCCGGGGAAGATGTCGGCGAAGGCGAGGATCTGCCCCGCGTCCTTGGGGTAGACGACTGCCGCCCCGCGGGGCATGGACAGGACGTAGTCGGGGAGCAGGGGGCGCAGCGCGAGGTAGGCGACGTTCCCGGTGGTGCGGACAACGCTGCCCTCGGGAGCACCGATCAGTTCGTCGTGCGGGAAGGAACCCTTGTGGGTGTGGAAATTCTTCCCGGCCTCGAGCGTGAACGTGTAGTGGCGGCCCTTGGGGTCGGTCAGCTGAACCTGGTCCCCGACCTTGAAGGGCCCGCGCCTGCGGGCGGCACCGGTCGGTTCGGACATGTGACCAGCCTACCGGTCCGCGCGGGGGCAGCCGACCACGCCCACCGGCCGCCCCGGCCACGCCGGGACTACGAGGGGCGGGCCATGGCCTTGACGAAGGCGCGCTCGACGTCGGCCGCGGACAGGACGCCGTAGATCTCGCCGGTGTCCTCGACCACCAGGTACTCGGTCGCGGGTGTCGTGCGCAGGGCGTCCAGCAGGTCCTCCCCCGCGAGCTCGGCGGAGACGCGCATGCCGTCGGTGAGGTCCTGGGCGAGTCCGCTGACCGGTACCCAGGGACGGCGGTGTTCGGGTACGCCGACGATGGCGGCCTCGCGGACCAGGGAGAGGGGCACGCCGTCGGGGTCCACGACGACCAGGGCGCGGGCGCCCGCGGCGTTGGCCCGGCGCAGGGCCTCGGACAGGGGGGTGTCGGTCTCGACGGGCACCGCGCGGCGGGTGAGGGCGCGGGCGCGCAATTCGGGGAGGTGTTCGCGCAGCCGGGCCATGCGCAGGCTGTTGCCAGCGCCGGTCCAGATGATCGCGGCCAGGATGGCGGCGAGCAGGGCGTCCAGGACGGTGTCCATGCCGACGTTGTCCACGGCTTCGGAGCCGAGGGCTCCGGACTGGGTGAGGAGCGGCAGACCGATGAGGACGCAGACGGCGAGGGCACGGCCGACCCATGCGGCGGCGACGGTGCCGGTCATCGGCTTGCCGGTGATCTTCCAGACGACGGCGCGGAGCATGCGGCCGCCGTCGAGGGGCAGGCCGGGCAGGAGGTTGAAGAGGGCCACGATGAGGTTGGAGACCATCAGGCCGGCCAGCAGGACGCCGGGGACGCTGCTGGGGTCGACGGCCAGCAGCGCGAGGTAGAACAGGCCGGACAGGACGAGGGAGAGCAGCGGGCCGACGAAGGCGAGGACGAACTCGCGGCCGGGTGTCTCGGCCTCCTTCTCGATCTCGGAGACGCCGCCGAAGAACTGCAGCTGGATGCGGCGCACCGGGAGTTTGAAGCGGAGGGCGGCGAGGGTGTGGGCCAGCTCGTGGACCAGCACGGAGGCGTAGAAGGCGACCGCGAAGAACAGGGAGACCAGGTAGCTGGCGGCACCGAGCCCGGGCAGCACCCGGTCGATCTGCCCGCCGAAGACCCAGGTGATGAGGATGGCCACGAGGAACCAGCTCGGGGCCACGTAGACGGGCACCCCGAACGGCCGCCCCATCAGCAGTCCGCCGCGCTGCCGCTCCTGCGGCCGCCGCGGCCCGGGGCCCGCGTGGGCGAGCGGGCGCTCGCCGCGCCGGTGGGACGCCTGGTCCCCGGTGGGGTCCTGCCCGGCCTCCGCGGTCCGGCCCGGACCGGCCGGGGCGGCCTCGGTGCCGGGCGCGCCCTGTCCGGCGGGCGGGCCGGCCTCCGCGCCGGAGGACGGGCCGGCGTGGGCATCCTGTTGCCGGGGCGCCGCGGGTGCCGGCGGGGCGTCGGGGACGGGCTGCTCGCCCCCGGGTCCGGGGGCGCCCGGCCCCGTGGTCCCCTCGGGCGCGTGAGGCGTGCGGTCGGTGGGGCCGGACGTGGTCGTGGAGTGACCGCCGGCGTCGTCGGTGGCCGGGAGCCGGGGCTCCGTGTGCGCGGCCGACTCGTCGTTGCCGGACCGCGGCTGCCCGCGCCCGCCGCTTACATCCACCGGTGTCCCCTCGCTCGCTGCGTCTCCCGTGCCTGCCGGACGGGAGGGTCTGGAGTCGATGGTATGCGGCGTTCGTCGCCCGTTCCGCCCCGGCACCCCCGTCTTCGCCCCTCCTTCCCCTCCTCCCCCTCCTCCCCCTTCGATCGCACCGCGCTGTCGGTGCCGGGCCGTAAGGTCTGTGGTCATGGAGACGAGCACCGAGGGCACGGAGCGGCCCGACAGCAGCCAGGTCACGGCGGACGTGGCGGTGGAGACGGCCGTGGTGGCCGGGGCCGCCGCCCCACCGCCCGCCTCGCTGTCCCCCTCGCGTGCCGGTGACTTCATGCAGTGCCCGCTGCTGTACCGGTTCCGGGTCATCGACCGGCTGCCGGAGAAACCGAGCGCGGCGGCGACCCGGGGCACCCTGGTGCACGCGGTGCTGGAGCGCCTCTTCGACGCTCCCGCGGCGGAGCGCACCGCGCCGCGGGCGAAGGCGATGATCCCGGGTCAGTGGGACCGGCTGCGCGAGTCCCGTCCCGAGGTCGTGGAGCTCTTCGCCGACGACCCGGAGGGCGAGCGTCTCGCCGGCTGGCTGGCGGAGGCCGAGGCCCTGGTCGAGCGGTGGTTCACGCTCGAGGACCCGAGCCGGCTGGAGCCCGCCGAGCGGGAGCTGTTCGTCGAGGCGGAGCTGGACTCCGGACTGAGGCTGCGCGGCATCATCGACCGGGTGGACGTGGCGCCCACCGGTGAGGTGCGCATCGTCGACTACAAGACGGGCAAGGCCCCCCGGCCGGAGTACGCCGAGGGCGCGCTCTTCCAGATGAAATTCTACGCGCTGGTGGTGTGGCGGCTGAAGAAGGTGGTCCCGCGCCGGCTCCAGCTGGTGTACCTGGGCAGTGGCGATGTGCTGACCTACGATCCCGTCCTCGCCGATCTGGAGCGGGTGGAGCGCAAGCTGCTCGCGCTGTGGGACGCGATCCGGGCGGCGACCGAGACGGGTGACTGGCGGCCGCGGCCCACGAAGCTGTGCGGCTGGTGCGACCACCGGGCGCACTGTCCGGAGTTCGGCGGCACCCCTCCGCCCTATCCCCTGCCGGTGAGGGCGGCTGAGCCCGGCGGGGTCCAACAGGGCAGAATGGGGCCGGACTAGCGAAGGAGACTTACGTGGCCATCCGCGTCCTACTGGTCGACGACCAGCCGCTGCTGCGTACCGGCTTCCGGATGATCCTGGAGGCCGAGCAGGACCTCGCGGTCGTCGGCGAGGCCGGAGACGGCCTCCAGGCCCTGGACCAGGTGCGGGCGCTGCAGCCCGACGTGGTGCTGATGGACATCCGCATGCCGCGGATGGACGGGGTGGAGGCGACCCGGCAGATCACCGGGCCCGAACGCAACGGGCCGGCGAAGGTGCTGGTGCTGACGACGTTCGATCTCGACGAGTACGTGGTGGAGGCCCTGCGGGCGGGGGCCAGCGGCTTCCTGCTGAAGGACGCCCCGGCCAACGAGCTGGTGCAGGCGATCCGTGTGGTGGCGGCCGGGGAGGCGATGCTCGCGCCGAGCATCACCCGGCGGCTGCTGGACAAGTACGCCACGCACCTGCCGTCCGGTGACGAGCCGGTGCCGGACACGCTGCACACGCTGACCGAGCGTGAGGTCGAGGTGCTGAAACTGGTGGCGCGCGGGCTGTCCAACGCGGAGATCGCCGCCGACCTGTTCGTCAGCGAGACCACCGTCAAGACGCACGTCGGTCACGTCCTGACCAAACTGGGGCTGCGCGACCGGGTGCAGGCGGCGGTGTACGCCTACGAGAGCGGGCTGGTGCGTCCCGGCGCGCAGTAGCGCGACCGGTTCCGCCGGTATGACGAGGCGCCCTCCCCGGCCGGGGAGGGCGCCTCGTCATACCGGCGGAACCGCCGTCCACCGGTCCGTCAGCCGCTGACGCCGCGGCCGAGCTCCCACAGCTGGAGGGTCGCGGAGGAGTTGACGGCGTAGGCGGTACCGGTGATGTCGTCGCGCGCGGCGACGTACTGCTTGCCCTGCCACAGCGGCAGCACCGGGACCTCGGCGGCGACGATGTCCTGGATCTCCGTCAGGCTGTCGGAGGCGGACAGCCGGTCGGCCTGGCGGCGCGACTCCGGGATCAGGTCCTCCTGGATCTCGGTGTTGGTGTAGGGCGAGTTGAGGAAGTTGTCCTCGGCGAGGAAGGGCGCGATGAAGGCGTCGGCGTCCGGGAAGTCCGGGAACCAGCCCATGCCGTAGACGTCGTACTGGCCCTTCTGGCCGGCGGGCCGGAAGGTGGCCCAGGGGGCGCCCTTGATGTCGGTCTGGAACAGACCGCTGTCGTTGAGCTGCTTGCTCAGCTGCTCGAACTCGACCTTGGTGGCGGGGCCGTAGTGGTCGGTCGTGTAATGCAGCGTCAGCTTCACCGGGGTCTCGACGCCGGCCTCTTCCAGCAGCTCGCGGGCCTTGGCGGTGTCCGGGTCGCCGTACTTGTTGAAGAACGCGTTGGAGTGGCCGGTGACGCCGGCGGGGACCAGCGAGAACAGCGGCTCGGCCTGCGAGCCGTAGACGTTGCCGATCAGCTCGCTGCGGTTGATGAGCTGGGCCATCGCCTGGCGGACGGCCTTGTCCTTGACGGTCGTGGCGTCGGTGTTGAAGGCCAGGTACCGGATCTCCAGGCCCGGCGACTCGACCAGGTCGATCGGGCCGTCGGCGGCGTTGCCGAGCTTGCGGATCTGCTCCGGCGACATGCTGCGGGTCATGACGTCGATGTCGGCCTTCTCCAGCGCGTCGCCCATGGCGTCGGCGCTCTCGAAGGAGACCATCTCGACCTGCTCGTTGTTCACCTTCAACGCGCCCTTGTAGGAGGCGTTCCTGGTGTAGGTGGCCCGGACCAGCGCGCCGTCCTCGACCTCGCTCTTCAGGGTGTACGGGCCGGAGCCGTCGACCTCGAAGCCCTCGCGCAGCTTGTCCTTGTCGTAGTTGTCCGGGTTGACGATGCCCGCGACCGGGGTGGACAGCTTGTACGGGAAGGTGGCGTCGGCCACCTTGAGGTGGAAGATCACCTCTCGGTCGCCCTGCGTCTCGACGGTGTCGACGGTGGACAGCAGCGCGAACACACCGCTGTCGGCCTTGATGGAGCGGGCGCGGTCGATGGAGAACTTCACGTCCGCCGCCGTGACCGGGTCGCCGCTCGCGAACTTCAGTCCGTCGCGCAGGGTGCAGCTGTAGCGCTCGTTGCCGGCGTCGGTGAACGTGCAGGACTCGGCGGCGTCGGGAACCGGCTCGCCGTCACCGCGGGGCTGGACCATCAGGGTCTGCACGGTCTGCCGCAGGATGTTCCAGGTACCGACGTCATAGGCGTAGGCCGGGTCGAGGGGTGCGAGGCCCTCCTCCTCCGATGCGGTGAACCGGTCCGTGGTGCCCACCACGATGGCGTCGCCGTCGCCGCCCCCACCCTCGGTGTCGCCACAGGCGGCGAGCACCGGGGCGAGCAGGCCCATCGCGGCCGCCAGCACCAAAGTCTTGCGGTTCATGCTCGAGTTTCTCCAGGACTGTCGACTCCGTGTATCCGGCACGCGGGGGTTGTTGCAGCGGATCACGGGGATGGGGGCGAGGTTCTCGCGACGACATTAGTCCGCGGCCGCAGGGGGGCTCGCGGCCGCCGGAGTTGAGGGCTCATCACGCAGTGAAACCGGGTGCGAACGGATCGGCGAAGGTGACCGGGGAAGGATTAGTGCACCTTCCCACCAATCGGGACACAAGGGCGCACCGCCGACTTCCAAAACGGGGCGGACGGCACAGGTGGACATCGTTGTCGACCCCACGCGCTGTGGCGAACGTCACAAATGAAAACGAGCTCGAGGGTCGGAATGCGGCCATCTGGAACGGGGGTGAATTGTTTCGGGGGCCATGAGCCCGCCACCCGGCCCCGAGCGGCCGGAATTCCGGCGGTAACACTACTGCACGCTGGGTGAACGCTCAGCGCATTTCCGTCATCAGACCACGCAGGAATGTCAGGTCCACGACTTCCAGCGAGGGGACGACCGTCCGCCGGGCGGCCGGTGTGATCGGACCCACCGACGGCACGGCGACGACGTGGCAGCCCGCGGCCTCCGCGGCGGTGACACCCGTCACCGTGTCCTCGACGACGGCGCACCGCACCGGGTCCACACCGAGACCGGCGGCGGCCGCGAGGTAGGGGTCCGGGTGGGGCTTGGTGCGCGGCACCTCGTCACCGGCGACCGACAGCGCGAAGTGCTGCGGCCCCAGCGTCTTCAGCACCCGGTCGATGATGCGCCGGTGGGAGGCGGAGACGAGCGCGGTGGGGATCTCGTGCTCGGACAGCTCGGCGAGCAGCCGCGCGGCGCCCGGCATCAGCGGCAGGGCGTGGTCGATACGGTCCTCGAAACCGTCGTTGAGCAGCACCGTCAGCTCGGCGAGGCCGATGTCGGCCCCGGTCGCCTCGATGAGGAACCCCGCGCTGCGGGTCATGGGGCCGCCGACCACGACGTGACGCCAGGAGTCGTCGAGGGTGTGGCCGAGGGAGGCGAAGACCTCGACCTCGACGTCCCACCAGAAACCCTCGGTGTCCACCAGGGTTCCGTCCATGTCGAGGAGTACGGCCTGGAGGGCCGAGCCTTCCTCCGTGAGCGTTCCGAGCGCGGGGACCGTGCTGGTCATCCATGTACCTCCTTGAGGGACGACCAGGCCGGCTCCCACGAGGGGAACCGGCCTGCGGTGGACCGACCAGTGTACGTCGCGCGGTACGGGAACGCCCGGTGCGACCCGTGGAGCGACGCTCGCGCCTCAGCGTGCGTTGAAGTACTTGGCCTCCGGGTGGTGGATCACGATGGCGTCCGTGGACTGCTCCGGGTGCAGCTGGAACTCCTCGGAGAGGTGCACGCCGATGCGTTCCGGCTGGAGCAGGTCGGCGATCTTGGCGCGGTCCTCCAGGTCCGGACAGGCACCGTAGCCGAGGGAGAACCGCGCGCCCCGGTACTTCAGGGCGAACATGTCCTCCATGGCGGCCGGGTCCTCCCCGGCGAAGCCGAGTTCGGAGCGCACGCGCGCGTGCCAGTACTCGGCGAGGGCCTCGGCCAGCTGGACGGACAGGCCGTGGAGCTCGAGGTAGTCGCGGTAGGCGTTGGCCTCGAACATCCGCGCGGTCTCCTCGCCGATGCGGGAGCCGACGGTGACGACCTGGAAGCCCACGACGTCGGTCTCGCCGGACTCCTCCGGGCGGAAGAAGTCGGCCAGGCACAGGCGGCGGCCGCGGCGCTGGCGCGGGAAGGTGAAGCGGGTGCGCTCGTTGCCCTCTTCGTCCAGGACGATCAGGTCGTCGTCCTTGGAGACGCAGGGGAAGTAGCCGTAGACGACGGCCGCCTCCAGCAGGTTCTCCGTCTGCAGCCGGTCGAGCAGCCCGCGCAGCCGCGGCCGGCCCTCGGTCTCGACGAGCTCCTCGTAGGTCGGCCCCTCACCGGTGCGGGCCTGCTTCAGGCCCCACTGGCCCTTGAACAGGGCGCCCTCGTCGAGCCAGCTCGCGTACTCCTTGAGCTGGATGCCCTTGATCACGCGGGTGCCCCGGAAGGGCGGCTCGGGCACCGGGTTGTCGGTGGCGACGTCGGAGCGGACGTGGCCGGTCTCGGGGCGTTCCTCGACCTCCACGGTGGCCGCGCGGACGCGGCGCTGCCGCAGTTCGGGCAGCTGGGCGCCGGGCACCCCGCGCTTGATGCCGATGAGGGCGTCCATCAGGCGCAGGCCCTCGAACGCGTCGCGGGCGTAGCGCACCTCGCCCTGGTAGATCTCGTGCAGGTCCTGCTCGACGTAGGCGCGGGTGAGCGCCGCCCCGCCGAGGATGACCGGGTAGTCGGCGGCGAGTCCGCGACTGTTGAGCTCCTCGAGGTTCTCCTTCATGATCACCGTGGACTTGACCAGCAGCCCGGACATGCCGATCACGTCGGCCCCGTGCTCCCTGGCGGCGTCCAGGATCGCCGAGACCGGCTGCTTGATGCCCAGGTTGACCACGTTGTAGCCGTTGTTCGACAGGATGATGTCGACCAGGTTCTTGCCGATGTCGTGCACGTCGCCGCGCACGGTGGCCAGCACGATGGTGCCCTTGCCCGCCTCGTCGGTCTTCTCCATGTGCGGCTCCAGATGGGCCACGGCCCTCTTCATCACCTCGGCGGACTGGAGCACGAACGGCAGCTGCATCTGGCCGGAGCCGAAGAGTTCGCCGACGACCTTCATGCCGTTCAGGAGGGTGTCGTTGACGATGGCGAGCGCGGACCGCTCCTCGAGGGCGTCGTCCAGGTCCTGCTCGAGGCCGTTGCGCTCACCGTCGATGATGCGGCGCTTGAGGCGCTCCTCCAGCGGCAGCGCGGCCAGCTCCTCCGCCCTGCCGGCCTTCAGCGACTTCGCGGTGGCTCCCTCGAACAGCTGCATGAGCTTCTGCAGCGGGTCGTAGCCCTCGCGGCGGCGGTCGTGGATCAGGTCGAGGGCGGTGGTGACCTCCTCCTCGCTGAACCGGGCGATCGGCAGGATCTTGGAGGCGTGCACGATCGCGGAGTCCAGGCCGGCCTTGACGCACTCGTCGAGGAAGACCGAGTTCAGCAGGATCCGCGCGGCCGGGTTGAGGCCGAAGGAGATGTTCGACAGGCCCAGCGTGGTCTGCACCTTCGGGTGGCGGCGCTTGAGTTCGCGGATGCCCTCGATGGTGGCGATGCCGTCCTTGCGGGACTCCTCCTGACCGGTGCAGATGGTGAAGGTCAGGCAGTCGACGAGGATGTCCTCCTCGTGGATGCCCCAGGTGCCGGTGAGGTCGGCGATCAGCCGCTCGGCGATCTCGACCTTCTTCTCGGCGGTGCGGGCCTGGCCCTCCTCGTCGATGGTCAGCGCGATCAGCGCGGCGCCGTGCTCCCTGGCCAGCGCCGTGACCTTGGCGAACCGCGACTCGGGGCCGTCGCCGTCCTCGTAGTTCACCGAGTTGATCACCGCGCGGCCGCCCAGCTTCTCCAGGCCCGCGCGGATCACGTCGACCTCGGTGGAGTCCAGCACGATCGGCAGCGTGGAGGCGGTGGCGAAGCGGCCGGCCAGTTCCTCCATGTCGGCGACGCCGTCGCGGCCGACGTAGTCCACGCACAGGTCGAGCATGTGCGCGCCCTCGCGGATCTGCTCGCGGGCCATCTCCACGCAGTTGTCCCAGCGGCCCTCCAGCATGGCCTCGCGGAACTTCTTGGAGCCGTTGGCGTTCGTCCGCTCGCCGATCGCCAGGTAGGAGGTGTCCTGCCGGAACGGCACGGTCTGGTACAGGGAGGCCGCGCCCGGCTCCGGACGCGGGTCGCGCTCCGCGGGAACCAGGTCGCGCACCCGCTCCACCAGCTGCCGCAGGTGCTCGGGCGTCGTACCGCAGCAGCCGCCCACCAGGGACAGGCCGTAGTCCTGCACGAACGTCTCCTGGGCGTCCGCCAGCTGCGCCGGGGACAGCGGATAGCGGGCCCCGTCCTTGGTGAGCTCGGGCAGGCCGGCGTTCGGCATGCACGACAGCCGGACGCGGGAGTGGCGGGCCAGA
This sequence comes from Streptomyces sp. NPDC016640, assembly GCF_043076215.1. Classification (NCBI taxonomy): domain Bacteria; kingdom Bacillati; phylum Actinomycetota; class Actinomycetes; order Kitasatosporales; family Streptomycetaceae; genus Streptomyces; species Streptomyces sp. NPDC016640. The sequence goes on from NZ_JBIBRG010000008.1 coordinate 279,302, forward strand.
TAGCGCAGGTGCTCGCTCATCTCGGCGGGGCCGGTCGCGCAGTTCAGGCCGATCATGTCGACGCCCAGCGGCTCCAGCGCGGTCAGCGCGGCGCCGATCTCGGAGCCGAGCAGCATGGTGCCCGTCGTCTCCACCGTGACCGACACGATCAGCGGGACCTCGTACCCGGCGGTCTCCATCGCGCGGCGGGCGGCGACGACGGAGGCCTTGGTCTGCAGCAGGTCCTGGGTGGTCTCCACCAGCAGCGCGTCCGCGCCGCCCGCGAGCAGGCCCTCGGCGTTGCGCTGGTAGGCGTCGCGGATGACCCCGAACGTGGTGTGGCCGAGCGTGGGCAGCTTGGTGCCCGGCCCCATCGATCCCAGCACCCAGCGCGGGCGGCCGTCCCGGGCCGCGAACTCGTCCGCCGTCTCGCGGGCGATGCGCGCACCGGCCTCGGACAGCTCCGCGACGCGCTCCGGGATGTCGTACTCGCCCAGGGCGGTGAGGTTGGCGCCGAAGGTGTTCGTCTCGACGCAGTCGACTCCGGCGCCGAAGTACTCGGCGTGGACCGAACGGACGATGTCGGGGCGGGTCAGGTTCAGGATCTCGTTGCAGCCCTCGAGGTTCTGGAAGTCCTCGAGGGTGGGGTCCTGGGCCTGGAGCATGGTGCCCATGGCTCCGTCGGCGACCACCACTCGGGTGGCGAGCGCCTCACGGAGGGCGGACGCGCGGGTCCGGCTGTCGGCGGAAGGGGTCAGCGGCGACGAGGCCATGAAAGGGGCTCCCTCAGGTGCGACGGCTGTCGGCTTTGCGGTGGCCCGGAAAGCTCCCTTGCGAGCTTCCCCGGCGAGGCGCACGCCGCCAGGGTATCGGGGACCGGGGCCTGATGTTCGGAGCGTCCACGGGCCGGACGAAGATGGCCGACAGCCGCCGTACGGAGCGGGAGTGACGGAACCGGCCTCGTCCGACCATTAGCGGGAGGTCGGCATCGGCCGGTAGTGTTCGGCATTGCCGAACGGCGGCAGCGGCGTCGCGGGTCGACGGTCGAAGGGGACGGAGGCAGTACGGCGATGGCACGGAACATCCAGTCGCTCGAACGGGCGGCAGCGATGCTGCGGCTGCTCGCGGGCGGCGAGCGGCGGCTCGGCCTGTCGGACATCGCCTCGTCGCTGGGCCTCGCCAAGGGCACCGCCCACGGCATACTGCGCACCCTCCAGCACGAGGGGTTCGTCGAGCAGGACGACGCCTCCGGCCGCTACCAGCTGGGCGCCGAGCTGCTGCGCCTGGGCACCACCTACCTCGACGTCCACGAGCTGCGGGCGCGCGCCCTGGTGTGGACGGACGACCTGGCCCGCTCCAGCGGCGAGAGCGTCCACCTGGGCGTGCTGCACCAGCAGGGCGTGCTGATCGTGCACCACGTCTTCCGGCCCGACGACAGCCGGCAGGTCCTGGAGATAGGGGCGATGCAGCCCCTGCACTCCACGGCCCTGGGCAAGGTGCTGTCGGCCTACGACCCGGTGGCGCACAGCGAGGCCCTGGAGGCCGACCGCAAGGCGTTCACCGACCGCACCGTCTGCGACCCGGACGGCTTCGAGCACCTTCTCGACCTCACCCGCGCGCGCGGCTACGCGGCGGACGTGGAGGAGACCTGGGAGGGCGTCGCCTCCATCGCCGCCCCGATCCACGACCGGCGCCGCATGCCGGTCGGCGCGGTCGGCATCACCGGCGCGGTGGAGCGGCTGCGCCGGGACGGCGAGCTGCGTACCGAGCTGATCGCGGCGGTACGGGACTGCGCCCGCGCGGTGTCGCGGGACCTGGGCGCCGGGCGGTTCTGAGCGGAAACCGCACGGGGACCGGGACGCCGTACGGCGTCCCGGCCACAGCCGCGCCCGGGCGGGGACGTACGAGCGCGGGACGGCGGAGGCGCGCCGGACGGCGCCGGTCCGCGGCGATCAATAACGATCCCGTTTTCGATAACCAAACTCTTGACGCATACGTGACGTCGGACAAGACTCCCGTCCATCGGTCGGCATTGTCGAACACTTACCGGCAATACGCGTTAGAGTGTGACAACGCCAAGGGCCGGCATCGCTCTCACCCCTGAGGGCGCCAATTCCCGGTGGGACCCGGGGGTCGGCTCCCTGGACGAAGGACAAAGGAGTCGCGGGTGTCCAGCTCCGACATCTTCATCGGCGAGACCATCGGTACCGCCATACTCATCCTGCTCGGCGGCGGTGTCTGCGCCGCCGTGACCCTGAAGGGCTCCAAGGCCCGCAACGCCGGCTGGCTCGCCATCGCCTTCGGGTGGGGCTTCGCCGTCATGACGGCGGTGTACATCGCGGGGCCGCTCTCGGGCGCCCACCTCAACCCGGCCGTGACCGTCGCCCTCGCCGTCAAGGACGGCGAGTGGGGCGACGTCCCGACGTACTTCGCCGGGGAGTTCCTCGGCGCGATGATCGGTGCGGCTCTGGTCTGGGTGGCCTACTACGGTCAGTTCCAGGCCCACCTGACCGACCAGGAGATCGTCGGCGGCCCGGGCACGCAGACCACCACCGCCAAGGCGGTCGAGGCGCAGGAGAAGGGGGCGGGCCCGGTGCTCGGCATCTTCTCCACCGGGCCGGAGATCCGGAACACGGTGCAGAACCTCGCCACGGAGATCGTCGGCACCGTCGTGCTGCTGCTCGCCGTGCTCACCCAGGGCCTGAACGACGCGGGCAACGGCCTCGGCGTGCTGGGCGGCCTGATCACGGCACTCGTGGTCGTCTCGATCGGCCTGTCGCTGGGCGGCCCGACCGGTTACGCCATCAACCCGGCCCGCGACCTGGGTCCGCGCGTGGTGCACGCCCTGCTGCCGCTGCCCAACAAGGGCGGTTCCGACTGGTCCTACGCCTGGGTCCCGGTGGTCGGTCCGCTGATCGGCGGCTTCATCGCGGCCGGCCTCTACAACGTCGCCTTCGTGTAGGTGCCGAGCTCGCCGCGAACCCCGAGTGTTGTAGCAGCGCCGTACGTACAGCCCCGTAACCAAGGAACTCCCAGGAGCACACCGTGACCGACGCCCACACCGCCGGCCCGTTCATCGCAGCCATCGACCAGGGCACGACCTCCTCCCGCTGCATCGTCTTCGACCGCGACGGCCGCATCGTCTCCGTCGACCAGAAGGAGCACGAGCAGATCTTCCCCAAGCCTGGCTGGGTCGAGCACGACGCCACCGAGATCTGGACCAACGTCCAGCAGGTCGTCGCCGGAGCCGTCGCCAAGGCCGGCATCACCCGCGACGACATCAAGGCCATCGGCATCACCAACCAGCGCGAGACCACCGTGCTGTGGGACAGGAACACCGGTGAGCCGGTCCACAACGCCATCGTCTGGCAGGACACCCGCACCGACGCCCTGTGCCGCGAACTCGGCCGCAACGTCGGCCAGGACCGCTTCCGCCGCGAGACCGGTCTCCCCCTCGCCTCCTACTTCGCCGGCCCCAAGGCCCGCTGGCTGCTCGACAACGTCGACGGCCTCAAGGAGCGCGCCGAGGCGGGCGACATCCTCTTCGGCACCATGGACACCTGGGTCATCTGGAACCTGACCGGTGGTGTCGACGGCGGCCACCACGTCACCGACGTCACCAACGCGTCCCGCACCCTGCTGATGAACCTGCACACCACGCAGTGGGACGAGAGGATCGCCGAGTCCATCGGCGTCCCGACGACGATGCTCCCCGAGATCCGCTCCTCCGCCGAGGTCTACGGCGAGATCAGGGGCGGCGAGCTGGGCGAGCTGCTCGGCGGCATCCCGGTCGCCTCCGCGCTGGGCGACCAGCAGGCGGCGCTGTTCGGCCAGACCTGTTTCGCCGAGGGCGAGACCAAGTCGACGTACGGCACCGGCACCTTCATGGTGATGAACACCGGCGACAAGATCATCAACTCCTACAGCGGCCTGCTGACCACCGTCGGCTACAAGATCGGTGACCAGGACACGGTCTACGCCCTGGAGGGCTCGATCGCCGTCACCGGCTCGCTGGTGCAGTGGATGCGCGACCAGATGGGCCTGATCTCCACCGCCGCCGAGATCGAGACGCTCGCCCTGTCCGTCGAGGACAACGGCGGCGCCTACTTCGTACCGGCCTTCTCCGGCCTGTTCGCCCCGTACTGGCGCTCCGACGCCCGCGGTGTGATCGCCGGCCTGACCCGGTACGTCACCAAGGCGCACCTCGCGCGCGCCGTGCTGGAGGCCACCGCCTGGCAGACGCGGGAGATCGCGGACGCCATGACGAAGGACTCCGGTGTGGAGCTGACCGCCCTCAAGGTCGACGGCGGCATGACCTCCAACAACCTGCTGATGCAGACCCTCTCGGACTTCCTGGACGCGCCCGTGGTGCGTCCGATGGTCGCCGAGACCACCTGCCTCGGCGCCGCCTACGCCGCCGGCCTGGCCGTCGGCTTCTGGAACAGCACCGACGACCTGCGCGCCAACTGGCGGCGGGCCGCCGAGTGGACCCCCCGCATGGACGCGGACACCCGCGACCGTGAGTACAAGAGCTGGCTCAAGGCCGTCGAACGGACCATGGGCTGGCTCGAGGACGAGGAGTAGGAAACCGCATGACCACCAAGTCCACCCTGCAGTCCGTGCCTGCCCTGGGGACGCACCCGGCGTCCGGCTCGAACCCGAGCCGCGCCGAGACCCGGGAGCAGCTCTCCAAGGCGTCGTACGACCTTCTCGTGATCGGCGGCGGCATCCTGGGCATCTCCACCGCCTGGCACGCCGCGCAGTCCGGCCTCAGGGTGGCCCTGGTGGACGCCGGCGACTTCGCCGGCGCCACCTCCTCCGCCTCCTCCAAGCTGCTCCACGGCGGTCTGCGGTACCTGCAGACCGGCGCGGTGAGGCTGGTGGCGGAGAACCACTTCGAGCGCCGCGCGGTCTCCCGTCAGGTGGCCCCCCACCTGGCGAACCCGCTCACGTTCTACCTCCCGGTCTACAAGGACGGGCCGCACGGCGCGGCGAAGCTCGGGGCCGGTGTCTTCGCCTACTCGGCGCTGTCGGCCTTCGGTGACGGCGTCGGGCACCTGCTCTCCCCCGCCAAGGCGGCGCAGGAGGTGCCGGAGCTGCGCACCGAGAACCTCAGGGCCGTGGCCGTGTACGGCGACGACCAGATGAACGACGCGCGCATGGCGCTGATGACGGTCCGCGCGGCGACCGAGTCCGGCGCGGTCGTCCTCAACCACGCCGAGGTGACCGGCCTGCGCTTCACCAGGGGCCGGGTCACCGGTGCCGAGCTGCGCGACCGCGTCTCCGGCGACGAGTTCGGCGTCGACGCCCGTCTCGTGCTGAACGCGACCGGTCCCTGGGTCGACCACCTGCGCCGGATGGAGAACCCGGATGCCGCGCCGTCCATCCGTCTGTCGAAGGGCGCGCACCTGGTCCTGAAGCGGACCTCGCCGTGGAAGGCCGCGCTGGCGACGCCGATCGACAAGTACCGGATCACCTTCGCCCTCCCGTGGGAGGACATGCTGCTGCTCGGCACCACCGACGAGGAGTTCGAGGGCGACCCGGCGGACGTCGCGGTCAACGACGGGGACATATCCCAGATCCTCGACGAGGCCGCGTTCTCCATCCGCGACCAGCAGCTCGACCGTGATCTGATCACCTACGCGTTCGCGGGCCTGCGGGTGCTGCCGGGCGGTCCCGGTGACACGGCCAAGGCCAAGCGGGAGACGGTGGTCACCGAGGGCCGGGGCGGCATGCTGTCCGTCGCGGGCGGCAAGTGGACCACCTTCCGCCACATCGGCCGTACGGTGATGCAGAAGCTCCAGTCGCTGCCGGGCCACCCGCTGGGCGACGACTTCGAGCCGGTCTCCGCGCTGCCGAAGAAGCTGCCGCTGCCGGGTGTCGCCAACCCGCGCGCGGTCGCCCACCGCCTGCTGATCGACGGTCCGGCGCCCGGCCCGCGGATGGCGGCGGACACCGCACGGCACCTGGCCACCCACTACGGTTCGCTGGCTTTCGACATCGCCCGCCTGGCCAACGACGACCCGGCGCTCGGCCGGCGCGTCCACCCGGACGCCCCGGAGATCTGGGCGCAGGTCGTCTGGGCCCGGGACCACGAGTGGGCCGAGACGGCGGACGACGTGCTGCGCCGCCGCACCACCCTGACGATCCGGGGCCTGGCCACGGACGAGGTGCGCGCCGGCGTCCAGGAGCTGCTCGACCGGAAGTGACCGGACCACCGGCTCCTCCGCACCGGAGCCGGCAGGGGAAGGGGCGGTTCCGCACCGGCGGGGCCGCCCCTTCGTCCTGCCCGGTCCCGGGCCGGACCCGGTGGACCCCGGACCGGGCGCGGCCCGGGCGCGGAGGCCCGCATAATGGGCGGCATACATCGGACGTCTGAGCCGCAGGGAGACCGGTCATGGCAGTCACCGACGAGGCGATCGAGAAGATCAAGGGGATGATCGTCTCCGGTGCGCTGCGTCCCGGCGCCCGGCTGCCCAGGGAGAGCGAACTCGCCGCCGAGCTGGGGCTGTCCCGCAATTCCCTGCGCGAGGCGGTGCGGGCGCTGTCGCTGATCCGCATCCTGGACGTGCGACAGGGCGACGGCACCTACGTCACCAGCCTCGATCCGCAACTCCTCCTGGAGGCGGTGAGTTTCGTGGTGGACTTCCACCGCGACGACACGGTCCTGGAGTTCCTCGCCGTGCGCCGCATCCTGGAGCCGGCCGCGACGGCGATCGCGGCGACCCGGATCGACGACGCGCGACTGGACGCGCTGACCGAGCAGTTGGACGAGCTCGGCGACGAACCGTCCGTGGAGGACCTGGTCTCCGCCGACCTGGACTTCCACCGGAGCATCGTGCGCGGCTCGGGCAACTCCGTGCTGTGTTCCCTGCTCGACGGCCTGTCCGGTCCCACCACCCGGGCCCGCATCTGGCGCGGCCTCACCCAGGAGGACGCCGTCGGCCGCACCCTGCGCGAGCACCGGGCCATCCTCGCCGCCCTGCGGGACCGGGACGCCGAGGCGGCGCGGTCCTGGGCGACGGTGCACATCGCGAGCGTGGAGCAGTGGCTGCGCTCCACACTGTGAACGGTGCCTTCCGCTCCCGGCGCCTCCCGATCACCGAGTGGTGTTTCGCGGTGCCCGATGGGGCAGTGATGGGAGCACTCCCCTTGTGAAGGGGGCTGCGGGCGCCCCCGTGGGCACGCCGTAAGGTTGGGACGTACGCGAGGGCACGTCGGAAGGAGGCGCTGGGTGATCGAGCTCGAGGGGGTTCCCGAGCTGATCGACCCGGTCATGGTGGCCGCGTTCGAGGGCTGGAACGATGCCGGTGACGCAGCCTCCACCGCGGTCGCTCATCTGGACAGGGAGTGGAAGGGCGAGGTGTTCGCGGCGCTGGACGCCGAGGACTACTACGACTTCCAGGTGAACCGCCCCACGGTGTTCATGGACGGCGGGGTCCGCAGGATCACCTGGCCGACCACACGGCTGTCGGTGGTCCGGGTCGGTGGTGACAAGCCCCGTGACCTGGTGCTGGTCCGCGGCATCGAACCGTCCATGCGGTGGCGTTCGTTCTGCAACGAGATCCTCGGCTTCGCACACGAACTCGGCGTGGAACTCGTGGTGGTGCTGGGCGCCCTGCTCGGCGACACCCCGCACACCCGGCCGGTCCCGATCAGCGGGACCACGTCCGATCCGGACCTGGCCCGCCGCATGGACCTGGAGGAGACCAAGTACGAGGGCCCGACGGGCATCGTCGGCATCCTCCAGGAGGCGTGCACCCACGCCGGTGTGCCGGCGGTGTCGCTGTGGGCGGCGGTACCGCACTACGTGTCGCAGCCGCCCAACCCGAAGGCCACGCTGGCCCTCCTCAACCGGCTGGAGGACCTGATCGACGTGCGCGTCCCGCTGGGCGAGCTGCCCGAGGACGCGCGGGCCTGGCAGCTGGGCGTGGACCAACTGGCCGCGGAGGACAGCGAGGTCGCCGAGTACGTCCAGACGCTGGAGGAGGCCCGGGACACCGCCGAGCTGCCGGAGGCGTCGGGCGAGGCGATCGCCCGCGAGTTCGAGCGGTACCTGCGGCGCCGTGACGGGGCGTCGGGCCCGCCCGGCGGGCACGCCACGGCCGACGGCTCGGACGGGACGCCGTTCCGGCGGGACGGTCCGGGCGGGCGCTCCCGCCCGTCGAGGCCGCCGAAGCCGGAGCCGGGGGCGGGCACCGAGCCGGAACCGGGTCCGGACACGGACGGCGGGGAGTCGTCGGAGGACTGAACGGCCCGCGCACGCGAGAAGGGGCGCCCGTCCGAGGACGGGCGCCCCTTCTCGCGTGCGCGGGCCGGTGCCGGCGTGCGCCGTCGTTACAGCGCGACGCCGAGCAGGGCGTCCACCGCGCGGGAGACGACGCCGGGCGCGGCGGTGTCCGTGCCGCCGCTCTCCTCCTGGAGCACGGTCCAGCGGTCGACGGCCGTCAGCGCGGCCGGGGCGTTCAGGTCGTCGGCGAGCGCCTCGCGGATCTCCTCGACCAGCGCCTCGGCGGGCGGGCCGTCGGGGCGGGAGACCGCCGCACGCCAGTGGCCCAGTCGGGTCACGGCGTCCTGGAGCACCTCGTCGGTCCACTCCCAGTCGGCGCGGTAGTGGTGGGCGAGCAGGGCCAGCCGGATCGCCGCCGGGTCCACGCCCTCGCGGCGCAACCGGGACACGAAGACCAGGTTGCCCTTGGACTTGGACATCTTCTCGCCGTGCAGGGCGACCATGCCGGCGTGGACGTACGCCTTGGCCATGGGGAACTCGCCGGTGAGCACCTGGGCGTGGGACGCGCCCATCTCGTGGTGCGGGAAGACCAGGTCGCTGCCGCCGCCCTGGACGTCGAAGCCCATGCCCAGGTGGTCCAGGGCGATGGCCACGCACTCGATGTGCCAGCCGGGGCGCCCCCGGCCGAGCGAGCCGCCGTCCCAGCTCGGCTCGCCCTCGCGGGCCGCCATCCAGAGCATCGGGTCGACCGGGTTCTTCTTGCCCGGCCGCTCCGGGTCGCCGCCCCGCTCGGCGGACAGCAGCCGCATGGCGGCGGCGTCGAGGTTCGACACCTGGCCGAAGTGCGGGTCGGACTCGACGGAGAAGTAGATGTCGCCGTCCAGTTCGTAGGCCGCGCCGAGGTCACGCAGCCGCTCGACGAGCGGGACGATGCCGGGTATCGCCTCCACGGCGCCTATGTAGTGCCGGGGCGGCAGCATCCGCAGGGCGGTCATGTCCTCGCGGAAGAGGGCGGTCTCCCGCTCCGCGAGCGCGGTCCAGTCGAGACCGTCCCGGTCGGCCCGCTCCAGCAGCGGGTCGTCCACGTCGGTGACGTTCTGGACGTAGTGCACCTGCCGCTTGGTGTCGAGCCACACGCGCTGCACGAGGTCGAACGCGTTGTAGGTCGCCGCGTGTCCGATGTGCGTTGCGTCGTAGGGGGTGATGCCGCAGACGTAGATACGGGCGACGGGACCGGGGTCGAGGGTGATCGAGCCCCCGGTCGCGGTGTCGTGGATCCTCAGGTCGCGGCCCTGACCGGGCAGGGCGGGGACCTCGGAAGCGGGCCAGGCATGCATGCCCTGAGCCTAACCGGACCGTGGTTCCGGATACGAACCGGAGCAGTCCGGATGACCGGGAAGGCACTCTTGCGTCCGGCCGCTCGCCGTGCTGTCCGGTCGAGCCGCGCGGTCCGGCCCGCTCACACCGGGCCGTCCGGCCTCACACCGGGCCGTCCCGGCCGCTCACACCGGCGGCCAGGGGATGGCGGGCCACTCCCCGCCGGGCTCGGGGTGGACGCCGGAGGTGAGCAACGCCTCGACGCGCGCGCGTGTGGCGTCGATCTCCGCGGGGGTGATCAGGGAGGCCAGGCCGGTGGTGAGGGCGCCGCCGTCCGCGAGCGCCTTCCTGAGGCCCTCGAGGACCTCGAGGGCCTCCTCGGTCAGGGGTTCCCCCGCCCAGCCCCACAGCAGCGTGCGCAGCTTGTCCTCGACGTTGAAGGTGACCCCGTGGTCGATGCCGTACAGCCGGTTCTCCGCGGTGGGCAGCAGGTGACCGCCCTTGCGGTCGGCGTTGTTGATCACCGCGTCGAGCACGGCCAGCCGGCGCAGGCGCTCGTCGTCGGCGTGCACGAGCAGGGCGGTGCGGCCCTCGCCGACCTCCGCGAAGCCGATCGCCTTCCAGCCCGGTTCCGGCTCCTCGCCGTCCACCAGGGCGAGGAGTTCGGCGCCGGGCGCCGTCTCGACCCACAGCTGGCACATGCCCTCGCCGTACGGGCCGTCCCGCAGCACGGTGGGCGGCACCAGCCCCCAGCCGGTGGACTCGGAGACCCGGTACGCCGCGACCTCGCGCCCGGCGAGCGTGCCGTCGGGGAAGTCCCACAGCGGCCGCTCCCCGGCGACCGGCTTGTAGACGCAGGCGGCCTCGCGGCCCCCGTACGTCACGGTGCAGTACAACGCGGCGTTCGACGCCTCACGGATGCGTCCGCGCACGGCCAGCTCGCCCTCGGCGAGCAGCGTCGCGGCGGCCGGGTCGGCGGCCGTCACGCTCCGCGGCGGTATCCGTTCTGGCGTGGACATACGTGTCCTTCCGGGTCGAGCGGGAGGCTGCACAGCGGACACGGCGGCCGCCCGGCGTTGACGACGTCGAGGGCGCGCTTGGCGAAAGCCCTGGCCTGCGCGCCGGTGAGCCGGACGCGGAGCATCGGCGGACCGTTCTCCTCGTCCTGGAGCAGCCGCTCCTCGGCCTCGGCGAGGTCCTCCTCGGAATCGGCGTCCAGCTCGACGAGGGCCTGCGCCTCGACGATCATGCGCTGCTCCTCGCCGTCCCAGGCGAGCGCCATGGTGCCGACGCGGAACTCCTCCTCGACGGGGGTGTCCAGCGGGGCCGTGTCGGGGATCTCGTTCGGCGGCACGGCGGGCACCGCGGCACTGCCGCCGCTGCGGCGTACGACCTCGTCGAGCAGCTCGTCCATGCGCTCGGCGAGCGCCGCGACCTGGGTCTTCTCCAGGGCCACGCTGGTCACCCGGGAGCCGGCGGAGGCCTGGAGGAAGAACGTACGGCGCCCTGGCAGTCCGACCGTACCGGCCACGAAACGTTCCGGTTGGTCGTAGAGGAACACCTGACGGGACACGTCCTGTCTCCATTGAGAGTCGTGGGAACGGGCGGCTGTTCGAACGGGAACGCAAACGCTGCGGTCGCTTCACCCTACTGCGGCCGACGATCACGGTGCGCCCGCGTCACCCCCGACCGTGGCCGCGTCGGCGGGCGGCTCCTGGCGCGGCGCCAGGGACGTGAAGTCGCCGGTGTCGCCGAGGCGGACGAGAAAGGGCCGCAGCCGTGTGTAGCGGATCGCGGTGATGGAACACGGTTCAACGGAAATCCGCTGGAAGAGGTCGAGATGAAGCCCGAGTGCGTCCGCGACGAGGGACTTGATGATGTCGCCGTGCGAACACATGAGATAGACGGCGTCGGCGCCGTGGTCGCGCTCCACGCGCGCGTTCCACTCGCGCACCGCCTCGGCGGCGCGCGTCTGCATCGCGCGCATGGACTCGCCGCCCGGGAACGCCGCCGCGGACGGGTGGGCCTGCACCACCTCCATGAGGGGCTCGTCCGCGAGCTCGGCGAGCTTGCGGCCCGTCCAGTCGCCGTAGTGGCACTCGCCGATGCGGTCGTCGGTGTGCGCGGTGAGGCCCGGCCGGGCCTCCAGCAGCGGCCGGAGCGTCTCCTGACAGCGCCGGAGCGGGCTGGCGACCACCTCGGCCAGGGGCAGCTCGGCGAGCCGTCCGGGCAGTGCGGCGGCCTGCGCGGCCCCGCGGTCGTCGAGGGCGACGCCGGGCGTCCAGCCGGCGAGCAGTCCCTCCGTGTTGGCGGTGGAGCGTCCGTGCCGGACCAGGAGCAATGTGGGCATGCGGCCCAGGGTAGGCGCAGATGTGTGTGCCGTGTCCGCCGTACGAAGGGAGAATGCGCTCCGTGATCGTCGACTGTGCCATCTACCGGGAGGGACGCCGGTCGGAGGGGCCCGAGGACTTCTCCGACGCGCTGGACGAGGCCCGGTCGGCGGGGGGTTTCGTCTGGATCGGGCTGCACGAGCCGACTGCGGCCGAGTTCGACCTGGTCTCACAGGAGTTCGCCCTGCACCCGCTGGCCGTCGAGGACGCCCTCAAGGCCCACCAGCGGCCCAAACTGGAGGTGTACGACGACTCGCTGTTCCTGGTCCTCAAACCGGTCGAGTACGAGCCGGAGAGCGACACCGTGTCCACCGGTGAGGTCATGATCTTCCTCGGCGACTCGTTCGTGGTGACGGTGCGGCACGGTGAGGGCGCACCGCTCAAGGCGGTGCGCGGCCGGCTCGAGAAGGAGCCGGAGCTGCTCGAGAAGGGGCCGACCGCGGTGCTGTACGCGGTCGCCGACGCCACCGTCGACCACTACCTGGAGGTGGCGACCGAGCTGCAGACCGACCTGGAGGAGCTGGAGGCGGAGGTCTTCACCCCCGACGGGGGCGGTTCGCGGCACATCGCCTCCCGCATCTACAACTTCAAGCGGCAGATCCTGGAGTTCCGGCGGGCGACCGGTCCGCTGGCGATGCCGGTGTCGCGGCTGGCGGGAGTGGGCACCTCCGGGGCGCGGGTGCCGTTCGTGGCGGACGAGGCGCGGCCGTTCTTCCGGGACGTGCACGACCACCTCACGCGCGTGAACGAGTCCGTGGAAGGGCTGGACCGGCTGGTCTCGGACATCCTGTCGGCGCACCTGGCGCAGATGAGCGTGCGGCAGAACGACGACATGCGGAAGATCTCCTCGTGGGCGGCCATGGCGGCGGTTCCCACGATGATCGCGGGGGTCTACGGCATGAACTTCGACCACATGCCGGAGCTGCGGTGGGCCTGGGCGTATCCGGCGGTGATCGCGCTGATGGCCGCGATGGAGGTGCTGTTGTTCCGGCTGTTCAAGCGGCGGGGGTGGTTGTAGCGGCGGCGTACGGGGCGGGACGCCGGACCCCGGGCCGGGCACCGGCCCGGGGTCCGGCGTAACCGCGGGGGGCGGCCGGCGTTGTTGTCGTGACGGCCGTGGCGGGGCGGGCCCTGGAGCCCCCACCACGGCCGTGGGGGCTTCTGCGGGCCGCGTGGTCGGGCGGGCCCGCTCAGGCGAGGCCGGCGCGTTCCAGGGCCTCGGTGCCGGCGCGGAGGGACGCGAGGCGCTCGTCGAGGGTGAGGCCGGCCGGGGCGAGGGTGAGGGTGGTGACTCCGGCGGCGGCGTAGGCCCTCATCCGGTCGGCGATGCGGTCCACCGAGCCGAGGAGGGTGGTTTTGTCGATCAGGTCGTGCGGGACGGCGGCGGCGGCGCCCTGCTTGTCGCCGGACAGGTACTTGTCCTGGATCTCGGCGGCCTCGCGCTCGTAGCCCATGCGCCGGGCGAGCTGGTTGTAGAAGTTCTGCTTGCGGCTGCCCATGCCGCCCACGTACAGCGCGGTGTAGGGACGGAAGGCGTCGGCGAGGGTGGTGACGTCCCGGTCGTCGCCGACGGCGAGGGGGAGGGTCGGGCAGATGTCGAAGCCGTCGAGGGTCTTGCCGGCCTTCTCCCGGCCCGCGCGGAGGTGCCCGACCGCGGTGTCCTCGAGGTGGTCGGCCGAGGGGAAGATCAGCAGGGCGCCGTCGGCGATCTCGCCGGTCTGCTCGAGGTTCTTCGGGCCGATCGCGGCGATGTAGAGGGGGATGTGCTCGCGCTCGGGATGCACGGTGAGCTTGATGGGCTTGCCGGGGCCGTCCGGGAGGGGGAGCGTCCAGTGCTCGCCCTCGTAGGAGAGGCGTTCGCGGGTCATGGCCCTGCGGACGATCTCGACGTACTCGCGGGTGCGGGCGAGCGGCTTGTCGAACCTGACGCCGTACCAGCCCTCGGAGACCTGCGGGCCGGAGACGCCGAGGCCCAGGCGGAAGCGGCCGCCGGAGAGGGAGTCGAGGGTGGCGGCGGTCATCGCGGTCATCGCGGGCTGGCGGGCGGGGATCTGGAAGATCGCGGAGCCGACGTCGATGCGCTGGGTCCGGGCGGCCACCCAGGTGAGGACGGTGGCGGCGTCGGAGCCGTAGGCCTCCGCGGCCCAGCAGACCGCGTATCCGAGGCGGTCGGCCTCCTGGGCCACGGCGAGGTTGTCGGCGTCCATTCCGGCGCCCCAGTAGCCGAGGTTGATGCCTAGCTGCATGACCCGGTTCCCCTTACCGATGAGTAACGTGACTTGTGCGCAGACCTTATACCTCCGGCGGACGCGGGGGGCGTGCCGCGGGGCGACGGGGTTCCCCCGCTCGAGCGGAGCCGGGAGGCCGGGGAGGCGGCCCGTGGGCGCCGGGCTGCGCGAACGCCGCCGGCACGCGCCGGCGCCCGGCGCCGGCGACGCCTTGTCCACAGGTGCCCACACCCCGCGCCGCGGACAGTAATCTCGGCGTTCATGGAGCAGAGGCATCTCGGCCGTACCGGCCTGCGTGTGTCCCGGATCGGGCTCGGGACACTGACCTGGGGTCGGGACACCGACGAGCACGACGCCGCGGACCTTCTGAAGACGTTCTGGGAGGCGGGCGGCACGCTCGTCGACACCGCGGACGTGTACGGCGACGGAGAGGCCGAGTATCTGCTCGGGAGGCTGATGGACGGGCTCGTGCCGCGACGGGACCTCGTGATCTCCACGAAGGCGGGGAGCGTCCCGGACCCGGACCGCCGGTTCGACGGCTCGCGCGGACACCTGCTCGCCGCGCTCGACGCCTCGCTGGCGCGACTCGGCACCGACCACGTCGACCTGTGGCACGTCCACGCCTACGACCCCGCGACCCCGTTGGACGAGACCCTCGAGGCGCTGGACATCGCGGTCGGCAGCGGGCGGGTGCGGTATGCCGGGGTCTCCGGCTTCTGCGGCTGGCAGCTGGCCAAGGCCGCGACCTGGCAGCTGGCCGCGCCGGGGGCGCGGACGCGGCTGGCGAGTACGCAGATGGAGTACTCGCTGCTGCAGCGGGGAGTCGAGCGGGAGGTGCTGCCCGCGGCCCTCGACCTGGGGATCGGACTGCTGCCCTCCTCTCCGCTCGGGCGGGGCGTGCTGACCGGCAAGTACCGCAACGACGCCAACCCGCCGGACTCCCGGGGAGCCTCGGAGCACATGGCGCCGTTCGTCGCGCCCTATCTGGACGACACCGCGAGCCGGATCGTGGACGCCGTGACGACGGCTGCGGACGGGCTCGCCGTGACCGCGCTGCAGGTGGCGCTGGCGTGGGTGCGCGACCGGCCCGGTGTGGCCGCACCCGTCGTCGGCGCGCGCAACGCGCGGCAGCTCACGGCGGCACTGTCAGTGGAGGCCCTTAGTCTTCCTGACGAGATCTGCCGGGCGCTGGACGATGTGTCGGCGCCCGTGCACCGCTATCCCGATCACGACTGGAGCACGCTGTGAGCACCGAGCCGCCCGAGACCGCGGAGGACGCCGAGCCCAAGAGCGCGGACGGTGCCCGGGTGTCCGAGGCCGAGGCCGAGCTGGCCGCGCAGCGCCTGGAGCGGGAACGGATCGAGCGGCGGAAGGCGGAGCGGCGGGGACCGGTCGAGGCCGGCGGCAAGCTGAGCGGCACGGCTGCCGATCTGCTCGCCGCCGTGCGGGCCGTGGAGAGCGGTGAGAAGCCGCCCGCCACGGTGTTCGAGGAGGCCCGGCCCACCCCGCGGCGACCCGCGCCCGAGCCCGTGCGGCGGGCGCCCGTGGTGGCCTCCGGCGAGGTGGTTCCCGCGGCCGGCGCCGTGGAGGAGGTGCGGGGGGTCCTGGCTCAGGGGGGTGCGCCGGAAGGGCTCGCCGTGCAGGCCGCCGCCGCCCTCGGCGAGGGCGGCGGGGAAGCGCTGCGTGCCGATCCCTGGCAGTTGCTGCGGGTCGCCGGGGTGCGGCCGGAGCAGGCCGACGGGTTCGCGAGGGCGCTGCTGGGCGCCGGGGCCGGGCCGGACGACGAGCGGCGGGGTCGGGCGGTCACCGTGTGGCTGCTGGAGCAGGCGGCGCTCGCCGGACACACCGCTCTGGACGTGTCCGCGCTGACCGCCGCGCTGGGCCGGCAGGGAGTGCCGGATCCCGAGGAGGCCGTGCGGAACGCCATCGCGGAAGGGGACGTGCTCGTCTTCCAGGACGCCCTCGCGGAAGCCGGTGGCGAGGAGGAGGACGGGGAACGGCCGGTGCGGGTGCTGGTCGGGCTCGAGCGCTACGCACTGGCCGAGGAGAGCCTCGCCGACGGTCTGGCCCGGTTGATCGACTCGGTGCCCGGGCAGGACGATCCGGCCGGGTGGGAGCGGGCCGCCGACGCGGCGGAGGGGTCCGCCGGCGAGTTGATCCGGGCGGTCGCCGGGCACGGGCTCGTGCTGCACACCGGCGGGGAGGCCTCGTCGGCCGAGCCGGTGGCCCTGCTGAACGCCGCGCACGGCCTGGGGCTGCGGGTCTGGGCCGCCGCGCACGGCCCGGCCGGGCGGGCGCGCTGCGCGGCGCTGGCCGACGGTCCCGGTGTCGCGACGGTCGCCGGGCTGCTGTCCGGCGCCGAGGGGCCGGGGCGCGACGCCGACGGGGCGCTGGACCTGGACCTGCTGGTGGTCCTCGACGCCCCGCAGCTGGATGTCGAGGCCGCCGCGCTGGTGACGGAGTCGCTGCCGGACGGGGCGCGGCTGGTGCTGGCCGGTGATCCGGGCGTGCTGTGGTCGGTGGGCGCCGGCCGGGTGTTCGCCGATCTGCTGGCGGCGCGGGTGTGCCCGCAGATCGCCTCGCGGCGGCCGGATCCCGGCCCGCTGGGCGAGCTGGTCTCCGGGATCGGCGTCGGCGAGCTGAACCAGGTGGAGGCGCCCGGCAAGGAGGTCGTGATCGTGCCGGTGCGGGACGCGGGCGAGGCCGTGCACCGGACCGTGCAGCTGGTGGCGGACTCGGTGCCGCGCGCGATCGGGGTGCCCGCCGAGGAGACGCAGGTGATCACCCCGGGGCACGGCGGTGCGGTCGGTACGCGCGCGCTGAACGCGGCGCTGAAGGAGCGGCTCAATCCCGGGCCGGGGCGTTTCGGGGGGTTCGACCCGGGTGACCGGGTCGCCTGGTCCCCCGCTCCGGGACGTACGGTGCCGGGCCGTGTGGTGAGGGCCGACGGCGAAGGGCTGCACCTGGCGTGCGGGAGCGAGGAGATCGTCGTGCCGAGGGAGCGGGTGGAGCAGGCGGTGCGGCACGGATGGGCGCTGACCGCGCACCAGGCCGTGGGCTGCCGGTGGCCCGCGGTGGTCGTGGTGCTGCCCGGTGACGCGGCGCAGGCGCTGAGCCGGCCCTGGGTGTACACGGCGTTCGGCCGGGCCGACCGGCATCTGTCCGTGGTGCACGGTGTGGAGCAGGCGCTGGCGCGCGCCGTGGCCGAGGTGCCGGCCAAGCCGCGGACGACCCGGCTGCCGGTGCTGCTGGCGCCGCAGACGGCGACCGGCTGAGGCGACGGCGGCACCGGCAGCCGGGCGTGCCGCCGGTGCCGCCGTCCGGGACCGTCAGCGGTCGGCGTCGAGGGGCTCCAGGTCCTCGTCCTCGTCCAGGGCCGGATCCCGTGCGTCGCCGGTGCCCCCCTCGATGCCGTCGATGTCCTCGATGTCGTCGATGTCGTCGTCCTCGTCGTCCTCGTCGTCGAAGACCGCGCTCACGTCGAAGCGGCACACCACGTGTTGCTGATCCACCTGCTCGAACGGCGCCTCCAGCCACTCGCCGGGTTCCGCGGCCTCGTCCGCCGCCGTCACCCAGAGTGTGGAGTCGCCCTCCTCGAGGCCGAACTCCTTGTGCCGGGAGGCGATCTCGTCCGGCTCGAACTCGCCGAACAGCAGCCCGAGCGCACCGTGGACGGTGCCCGAGGCGTCGGAGCCCTCATCGTCGTCCGCCGCCTCGATCCGCTGCGCGTGCGCGAGCAGCCGCTGCGGTTCCGCGACGGCGTAGTCACGGCGGATCAGCACGCTGAGCGCGTTCGGTTCCTCCGGCCCGGCGTACGGCGGCAGCGCGTCCTCCGCGCCGGGGATCTCGAAGGGTGTGACCTCGTCGTAGCGGTCGTAGAGCAGTTCGTCGTACGCCTCCGCGGCCGCGGCCAGCTGGTTGAACGCCTCGTAGACGGCCGGGTCGTCCTCCCCCGACCGGCGTTCGACCGCGGCCAGGTGGCGGTCGAGCGCGGTCTTGACCGCCTCGGCGGCGGCGCGTACCTCGGCAGCGGTGGGCTGCGCAGCATCAGACATAGTGCAGACGCTATCCGTACCGGGGCCCGGCACGCACAATAGATGCGATGCCGGAATACGAATTTGTCGACGTGTACGTGCCGCGCGAGGTGTCCCGCAGGGAGACGGCGCGCCTGCTGACGGACCATGCGGAGTACGGTCACTGGGAGTTGTACCGCCTGACGCTGATGCGTGACGGCAGTCGCAGGGTGCGGCTGCGGCGGCGGATCATCCGCCAGGTGCGCGCCACCTGGTGAGTACCGGTGGCCCGGCCCGGATCACGGAGCGGAGCGGCCCCCGCGGTCGCGGGGGCCGCTCCGTGTGTCCGGTGTCACGCAGCGGTCCGTGCCCTGCGGTAGAGGACCGCACCGGCGATCAGCGCGCCCGCGCCGGCCGGCAGGACCAGGCCCATCGGCAGCTCGCTGCCGGTCTGGGCGAGCTGTGCGCCGGCCTGCGGCCGGGCGACGGACCGGGTACCCGGCTCGTCGCCGTGCGAGGGGCCGTCCGGGGTCCGGTCGACCGGGGTGTTCGGCTCGTCGCCGGGGTGTTCGGGGCTGCCCGGGTTGCCGGGTTCGCCGGGCTGTCCCGGCGTCTCGTGACCGGGGTCGCCGTTCGCGCAGCCGTTGCCCTCGGTGGCGTTGCCGGCGCCGAGGACGTCGACGCTGTTGCCGCAGACGTTCACCGGCACGTGCACCGGCGCCTGGATCACATTGCCCGAACCCACGCCGGGCGAGCCGCTCGCCCCGCCGTCGGCGTGCGAGCCGCCACCGTGGGATCCCGAACCACCGTGTCCACCCGCGGACGAGCCGCCCTGGTCGGCGCAGGAGTTCCCCACGGACGGGTTGAGGACGCCGACGACGTTCACCGTGTTGCCGCAGACGTTCACCGGCACGTGCACCGGCGCCTGCACCGTGTTCCCGGAGAGCACTCCGGGTGAGCCGGCGGCGGCACCCGTCGCGCCGGAGTCCGCGTGGGCGGTGCCGCCCGCGGCGGCGAGCACGCCGGTGGCGGCCGCCATGGTCATCAGGCCCTTGCGGGTGACCTGTCGCATTGCTGAAATCCCTGCCTTCGACTGGGGCCGGGAATTCCGTCCGTCGGATTCCCGGTGTTCCGACGTATTCAGAGACCGGTCGGCCCCGGAGCGCATGGCGCGCGCTCCGGGGCCGACGGGCTCAAACCCTCAGAGGGCATGCCCTTGAAGGGCGAGGCACAACGTCACTGGTTGATGCAGGTGTTGCCGAAGGCGGGGTTCAGCAGCCCGATCACGGAGACCGTGTTGCCGCAGACGTTCACCGGGACGTGCACCGGAACCTGAACGACGTTGCCGGACACGACACCCGGGGAGTGCACGGCGGCACCCTGGGCACCCGAGTCGGCGGCGGCCATGCCCGCGCCCGCGAGAACCAGCCCACCGGTGGCAGCCGCGACAGCGACGACCTTCTTGATCATTATTCCTCCTCGTTGGTAAAGCGATCCAAAGCCGCGGATCACATCACGGGTAACGAGGAGGAAGTAATGAGGCTACGAGCTTATGGTCGGATTCACTCTTCCCAGTCAACTCCGCACGCCTGCACGATTATCGAGTTCATCGGGTAAGCGTGTCAGGAGGCGTCCAGGAAACGGTCCAGCACCCGCACCCCGAACTTCAGGCCGTCCACCGGGACCCGCTCGTCGACCCCGTGGAACATGCCCGCGAAGTCCAGCTCCGGGGGCAGCCTGAGCGGCGCGAAGCCGAAGCAGCGGATGCCGAGGTCGTCGAAGGACTTGGCGTCGGTGCCGCCGGAGAGCATGTACGGCACCGCCCGCGCGATCGGGTCCTCGGCGCTGAGCGCGCTCTGCATGGCGTCGACGAGCCGGCCGTCGAAGTCGGTCTCCAGGGCCTTGTCCGAGTGCACGTCCTCGCGCCTGACGCGCGGGCCGAGGATCCGGTCGAGGTCGGCGAGGAACTCCTCCTCGTAGCCGGGCAGGAAGCGGCCGTCGACGTGCGCGGTGGCCTGGCCGGGGATGACGTTGACCTTGTAGCCGGCGCCGAGCATGGTGGGCGCCGCCGAGTTGCGCAGCGTGGTGCCGATCATGCGGGCGATGCCGCCGAGCCTGGCGAGGGTCTCGTCCATGTTCTCGGGGTCGAGCTCGGTGCCGAGCGCGTCGGAGAGCTCGTCCAGGAACGCCCGCACGGTCTTGGTGACCCGTACCGGCCACGTGTGCCGGCCGAGGCGGGCGACCGCCTCGCACAGTTCGGTGATGGCGTTGTCGTCGTTGGTCATCGAGCCGTGGCCGGCGGTGCCGTCGACGGTGAGCCGCATCCAGTGCATGCCCTTCTCGGCGGTCTCCACGAGGTAGAGGCGCAGCTTCTCGTTGACGGTGAAGGAGAACCCGCCGACCTCGCCGATCGCCTCGGTGACGCCCTCGAACAGCTCCGGGTGCTCGTGCACCAGGTGCTTGGCGCCGTACGTGCCGCCGGCCTCCTCGTCCGCCAGGAAGGCGAGGACGATGTCACGCGGGGGCTTGCGCCCGCTGCGCAGCCGGTCGCGGACGACCGCGAGGGTCATCGCGTCCATGTCCTTCATGTCGACGGCCCCGCGCCCCCACACGCATCCGTCGGCGATCTCACCGGAGAAGGGGTGGTGGGTCCAGTCGTCGGCGTTGGCCGGTACGACGTCGGTGTGGCCGTGGATCAGCAGCGCGGGCCGGGAGGGGTCCTCGCCCTCGATCCGGGCCACCGTGGAGGCGCGCCCCGGGTGCGACTCGAAGATCCGCGGTTCGAGTCCCACTTCGGCGAGCTTCTCCGCGACGTACTCGGCCGCCTTGCGCTCGCCGGGACCCGAGTGGTCGCCGTAGTTGCTGGTGTCGATCCGGATCAGCTCGCGGCAGAGGTCCACGACCTCGTCCTCACCGGTGACGCTCCTGGCCGTGTCCGTCTCGCTCACGTGCTTCCTCCCGCTGTTACTGCTGGTGTCCCCGCTGGTGGGTTCCCCTCATCCTCCCTCCCCGCCGCGCCCGTCCCAAGACCCGGACCGGCCCGTCGCACACCGTTCACACGCGACGCGGCCGGCCGGGGGTGATCGGCCACCCCGGAAGACCTGGTAATGTTTACGTCGTCGCCGCGGAGGGAAACCCGCGCGACAGACACCTTGTCCGGGTGGCGGAATGGCAGACGCGCTAGCTTGAGGTGCTAGTGCCCTTTATCGGGCGTGGGGGTTCAAGTCCCCCCTCGGACACATGCAGCGCGAGGGCCGCGACCGCGAGGTCGCGGCCCTCGGGCGTTGTCGCGGAGGCCGACCATGACCACTCCTTCCTGCCCCTGCGGGCTGCCCGAGGCGTACGGGGCCTGCTGCGGCCGCTTCCACGCGGGGTCCGCCGCCGCGCCCACCGCCGAGCGGCTGATGCGGTCGCGGTACTGCGCGTTCGTGCGGCAGGACGGCGCGTATCTGCTGCGGAGCTGGCATCCGAGGACGCGGCCGGAGCGGATCGACTTCGATCCCGGGATGCGGTGGACCGGGCTGGAGATCCTGGACACGGACGGCGGGACGGCCTTCCACTCCACCGGAACGGTGACCTTCCGGGCGTCCTACCGGGGCGGCTCGCTGCACGAGCGCAGCCGGTTCGAGCGGATCGGCGGGGCGTGGGTGTACGTCGACGGGGACTTCCCGGGCTAGCTCGGGCTACGGCGCCAGGACGTCCAGTTCCTGGAGGGCGCCCTCGGTGATCTCCCGGGTCAGCCGCTCCGCGCGGACGGGGTCGCGCTCGCGGACCGCCTCCGCGAGCCGGACGTGCAGGGTGACGGCGGCCGGGTCGGGGTCCTCGAACATCACGTCGTGATGGGTGCGGCCGGCCAGCACCTCGGCGACGACGTCACCCAGGCGCGCGAACATCTCGTTGCCGGAGGCGTCGAGGATCACGCGGTGGAACGCCATGTCGTGGAAGAGGTATCCCTCCAGCCGGTGGCCGCGCGAGTGGGCGACCATGCCGAGGGCGCACTCGGTGAGTTCGGCGCACTGCTCGGCGGTGGCGTTGCGGGCGGCCAGGCCCGCCGCGACGGGTTCGACGGCCGAGCGCAGCACCGTCAGGGAGCGCAGCTGCCGGGGGCGGTCCGCGCCGGCCAGGCGCCAGCGGATGACCTGCGGGTCGTACACGTTCCACTCGCGGGCCGGCAGGACCGTCACGCCCACGCGGCGCCGGGACTCGACCAGGTGCATGGACTCCAGGACGCGGACCACCTCGCGCATCACGGAACGGGACACGTCGAAACGCTGAGCGAGCTCGTCGGTGCGAAGGACACTGCCGGGCGGGTACTCGCCCGCGGTGATCTCGGGGCCGAGGGTGTCCAGTACGCGGCCGTGCAGCCCCCGGCCCGTGGTGCTCATGCACTCAGAGTACGGGGCGGATCACGGACATAAAAAGTCAGACTTATTTGTCACGGAGTCTTGAATTCGTCGTACCTAATGGGTTTCAGTGGCGTCGACATCACATGCCGACGCAGGACAGCAGACAGTGAGGCAGCGATGAAGACTCCCCATGTCGTCGTGGTCATGGGCGTCGCGGGCACCGGCAAGAGCACCATCGGTCCTCTGCTCGCGGCCCGGTTCGGCGTCCCGTACGCGGAGGGTGACGACTTCCACCCGCCGGCCAACATCGCCAAGATGTCCGCCGGCACCCCGCTCACCGACGAGGACCGCCGGCCCTGGCTCGACGCCATCGGCGACTGGGCGCACGGGCGGGCCGGGCTCGGCGGGGTGGTCAGCTGCTCGGCGCTGAAGCGGTCGTACCGCGACCGGCTGCGGGCCGCCGCGCCCGGTGTGGTCTTCCTGCACCTCAGCGGTGACCGCGCGCTCGTCGAGGACCGGATGTCGCACCGGCAGGGGCACTTCATGCCCACGGCGCTGCTCGACTCCCAGTTCGCCACGCTCCAGCCGCTGGGGCCGGACGAGGCCGGAGCCGCCGTGGAGGTGACCGGCCGGCCCGAGGAGATCGCCGAACGGGCGGCCGCCGCCCTGGAGACCCTGTCCGAGCCGGCCCCGTAGGACCCTGACCCCACCCTTTTCCAGGGGCTCCCCCACCGCCCCGGTTTCTCCCCGACCCCGCACCCACAAGGAACCACCGTGACCGGACTCAGCGTCGAGATGCTGGCAGCGGACGCACCCGAGCCGATCACCTCGGCCGGCCACGCCCAGCTGGGCATCGCCGTCCTGGCGGGCATCGCCGTCATCGTCCTGCTCATCACCAGGTTCAAGCTGCACGCCTTCCTGTCGCTGACCATCGGGTCACTGGCGCTCGGCGCGTTCGCCGGGGCGCCGCTGGACGAGGTGATCACCAGCTTCAGCGCCGGGCTCGGCTCCACCGTCGCCGGTGTCGGTGTCCTGATCGCCCTCGGCGCGATCCTCGGCAAGATGCTCGCCGACTCCGGCGGCGCCGATCAGATCGTCGACACCATCCTCGCCAGGGCAGGTGGCCGTTCGATGCCGTGGGCGATGGTGCTGATCGCCTCGGTGATCGGGCTGCCGCTGTTCTTCGAGGTCGGCGTGGTGCTGCTGATCCCGGTGGTGCTGATGGTCGCCAAGCGCGGCAACTACTCGCTGATGCGCATCGGCATCCCGGCGCTCGCCGGTCTGTCCGTGATGCACGGCCTGGTACCGCCGCACCCCGGTCCGCTGGTGGCCATCGACGCGGTGGGCGCCAACCTCGGCGTGACACTGGCGCTGGGCGTGCTCGTCGCCGTTCCGACGGTGGTCGTCGCCGGTCCGCTGTTCTCGAAGTACGCCGCCCGCTGGGTGGACGTCCCGGTTCCGGACCGGATGGTCCCGCAGCGCCCCTCGGAGGACCTGGAGAAGCGTCCCGGGTTCGGACCGACGCTGGCCACCATCCTGCTGCCGGTGGTGCTGATGCTCGCCAAGGCACTGGTCGACATCGTGGTCGACGATCCCGGGAACACCGTGCAGCGGGTCTTCGACGTGGTCGGCTCGCCGCTGATCGCCCTGCTCGCGGCCGTGCTGGTGGGCGTCTTCACGCTGGGTGCGCCCGCCGGGTTCAGCCGGGAGCGCATCTCGTCCCTGGTCGAGAAGGGGCTCGCGCCGATCGCGGGCATCCTGCTGATCGTCGGCGCGGGCGGTGGCTTCAAGCAGACGCTGATCGACACCGGCGTGGGCCGGATGGTCCTGGACGTCTCCGAGGACTGGTCGATCCCGGCGATGCTGCTGGCCTGGCTGATCGCGGTGGCGATCCGGCTGGCGACCGGTTCGGCGACCGTGGCGACCGTCTCGGCGGCCGGTCTGGTGGCGCCGCTCGCGGCCGACATGTCGACCACGCACGCCGCCCTGCTGGTGCTGGCCATCGGCGCCGGTTCGCTGTTCTTCAGCCATGTCAACGACGCCGGCTTCTGGCTGGTGAAGGAGTACTTCGGCATGGACGTCGGACAGACGATCAAGACCTGGTCGGTGATGGAGACGATCGTCTCGGTGGTCGCCGGGGCCCTGGTGCTGCTGCTCTCGCTGATCGTCTAGCCCGTCGTCCGGGCGTACGGCGGGCCCACCCGCTCCTCCTCGCCGGGGCGCGGGTGTGCCGCCACGCCGGGCGCCGGCGGGCGCCCCTGCTTGGATGGCCGTATGAGTGCTGACGAGATCATCGACATCGTCGACGAGAACGACCGGGTGATCGGGCGGTCCTCACGCGGTGAGGCCTACGCGCGGGGGCTGCGCCACCGCTGCGCCTTCGTCCTGGTCCGGGACGCCGAGCGGCGGATCTTCGTCCACCGGCGCACCCCGGCCAAGCCGGTCTTCCCGTCCCTGTACGACATGTTCGTCGGCGGAGTCGTCGGCGCGGGCGAGGACTACGACGGGGCGGCGCTGCGGGAGGCCGAGGAGGAGCTGGGCGTGACCGGTCTGCCGCGCCCCGAGTACCTCTTCACGTTCCGGTACGACGGCGGGGCCGGCCGGTCCTGGTGGTCGGCGGTGTACGAGGTCCGCTGCGACCTGCCGGTGCGGCCGCAGGCCGAGGAGGTGGCCTGGTACGGCTTCCTGCCGGAGGCCGAACTGGAGCGGCGCCTGGGCGAGTGGGAGTGGACTCCCGACGGACTGGAGGCGTACCGGCGGCTGAGGGCCCACCGGCCGGGGCGGGCCGCGGCGTCCGGGGACGCGGGATGCACGGCGTGAGCGACTTCGTGCGCGACCTCCGGCTGTGGTTCGCGCCGGAGGAGGTGCGGCGGGAGGGCGAGACGCCCGACTACCGGTTCTCGCTGGCGAACGAGCGGACGTTCCTCGCCTGGCTGCGTACCGCGCTCGCCCTGATCGGCGGCGGCTTCGCCGTGGACCAGTTCCTGCCGGACCTGCGCTGGGGCTGGCGGGTCGGGCTCGCGCTGGCGCTGCTGGCCGCGGGGGTGCTGTGCGCGCTGCGGGCGGTCGATCACTGGGTGCGGTGCGAGCGGGCCATGCGGCGGGGGGAGGACCTGCCGGTGTCGCGGTTCCCGGCGCTGCTGAGCCTCGTCGTCGCGGTCGTGGCCGTGGCGATGGTCGCCGTCGTGCTCGTCGGGTGGGAGGGATGAGCGGCCCGGCCGCACGGGTGCCGGAGCGGGATCCCGGGCTGCAGCCCGAGCGGACCCGGCTCGCGTGGCGGCGTACGACGCTCTCGGGCACGGTGGTGGCCGTGCTCGCCGGGAAGACGGCCCTCGCGGGCGGGGCGTCGGCGGCCGGGTTCCTCGCGTGTGCGCTGTGCTGCGCCTGCTGGCTGGGGCTCCTGCGGATCGCGCACCGGCGGATCCGGGAGCTGGCTGAGGCGGGGGTGCCGGGGGCGGTGGTGCCGCGGTACGCGGGGGCGGCGGCGCTGTGCACGGTGGCGACGGCGGTGTGCGGGGCGGCACTGGTGCTGCAGGGGTGAGCGCCGGACGCCGGGGCGTGCTGCCCGCGCCCGCCGCCCTTTCCCGTCCCGTCCCCGGCGGGCGCCGCCCCCGGAGCCCCGGCCGGCCCGGAGGCCTCGTCCTCGAACGCCGGGCGGGCCGGAAGCCGTGGGCGGCGGTCCCGGGTACGGCCTTCGCGTGGTGGCGGTCGCGTGTACGCCTTCCCGTGGCAGCCGGGCGGAGGGGATGGGGCCTGTCGTGGCTCCGATCACGTTTCGTCGTCGCTCTGGACGGCATACCGACCGGTCGGCATCATGTGCGGGTACCGTTCACCTTTCCACAGGAGCGACGATGAGCCCCGACCACCCGCCCGGACTCGATCTCGACCGGCTGCGCGGCCTGCTCGAACGGGAGCGGCCCGGCCTGGTGAACGGCCCGCTGGCCGGCCGGCTGATCGAGGGCGGCAGGTCGAACCTCACCTACGCGGTCTCCGACGGCACCTCGCGGTGGGTCGTACGGCGGCCCCCGCTGGGCCATGTCCTCGCCACCGCGCACGACATGAAGCGTGAGCACCGCGTGATCAGCGCGCTGCACCGGACCGCCGTACCGGTGCCGCGCACCCTGCTGCTGTGCGAGGACGAGGAGGTGCTCGGGGCGCCCTTCTACGTCATGGAGTTCGTCGAGGGCACCCCGTACCGCACGGCCGGCCAGCTCGCCCCGCTCGGCGCGGAACGCACCCGGGACGCGGTGCTGAACCTGGTGGACACGCTGGTCGAGCTGCACGCGGTGGACCCCGGTGAGGTGGGCCTGGCGGACTTCGGCCGCCCCGAGGGCTTCCTGGACCGGCAGCTGCGGCGCTGGGGCAAGCAGCTCGACGCCTCCCGCAACCGGGAGCTGGCCGGGATCGACGAGCTGCACGCCGCGCTCGGGCGGGAGCTGCCGGGCTCCCCCGCGCCCGCCGTGGTGCACGGCGACTACCGCCTCGACAACGTGCTGATCGGCGAGGACGACCGCATCAGGGCGATTCTCGACTGGGAGATGTCCACCCTCGGCGATCCGCTGACCGACCTCGGTCTGCTGGTGATGTACAGCATGCCGCTGGGCATGCCGGACTCCCCCGTCTCCACCACCGCCGAGGCCTCCGGGCATCCCGCGCCGGCCGAGCTGATCGAGCGGTACGCCCAGCGGTCGGGACGCGACGTCTCCGCGGTGTCCTGGTACACGGCGTTCGCCTGGTTCAAGCTCGCCGTGATCCTGGAGGGCATCCACTACCGCTACACGCTGGGCCGGACGGTCGGGCGGGGATTCGACCGCATCGGCGATCTGGTCCCCGTCTTCATCGAGCACGGTCTGACCACTCTTCAGGAAGGCTGAGAAGACATGGACTTCGCGTTCGACGCGCGCACCGAGGAACTGCGCGCCCGGCTCCTCGCCTTCATGGACGAGTACGTGTATCCCGCCGAGCAGGTCGCCCACGAACAGCGCGAACGGGCGGCCTCGCCGTGGGAGACCGTCCCCGTGGTGGAGGAGCTGAAGGCCGAGGCCCGCCGGCGGGGGCTGTGGAACCTGTTCCTGCCCGACGCCGAGCACGGGGCCGGGCTCACCAATCTGCAGTACGCCCCGCTCGCCGAGATCATGGGCCGTTCCCCGCAGCTGGCGCCGACGGCCACCAACTGCGCCGCGCCGGACACCGGGAACATGGAGGTGCTGGCGCAGTTCGGCGACGAGGCGCAGCGCGAGCGGTGGCTGAAGCCCCTGCTGGCCGGTGGGATCCGTTCGGCGTTCGCGATGACCGAGCCGGAGGTGGCCTCGTCCGACGCCACCAACATCACCACGCGCATCGAGCGCGACGGCGACGAGTACGTCGTCACGGGCCGCAAGTGGTACATCTCCGGGGCCATGCACCCGGACTGCGGGATCTTCATCGTGATGGGCAAGACCGACCCGGACGGGGCGGACATCCGCCGCCAGCAGTCCATGGTCCTCGTCCCGCGGGACACCCCGGGTGTCACGGTCGAGCGGGCCATGCGGGTCTTCGGCTACGAGGACCACTGGCACGGCGGTCACGCCGAGGTGGTCTTCGATCACGCGCGGGTGCCGGTGTCGAACCTGATCGGCGAGGAGGGCGGCGGCTTCGCCATCGCCCAGGCCCGGCTCGGCCCGGGCCGGATCCACCACTGCATGCGGCTGATCGGCATGGCCGAGCGGGCCATCGAGCTGATGTGCCGCCGGGCGGTCTCCCGGGACGCCTTCGGCAAGGCGCTGGCGCGGCAGGGCGTGGTGCAGAACTGGATCGCCGACGCGCGCGTGGCGGTGGAGCAGTTGCGGCTGCTGGTGCTGAAGACGGCCTGGATGATGGACACCGTCGGCAACCGGGGCGCGCACACGGAGATCCAGGCCATCAAGATCGCCACTCCGCGCACGGTCGTCGGCATCCTCGACCGGGCGATCCAGCTGTACGGCGCGGGCGGGGTCAGCCAGGACTTCCCGCTGGCCGAGCTGTACGCCGGGGCCCGCACCCTGATGATCGCCGACGGGCCGGACGAGGTGCACCAGCGGTCGCTGGCGCGGCGGGAGTTGAAGAAGTACCTGTGAGGCCGGGCCGGCGGCCGGAACCGGGGCGCGCGGTCATGCCGGCCGGGCGCGGGCCGCGCGACCCCGCGGCGCCCGGCCCCGCTCGATCACCTCACGGCGCCGGGCGCCTCACGGGCGAAGCGCCCTCAGCAGCAGGTCCGCGAGGTGGTCGGCGACCTCCTGCGGGCTGAGCGGGCCGTCGGGGCGGTACCAGGTGGACAGGTGGTGCACGGATCCGAAGTGGTAGTCCACGACCAGATCGGCCGGGGTCGCCCGGGAGAAGACGCCCGTCCGCTGGCCCTCCTCGACCAGCGCGCGGAAGCGTTCGTGGTAGCGGCGGCGCTCGGCGCGCACCTGCTTGTTCTTCTCCGGGCTCAGATGGTGCATGGAGCGGAAGAAGATCGACGCGTCGTCGAGGTTCTCGATCGTCGTGACGACGACGTCGGCCGCCGCGCCGCGCAGCCGCTCCTCGATCGGCTCGTCGGCGTCGGCATAGGCGTCCAGCCGCTCCTGCTGGACGCGCAGCACGCGCGCGTACACCTCGTGCAGCAGGTCGTCCTTGGAGCCGAAGTAGTGGTACAGCGCCCCCTTGGTGACGCCCGCCGCCTCGACGATCTCCTGCACCGAGGTGCGGTCGTAGCCCTGCTCGGCGAAGAGCCGGGTGGCGGCGGCCAGGAGCCGCTGCGGCACAGGAGTCCCGTCACCGTCCGTCGTCCTGGGCACTGCCGCCACCCGCCTTTCCGTGTCGCTGTCAGTCGTCGTGCGTCAGGGAACGCAGTTCCCGACGGAGGATCTTTCCACTGGCCGTCTCCGGCAGGTCCGGCAGGATCTCCGCCCGCCGCGGATACGTGTAGGCGGCCAGTCTCTCCTTGCAGTACGCGGCGAGCGCGGCCGGGTCCGTCTCAGCGCCGGGGCGCAGGCCGACGAAGGCCTTGACGGTCTCCCCGCGGTACTCGTCGGGCACGCCCACCACGGCCGCCTCGCGCACCGCCGGATGCGGGTGGAGTACGTCCTCGACCTCGCGCGGCCACACCTTGAAGCCGGACGCGTCGATCATGTCCTTCCTGCGGTCGACGACGTACAGCCAGCCCTGCGGGTCCATGGAGCCGATGTCACGGTGGGGCCGGCCAGGGTGTGGCGGCGTAGCGGGAGCCGGTCACCGGGTCGCCTCCCACTGCTGCTGGAGCCGGTTCATCCCGGTGAGCCAGCGGTCGGGGCCGGTGGCGCGGGCCTGGTAGTACTCGGCGACCTCGGGGTGCGGCAGGATCAGGAAGCGGTCCTCCTCGATGCCGCGGAAGAGGGCGTCGGCCACGTCGTCGGGTTCGATCGCGGTCGGCTTGAGGACCAGGTCGCCCGCGCTGCCGCTGGCGTCGAGCATGTCGGTGCGCACGCCCTGCGGGCAGATCGCGTGCACCTTCACCCCGCGGTGGCGGTAGGTCAGCGACAGCCACTCGGCGAAGGCGTAGGCGCCGTGCTTGGTGACGCTGTAGGGGGCGGTGCCGATCATGGTGAGGAGTCCGGCGGCGGAGACGGTGGAGACGAAGCGGCCGTCGCCGCGCTCCAGCCAGTCCGGGAGCAGTGTGTGCGCCGCGCGGACGTGCGCCATGACGTTGACGTCCCAGGAGAGCGCCCAGCCCCGCTCGTCGAGCGGCTGGCCGGGTTCTCCGCCGTCGCGGCCGACGCCCGCGTTGGCGCAGTAGACGTCGACCGTCCCGCCGAGCGCGTCGCGCGCCTCGGCGACGGTCGCGGAGGCGTCCCCGGGGACCGCGAGGCCGCCGATCTCCTCGGCGACGGCCCTCGCGCGGTCGGCGTCGAGGTCGTTGACGACGACCTGGGCCCCCTGGGCCGCGAAACGGCGGGCGAGCGCCGCTCCGATGCCGCCCCCGGCGCCCGTGACGACCACCTTCGCACCCTGCACGGCTTGCACCATCGGTCTCCTTCGACGCGGCTCCCGGCGATTCCGGCGTCAGACTAACCGGTCGGTATGCACGGCGGAAGGGGTGT
Source organism: Streptomyces sp. NPDC016640 (assembly GCF_043076215.1). Classification (NCBI taxonomy): domain Bacteria; kingdom Bacillati; phylum Actinomycetota; class Actinomycetes; order Kitasatosporales; family Streptomycetaceae; genus Streptomyces; species Streptomyces sp. NPDC016640. The sequence continues at coordinate 309,883 of NZ_JBIBRG010000008.1, forward strand.
TCGGCACGGGCTCGGTCCGGTTCGTTCCCCCGGGCGGTCACGCGCGCTAGCGTGCGTGGCCATGACACCCGCCGCGATCACGGAGGTCACCGCATGAAGCTGTCCAGACGGACCCTGCTCGCCACCACCACGGCCGCGGCCGCGGCCTCGGCGGCGCCCGCGCACGCCGCTTCCGGGCGGGCGGCCGGGGAGGGTGGCGGCCGCACTCCGCGCACCGGGTTCGAACAGCTCGCCGCGGACGGCTACGCGCTCCTCGACGGGCAGCGCGTGGGCGTGGTCACCAACCCCACCGGCGTCACCCGGGACGTACGGCACATCGTCGACGTGATGCACGCCGACGACCGCGTGGACCTGATCGCCGTCTTCGGCCCCGAGCACGGCTTCCGGGGGACCGCCCAGGCGGGGGGCTCCGAGGGCCGTCACGACGACCCGGCGACCGGCCTGCCCGTCTACGACACGTACCTCAAGAGCGGCCGGGCGCTCGCCGACGTCTTCACCGCGTCCGGCGTGGACACGGTCGTCTTCGACATCCAGGACGTGGGCGCGCGGTTCTACACCTACATCTGGACCCTGTTCGACTGCATGGAGGCGGCACGGCTCGCGGGCAAGCGGTTCGTCGTCCTCGACCGGCCGAACCCGGTGACCGGGCGGGCGGCGCTGGGCCCGGTGCTGCACGAGGAGTTCGCGACCTTCGTCGGGCGGCAGCCGATCTCCCAGGCGCACGGGATGACGGTGGCGGAGCTGGCGCGGCTGTTCAACGGGGAGTTCCTCAGCGCGCCGGTGCCGCTGGAGACCGTGCGGATGGCGGGCTGGAGGCGGTCGGACTTCTTCGACGCCTCCGGGCTGCCCTGGGTGCCGCCGAGCCCGAACATGCCGACGCCGGACACGGCGCTGGTGTATCCGGGGACGTGCCTGTTCGAGGGCACCAACCTGTCCGAGGGGCGCGGGACCACCCGGCCGTTCGAGCTGCTGGGAGCGGAGGGCGTCGACGGGCGCTGGGCGGCCGGGGCGAACGCGCTGGGGCTGGCGGGTGTGCACTTCCGGGAGGCGTACTTCGCGCCGACGTTCTCCAAGTTCCAGGGGAGGACCGTCGGAGGCGTCCAGCTGCACGTGCACGACCGGGAGGCGTTCGATCCGGTGCGGACGGGAATCGGGCTGCTGGTCACGGCCAAGCGGTCGTGGAGCGGTTTCGCCTGGCGCGCGGACCACTGGATCGACAAGCTCACGGGTTCCACCCGGGTGCGCACGATGATCGACGCGGGCGCGGACACGGACGAGGTGGTCGGCGGCTGGCAGGAGGAGCTGGCGGCGTTCCGGCGGATGCGGCGGGAGTACCTGCTCTACCGCTGAGCGGGCCGGCGGAGGACGGCGGCGGGTCGCGGGCGGCGGCCCGCCGCCGTCCGTTTCGCGGCCCCTGCGGCGGTGGTGACCTGCGACGTCGTGCTCCCGGCCGCCGTCGCCCGGACCGCCGGAGGAAGGGTTCGGCGACCGGTGTGCATATCGGCGGGGTCTTCAGGAACCCGTGGAAGCCGCGGAGAGTTCTCAGGCTGTCGGGGAAGGGCTCCTCCCCGCGGGGGAAGCCCGGAGCGGATGACCGCCGGAATCTCCGTGGACGAACACAACTGAATTACGGGGTACAGGAGTTGATGGTGCGCCTTCGCTGCCGACCGATGGGGGCCACCGGAAAGAGGATGGAGCCGATTCGCGTGTCGATACGTCTATTCGACGACGTCCGTTCGATGACGCCGAAGTGACCGGATTACAGGTGCAGGTGTGACGGAGGTGCAGGACGATGGCCGGTTTCCGGAGTCTGGCAAGACAGGTCCGTGATCCGCGGTGCGATCTGGCGCTGCGACGCTACTCGCTGCGCAAGTGCCTTGAGCGGTTCGCCCCCTATGGGCACAGGGCGACGTGGGACCATCTGTGCTCGCGGGCCGGATTCGACCCCGAGGACCGCTCCGTCGACCCTGCGCGGCTCGTGGCCGCGCTGGAGGAGCTGGAGGAGGCCCGGGCGGTCTGGCTGGCGTACGAGGTGGAGTTCGCCGAGCGCCGCAGGAAGGAGAAGCACGACGGACTGCGCCGGCCGGGCAGTGTGGACGACTGGCACCGGCTGACCTGGGGCGGTTTCGGTGTGGCCTGGTGCGACGACCCGCGGGTGCATCCGCGGGAGCCGCTGGCCGAGGTGCTCCGGCGGCTGATCGCCGCGCTGGAGCGCGAGCCGGGTACGGTGTGCCCCGTGTGCCAGGGGGAACGGCTCACGTGGCGCCACAACCTGGACCACGAGCCGTCGACGGGCCCCGTCTGCACGGACTGCGGGATCCTGGTCCCGCGTCCGGTCCTCACCCCCGGGGCCCTGGCGGACGCCCGGCGGGTGAGGCTGCTGGTGTCCGCCTGAGCGACGGGGAGTGCCGGGTCGGGGGGTGCGCCGGGGATGCCGCACCCCCACTGGCCCCGGGGACCGTAGCAGACGGTGAACCGGTCGTTCCAGGATTTTGTTCCACGGACAGCCGGGGGCGATGAGACCTGTCCCGGAACCCCAGGAGCCGTCCCCGTGCCGGCGCTGCCCCCAGCCCGGTGACCGGCGGCCGCGCCATGGCGAAGGCGGTCAGCCCGGCGTACCCGACCCGCAGGGGCGGCACGGAGTACCAGTGAGCGGACCCGGCGCGCGGGCACCGGAACCGGACCCGGCGCGCGGGCGCCGCAAGGCGCGTCCGTACGCCGGCCGGCTCCGTGCTCAGCGCTGCCGGCCCGCCTCGCGCCGCCGTCCGCCGCCGTTCTCGGCCATCAGGCGGGAACCGGTGCGGCGTTCGCCGACGACGTCGTCCGGGTTGGACAGGACACAGCCCTCCAGGGAGAGGCAGCCGCAGCCGATGCAGTCCGTGAGGTGGTCGCGGAGGCGGTTGAGCTGCTGGATGCGTTCGTCGAGCTCGGAGCGCCAGGCCTCGGAGAGGCGGGCCCAGTCCTCCCGGGTGGGCGTGCGTTCCTCGGGCAGCTCGGCGAGCGCCTCGCGGATCGTGGCGAGCGGGATGCCGACCCGCTGGGCGGCGCGGATGAAGGCGACCCGGCGCAGGGTGTCGCGGCCGTAGCGGCGTTGGTTGCCCGCGGTGCGGCGGCTGCTGATCAGGCCCTTGGACTCGTAGAAGTGCAGGGCGGAGACGGCGGCGCCGCTGCGGGCGGAGAGCTGGCCGACCGTGAGTTCGTGGATCTTCTCGGGAATCCGGTGCACCCGTGAACCCTACCCACCGGGTCCGTTGACAGGGACCACGGCGCCGACCATGCTAAGCAGTTGCTTAGGCATGCGCTCAGGGACGCGCGTGCGACTACGTGACGCGAGAGGCCGGGACATGGCAGAGCCGAGGATCTTCACGTCCGTCGACGACCTGAAGGCTGCGGTGGGCGAGCAGCTGGGGTACACCGACTGGCTGGAGGTCGACCAGAAGCGGATCGACCTGTTCGCCGAGGCAACCGGGGACCACCAGTGGATCCACGTCGACCCGGAGAAGGCCGCCGCGGGGCCGTTCGGGACGACCATCGCGCACGGGTACCTGACGCTGTCGCTGCTGCCGCTGTTCGGGCCGCAGCTGATCTCCGTCGAGGGCGTGAAGATGGGCGTCAACTACGGCACCAACAAGGTGCGCTTCCCGGCCACCGTCCCGGTGGGCTCCCGGCTGCGCGCCACCGCGACGATCACCTCCGTCGACGAGGTGCCGGGCGGCGTGCAGGTGGCCACGGCCTTCACCGTGGAGCGCGAGGGCGGCGACAAGCCGGTGTGCGTCGCCGAGTCGGTGGCCCGCTACTACCTCTGAGCGGCGCCGGGCCCGGCGGCCCCGACCATCCGCAGCACGAGGTCGGCGTAGAGCGCGCCGACCTCCTCGGGGGTGCGGGGCCCGTCGACGTCGAACCAGCGGGCCACGTCGATGCAGAGGGAGAGCACGGCGAGCGTGGTTCCCCGCACGTCGACGACGTCGAAGTCGCCGGAGGCCACGCCGTCCTCGATGATCCCGCGCACCTCGGCGTCGACCTGCCGGCGCAGTCCGACGATCTCGGCGCGGGCCTCGGGGCCCAGCGAGTCGAGTTCGTACTGCACGACCCTGGCGGTGGTGCGGCCGCCCGCGTGCCAGCGGACGAAGGAGCTGACGGCTCCGGCGAGCCGCTCGGCCGGACCGCCCCCGGCGCGGGACGCCGCGCGCAGGATGTCCAGGGCCTTCTCGTGGCCTATCCGGCTGATGCGGTGGAGCAGCTCTTCCTTGGTCTTGTAGTGGATGTACAGGGCGGCCGGGCTCATCCCGGCGCGGCTCGCGATGTCACGGGTCGTCGTGGCGTGGTAGCCGCGCTCCGCGAACGCCTCCACGGCGGCGAGCAGCAGCCGTCGGGCCGCGTCGGGCGTGACCTCACCCCACGGCTGCGCCTCACCGTCGGCCGTCTCCTGCGCCGTACTCATCGCTCACCCCATTCGCCGGCAGGGACACCACCATACCGCCGAGGGTGAGCGGGCGCTTAGCGGGAGGCCGCTCGGTGATCACAGTTTCTGCAGGGGGTCGTGCTCGGCGAGCATCTTCTCCAGACGGGCCTGGTCGACCCGGTTCACGATCTGCCCGGCCTCCTGGCGGTCGCGGATGACCTTGGCCAGGGTGAAGGCGGAGGTGACCAGGTAGAGCACGGCGATGCCCAGGAAGGCGCGGACCCAGGCGTCGGCCTGGAGGTTGAAGATGCCGACGGCGGTGGCACCCAGAGCCACCCCGAAGGACGCGACGGCCTGACCGTAGAAGGCGGCCGTGCTCTGCTGCTTGACCGGTGTGTCACTCATGGGGACCAGGGTCGGCGGATGTGGCCGCGGCCACATCCGCTCACCTACTCAGTCGCGTACTCAGAACGCCGAGACCCCGGTCAGGGCACGGCCGATGACCAGCTTCTGGATCTGGCTGGTGCCCTCGTACAGGGTCATCACGCGGGCGTCGCGCAGGAGTTTGCCCACCGGGTACTCGTCGATGTAGCCGTAGCCGCCGAAGACCTGCAGGGCGTTGTTGGCGGCACGGACGGCCGCCTCCGAGGCGAACAGCTTGGCCTTGGAGGACTCGACGGCGAACGGCCGCCCCCGGTCGATCAGGTCGGCGACCCGCCAGGTCAGCAGCCGGGCCGCGTCGACGTCCACGGCGATGTCGCTGATCAGTTCCTGGACGAGCTGGTGGCGGGCGATGACCTTGCCGAACTGCTCGCGCTCGCCTGCGTGGCGCACGGCCGCGTCCAGGGCGGCCCGGGCTATGCCGACACAGCCGGCCGCGACCGACATCCGGCCCTTGGCGAGGGCGGACATGGCGACCGAGAAGCCCTTCCCCTCCTCGCCCAGCATCGCGGAGGCCGGCACGCGCACGTCCTCGAGGACCAGCTCGGCGGTGGCCTGACCGCGCAGGCCGAGCTTTCCGTGCACGGCGCGGCGGGTCAGGCCGGGGGTGTCGGTGGGGACGAGGAAGGCGGAGACGCCCTTGTGGCCGGGGGCGTCGGTGGAGCGCGCGAACAGCAGGACGACGTCGGCCCAGGTGCCGTTGGTGATGAACATCTTGGTGCCGTTGACGACGTAGTCGTCGCCGTCGCGCACCGCGCGGGTGGTCAGGTTGCCGGCGTCGGAGCCGGTGCCCGGCTCGGTGAGGCCGAAGCAGCCGACGTACTCCCCCGACGTGAGCCCGGGCAGCCAGGTGCGCCGCTGCTCCTCGCCGCCCCAGGCCGCGATCGTCTTGGCGACCAGGCCGAGGGAGACGGAGACGATGCCGCGCACCGAGGAGTCGCCGCGGCCCAGTTCCTCGGTGACCAGGCAGTACGCGAGGTGGTCGCCGCCGGAGCCGCCGTACTCCTCGTCGATGGTGAGCCCGAGGAAGCCGACCTCGCCGAGCTTCTTCACGATGCCGCGGTCGACCTCCTCGGCACGGTCCCAGGCGGTGGCGTGGGGCACGACCTCGCGCTCCACGAAGTCCCGGGCGAGCCGGCGGACGTCCTCCTGCTCCTCGCTGAGCTCCAGGTTCATGCCGAGTCACCCCATGTGGAAGCCGCTTGAGATCCGGACCTTTAAATTAGCACTGCTAGTTTAAGGCCACAGCCCTACTATGTGCGCCATGGCCCGACCGCGCAAGCCCCTGCTCAGCACCGACCGGATCGTCGAGACGGCCCGCGCGCTCGTGGACGCGGAGGGCCTGACGGCCGTCTCCACCCGCCGGCTCGCCGCGGAGCTGGGAGTGAGCGGGCCCTCGCTCTACAACCACTTCCGCACCAAGGACGAGATCCTGGAGGCGGTGGCCGACTCGGTGAGCGCGCTGGTCGACCTGTCGATGTTCGAGGACGGCCGGGACTGGCGGACCGCGCTGCACGACTGGGCGGTCTCCTACCGGGCCGCGCTGCGCGACCACCCCAACATCGTCCCGGTCCTCGCCCGCGGTCCCGGCCGCCGGCCCGCGGCGCTGCGGCTGGCCGACGCGGTCTACGGCGCGATGGTCGAGGCGGGCTGGCCGCCCGCGCAGGCCACCTCCATCGGCGCGCTGATGCGGTACTTCATCATGGGCTCCGCGCTCGGCTCCTTCGCGGGCGGCTTCGTGGACGACGCGAGCGCCTACGATCCCGCCGACTACCCGCACCTCGGACAGGCCCATCTGCTCGCCGAGCAGCAGGAGAGGATCGACGAGCGGGCCTTCGAGACGGGGCTGGGGGCGCTGCTGGACGGGCTGACGCTGCAGTACGAGCAGGTCCGGGCCGGCGCCTATTGATCAGAAACTCATGGGGTCTCGTCCAGGACGTAGCGGACGTGTGTGCCGCCGAAGTAGCCGCGGACGATGTGCGGCTGACGCTGACGCCTGCGGAAGAAGCGGCGGGTCTCGGCGGCGAGTTCGGCCTGGCCGCGAGCCCGGTGCCGCTTGGGCAGGCCGTGCTCGAGGCCGGCGTTGACCAGCTCGTCGGGGTTCAGCCCGGGCGAGTACGGCGGCAGGAAGTGCAGTTCGTCCGGGACCGCCTGCCGGATGGCGGCCCGCCCAGCCTCCCCGAGCACCTGGTGCACCCCGACCGGCTTGCCCCTCGGCCGCATGGCCAGCGCCTCCCGGCCGCCGGCCTGCCACTTCGCCCACCAGTTGTCGACGGCCTTCAGCGACACCCCGAAGAGCGCCGCCACGTCCTCACGGTCCCGCCCCGCCGCCAACGCGGCCACCGCCCGCAGTCGCAGGGCCTCCTGCGCCGACGGCGACAGATGCCGCGCGTCCCCCACCAGATCGCTCACACACCACCAACGACCCAGAACCCGAACCGTTTCGGATCAATATGAAAGCCGCACCTCAACGATATTGGGTGGCGACATCATCCGGATCGACAGGATTCTTGCGGCGCCGAATATACCGTGAGAGCTCCACCGCGCCGGTCACCGAGAACGCGAGCCCGACACCGACGGCGACAGAAAGGAGCGTATTCTCTTGGAAGAATACGCCGCCGAGGTATCCCGACAGCGCGGTATAGGCGCTCCATGTGAAGGTGGAAATCGCAACATACAGCATGAACCTGCGCAGCGGATACCCCACCACTCCCGCCGTTCCCGTGGCGAGATAACGTCCGACCGGAATGAATCGCGTCGAGACGAGCACAAAGCCGCCGCGCAATGCAAGTTCGCGCTCGAACCAGTCATACGTCTTCCTGCGCTTGGTGCCGACCGGCAGGCGCTTCAATGCGCGTTCCCCCATCCATCGGCCGATCGAGTAAGGAACGAGGTCGCCGAGGAAGGCGCCGACCGTCGTAGCGGCGATGACGAGCATGATGTTCGTCTGTCCGGTTGCGCCGGCTATACCCGCGATGATCACGACGGGTTCACTCGGGATCAGCGGGAGGAAAGAGTCGAGTAAGGACACCGCGATGAGCACGGCGTAGAGCGCAGGCGACGCTATCAAAGACTCCGCGAGGTCTACCCAGTCCGGCATCTACTGCTCGCCTCGTGTCATACGGATACGGAAGTTCACTGGTGATTCCCTAGTTCTTGGTGGCACTGAGGGGCTGCGGATGCTCGGTCTCCCAAGGTTTTGGTCCACAATTAGGGTCGGTGTGGCGACCGGCCTGGGCGGCGAGCGGGAAGTCCTGTCGGTCGATGTCAGGCGGCAGGTGCCGTGGTGAGCATCCAGCGGCTGAACGCGGCGTAGTGTTGCGCGAATTCGGCTGCGTCGCCGGCATGCTCGACGGCAGCGGAGTGTTCGCGGACCGTATCGAAGCGGGCTCTGCGGGCGTGTTCGTAGGCAGTGAGGGCCTTTTCCAGATCGGCCTCTGCTGTCAGGCTGCTGCGCAGGACACCGACATCTTCGATGCCGAGAGTGCCGCCGGAAGCGATGTGGGGGGACAGGCCGTGCGCGGCGTCGCCGACCAGCGCGACGCGCGCGCTGGTCCAACGGGGCAGTTCCGGGACCAGCGTGACCTGGTTCTCCAGGATCGACTCCTCCGGAGTTTGGGCGATCAGGGACAGGAGGTCGTCGTTCCATCCCGTCTCGGCCAGATTCCGTGCGCGTTCCAGTGCCCGTTCGCGCTTGCTTCCGGTGAGCGGTCCGGCATCGAACTGGTTGACCATCCACATGGTCCGGTCACGAGCGACCCTCGCGTACCCGCCGCGGGTTCGGTGGTGGCCGACGGTGAGGACCGTGGTCTCTGAGTTCTGGTTGCCGATCGGCACGATCGCGCGCCAAGCGTAGTGGCCGGAGTGTGTTACGGCGTCGCTCCCCGGCACCAGCTGTTTGCGCACACTCGAGTGGACGCCGTCCGCACCGATCAGTAGATCCGTGCGGAGTGCCTCGCCGTTGGCAAGGTGCACGGCGACGTCCGATCCGGTCTCGGTATATCCGGTCACGTGGGCGCCGAGGCGGATTCGGTCACGACCGATGGTGTCGGCCAAGAGGCTGTTCAACTCGGGGCGCGGAACGAGGAGGAAGCGGTGATCGCTGTCGGTGTAGCCAGGAGCGCGGACCGGGTCGCCGGCAGGGCTGAAGAACCATGTGTTCTGTTCGATGCCCATGTCTCGGATCGCTGTGCCGATGCCGAGGTGGTCGAACTCTCGCAACGCGTTGGCCCACAAGCCGATGCCGGCGCCGACGGCTCGAATGCGCGGTGCCTGTTCCAGTACGACGACCTCGTGGCCGATGCGTTTGAGAGAGGCCGCGACTGTGAGCCCCACCAGGCCGCCGCCGACGATCACCGTGCATTTTGTGGACAACTCGTTTACTCCTTCACGTTGACGGACGGGGTACCGGGGTCGCCGCCGAGACGGGCCGTGCATGAGCTCGTAGCGGGAGTTGAGATGCCGGTTCGTCCGTGATTGCCGATGCGGCGGGCAGGGCTTCCTTCATCAGCGAGGTACGGCCCGGATGCACGTCTCGACACTAGGACCGGCCGCTGCCTGCTTCAAATGCAATTTCGTCAGTGAGGGATTTACTCACATGCATTTGATCTGCGGGTGCGCGCCGCGACGCGGGCCGGCAGGCCGCGGGAAACCGCCGTGGCTGTCGGGCGTCGCGCATCCCGCGAAACGCGCTCACCCCTCCGTCCAGTTGATTGCTCCTGGGTAACTCATCAAGTAACATAATTGCACTTGATGTTAAGTGGGGAGCTCTCTAGCGTTCTCGGCATGAACCTCACTGTTCTCGCGGCTTCCGGCCGGACCGGCATCGCCCTCACCCGGCAGGCGCTGCGACGTGGTCACACCGTGACCGCCATCGCGCGTCATCCTGAGCGGATCGCCCTGCCCGACTCCCCGAACCTGCACAAAGTGACGGGCGACGTGAACGACGCGGCCGGCATCGCCGCCGTCGTGGACGGGGAGTCCCTGGTCCTTTCCGCGCTCGGCGCGGAGCGGGCCGGAATTCTCCTGACCGGCGCCCGGGCCGTCGTCGCCGCCGGCCCACGGCGTGTCATCTGGCTCGGTGCCTACGGCACGGGCACGTCGGCCGAAATGGCGGGGGAGGGCGCGAGTGTGCTCGCCAAGGTGCTGGGCGACCGGCTCGCGGACAAGGTCGAGGCCGACAACACCGTTCTCGCGGCCGGGGGCACCGTCTTCCACGCCGGGATGCTCGCTGACGGTCCGGAAAGTCCCCGGCGGCGCACCGTCGGCTTGGAGGCCGCGCCTCCCTTCGACCTCGGCGCGAAGGTCAGCCGGGAAACCGTCGCCGCGGCGATGCTCGACGAAGCCGAGTCGCCTCGTTTCCCCGGTGCCGTGGCCCTGCCGTTGACGGAGTAGGCGCAGTGGTCAGCATGCGGTGATCTCCTCGATCGACGTCCGGACCTGCTCGCGGAGCCAGGCGTGGGCGGGATCGGAGTCGTAGCGCTGGTGCCAGTTGCAATTGATCGTCGCCGCCGGGAAGTCGATCGGCAGCGGCCGGGCGAGGAGCCCGAACGCCTCGATGAGCGGGCGGCCGAGGAGCGCCGTGCAGGTGACCAGCGCGTCGCTGCGGGCGGCGATCTGCAGGGCGGTGGACACGGTGGCCACCGCCGCGACCACCCGGCGCCGCATGCCTTCGGCGGCCAGCGCGTCGTCGATCGGTGCGGTGAGGCGGCCGCGCCGGGAGATCACCACATGCGGCTGCGCCGCGTAGGAGGCCAGGTCGAGTCCGGCGGCACAGGAGTGGTCCGCGCGCATCGCCACGACGAACCGGTCTTCGCCGAGGGGCTCGGACCGGAACTCGGGCAGACTCGGCATGCCGCCACCGAGTTCCAGATCGACGCGTCCGTGGCGCAGGTCGTCGGTGTCGACGGAGTTCTCCGCCAGCACCCGCAACTGCACCCCGGAAGCCCGCTGTTGGATTCTCCCGACCAGTACCGGTACCAGTGAAGCGGCCGCCGCGTCGTGACACTGGATCGTGAAGGTGCGATCCAGTTCGGCCAGATTCAACTCACGGATCGGTGAAAGCACTTCACGTGCCTGCCTGACCAACTGGTGCACCTCCTCCCGTACCGAAAGCGCGTACGGGGTGGGAACCATGGAGTGGCCGGTGCGCACCAGGATGTCGTCCCCGGTGACGGCGCGAAGTCGGCCGAGAGTGCGGCTGACCGCAGGTGAGGACAGGTGCAGCCGCTCGGCGGCGCCCATCACGCTGCCCTCTTCGAGCAGGGCGTCCAGCACGGTCAACAGATTCAAGTCCAATTGCATAGAAGTAAATCCTAACAACGCATCAATCCACTTCATTCAACTCCAGGAGCCTCCCATGAGCCAGGAACTGCTTGCCGCCACCGTCGCCCCCCTCCGCCACGCCGGCGCCCGCATGATGACGCGATACTCCATCGAGTCCCGTCTGCCCCGGCTCCCCGGACCGCGCGCGAGCCTGCGGGCCGATGACACGGCCGTTCTCGATGGCCCCGGCCGTCCCACCTGTTCCGCCCCTTCCTCCCAGGACTGGTGTGCCGTGGCGGCCGGGAAGGCGTGCGCGAGCACGGCCGGTGTGATGCGCCGACACCAGCCCGGGCAGCGGCGGACTTCGTACTGGTCCAGGCCGCATTCGCTCTTCGCGGCCTGGAAGCGCTCCTCGATCGCCCAGCGTGCCCCGGCGACTCCCACCAGCTCCTGGACGGTGGCCTGAAGGGGTGTGCAGGCGAGGTAGTAGGCGATCCCGTCGGGCTTGCTGGGCGCGGCCCTGTGCCGGCACGCCCTGGAGACGGGATGGTGCGTGCGCATCGGCTCCGAGCGGGCGGTGAAGGTGACGGAGGCGGGCGAACGCGCGCCGTCCGGGCTGCTGGGCATCCCGGCGCAGGCCCTCCGCTGACCCGCGGGCCCACCGGAAGCCCGCGCGCTTCCCGCCCGCGCCCCCTGACCCCGGCGGCGCCTGTCGGCACTCGACGAGGTTCCGGGAGCGCTTACGCCGGCGGGTGGTGCCTGTGCCCCGCGGGCGTGGCGGTGCCCCGGCGCCGGGACCCGTGCAGCGGACCGCGGCCCCGTCGTGGGAGAGCGACACGGCCCGCGGCACACCGGAGGCGTGACGACCGCTCCCTAGAAGACCACCAGGGCCCGTCCTCCCCTGCCGGCCAGCATGGTGTCGAACGCGGCCGGGATGCCGTCCAGGGCGATCCGTTCGGTCACCAGGGCGCCCGGGTCGAGGCGGCCCGCCCGGATGTGGTCGGCGAGGACCGGCAGGTCCCGGGCGGGGTCGGAGTTTCCGTAGACGCAGCCGGACAGGGTCCGGCCCCAGTGGAAGATCTCCAGGGCGTTGAAGGTGACCCGCTGGTCCTTGCCGCCGATGCCGACGACCGTGGTGCGTCCGCCGCGCCGGGTGGACTCCCAGGCCGTGCGGATGGTGGTCGCGCGGCCGACGCACTCCACGGCCACGTCCACGCCCTCCTTGCCGGTGAGGGCGCGGATCTCGCGGGCGGTGGTGTCGGAGGCGACGAGGTAGTCGGTGGCACCGGCCGACCGGGCGAGTTCCTCCTTCGCCGGGGAGACGTCGACGGCGACGATCGTGGACGCGCCCGCGATCCGGGCCGACTGGAGGGCGGCGAGGCCCACTCCCCCGACGCCGAACACCGCGACCGTCTCCCCCGGCCGGACCTTCGCCGAGTGGTGGACCGCGCCGTAGCCGGTGAGCACCGCGCAGCCCAGCAGGGCGGCGTCGGTGAGCGGGACGCCGTCCGGCGCGGGCAGGACGCAGGAGGCGGGCACCACCGTCTCCTCGGCGAACGCGGCGACGTTCAGGCCGGGGTACAGGTCGGTGCCGTCGTCGGCGCGGCGGGCGTGCACCTCGGCGGCGCCGTTGAGGGCGTTGGCGCACAGCCAGACCTCGCCGCGTCCGCAGGCGGGGCAGGAGCCGCAGGACGGGGCCCAGTTGAGGACCACCGCGTCACCGGGCGAGAGATGGCCGACGCCCTCGCCGACGGCGAGGACCGTGCCCGCGCCCTCGTGGCCGAGGACGGCCGGGACCGGCAGGCGCATGGTGCCGTTGGACAGGGACAGGTCGGAGTGGCAGACCCCGGCGGCGGCGAGCCGGACGCGGACCCGGCCGGGGCCGGGCTCGGGCAGGTCGATCCCGGTGATCTCCAGCGGGGCGTCGACGGCGGGCAGAACGGCGGCACGTACGGCCATGGCGGATGCGGCTCCCTTAGAACTGGAGGGACTTGGTCTGGAGGTACTCGGCCAGCCCGTGCACGCCGAGTTCCCGGCCCACGCCGGACTGCTTGTAACCGCCGAAGGGCGCGAGGGGGTTGAAGCGGCCGCCGTTGATGTCGACCTGGCCGGTCTCCATACGGCGGGCGAAGGCCACCGCCTCGCTCTCGTCACCGGCCCAGACGGCGCCGGCCAGGCCGTACACGGTGCCGTTGGCGATGCGCAGGGCGTCCTCCTCGTCGTCGTAGCGCAGCACCGACAGGACCGGGCCGAAGATCTCCTCCTGGGCGATGGCCATCTCCGGGGTGACGTCGGCGAAGACGGTCGGGCTGACGTAGTAGCCGCGCTCGCGCGGGGACTCGGGGCCCCCCGCGACCAGGCGGGCGCCCTCGGCGACGCCCTTCTCGATGTACCCGCGCACCCGGTCCCGCTGCCGGGCGTTGACGACGGGCCCGATGCGCTCGCCGTACTTCGCGGCGGCGGTCGCGGCGAGTTCCACGGCCTCGTCGTAGCGGTCGCGGTGGACCAGCATGCGGGTCCAGGCGCTGCAGGTCTGGCCGGAGTTGGACATCACGTTGGCGACGCCGACGTTGACGGCGCGGGCCAGGTCGGCGCTCGGCAGGACGACGTTGGCGGACTTGCCGCCGAGTTCCAGGGCGACCTTCTTCACCATGCCCGAGGCGATCGCGCCGATCCGGCGGCCGACGGCGGTGGAGCCGGTGAAGGAGACCAGGTCGACGCCGGGGTGCTCGGCGAGGGCCTGGCCGGCCACCGGGCCGAGACCGGTGACGAGGTTGAACACGCCCGCCGGGACCCCGGCCCGGTGCACGGCCTCCGCGAGGAGCCGGGCGACCAGCGGGGTGTCCTCGGCGGGCTTGACGACGATGGTGCAGCCGGCCGCGAGGGCGGGGGCGGTCTTGGCGACGATCTGGTGGAGCGGGTAGTTCCAGGGGGTGATCGCGCCGACCACCCCGACGGGCTCGTGGAAGACGGTCGAGTTGCCCGTCCGCTCCTCGAAGGCGTACGTCGCCGCCAGTTCGGCGTACGAGCCCGCCACGGCGATCGGCGCGCCGGCGTGGACGGCCTGCGAGAGCTTCGGGGGCGAGCCGAGTTCGGCGGTCACCGTCTCGGCGATCTCGTCCTGCCGGGCCAGGAGCACGTCACGGAGGGCGGCCAGGCGGGCGGCGCGCTCGGCGGGCGGGGTGGCGGCCCAGCCGGGCAGGGCGGCCCGTGCGGCGCGGACGGCCGCGTCCACGTCCTCCACGGTGCCCGCGGGGACGGTGGCGATCACCTGCTCGTCGGCCGGGTTCACGACCTCGATCACGTCGGGGCCCGCGGCGGGGCGCCAGGCACCGTCGATGTACATGCCGTCGTATGCCTTCATCGCGCTTCCTCCGGAGCGGGGCGTCGTCTGCCACTCCTAAACTAGCGATGATAGTTTTTGCGCGCCAGAGGAACGCCTGTTGCCGGTGTCACTCCTCCAGGTCGGGCAGCCGTGCCGGGTTCGGGCAGATCCGCTCGCCGTGCCGGTCGAAGACGAACAGGTGGGCGAGGTCGACCAGGAGCGGTACCTGCATGCCGTGCCGGAGATGGATGTCGGGGGTGGTGCGGACGATGAGGTCACCGGGCACCCGCGGTTCGGCGGAGGTGGCCGGCCGGGCCGGCTCGGGCGGGCCCGGCGTCGTCACGGGCCCGGCCCGCAGGGCGCCCGCCCGCTCCCGCAGGCGGTTGATGACCGTGCCCTCGCGGCGGCGGCGCCGGTCCGGGCGGCCGGGAAGCGGGCGTGGGGCCTCCAACTCGGGGACGACGGCCGGACTGGAGCCGGTGTTGAAGTGGACGAGCACCTCGTGGCCCTGGAACTCCAGGTGCTCCACCAGGCCGGTCAGCACCACCTCGCCGGGACGGGCGGCAGCCGGTTCGGCGATCCGGACGGCCTCCGAGCGCAGGCCCACGATGACCTCGCGGCCCTGCTGCACCCGCAGCAACCGGTGGTCCAGGGAGAGCGGTTCGGGCAGCCGCAGGAACTGCTTGCCGAGGCTGACGGTCATCGCCCCGTCCAGCGGGGCGCGGACCAGACCGCGCAGGAGATTGATGCGCGGGGTGCCGATGAAGGCGGCGACGAAGACGTTGCCCGGCAGGGAGTACACCGTGCGCGGGGTGCCGACCTGCTGCAGGACACCGCCGCGCAGCACGGCGACCCGGTCCCCGAGCGACATCGCCTCGGACTGGTCGTGGGTGACGTAGACGGTGGTGACGCCCAGCTCGCGGGTGAGCCGGGAGATCTCGGCGCGCAGATGGTTGCGGAGTTTGGCGTCGAGGTTGGACAGCGGCTCGTCCATCAGGAACGCGGAGGGGTGGCGGGCGATGGCCCGGCCCATGGCGACCCGCTGGCGTTCACCGCCGGAGAGCTGGGCGGGGAAGCGGTCGAGGAGGTCCTCGATGCCGAGCATGCGGGCGGTGGCGTCCACGCGCGGGGCAGGGTCGGCGCCGGGCGTCTCGATGCGCAGCGGGAAACCTATGTTGTCGCGGCTCGTCATGCTCGGGTACAGGGCGAAGTTCTGGAACACCATCGCCATGTCCCGGTCGGACGGGGGCAGGTCGTTGCCGTACTCCCCGTCGAGGAAGAGCTGCCCCTCGTCGATCTCCTCGAGCCCGGCGATCATCCTGAGCACGGTGGACTTGCCGCAGCCGGAGGGGCCGAGCAGGACGAGGAACTCGCCCGGCTCGATGTCCAGCGACAGCCGGTCCACCACGCGGACGCCTCGCGCGTAGGTCTTGCTCACGTCGTGCAGGGAGATGGCGCGTGTCATGAGGGTGCCCCCGGGGGCTCGTCAGGGCGCTGGTGCTCCGCGGTCGGACGCCTCGTGCGGGTCGCACGGGACGCGTGAGTCACGGAAGCTAACGGAAAGTAGCAGCCGGGGGAAGACGCCGGGCGGGATCGGGGCGCTCCGGTCCAGCGGGTGAGAAAGCGGACGTCCGGATTCAACGGGTGACCGGTGTTCCGCGTCGGTCGTCGCCGCTTCCCGGCCGGGCCGTTCGAACGTCCCGGCCGGAGCGGCTCGCCCGCCGGCGGGGTCGCCTTCGCCGCTCCACGGGTCCGGCGCGGACGCGCCCGCCGGGCCCGGCTAGCGAGCCGTACGGCGCCGTGGGCGGCTCCCGCCGCTCTTCCGGGGGGACGGCGGGTCCTCCGCCGTCGGGGACGGGGTGCGCAGGGCGACGCCCGACGCCAGGAACAGCAGGGCGCCGAGCATCACGAACGGGGCCGCCACGCCCGCGGCCCCGGCGATCAGGCCCGCCGCCGCGGGCGCGGCGACCTGACCGAGGCGGTTGCCGGTCAGGCGCAGGGCGAGGGCGGTGGAGCGGGCGGCGGCGGGGGCGGCCCGGACGACCGTCGTCATGGACAGCGGCTGGCCCACGCCCAGGCAGAAGCCGAGGACCACCAGGATCAGCGCCAGCGCCCAGACCGGCACCGGCACCGGCAGCGCCACGCCCGCGCACAGCAGCCCCGCCAGCAGACAGGTCACCGTCAGCAGCGCCGTGCGGCCGAGCAGCCGCAGCAGCGGGGTGAGCACCAGCCGGCAGGCGATCGTGGCCGCCGCGCGGAGGCTGAGCAGGACGCCGATCACGGCCGGGTCGATGCCCCGGTGCTCGCCGACCACGGGCAGATAGGCGGTGAGGATGTCGGTCGCGGACAGCACCGCCATGCTGATGAGGATGCCCGCGGGCACGCCCCGGGCGCGCAGGATGCCGCGCACCGGCACCCGCTCCCCCTGTTCCCCACGGGATGTCAGGGCTCCGGGCCGCTCCGTGCGCCACAGCGACGTGAGCGCCACCGCACCGCCCGCCCCCGCCACCAACAGGGCGAGCGCGCTGCCGGCGGCCATGTCGGACCCGTCGATCAGCGCCCCCGCCGCGACCGGTCCGACCAGCTGTCCGAGCGACGCGCCGATGGTGAAGTGGCCGAAGTTGCGGTCCTGTTCGTGCGGCGCCGACTGGCGCGCCACGAGCGACTGCGCGCCGATGACGAAGCAGAGGTGGCCGAGGCCCATCACCCCGCTCCACAGGGCCATCGTCCACAGCGAGCCGGCGATGCCGCTCAGCGCGCAGCCGCCGGAGACGAGCACCACGCCGACCGGCAGCAGGGGCGCGCAGCGGCCGTGGTCGGTGCGCCGGCCCAGCGGTACGGCGGCGAACAGCGGCAGCAGCGCGTACACGCCCGCGATCACACCGATCGCCCGCTCGTCCGCCCCCAGCGCCAGCGCCCGGTAGGAGACGGCGGGCCGGGCCATCGACACCGCGCCCTGCGCGAAGCCGAAGGCGATGACGAGGCGGAGCAGCCAGCCGCGGTTCCCACCGGGCGCCATGAGCGTGTCCTCCCTGGGACGAACGGGGGTGTGCCGGGACTAGACGGTGCCGAACAGGATCCCGGCCCCGAGGATCAGCAGGCAGGTCAGGGCCGCCCACTTCACCACGAACCGCGTGTGGTCGCCGAACTCGACCTTGGCCATGCCCACGAGGACGTACACCGCGGGGACGAGCGGGCTGGACATGTGCAGCGGCTGGCCGACGAGGGAGGCGCGGGCCGTCTCCAGCGGGGAGACGCCGTGTGCCGCGCCGGCCTCGGCGAGCACGGGCAGGACACCGAAGTAGAAGCCGTCGTTGGACATGAAGTAGGTCAGCGGCAGGCTCAGCACGCCGGTGACGAGGGCCATGTGGGGGCCCATGCCGTCGGGGATGACGTCCACCAGCGACGTGGCCATGTGGTCGACCATGCCGGTGCCCTGCAGGACACCGGTGAAGACGGCGGCGGCGAAGACCATGCCGGAGACGTTCAGGACGTTGTCGGCGTGGGCCGCGATACGGGCCTTCTGGTCCGGGAGGTGCGGGAAGTTGACGGTGAGCGCGATCGCGGCGCCGAGCAGGAACAGCACCGGGATCGGCAGCAGCTCCATGATCATCGAGGTGAGCAGGGCGACCGTGAGCAGCGCGTTGAACCAGTAGAGCCTGGGCCGCAGGGTGGGGCGGTTCGGGTCGAGCCCCTGGAAGCCGGCGTCGTCGCCGGCGTCGGTTCCGGCGCCGGAACCGCCGGCCGGCCGGACGTCCTTGCCCGAACCGGCGCCGGAACCCGCTCCGACCAGCACGGTCTCCGTCTCCTCGGCCTTCTCCCGCTCCAGCGCCTCCTCCAGCGTCAGCACGCCGAGCCGCTTGCGCTCCCGCAGGCCCAGCACGTAGGCCAGGAAGAAGACACCCAGCAGACCGACCAGCAGCGCCGGGATCATCGGGACGAAGATGTCGCCGGCGTCGAGCTTCAGCGCGGTCGCCGCACGGGCCGTCGGACCGCCCCAGGGCACGGTGTTCATCACGCCGTTGGCCATGGCGGCGACACCGGTCATCACGACCAGGCTCATCCTCAGGCGCTTGTACAGCGGGTACATCGCCGAGACGGTGATCATGAAAGTGGTGGACCCGTCGCCGTCCAGCGACACGATCGCGGCGAGCACCGCGGTGCCGACGACGATCCGCATCGGATCCGCTTTGCAGAACTTGAGGATCCCGCGGACGATCGGGTCGAAGAGCCCCACGTCGATCATCACACCGAAGTAGACGATCGCGAACATGAGCATCGCCGCGGTGGGGGCGAGGGTGGACACGCCGTCGATGACGTAGTCACCGAGGTGCGCGCCCTTGCCGACGAACACGCAGAACAGCGCGGGAATCAGCACGAGCGCCGCGATCGGCGACATCTTCTTCAGCATGATCAGGACCAGGAAGGTCGCGATCATGGCGAAGCCGAGGATGGTCAGCATGAATGGATACCTAACGTTCGCCCTCGAACATCCCACCAAGGCCGGCGGTGCGACGACGTTAGGTGCCGCAAAGCGGTGTTAACAAGACGTTGACGTGCGAGCAATAAGCGCAAAACCCCAGGTCACAGCTTTACTCAGGTCAGCGCCTCGTGCTTTTCGGTCACGGGGCGGTCAGCGGGGCCACTTCGACGGGCACGCCGTTGAGGACGGCGTTGCCCGACAGCGGGTCGAGGAGGCTGCCGTCGAGGAGCTGGTTGACGTTGGCGCCGGGTACGGCCGCGGCGTGCCGCATGCGGGTGCCGGGGCGGTCGTGGCCCCAGCCGTGCGGCAGGCTCACCACGCCCCGCCGCACGCCGTCGGTGACCTCGGCGGGGGCGGTCACCTCTCCCCCGGCGCCCTTGATCCGCACCGGCTCCCCGTCCCGTACGCCGAGGGCTTCGGCGTCCTCGGGGTGCAGGTGCAGGGTGCAGCGGTTGGAGCCGCCGGTGAGGGCGGGCACGTTGTGCATCCAGCTGTTATTGGAGCGCAGATGGCGGCGGCCGACGAGGAGGAGTCCGCCGGGGCGCTCGTCCAGGGCGGCGCGCAGTCGCGGGAGGTCGGCGGCGATCGGGTCCGGCAGCAGTTCCACCCTGCCGCTGCGGGTCTTCAGCGGCTGGGGCAGCCGCGGCCGCAGGGGGCCGAGGTCGATGCCGTGCGGGTGGGCGAGCAGCCGCTCCAGGGTGAGCCCGTCCGGGTCGGCGCCGAAGCCGTCGCCGTAGGGGCCGAGGCGCAGCATCATGTCCAGCCGGCGTTCGGGGCCGTTGTCGCCGGTGAGCAGGGATGCCAGGTCCTGCGGGTCGCGGCCGTGCACCGGGGAGCCCGGGTCCCCGGCCGCCCTGCCCAGGGTCTGGTCGATCACCATGGTGTCGACGGCGGCGGGGTCGGTGCCGTGCAGGCCCGTCGCGGCGAGGACGAGACGGGCGAGGATCTCGGTCTCGGCCATGCGGCCGGGCTCCAGCGGTACGGCGGGGCGGGTGTAGCGGACCTGGTTGCGCACGGCGAGGGTGTTGAAGGCGAAGTCGTGGTGCGGGCTCTGCGCGGGCGGGGGCGGGGGCAGGACGACATGGGCGTGCCGCGAGGTCTCGTTGAGGTAGGGGTCGACGCTCACCATGAAGTCGAGCGAGCCGAGCGCCTTGTCGAGCCGGTCGCCGTCCGGGGCGGAGAGCACCGGGTTGGCGGCGACGGCGATGAGGGCGCGGACCGGCTCGCCCTCGGCGGTGGGGGTGTCGATCTCCTCGGCGAGGGCGGACAGCGGCAGTTCGCCCTTGGCCTCGGGGTGCCGGCGCACCCTGGAGTGCCAGCGTCCGAGGGCGAAGCCGCGGCCGGGTCCGGCGGGGCGCGGTGTCCTGTCCGTGGCGGCCTGCGGGAAGAGGGCCCCGCCGGGCCGGTCGAGGTTGCCGGTGAGGATGTTGAGGACGTCCACGAGCCAGCTGGCCAGGGTGCCGTGCGGGACGGTGCAGCTGCCGATGCGGCCGTAGACGGCGGCGGTGGGGGCGGCGGCGAGTTCCCGGGCGAGGGCACGGATGCCGGCGGCGTCGACGTCGCAGGCGCCGGCCACCGCCTCGGGTGTGAAGTCGCGCAGCGCGGCGGCGAGTTCACCGAGCCCCTGGAGGTGCGGCGTCAGCTCCCCCGGGTCGACGAGACCCTCGTCGAACAGCGTGTGCGCCATCGCCGCGAGGAGCAGGGCGTCGGAACCGGGACGGACGGCGATGTGCCGGTCGGCGAGGCGGGCGGTGCGGGTGCGGCGCGGGTCGATGACGGTGAGGGTGCCGCCGCGGGCCCTGAGCGCCTTGAGGCGGCCGGGGAAGTCGGGGGCGGTGCACAGACTGCCGTTGGACTCCAGCGGGTTGGCGCCGATCAGCAGGAGGTGGTCGGTGCGGTCGAGGTCGGGTACGGGGATGGCGTTCGCGTCGCCGTAGAGCAGCCCGCAGGCGACGTGCTTGGGCATCTGGTCGACCGTGGAGGCGGTGAACAGGCTGTGGCTGCCGAGCCCGGCGATGAGCACGGGCGGGTAGAGCGCGCCGGCCACGGTGTGGACGTTGGGGTTGCCCAGGACGATGCCGACGGCGTGCGGGCCGTGCCGCCCGACGACGGTCCGGATCCCGGCGGCCACGGCGTCGAACGCCTCCTCCCAGGTGGCCTCGCGCAGTTCGCCGCCGGTGCGGACCAACGGGGTGCGCAGCCGGTCGGGGTCCGCGTCCAGGTCCCCGAAGGCGGCTCCCTTGGGGCAGATGAAGCCCTTGCTGAACACGTCGTCACGGTCGCCGCGGGCGCCGGTGACCCTGCCGTCGTCGACGGTGAGCGTCAGGCCGCAGGTGGCCTCGCACAGGGGGCAGATACGAAGGGCGGTGCGGGACACGGGACCTCCCGGGTACGGCGGCGGTGACGCACGGACGCGCCGAGCATACCGACCGGTATGCACGGAGGGGAGGGGTCGCCGGGAACGAGAGCCGCGGCCGCTCAGTCCAGCACGTGGGCCAGGTACGCGCGCAGCATCTCCCGCAGCTCCCCGATGACCTTCTCGTCCCCCTCGGGCGCCATCCGGAACGCCAGGTGGACCAGGGCGTCGGCGGTCTCGACGGCGATGAGGAAGGTGCGGCGCAGATCGTCGTCGGGGTCGCGGCCCAGGTAGAGGGAGAGCAGATCCGTGAGGCGGCCGGCGACCCGGTGGTTGGGCTCCGAGCGGCGGGCGCCGACGGGTATCTGGTTGCCGAAGTCGACGAGGGAGAAGCCGGGAGCGGTGCGCTTCATGTGCAGGTACTCGCCGAGCACGGCGTCCATGGCGTGCCGCCAGCCCCGGTCGCCGGTGGCCCCGAGGCGTTCGGTGACCCGCTCCGAGAAGCGCTCCAGGTTGCGCTGGGCCAGCGCGTCGGCCATCTGGCGCTTGTTGCCGAAGAAGCGGTAGACGGAGCCGATGGGCACACCGGCGCGCTCCGCGACGGCACGGGTGCTGAGGTCGTCGTAGCCGACCTCGTCGAGGAGTTCGGCGCAGGCGTCGAGGATTCTGGCCAGCCGTTCGGCGCTGCGCCGCTGCACCGGCGCTCGGCGGAGCGATGTCGCGTGGGGCACGGGCCTCATCATGCCTGTTCGGCACCGCCGGGTGAACCTCGCCCGCCGGTACGGTTCACGCCGCCCGTTGCGCGCGACCGCCCCGGGGTCGCGGTCGCGGTCCCCAGGGGTTCCGCGCCCGGTCGCGGGCCCGGTTCCCGCTCCGAGACGGTGATGTCGGCCGTGCTCTCCACGGGCTCGCCGTCCACGGCCCAGACCGAGCCGTCGTCGGCGTACAGGCGGGCGGTGACCTGGTGCGTGCCGCGCGGGACGAGGCGGCCGGAGAGGTGGTACCCGGGGGCGCGCAGCAGGGCGACGCGGTGACCGTCCACCTCCAGGTGCGCCAGGCCGCGGCCCGCCACCGCCCGCTTGCCCGCACCGTCCGGCGAGAAGCGGAAGTTGCGCACCCGCAGCCGCACGTCCCAGCCGCCGCCGGCGTCCGGCACGACCTCGACGCCCACCTCGGGCGCGCCCCGCTCGTCCACCTCACGGTAGGGGCGCCCCTCCTCGTCCCGCTCCTCCAGGAGACGGCCCTCGGGCGAGGGCGGCGCCCCGTCCCGCCCCCCGGCACCGGGGGAACCGCAGCCCGCGGGTCCGGCCGGCAGCGCGACGCAGACCGCGAGCGCGGTGAAGAGGCTCCGCGTCCACGACATGCGGGCGAGCGTAGAACACCGGTCCGAACGCGCGAATCCCCCTGAAGTCGGGTTCCACGTCCTCCGCCGAGAGGAGGACGGGACGGACGGGGCCGGATCGCACCGTCCCCCTTGCGTCGGGGAAAACGCAATCCTACGGTGGTCCATAGGAATCGGACCGCAAGGGAGCACCGACCATGAGCGGGGACGCGCGCAAGGCCGCCGAGGGGCTGGAACACCTCTCCGGTTTCGGCAACGAGCACAGTTCCGAGGCGATCCCGGGCGCCCTGCCCGAGGGCCGCAACGCGCCGCAGCGCGCGCCGCTCGGGCTGTACGCGGAGCAGGTGAGCGGTACGGCGTTCACCGAGCCCCGGGCGGAGAACCGCCGCTCCTGGCTGTACCGGATCCGCCCCTCGGCCGCCCACCCGGCCTTCACCCGCACGGGCAACGGGGCGCTGCGCACCGCGCCCTTCACCCAGACGGTCCCCGACCCCAACCGACTGCGCTGGAACCCGCTGCCGGAGCCCGCCGGGGGAACCGACTTCCTGGCCGGCCTGTGGACCCTGGGGGGCAACGGCGACGTCACCCAGCGCACGGGGATGGCCGTGCACCTGTACCACGCCACCGCCTCGATGGACCGCGTCTTCAGCGACGCCGACGGTGAGCTGCTCATCGTGCCCGAGCGCGGAGGGCTCCTGCTGCGCACGGAGTTCGGGCTGCTGCACGTGGAGCCGGGACACATCGCGCTGATTCCTCGTGGGGTGCGGTTCCGCGTGGATCTCCTGGATGCACCGTCCGACGACGGGCAGGGCCCGACTGCCCGGGGCTATGTGTGCGAGAACTACGGGGCGCCCTTCCGCCTCCCCGACCTCGGCCCGATCGGCGCCAACGGGCTGGCCAACGCGCGGGACTTCCGGGCGCCCGTCGCCGCGTACGAGGACGTCGAGGGCCCGGTGGAGGTGGTGAACAAGTTCTGCGGCAACCTCTGGTCGGCCACGTACGACCACTCCCCGCTGGATGTCGTCGCCTGGCACGGCAACCATGTGCCCTACGCCTATGATCTGCGCCGTTTCAATGTGATGGGCACCATCTCGTACGACCACCCGGACCCGTCGATCTTCACGGTGCTGACCTCGCCGAGCGACACCCCCGGGCTGGCCGGGGTGGATTTCGTGGTCTTCGCCCCGCGCTGGCTGGTGGGCGAGGACACCTTCCGTCCGCCGTACTTCCACCGCAACGTGATGAGCGAGTACATGGGCCTGATCGAGGGCGCGTACGACGCGAAGGCGGAGGGCTTCGTACCGGGCGGGGGCTCGCTGCACAACATGATGTCGGCGCACGGCCCGGACCGGGAGACCTTCGAGAAGGCGAGCGCCGCGGAACTGCGCCCGCAGAAGATCGACGACGGTCTGGCCTTCATGTTCGAAACCCGCTGGCCGGTGTCCCTGACACCCCAGGCCGCACGGGCGGACCACCTGCAGCAGGGGTACGACGCCGTGTGGCAGGGCCTCGAGCGCCACTTCCGCGCCCCGTGAACCGGTTCGCCTCCGGATTGCGCCTCACGTTGCACCGACCGTTCACCGACCGGTACGGATAGCCCCGTGACCTCCTTCGCACCGGACTCGATCGTCCTGAACCGCAAGCTGCCGCTCTGGTATCAGGTTTCGCAGTCACTGCGCGCCTCGATCCTCGGCCGCTCGCCGCAGGACCCCCTGCGCCTGCCCACCGAGGAACAACTGGCCGGGCACTACGGGGTGAGCGTGCTGACCATGCGGCAGGCGCTGAAGGAGCTGGAGGACGAGGGGCTGATCACCCGCCACCGCCGGCGCGGCACCTTCATCGAGCCGGACGTCCGGCGGGGCGCGCCGGTCCGGCTGCTGGGTTCGGTGGACGCGATCGTGGCCCAGCAGTCCGGTATGACGACCGAGCTGCTGGAGCACGGCCCGGCACCGGTGCCGGCCGAACTCGCCGAGTACTTCCCGGACGTGTCACGGGTGGCGGCGTACCACCGGCTGCGCAGCGACGAGAGGACGGGCGAGCCGACCAATCACGCCCGCAACCACGTCCGTCCCGAACTGGCCGACCGGATCGACCCGGACGACCTGGTGCGGTGGCCGATGACCAAGGTGCTGCGGGACGTCGTGGGCGCGGACATCAGCCGTATCACGGACACGGTCCAGGCGCGGCTCGCCGACCCGGAGACGGCGCGTCTGCTCCAGGTCCCGCTGCTCAGCCCGATCCTGCACTACACGGGCATCACCTACGACACCGACGGCCGGCCGCTGGACGTGGCCGTGATCCACTACCGGGGGGACCGCTTCTCCTTCACGGTGACCCTGGACGCCACCTGATCCGCCCCTCTCCCCCAGGTCGTACGATGCCCGGCGTGACGCACGACGACGCTCCGCTGCTGGCGGACCTCATGCCGTGGTCCGTCGCACCGCCGCGGCTCGGCCGGGGGTGGCCGGCGGCGCCCGACGCGGCGTCCCTGAGGGCCCGTTGGGACGCCCTGGTGCGGGCCGGGGGTCCGGACCGCGAGGTCCTGTTCCAGCCGACCCGTTCCCGGACCGCGCACACGGCGGTCGGGCAGCTGCCCGGGCGGAGCGGCGGCACGCAGCGGCTGTCCCGCGCCCCGGGTCCGTGCCCCGAGCCGGTCCGGGTGCTGCACGCGCCGTTCGACGAGCAGTGGCTGATCCCCGACCAGCGGCTCATCGACGCGGCGCGCCCGGAGCTGTGGCGGGTGGCGGACGAGCGGCAGGTCTTCGTCGTCGAGGCGGGCACCGCGCGCGGCGGTGCCGCCGCTCAGGACGCCGCCGGTCCAGCCCTGCTCGCCACCTCCCTGCTGCCCGTGCTCCGCGCCGGCCGCGTCCGCCCGCTGTACCGCCGGCCGGGCGCGGCCGAACCCAATCTGGCTCCGGGCCTGACGGACCTCCTGACCGCCCGGCTGGGCCATGACACCTCTCCCGCGGAGGTGCTGGCCTGGACGATCGCCGTGGCGCGCGCCACCGGCGCCGGTCCCGCCGTACCCCTCACCGGGGACGCGGACGCCTGGCGGCAGGGCGTGGCGGTGGGCCGCCGGATGCTGTGGCTGATGCGGCGCGACGGCGAACGTCCCCGGCTTCCCGGCGGGCGCCGCCCGTATGTGCGCGCCCCGCTGCCCTCCCGGCCGCCGACCGTGCACTACGACCGTGCCGAGGAGGCCCTGCTGTTCGGCGAGGGCCGCATCTCCCCGGTGCCGCCCGGCGCGTGGGACTTCGAGGCCTGTGGCGTCCGGGTGCTGGAGCAGTGGTGCGCGGCCCGCACGGAGCCGGCCGAGCCGGGCACCCTGTCCGCGATCCGGCCGGCCACCTGGCCGCAGGCCTGGACCTCGGAGCTGCTGGAGCTGATCACGGTCCTCGCCCTGCTGGCCGAACTGCGCCCGCGGCAGGCGGCGTTGACCGTCCCGGACCCGATCGCCCCGGCCGAGCTGCGCGCGGCCGGCGTGCTCCCGGCACCCCCCTCCGCCCACCGCCCCGCCTCGGTGCTGGACACCCGCGAGGAAGGCCCGGAGGGCCAGCTCGCCCTGCTCTGACGGCCCTTCGGCGAGGGTCACCGGGGGCCGGCGCCGGGGACGTCGCCGTCGGGCATCCGCGCCGGTCGCGATCCGGCCGCCCGGGCAGGCGATCCGCACCGCGTTCCCCTGCTCCTGATCCAGCGGCCAGGGCAGCGAGCGGGTGCGCTCGACGGTGGCCGGCTCGGCGGCGACGTACGTGGTCACGACGCCGTCCGGCATCCCGATCGGCTCCGCTCACCCGGAACGAGGAGGCGGCCGGTCAGCTGGGCGGGGCACCTTCCCGCTGCCGCCGCCGTCCAGCGCGTACACCCCGACAGCGGGGTGGCCGGACGGGCCGCGCACGGTGTTCCGCCTCTCACGGTGCGGCAGCGCGCGCACGGAAGGCGGTGAGGCCGGCGGCGGGGCCGGAGGGAGGTCCCGGCCGGAGGGCGGGAAGGCCGACGGGCCCCCGGGTGACTGCCGGGTGGGGTCGGGGACGCCGGGAAGGGGGACGTGTCGGTGGGCGCCGGGGCACCGCGGGTACCGCGGACGGGGCGGGGCGCCGCGCCGGGACGGTGGTCCGTCCGGCGCGAGCGCTACCGGCTGCCGAACAGGGAACGGCGCAGCCGACGCAGCGGGGCGAAGAGCGAGACTCGGCTCGCCCGGGCCCGCGCGCTCCTGGCGCCGCGGTCGTGCGCGGTGTCACGCGCGATGAGCTCACGCATCAGCGACGTCGCCTCGGCCGTCTCCCGCTGCGGGACCGCGGGTCCCGCGAGAACCGAGAGGTGGCGGTCGAGACGCGAACTGGTCGCGCTGCTACCGCAGGTGATCGCAGGGACCCTGGCCCTGCTGCGCACTGTTATCTGTTCCATGTCACTCCCCACCCGTACGAGTCCACCCGGCCCGGGCAGGGTAACCCTATCGCTCCGTCCGGGCACGCGCGTATCGCGGCCACAGGATTCACCTTTCCCACAAGGGCGTTGACGAACACCTGGCGGCTACTCTCCGAAGCCGACCGTTTCCAGGTCGAGTTGGGCGGCAGGTCGGGTGGTGGGCCGTGGCGGCCCGCCGTCGGGCTCGACGGTCACGGCGAGTGACGTCGCGGAGGTGCCGAGGCCCGTCGCGACCAGGGGCGTGTCGTCCGCGAAAAGCCCGGGAGACCGCGGCCGCCCGCCCGGGCCCATGAGCCGGAGCAGGCGCACACGTCCGTTCGGAGGGTCCCCGTGTCCGCCGAAGGTGACGACCGCGCTCCGGGCCGAAGCGGAAGCGATTACTCCAATCGTTCGGCCGCGCGCCGTCCCGCGCGCTGTTCGCGCGGGCGTCCGGAGCCGCGGGAACGTGGGCGATCTCACGTGACCGGTCGCGGTCGGCGGCCTGCCGGTCCTGCCTCCGGTCCGCCCGGACGGCGAAGAGCGCGGCGACGACGGGCGCCGCGGGCGTGGGGCGGGGGCCGGCGACGTCCGCGCGGGTGCAGGTTCCTGCGGAGTGGTCCGTACGGTGGCCGGGACGCGATCCCGCGGCGCGGGCGGCGCGGGCGCGGCGGCGGACCGGGCGAGGCGGACGGCGGTGTTCCACGAAGGGGGCGGGCGTCCGCGGCGGGAGGCGGTCGCCGTGACGGCGCATCGGTTCGCGGCGGGACGCGGTCGTCATGACGGCGCACCCGGTGGCCGTGAGGTTCGAGAGCGAGATCGGTGTGGAGGCCGGGGAGCCGGTGCGGACGGCCTCCGCCCCGGTGCCGTTCCCGGTGACGTGCGGGAGGGAGACCCCGCCGGGCGGGGTCCCCCCTTCCTCGCGTGGTTCGGCCGACCGGTCCTGACGGGCCGGGTCAGGCCGCGGCGTCGAGCACCGGCAGGTAACCGCCCGACTGGCCGGCGGCCTTGGGGTGGTACGAGTTGCCGATGTTCAACCAGTCCACGCTGTGCAGCCAGGAGTCGCCGGAGCAGATCTCGTGGCCGGTGAACGCGGAGCGTACGTCGCCGAAGGTGAAGCCGTGCGCGCGGGCGCGCTGGGCGATGGCGTTGTCGAGGTGGTCGGCGGCGTCGTTGATCGCCTTCCGCTTGGTCTCGGAGAGCCCGACGCAGGAGGTGCCGAGCCGGTAGAAGCGCGGGTAGCCGATCACCACGACATGGGCGTTCGGGGCCCGGGAGCGGATCGCCGAGTAGACGCCGTCGAGCCCGCCGGGCAGCGTCGAGTCGACGTACGCCCGTGCGGTGGCGACCCGCGAGAGGCAGGCGCTGTCGGACTGGAGCACACAGGTCGTCATGACGTCGGCGAAACCGGCGTCGTTGCCGCCGACACTGATCGAGACCAGGCCGGTGGCGGAGCTGAGCGGGCCGAGCTGCCCGGAGAGAACATCACCCGTTCGGGCGCCCGAGCAGGCCGTGAAGTCGAAGGACGAGGGGGAGTTGGCGGCCGCCCAGAGGTAGGGGTGGGCCTTCGTGCTGCGCTTGCAGTCGCCGCTGTCGGAGAGGTAACCGCCGGCTCCGACACCGGAGGCGTAGGAGTCGCCGAGCGCCACATAACCGCCCGCTGCGGCCTGCTGGGACGCCTGGGCCGCCGTGGCGCCGGTGAGGGCGGTGACGGTGGCGAGGAGGAGGGAGCCGAGTAAGAGGGCAAACCGGGAACGTCTCATGAAGCCTCCGTTTAGCAGGATCTCTGCCACAACCGTGGTACCGGCTACGCGTGTTGACTGGGAGTGTTCATGCCAAAAACGAGGGTCGTTCAAACCTGGGGGGAATCCGGCCGCGGCACCGAGTGACCCTTGACGCCCCCTACGGGGTGCGCCACATTGAAGCCCGGCATCCGACGCTTCGGGGGGCAAAGTCGGCCGTGCAGGAACACACATCCGGGCAAGAGGCACACACAGCGGCCAAACCGACAAGAACGGGAGAGGTCGCTTCAGGCCTTGCCATACGGGTTCAATCGTCAATACCGTCATAGATCTCACCCGCACCGGTCCGTCATCATGTGGCTCCAGGGGAGGGCTCAGGACCGCGACGAACCGGCGCGGGGCGCGGTAGGGGGGTGCCGTGCCCGGTGACCGCATCGGTGACCGGGCCGTGCCGCGCGGTCGGCCGTCATTTCCGTGGCCGGCCAGTTCTGCCAGCTCACCCGGCGTGCACATCGGTTCCGCCGGTCGTGCCCGTGGGTGAGAACCCCCCTTTCGAACCGGACGTACAGCCGGGCCGCCCGAGGGGCGGGCGGTCCGCCGGACGAGAGGGACCAGACTCATGAGCTCCGTTCTGCAGCCGGCGACCGCGGATCAGAATCCGCCCACCGCAGGCAAGTACCGGCCCGTCTCCTCGCACCTGGCCATCGCGCCACCGGTGAGCGTGGTGATACCGGCCATGAACGAGGCGGAGAACCTGCCGTACGTCTTCAAGACGCTTCCCGACTGGATCCACGAAGTGGTCCTGGTCGACGGCAACTCCACCGACAACACCGTCGAGGTGGCCCGCGCACTGTGGCCCGGCGTGAAGGTCGTCGGACAGCGCGGCAAGGGCAAGGGGGACGCGCTGCGCTCCGGGTTCGAGGCGTGCACCGGCGACATCGTCGTGATGGTCGACGCGGACGGCTCGGCGGACGGCAACGAGATCGTCAGTTACGTCTCCGCGCTGGTCTCCGGCGCGGACTTCGCCAAGGGGTCCCGCTTCGCCAACGGCGGCGGCACCGACGACATGACCTTCATCCGCAAGCTCGGCAACCGGGCGCTGTGCGCCGTCGTCAACCGCAAGTTCGGCGCGCGGTACACCGACCTCTGCTACGGCTACAACGCCTTCTGGCGGCACTGCCTGGACAAGATCGACCTCGACTGCACCGGCTTCGAGGTCGAGACCCTGATGAACATCCGGGTCGTCAAGGCGGGCCTGAAGGTGCAGGAGATCCCCAGCCACGAGTACCTGCGCATCCACGGCACCAGCAATCTGCGGGCCGTGCGCGACGGGCTGCGGGTGCTGAGGGTGATCCTCGAGGAGCGCTCCAACCGGCGTGCGCTGCGCCGGCGCCCGCACCGCTCACCGCTGCTCGACCCGGTCCGGGGGAAGGTGTCTTGAGCGATCCCGGCGTGCCCGAGATCTCCGTCGTGATCTGTGCCTACACCGAGGACCGCTGGGAGGACGTCCGCGCGGCGGTCGCCTCGGTACGGGCGCAGTCACGGCCGGCCGTGGAGACCCTCCTGGTCGTGGACCACAACCGGGCCCTCCTGGACCGCCTGGGCCAGGAGTACCCGGAGACCGGGGACGTGCGGGTGCTCGCCAACGCGGGCCCCCGCGGCCTGTCCGCCGGCCGCAACACCGGGATCGCCGCCTCGCGCGGCGAGATCGTCGCCTTCCTCGACGACGACGCCGTGGCCGAGCGCGACTGGCTGAGGCACCTCGCCGAGGGGTACGCCGATCCGCGCGTGATGGCGGTCGGCGGGCGCACCGAGCCGGTCTGGGCGTCGGGCCGGCGCCCCGGCTGGTTCCCCGAGGAGTTCGACTGGGTGGTGGGCTGCACCTACCGCGGCCTGCCGCCCGGCCGGGTGCGGGTGCGCAACGTCCTCGGCGGCAACGCGTCCTTCCGGCGCAGCGCCTTCGACGCGGCGGGCGGCTTCGCCACCGGTATCGGGCGGGACGGGAACAAACGCCCGCTGGGCGGGGAGGAGACGGAGCTGTGCATCCGCCTCAGCCGCGCCCGGCCCGACGCGATCCTGCTGATCGACGACCGCGCGGTGATCCACCACCGGGTGCCCGAAGCCCGCGAGCGCTTCCGCTACTTCCGGACGCGGACCTACGCCGAGGGACTGTCCAAGGCGCTGGTGGCCCGCAGCGTCGGCGCGCGGAAGGGGCTGGAGTCCGAACGCCGGTACACCACACGGGTCCTGCCGGCCGGGGTGGTGCGGGGACTGCGCGACGCCCTGCTGAGCCGCCCCGGCGGCGCGGGACGCGCGGGCGCGATCGTCGCCGGGGTGCTCACGGCGGCGGGCGGCTATCTGGTGGGGAGCGTGCGGGCCCGGCGGGGCGGGGTCACCTTCTCCGTGACCGGGATCGAGGGGGCCGGCCGTGACTGACGAACGCGTGCCGATCCTGATGTACCACGCGGTCTCGGCCGACCCCAGCGAGGCGGCCCGTGCCCTGTCCGTGACCCCGGCGGCGTTCGCCGGGCAGATGGCGGTGATCGCCGACCGGGGCCTCACCCCCGTCACCACGGCCGACCTGGCCGCCCGTTGGCGCTCGGGCCGCCCGCTGCCCGACCGGCCGGTCCTGCTCACGTTCGACGACGGGTACGAGGGCGTGCACCGGCACGCCCTGCCCGTACTGGCCGAGCACGGCTTCCCGGCCACCCTGTTCGTCTCCACGGGCTGGCTGAGGGGACCGCACGACACCGGCGGCGGCCCGGACACCATGCTGGACTGGGACCAGGTGCGCGAACTGGCCGGCGCCGGCGTGGAGATCGGCGGCCACAGTCACAGCCACCCGCAGCTCGACCAGCTCGACGACCGGCGGCTGCGCTCCGAGCTGATCCTGTGCAAGGAGATCGTCTCGGACCGGCTGGGCACCGTACCCGCCTCGTTCGCCTACCCCTACGGATATTCCAGCCGCCGGGTGCGCGAGGCGGTGCGGGAGACGGGGTACGCCCAGGCGCTCGCCGTCGGCAACGGCCTCGCCCGGCGCGCCCAGGGGCCGTACGCCCTGCGGCGCGTCACGGTGCGGCGGTCGACGGGCACGGCCGAGTTCGAGCGGCTGGTGACGGGGCGGGCCGTCGCCCGCGCCTTCGCCCGCGACCGTGTCCTGACCAAGGGCTACGCGATGGTGCGCCGCGCGCGGCGGGCGCGGGCGCTGCTCGGCCGCCCGCCGGAGTGATCACGCGGCGACGCGCCGCACCCGGGCTTCGCGCGCACACCGGAAACCGGGTGCACGCGGAGCCCGGGTGACCGATCATGGCGGACATGTCCTCGCACCCGCACGACGCCCTGCCGATCCGGCTCAACGTCGACGACAGCGACTCCCCGTCCGATGTCGTCGACGCGCTGTTCCTCGGCCGCTTCGCGACGGGCGAGCAGCCGTACTCGCACGCCGTCAACATCGACCGCGTGCGCTCCGGGGCGACCCTGCTGCCCGCGAACGCGCGGGTGCTGCGGCTCGCCCGGGACGACGACCGCAGCGCCACCCTGGCCGAGGGCGACGGCTGGACGCTGCTGGTCTCCCGCTGGAACCGGGGCGCCGACGTCACGGTCACCGCGACCAGTGCCGAGCTCGCGGCGGAGATCCTGGACGAGACCACCGACGGCGCGGCGGACGAGCCCGAACCGCAGCCGGAGAACGTCGCCATGGGCTTCTGGTACGTCTCCCCGCGCCGCGGCCCGCACCGCACCACCCGGCAGATCGCCGCGGGCACCTGGGACGAGGTCCGGCCCAACTACACCGCGCCGGTGGCGGACGCGATGGACCGCCTGATGAAGACCACGCCCGAGGACATCTCGGGCCGGCTGCTCCTGCTGCACGGCCCGCCCGGCACCGGCAAGACGTCCGCGCTGCGCACCCTGGCCCGGTCCTGGCGGGACTGGTGCCAGGTGGACTGCGTGCTGGACCCCGAGCGGCTCTTCTCCGACGTCGGTTATCTGATGGACATCGCGATCGGCGAGGAGGACGCGGCGGGCAGGGGCCGCTGGCGGCTGCTGCTCCTCGAGGACTGCGACGAGCTGATCCGCGGCGAGGCCAAGCACACGGCCGGGCAGGCACTGTCCCGGCTGCTGAACCTGACGGACGGTCTGCTCGGCCAGGGCCGCAACGTGCTGGTCGGGGTCACCACCAACGAGGACCTGGAGCGTCTGCACCCGGCCGTGGTCCGCCCGGGCCGCTGCCTCGCCCGCATCGAGGTGGGTCCGCTGACCCGGGCGGAGGCGGTGACCTGGCTCGGCCGCGAGGAGGGCGTCGGCCGGGAGGGCGCGACCCTGGCCGAGCTGTACGCGCTGCGCCGGGGCACGTCCCCGACGGCGCTGCCGGAACCGCGCGGGGACGCGGACGCGGGACTGTACCTCTAGGTGTCCTGATGGTCGTACGACCCTGTCCGTCCTGGCCGGCCGGGGAGGACGTCCACGCGTACTTCGACGACGACCCGGGCGGGGCTGCGGTGACCGGCGCGACGGTCTTCGCCCGTGCGGCCCGCACGGCGGGACTCCGGGTGCCCCGGGCACCGGCGCGAGCCACCCGACCGACGGCCGGCCGCACCCCCTGAGGGGCGCGGGGAACTGCGCGGCCGGCCATCCCGCGGCCGACGTCCGGTCCCGCCCCACGGCACTCACCCCGCCCACCGCCCGCAGGGCACCTGCGCTCACGCCCCGTAAGCCGCCCGCAGGGCGTCCCGCACGGCGGCCAGCGCCTCGTCCTCGCCCATCCCCAGTCGCCGGACCCGCTCCGCATACCCCTGGGCCGCCGCCGCGGCCTCGCGCTGCGCCGCCGGACCCGCGGCGGCGACGAACGTGCCGTTGCGGCCCCGGGTCTCGATCACCCCGTCGGCCTCCAGCGCGCGGTAGGCCTTGGCCACCGTGTTCGCGGCGAGGCCGAGCGTCCCGGCCAGCCCCCGCACCGTCGGCAGCCGGTAGCCCACGGGCAGCGCTCCCGACCGCGCCTGCTCGGAGATCTGCGCCCGCACCTGCTCGTAGGGCGGCGTGCCGTCGTCGATCCGGATCTTCATGGTCACGGCCCGATTGTCCCGCACCCGACGACGGAAATTGAGAGGCACCCCGCTCACATCCCCCGTAGCGTGCGCCTCCATGACTGTGACCGTCCACGATCTCCGCCCCGACGCGCGCGACGATCTCGAGGGCTTCGCCCGCGTGCGGCAGGCCGCGCTGCCGTTCATCCTCGTCACCGCCGACTCCCTGGCCCACGACCTCACCCACATGCATCCCGACGCCCACTACCGGCCCCTGGTCGCCGTGGCGGACGGCGAGGTGATCGGCACGGCACAGGTGCACCTGACCCACGAGAGCGCCGAGCCGGGCCAGGGCAACGTCAACGTGTACGTGCATCCGGGGCACAGGCGCCGGGGCGCCGGGACGCTGCTGGTGCGCGCCGCCGAGGAGCACCTGGCCGCACACGGGGCCACCAGGCTGTTCGCCTGGGTCCTGGACGAGCCCGGCAACCGCGCCTTCGCCGAGCGGCACGCCTACCGGGCGAGCCGCGCCGCCCACTTCCTCGGCCTGGACCTGCGCAACGGCACCCTCCCACCGCTCCAGGACCCGCCGCCGGGGGTGGAACTGCGCAAGGGCTCGGACTTCGCCGCCGACCCGCGCCCGCTGTTCGCACTCGACGCCGAGACGACGGCGGACGAACCGAGCGACGTGGACACGGAGTTCACCGATTACGGGGCCTGGCTGAAGGAGACCTGGCGGCACCCCCTGTTCAGTCCCGAGCTGACCTCGGTGGCGCTGGTCGACGGCCGTCCCGCCGCCTTCTCCGCGGCCCGCACGGACGGCGGCACCCGGTACGGCACGGTCATGACCGGCACCGCCCGCGCCCACCGGGGCCGGGGGCTGGCCAAGCTCGCCAAGAACGACTCCCTGCACCGTGCCCGTGCCGCCGGGTACACGGAGGCGTTCACCGGCAACGACACCGGCAACGGGCCGATGATCGCGATCAACAAGTGGTTCGGCTACGAGATCTGCGGGACGGAGGTGCGGTATGTCCGCGAGCTCGGCTGACCGGCCGGCCCCGGTGGAGGTCGTCCTCGTCAAGGCGGGCCGCACCAAGATCCGCTACCCCGCCGAACTGCTCGCCGACGACGGCACCCGCGTCACCGTGCGCGCCCCCTGGGCGGGTGACGGCGTGCGCGACTTCGGCTTCGTGCGCTTCGAGCCGGGTGACGTCTTCACGGAGCACTACTGGCGCGACCGGTGGTATTCCGTGAAGGAGGTCCGCGCGGCGGACGGCACCCTCAAGGGCCACTACTGCGACATCACCCGCCCGGTCGAGTTCTCCGGCGGCCGGCTGGCCGTCGAGGACCTGGACCTGGACCTGTGGGTCTCCGCGGACGGGACGGACGTACGGCGGCTGGACGAGGACGAGTTCGCGGCGAGCGGCCTGGCGGTGACCGATCCCGGGGCGGCGGCGGCCGCGGTGGCCGCCCTCGACGAGCTGGACGCGCGGGCGCGCGGGGGCGGGCCGGCCGCGCTGCTCCGGTGAGCGCGGCCGGCCCGGTCGGGCACCGCGGCCACCGCGTGGCGCTCGTCGTCCGCCTCCCCGTCCCACAGCGCCCTGTCCCGTGACAGCCGCTCCACGCGCACCCGCCCGGCGACCGGGGCGAGGAGGACGGTGAGCCGGCCGGAGGGTGTGCCGGCCGGTTCCCCGCCTCCCGCCTCCTCCCCCACGAGGACCCGGCCCGCGGCCACGTTCGCCGCCCGGCCGGCCTCCACGGGCGCCGGCACCGGGCCGATGCGCGCGGTACAGGGCCGGAAGGCGGCGTCGACGACCGCCTTCGCCGCCGGGACGTCGGCGGGGACGGCGGGGCGGATCCGGTCGTCTGCCACGCCGCGCACGGTACCTACCTGATCCCAGCCTGAGCACTCCCTTAACGCGGCCATAAGGATCCCTCCCCAGGGCCTTCCGCCGGGGATTTCCCGCTCGCCCGGAGCTAGTTTCTGAGTCGTCCCCCCACGGGATCCACCCCCCACCCCATCCGTTGCCCGCTGTCGAGGAGTTGCTGCCCCATGTCCGCACGCCGCAAGGCCGCTGTCGCCGCCGTCGGTCTCGTACCGCTCGCCCTGACCGGGCTGTCCGCCGCACCGGCGTCCGCGCACGGTTCGATGGGCGACCCGGTCAGCCGGGTCTCGCAGTGCTTCGCCGAGGGCCCGGAGAGCCCGAAGTCGGCGGCGTGCCGGGCCGCCGTCGCGGCCGGCGGCACCCAGGCGCTGTACGACTGGAACGGCGTCCGCATCGGCGACGCGGGCGGACGCCACCAGGAACTCATCCCCGACGGCAAGCTGTGCAGCGCGGGCAGCGAGGCGTTCAAGGGGCTCGACCTGGCCCGCGCCGACTGGCCGGCGACGAGCGTGAGCAGCGGCCCGTACACCTTCAAGTACCGCGTGACGGCCCCGCACAAGGGAACCTTCAAGGTGTACGTCACCAAGCCCGGATACGACCCGTCGCAGCCGCTGGCCTGGGACGACCTGGATCTGGCGAACCCGGTGGCGACGTCCACCGACCCGGCCGCCACGGGCGGCTTCTACACCTTCACCGGCGCCCTTCCCGAGCGCTCCGGCAAGCAGCTGCTGTACGCGGTCTGGCAGCGGTCGGACAGCCCGGAGGCGTTCTACTCCTGCTCGGACGTCACCTTCGGGGGCGACGGAACCGGGGCAGGCGGAACCGGGGCAGGCGGAACCGGGGCGGGCGGAGCCGGGGCCGGCAGCGGTGGCGCTCCCGCGCAGGAGGCCGCCCCGGCACCGGCCGCGTCCGCCCCTTCCCAGGAGCAGATCGAGGACGGTGCCGGCCGGTCGACCGTCGAGAACCACGGGCACGGTGACGACGACCCCAGCACCTCGGCGGAACCGGCCGCGGCGGACGACGGCACCGCCCCGGACGCCCCCGGTGCCGACGCAGGCGCCGGCACCGCCAACCGGCCCGAGGCGGCCGGAGCCGCGGTGAACCTCGCGGAGACCGGCGGCGACGCCGACACCCCGTACCTGATGATCGGCGGCGCCGCGGCGCTGGCGCTCGGCTCGGCGGCACTGTTCGCCTCCGCCCGGCGGCGCACGGCGGGCGGGCGGCACGGCCGCTGAACCGGCCCGGGGCCCTGTCCGGCGGCTCAGGCCGGACGGGGCCCCGCCGTGTTTCCCGTGACCCGCACGTGTCAGCCGGCCGCGGAGGCGCAGGTGGTGGGCTCGGCGTGGGCCGGGTCGAGGGCGTTGGCCACCTCGTGGAAGGCGATCCGGTCCAGCAGCCCGATCGCCAGGTGCTCGGACAGATCGACCGGGCACAGGTCCTGGAGCAGGACGTTGCGCACGCCGGGCCCGTTCAGGTACCCGCTGGTGTGGGGCGTGACGACCTCGTCGTACCGGGTGGCGATGACGGTGTAGCGGACGCCGGGCACAGTGTCGCCGCCCGCGTTGAGCCGGGCGAGGAAGTCGGAGCCGGCGACCTGCTGGGCGAGGGCGGGAGTGGTCTTCTCCAACAGGTCCTCGGCGCCCGGGAAGTACGGCAGGAGCTTGGTGAGGCCGCCCAGCGTGGTGCCGTGGTTGCTGGGCGCGATGCCGACGAGGGCGTTCACCTCGCCTGCTCCGCCGAGGAACTTGAGGTAGTGGCGGGGCATCATGCCGCCCTGGGAGTGACCGACGATGTCGGTCTCGGCGGCGCCGGTGGCGGCGAGCACCTTGTCGACGAAGGCGTCGAGCTGCTGCGCCGACTGCTCGATGGGGCCGAGGCCGTGGAAGAGCGGGACACCGGCGAGCCGGCCGTAGTCGAGGGAGAAGACGCAGTAGCCGCGGTGCGTGAGATAGGGCGCGAGGCCCAGCCAGTTGTCGACGGAGTTGCCGAACGTGCCGTGGACCAGGACGACGGGACGGGGATGGGCGGCGGAGGGCTTGCAGGAGTAGTCGTTCCAGCCCGAGCCGGAGGCCTCGGCGGCGTGGGCGCCGGTCGCGGCGGGTGCGGTGACGGCCGCGGCGGCCAGCAGGAACGCGGTCAGCGGTCTGATCACTCGCTTCCAGGGCAGCATCGTGTGATCTCCTTGCGGTGGGGGAAGGGTGGGGCCTTACGCCCTGTGATCCGGATCACGGGATGCTGTTCACCCATCAAGTTACGGGTGAGTAGTAAAAGTCTGAGGTCACGGGTCGGCAAAAAGTGCCGGCCTCGACCGGCGGGACGGTCGCCCGCGGTCGACACGGAGTCACCAAGCGGGACGAATCGACCCGTCGGGCACGATACGCAGCGGCTTCTCCCCGGTGCGCGCCCGTTCGCCTCCCCAGGCGGACGGGCGGGGTGACCGCCGCCCCGACCCCGCCACGGACCGTCTTCCGAATGCGCGCGTGGTGTCGGTTCCGCCCCCTCCCCGCCTGCGCAGACGTCCGCGGACACGCGGACGTCCCGCCCCTCCGCGACGGAGGGGCGGGACGTCCTGACGAGCCGTGGTCAGCCGATCTGCGTACCGGTCGCGGAGAGGGCCTCCGTCACCGGCTGGAAGAAGGTCTCGCCGCCCGAGGAGCAGTCGCCGCTGCCGCCGGAGGTGAGGCCGACCGCCTGGTCGCCCGAGAAGAGCGAGCCGCCGCTGTCGCCGGGCTCGGCACAGACGTCGGTCTGGATCAGACCGTTGACGATGTCGCCGTTGCCGTAGTTCACGGTGGCGTCCAGACCGGTGACCGTGCCGGAGTGCACCTGGGTCGTGGAGCCGCTGCGGGTGACCTGCATGCCGACCGTGGCCTCGGCGGCGCCGGAGATCGCCTGGGCGGAGCCGTCGTAGAGGTTCACCTCGCTCGGGCGGTCCACGTCGGCGGTGTACCTGACCAGGCCGTAGTCGTCGTCCGGGAAGCTGGACGCCGTGTTCTCGCCGATCACGTTGCCCGAGGAGTCGGACCAGGTGGAGACGCCCTCGGTGCAGTGCCCGGCGGTGAGGAAGTGGGGCTCGCCGCCCTTGGTCACGTTGAAGCCGAGCGAGCAGCGCCCGCCGTTGCCGGTGATGGCGTCGCCGCCCGCGATGAAGGGCTTGAACTCCCCCTTGGTGCGCTGGAGTTCGGCCCTGGCGCCCAGTGCGTCGACGACCTTCGCCAGCTTGGCCCACTGGGCCTCGGAGACGGTGCGGTCCGCGGTGACGACGACCTTGTTGGCGGTCGGGTCGGTCACCCAGGAGGTGCCGGGGATGGTGGCGTCCCGCTGGAGGGTGGTGCGCGCGCTCTTCAGCTCGGCGAGGGAGTGCGCCACGACTCTCGCCTGGGCGCCCGCCGACTCGACGGTTTCGGCGGCGGCCTCGTCCAGCACGTTCACCACGAGGGCCTTGCTCTTCGCGTCGTAGTACGTTCCCGCCGCGTCGGCGCCCAGGTCCTGGGCGAGCGTCGAGGCGAGCTTTCCGGCCGCCGCGACCGAGAGGGTCCGGGGCGCGGAGTCCGCCGGAGCCTCGCTGGCGTTCGCAGTCTGGAAGGTGACCGCGCCGACGGCCAGTGCGGCGACGCCCGCACCTGCCATGACCGCGCGGCGCCTGGGTATGCGTCGGTGCTTCAACTCACGTCCTCCTGTGGGGGGACGGCCCGGGAGGTTGTGGGGACCTCACGAACCGGAAGGCGTACGGCCACGGGGGTGGAACACGAAAGAAGCCACGTCCCGTGCCGGTTGAACGGCGCCCACTCTTCCGAACCGCCCGGGGGACACACAAGGTCGACTTCAGGACGTGCGTACGGCGACGACCGCTCGCCCTCTATGTCCCGACAGGTCATGGACACGCCGGACGGTTCGCACTGCAAACGCTACGGACGAGTAACCGGAGGCATGGACCACGCGATCCGATCATGGCTTGAAACAGACCCTCCGGGGTCCGGATCCATGTGCGGTACGCCGGACGGAAGTTGCTCCCGCACCGACTTCGGCATCGTCCGCGCCACCCCTGCGGCACCGTCCGCGCCACCCCTGCGGCACCGTCCGCGCCACCCCGCGGCACCGTCCTCGGAGCCGCCGCGGCGACCGCCGGACGCGCGGCGACCGCGCCGGGAAGGGCCTGCGTCCGGCAGCCGTACGGGACGCGGTCCGCCCGGTGTCCGGACACGGACGAGCCCCCGCACGGCGATCGCGTGCGGGGGCTCGTCGAGCTGCCGGCTGCGGGCCGGACCCGTGGGAACCGGTGGCGCGGACCGGCTCCGGTGTCCGTTCCTAGGTGAGGCTGACCCCGTAGGCGCTCAGGGCCTCGGTCACCGGCTGGAAGAAGGTCGTGCCGCCGGAGGAGCAGTTGCCGCTGCCGCCGGAGGTCAGACCGTACGCGGTGCCGTTGCTGCCGTACAGGGAGCCGCCGGAGTCGCCGGGCTCGGCGCAGACCGTGGTCTGGATGAGGCCGGAGACGATGTCGCCGCCGCCGTAGTTCACGGTCGCGTTGAGCGCGGTGACCCGGCCGCTGTGCGTGCCCGTGGTGGAACCGTCACGGATGACGGTCGTGCCCACGGCGGGGGTGGCCGCACGCGTGATGTCCACGCCGTTCGCGGTGCCGGGCCGGCTGACGGACCCCGTGTACCGCACGATGCCGTAGTCGTTGCCCGGGAAGCTGGTGCCGGAGGTCGAGCCGAGCACCGTGGTGCGGCTGGAGTTGCCGTACCAGGTGGTCGAGCCCTCGGTGCAGTGACCGGCGGTCAGGAAGTAGTCGACTCCGCTGCTGGAGCGGACGTTGAAGCCGAGGGAGCAACGGCCGCTGCCCGAGTAGATGGCGTCTCCGCCCTGGATGAGCTTGCTGAACGTGCCCGGGGTGCGCTTGACGGTGATCGCGCCCGCGTCGTCCCCGGCCTGCTGCTTGATCTTGGCGATCTCGGCCTGGGAGACGGTGCTGTCGACGGTCAGGAGCACCCGGTTGGTCTTGCTGTCGACGGCCCAGGCGGTACCCGGGACGTCGGCCTTCAGCACCGAGCCGCTGACGCTCTTGAGCTCGGCGGAGCTGAAGGTGCTGGGGGTCTCGGCCGCGTTCGCGCTGGGGATCGCGATCGCGGCAGCGGCCACGAGGCCGGTGGATACGGCGATCAGCCGAGTCCGTCTCGAGATGCCGCTGCGGGGGGTGGTGCGCTTGATCCTCACTTCTCGTTCCTCCACAAAGGAAGTAGGGGGCCCTCGTGGGGTTGTGGGCCCGGTGAGGCGCAGTCAGGGAGCGGTGTGCCCGGATTCCGAACACGCCGTGCTCCTGACAAGCGCTGTGGGCGAGTATTCGGCCGACCGACCGTTCGGCGCAAGGGTGCCTTTTGGACGCCGGTCTTCGGACCGTCTATGAGGCTTGATCCCGGCACGCGATCACGTCGCCCGTGGTCACACCTCCGCGACGACCGGTCGAACATCCTCGCGATGTCCGAAAATCAATCCTGTCGGGCGGCTCCCCGCCGCCCCGCGGCCCCTGCGGCCCGGACTCCCTCCCGTCCTCAGCAGTCGCAGCCGCAGCCGCCGCAGCAACCGTCCTCACCGCAGCAGTTGCAGCACTCGCAGCACTGGCAGCAGTCGCCGCACCCGCTGCAGTCGCCGTTGGCACAGGGCCCCTGCTTGGGCTCCCGGGTCCAGGGGTCCTCGTAGGTGCCGCAGCACAACTGACAGGTACAGGCGAGTCCCAGCCACACGGCGCAGCCGGCGAACGCCCCGCGCCGGTCGCGGCGCGGCGGCTCCGGCGGCAGCGGGGCGCCGGGACCGCCGGGGGTTCCGGGAGGTGCGTAAGGGCCGGTTCCGTGGGCACAGGAGACCGTACCGAAGGCGCGACGGACGGAGTTGGGCAGTTCATGGACGAGCAGCCGGTGCGCCAGCCCTCCGCCGGCGCCGTGCCCTTCCGGGGAGATCCCGGGCCCCCAGGCCACCTCGCGCAGCGCGAGCCGGATGCCGCGCACCGCGTCGTCGGCGAGCCGGCGGGCCTCCTCCAGCGAGGTGCCGGTGGCGGTGAGCGGGTTCCAGGCGCCCGAGGCGGCGTCGGCCTCCCGGTCCTCCACGGCGTCCAGCAGATGCGCGAGGCGCCCGAAGAGGCGTCCGGCCT
Source organism: Streptomyces sp. NPDC016640 (assembly GCF_043076215.1). NCBI lineage: Bacteria > Bacillati > Actinomycetota > Actinomycetes > Kitasatosporales > Streptomycetaceae > Streptomyces > Streptomyces sp. NPDC016640. The sequence goes on from NZ_JBIBRG010000008.1 coordinate 351,694, forward strand.
CCGCGAGCGGCGCGGCGTTGTGCGGCCGGCCGGCGAGCACCGCGGTGTGCGCGAAGGCCGCGGCGGTCGCGGTCTCGGTCGGTTCCGTGACGGTGAGGACAGAGGTGCCGGGACCGGCGAGGGACTCGATTCCGGTCTGCCGGTCCACGGCGTCGAGCAGGACGGCCGTGTCGAACCCGACGTCCGAACCGGTCCGCGCCCCGGCCCGGTCCCAGCTCGCCGCGACCCGGCGGGCGGCGAGCGCCACCGGCCGCCGCGCCAGCAGTCCGTCCCCGTCGGCGACGTGGTCGCGCACCTTGGCGGAGGCGAGGACGAGGGAGACGGCCGCCGCGAGCCGTGCGCCCTCGCCGTGCGCGACGGACGCGGTGCGCATCCCGCGCAGCGGGCACGGCCCCGCGGTGCGCCGTCCGGCGTCACCGCGTCCGGCCTGAGCCTCCGTCAGAACGGATACGAGGAGTCCGTCGTAGTTGGTGACGATGCGCGCGAGCTGTCCGTGATCCCCGCGCAACGCGAGGCACAGCCCGCACAAATGGGCCATCCACTGGGCCGTGAGGTTCTCTCCCAGCCGGTGCCGACACGGCCTGACCATTCCGAACACGACATTCCCCCGAGCAGTTGTGCGACGTCGAGCCGCGGCATCGTATCGGCCGCCGCGTTCACCCGTACGCACCGTCCCTCACCCGTACGCCGTGAAGAATCATATTTCACTCACAGTCAGCAGCCGTTTACACCAGGACCCTTGGGAAACCCGGACTCTCGACGGATCCGCTGTGCACCAGTACCGTCACAAACCCCCCGCGCGGCGTCTATCCACTTGGCGCGCCATCCGCATCATGGACGACCATAGGGATGCGGAAAGCAAGAGAAGACCGCTGTGAGAGGAGGCGTCCATGGGATCGGTACGCAAGGCGAGTGCCTGGCTGGGCCTCGTCGACGACAACGAAGACGAGCGTTACTACGACGACGACTACTCCGACGGGGCCGAGCCCGGGGAGGCCTGGGTCACCGATCCGCGGGTCAAGGTGGCCGCGGACGTCGCCGAGGAGAGGGGCCGCCGCATCGGCACGGTCACCCCGGACAGCTTCCGGGACGCCCGCGCCATCGGCGAGCTCTTCCGTGACGGCGTGCCGGTCATCATGAACCTCACGGCCATGGACGCCACGGACGCCAAGCGCGTCGTCGACTTCGCCGCCGGTCTGATCTTCGGTCTGCGCGGTTCCATCGAGCGTGTGTCCAACCGGGTGTTCCTGCTGAGCCCGGCCGACACCGAGGTCGTCAGCGGGGAGCCGGCCGCGCACCGGTCGGACGGTTTCTTCAACCAGAGCTGAGGCGGGGCCGCTCACCGGCCCCGCCTCCCCGTGAGGCCCGGTCGGCCGGCTCTACCGGAACGCGTCGATTCCGGTGAGCGCCTTGCCCAGCACGAGCTGGTGCATTTCGACGGTGCCCTCGTAGGTGAGCACCGATTCCAGATTGGTCGCGTGCCGCATCACCGGATACTCGAGCGAGATCCCGTTGGCACCGAGGACGGTGCGGGCCGTACGGCAGATGTCGATGGCCTCGCGGACGTTGTTGAGCTTGCCGAAGCTGACCTGCTCGGGACGCAGGCGGCCGGCGTCCATGCGCCGCCCCAGATGATGGGCGAGCAGAATCCCCTTGTGCAGTTCGACCGCCATGTCGGCGAGCTTGGCCTGGGTCAGCTGGAACCCCCCGATGGGCCGTCCGAACTGCTCCCGCGACTTCGCGTAGTCGACGGCGGCCTCGAAGGAGCTCCGCGCGGCGCCCATGGCGCCCCAGACGATCCCGTACCGGGCGTGCGAGAGACAGCCGAGCGGCCCCTTGAGCCCGGTCACCCCGGGCAGCACCGCGTCGGCGGGCAGCCGTACGTCGTCGAGGACCAGCTCGCTGGTGACGGAGGCGCGCAGGGACCACTTGTGCCGGATCTCGGGCGCCGAGAACCCCGCGCTGCCGGCCGGCACCACGAACCCGCGGATCCCCTCGTCGGTCTGCGCCCACACGACGGCCACCCCGGCCACGGATCCGTTGGTGATCCACATCTTGCGCCCGTTCAGCACCCAGTCGGTGCCGTCCTTCTTGGCGTACGTGCGCATCGAGGCGGGGTCCGAGCCGTGGTCGGGTTCGGTGAGCCCGAAACAGCCGATGACCTCTCCGGAGGCCATCCGGGGCAGCCACCGCTGCTTCTGCTCCTCGCCGCCGAACCGGTGGATGGCGTACATGGCGAGGGAACCCTGCACGGAGACCAGCGACCGGATCCCGGAGTCGGCCGCCTCCAGTTCCAGGCAGGCCAGCCCGTACTGGACGGCGCTCGCGCCCGCGCACCCGTAGCCGTCGAGGGACATGCCGAGCGCGCCGATCCCGCCGAGCTCCCGGGCCAGTTCCCGGATGCCGGGCAGCTCGCCCTTCTCGTACCAGTCGGCGACGTACGGCAGCACCCGGTCCGCGGCCCAGGTGCGCACGGTGTCCCGGATCGCGAGATCCTCCGGTTCCAGCAGGTCGTCGAGGCCGAGCGGGTCGGCGGGGTCGAAGGGGGGCGGCTTCGCGGACGCGGACATGGGCACCCTCCGGGGAGTACGCCGGAACAACTCCGGGACATCGACCGACACCGCCGGTCACGGCTCGGGGCGACGTTACGACGCGGTCTCCCGCACGTCCACCCGGCCGGGGGCGGCCCCCGCCTTCGGCCCGGACACCCGGCGCTGCGCGGGCACCTCCACGCGGGCCGTCTCGCACTGCATCACCCGCGGCAGCCTGAGCGCCATCGCCGCCCCGAGCAACAGCAGGGCCGCGCTCACCAGCAGGGTGACGTGCAGCCCGTGCACGAAGGCGTGGCGCGCCGCCTGCCGCAGGGCGGCCCCGGCGGGCCCGCCGAGCCGGTCCGCCACCTCGTGGGCCTCGCCCAGCGAGCGTCCCGCCGCGGCGGACGCCTGCGCCGGCACCCCCGGCACACCGGTGAGGCCGGGCGCGTAGGCCGCGTTCATGACGCTGCCGAGGAGCGCGATCCCTATTCCGGCGCCGAGCTGGTACGAGGTCTCGCCGATCGCCGCCGCCCCGCCGGCCTGCTCCGGCGGCGCCTCGCTGAGCATCGACTCGTACGCGCCGAACAGCGTGGTCTCCAGGCCGAGGCCGAGCAGGACGAAACCGGTGAGCAGCAGCGGGCCGTTGTCCTCGCCGCCCATCGCGGTCAGGGACACCACCGCGGCCGCCGTCAGACAGAATCCGGAGCACACCATGCGGCGCGGGCCGAACCTGCGCAGCATGCGCGCGCCCATCAGGCCCGCCGCCATCGCCGCCACGGTCAGCGGCAGCAGGCGCAGCCCGGTCTCCAGCGGCGAGAGCCCCAGCACCAGTTGGAGGTACTGCGCCGCGATCAGCTCCAGACCCACCAGGGCGAGCATCGCGAGCACGATGCAGCCGACCGACGTGCCGAACGCCGGCCGGGCGAACATCCGCAGGTCGACCAGCGGGTGCGCCCGGCGCCGCTGCCGGCGCGCGAAGGCGGCCAGCAGTCCGGCGCCCGCGATCAGCGGCAGTACGGTCCACACGCTCGCCACGGGTCCGCCGCCGAGCCGCTTCACGCCGAGGACCGCCGCGAACAGTCCGGCGGTGGCCATCAGCGCGCCGACGACGTCCCAGGGGCCGTCGCCCTCGCCCTTGGACTCCGGCAGCAGGACGCGCCCCACCGGCAGACCGACCAGCATCAGCGGGATGTTGACCAGGAAGACCGAACCCCACCAGAAGTGCTCCAGCAGGAAGCCGCCGAGCAGCGGTCCGACCGCCGCGCCCACCGCGGCGACCGCGCTCCAGACGCCGATGGCCATCGCCCGTTCACGCCGGTCCGGGAAGACCTGACGCAGGATCGACAGCGTCGCGGGCATGATCATCGCGCCGCCGACGCCCAGCAGCGCCCGCGCCACGATCAGCATGTGGGCGCTGTCGGCGAGGGCCGCCATGCCGGAGGCGACGCCGAACAGGGTGTAGCCGAGCAGGAGGACGCGTCTGCGGCCGATCCGGTCGCCCAGGGTGCCGAAGAGGATCAGCAGCGAGGCGCAGACCAGGGGGTAGGCGTCGACGATCCAGAGCAGTTCCGTCGCGCCGGGCCGGAGGTCCTCCGTGACGGCGGGGACCGCCACGTGCAGCACGGTGGCGTCGACGGCGACCAGCAGCAGGCTGACGCAGAGGACGACGAGCACCACCCAGCGGTCGGCACCGGCCCCGGCCGCCCGACGGCGCGGCGTGGCGGCGGCCGTGGTCGTCCCGGACATGTACGTACCTCCCAGATGTTCCCTCGCGATCGGCGGGCTCACGGGATGGGGGCTCCCCCGTGACCCGGCAGGAGGGGGAGCGGTGGCCTCCGGCGCGCGGGGCGAACGGCGAGTGACACGTCAGCGTACGCGAGTGCCGGCTGGGGTCCAGTGGCGGGCCTCTCACTCCCCCGGATGATCGGTGTGGCCTGCACCACTGCGCTCCGCCGGTGCGCACGCCCTGCCGGGCGGCCCGGTTTCCCGCCGGGTCGCCGGGTCGATAATCGGGCGCGTGAACGATCTCGACACGCGCGCCGCACCCGCCCGCCCCGGAGCACTGCGCCGCGCCGCGCCGGCGCTCCTGGGGTACGCCGCCGTGCGTGCCCTGGGCCTGGTCGTGCTGGCCCTGTGGAGCGGGGCGCGCGGCAAGGACGCGTACACCCTGCTGACCGCCCGCTGGGACGCGCTCTGGTACACCAGGGTCGCCGAGCTGGGGTACGGCTACGAGGTGCGCCTGCCCGGCGGTGACGTGCACTCCAATCTGGCGTTCTTCCCGCTGCTCCCCTGGCTGGAGCGGCTGGTGGCATCGGTGTCCCCGCTGTCGTACGCCGACGGGGGGTTCGTCGTCTCCCTGCTCGCCTCGCTCGCCGCGGCGTGGGGGATCTTCGCGGTGGCCGACCACGTGTACGGGCGCCGGGCCGGGGTGTATGCGGTGCTGCTGTGGGCGGTGCTGCCGGTCGGGATCGTGCAGTCGATGGCGTACAGCGAGTCCCTGTTCACCGCGCTGGCCGCGTGGTCGCTGTACGCCGTGCTCACCGGCCGCTGGGTGACGGCGGGGGTCCTCGCGGGCCTGGCCGGGCTGACCCGGCCGGTGGGGCTGGCGGTGGTGGCGGCGCTGTGGGCGGCGGCGGTCGCCTCCTTCGTGCGGGAACGCAGCGCGGCGCGGGCGGACGGCGCGCGGTCCGGGGAACGCGCCGGGGCTCCGGCGGCCGTCCCGCGCGTCCGCGCGCCGGAGGGAGCGCCACGCGGTCCGGGCGCCCCCGGTGTCCGCCTGCGCCGGGCTCTCGGCATGCTCCTCGCGCCCCTCGGAGCCGCCGGTTACGTTCTGTGGGTCGGCCACCGGAGCGGGAACGGGCCGCTGGGATACCTCGAAGTACAGGCGGGATGGCGGAACGGGTTCGACGGGGGCCATGCCTTCGCCCGCTTCGTCGCCGCGAAGTTCACGTCGTTCCCGTCCGCCCTGGCGGGGCTCGGACTGATGCTCGGTGTCGGCCTCGTGGTGTGGCTGTACGCGGTCTGCGTACGGCAGCGCCAGCCGCTGCCGCTGCTGGTGTACGCCGGTGCCGTCACCGCGCTCGCCCTGTGCACGTCGAGCTACTTCGGTTCCAAGCCGCGTCTGCTGCTGCCCGCGTTCCCCCTGCTGCTGCCCCTCGCCCTGGTCCTGGCCCGGCTGCGTACGCCCAGGTCGGCGCCGGTGGTGGGGGCGGTCGCGGTGGCCTCGGCGGTGTACGGCGCGATCTGGCTGAACGGCTCCGGTCCGCCCTGAACCGCCCCGGGCCGCCGATGAGCGGCGGGGAAATTCCCCACCAGCCCCCGGTGAACGAATTCAAAAGCGCGATAAAACAGTCGCCCTGAATGATCAAAGGAATTGCAGTGCGGAGCGCCCCGGGATTGCGGATTCACCGTGAATAAACGCCCTTCTGAGAGGAATGCCACATCACATCGTCATCACAAAGACGCTGATTCGACGGGCTTCAGCGCTCACTCGCTGTAACGTCGATTGGGTGCGTACCGAACGGAAGCCCACCCGTCTGGACCGGGTGTTCGCGAGGCTGGATCGTGAGCCGGAACGACCGGCTCACATCGGCGTGCCGCGGATGAGCCGGCACCGGGTGGTGCTTTTCGGCGCCTCCCTGGCCTTCTACCTGGCGATCGTGTGGGCCGTGCTGATCACTTCCTGGCTGGTCCGGCTGGACTGGCAGGTGATGTTCTTCCGTCCCTATCAGCAGTGGTCCGAGATCCACGCCTTCGTCGACTACTACGTGGTGCTCGGCCAGCGCGGGCCCACCGCCGTGATGGTCGCGGCCTGGCTGGGCTGGCGTTCCTGGCGGCAGCACACCCTGCGCCCGCTGCTCGCCCTGGGCGTCTCCCTGCTCCTGCTGAACGTCACCGTCGGCGCCGCGAAGTACGGCATGGGGCGGCTGGGCCCGCACTACGCGACCGAGATCGGCTCGAACGAGATGTGGCTCGGCGGCGATATATTTCCCAGCGGCCACACCGCCAACGCCGTGGTGACCTGGGGAATCCTGGCCTACCTGGCCTCCACCCCGAGAGCGCGCCGCTGGCTGTCCGCGCTGTCCGCGGTGACCTCGCTCGGCGTGGGGCTGTCCACCGTCTACATCGGGACGCACTGGCTGAGCGATGTGATCCTGGGCTGGGTCGCGGGCCTGCTGATCCTGCTCGCGCTCCCCTGGTTCGAGCCGGTGATCGCGCGCGCCGAGGCCCGGATCCTCGACCTGCGCGACCGCTGGTGGCCGGGTCGCGGCCGTACGGCACCGGCGGCCGGCCCGGTCGGGGCGCCCGTCATGCTCGGATCGCTCGCCGACCGCCCGGACCCGGCTCCCGAGCCGCTGCACGCGGGCCGCTCGCCGATCCGGCCGCCCGCCCGTCCGGCGCCGGGCCCGTACGCCAGCCGCGCGGAGCGCTCCCCGCTCACCCCGGCGGGCAGCCGCCGCCCTCCGCACTCCGAACGCCATCCGCGCGGCTCGTCGCCGGCGACCCGCTGACGGACCGCGCGAGCGTCCGGCGCGCACGCCACGGCCCCGGTTCCGGCGGGGAACCGGGGCCGTCGCCGTGTGTCAGCCCTTCCAGGCCCGCGCCACCCGGCCGTCCTTCACCTCGAGGTTCAGCCGGCCCACGCGGTACTCCATGGTGATGATCGCCCCCGGCGGCAGCGCCCGCACCGTGGACCAGCCGCGCTCGCGCGCGAGGTCCTCGGCCCGGTCCGCCGCGAGGCCGACATAGGCGTCCGGAGTGTCGTGGGGTTCCGCGGAGGGTGTCGGAATGGGTGCCATACGGCCACGCTATGCCCTGAGCGGTGAGTGCGGAAGCAGGCCCCGGGAACAGCGGTCCGGATCCCCCGGCGGTCACACTTCTGTCACAGGACCACGACAGACGCCGGAGACGGCGGCCATCACTCGTTCGGGCGGTTCGATACGACTTCCGCGGGCATTCGAACGCAATTCCCGCGCGTCCTGCCGCGGTCGCGATAAAGCCCGGCGGAGAGTGCCGGGGTAAGGCTCTCCGGGCTCCCTTCCCCTTTTGCCGCCGCGCATGATCACGAAAGCCGATGTGCACAGAAAACACTCGGTTCCGTCACACGATCCGCCATGCCCGCCGTCCGGACGCACGCGGGGACGAGCCTCACGGCGTGGGCCCGGGGTACATGTCGCGCGGGCTCCGGCGGGCCCGGCGCGGCCTTCCCGCGGCCGAACCGAACGAGGGCGGCTCGGACGTCGAGACGCTGCCCGGGCACGATCACGTCGGGGTCCCCTCCGATGACGGACCGGTCGGCCTCGTACAGGCGCTGCCGGCTCGTCCCGTGCCGCGCGGCGATCCCGCTCAGCGTGTCGCCCACGCGGACGGTGCAGGTGCCGCCCGCCGCGCCCCGGTCCGGGGGCCCGGCCTGACTCGCCGTCCGGGCGGACGGCGCCGACGGCGTCGCGGACTCCGGGGGCCGCGGGGGCGTCGCGGGCGCCTTGTCCGTGGTCACCGGGTCCGTGACGGGCGCGCTCCCGGACGCACCCGCGCGGGCCGAGCAGGTCGGCCAGACTCCCCATCCCTGGGCGCGCCGGACCTTCGCGGCGACCGTGATCTGCTGCGCCCTGGTGGCCCGGTCGGCCGTCGGCGCGTAGGCCGTGCCGCCGTAGACGCGCCAGGTGGCGGCGGAGAACTGGAGTCCGCCGTAGTGGCCGTTACCGGTGTCGATGTGCCAGTCGCCGCCGCTCTCGCACTGTGCGATGCGGTCCCACACCCCGCCGTCCGCCGCCGTGGCGTTCCCGGCCGCGGCCGGCAGGCCGAGGGGCGCGAGCAGTACCGCGCCGGCCAGGGCCGCCGCCGTGCGGGTCGTGCGGGCGTTGCCGCGGATGTTGTCGGCACATTCGGACATGCAGGTCCCTTCCCGAGGACTCGGGGTCCCCGAGGCGGTACGCCGCCCACCGCGCCGTGGGGCGCGTGAGCCGCGCCCGCCCCGTCCGCCTTCGGGTCGTGCGGTGGCGCTGTCGGTGCGGCCGGCGGACGTACCCGAGCGGTGCTCGCTGCACACGGCGGAGGAATTCAGGGAGCGTTCGGGGTCCGCATCAACCAACGCCCGTTCATGGCAGGCCAGTTGCCCCTTACCTCGGGTATCGGCGCTTTTCGGCCACCCACTTCATTCACTGATTTCCCGATTTGTCGACCAGCACCCTCGGTAAACCATGAGTCACCTCACCCGTTCAACAGCATTGTGTTCCCTGTCAGTTGACGATGAGTGGCCGATTCCGCGCCCGCCGTGACCGTGCGCGCCGGATGGTTCGATTCCGTTCGCCTTGGGGCGTGACTCCCGCCACAGGTCGCCCGTTGTCTTCTTCATGAGCCGGGGAGCCACCCGGACCACGGGCCGGGAGCCAACCGGCCTCGCCAGTACCGCATCCCGAGGGAGCCACCCGTGCCGCGCATGCTCGACGTCAGCGACGAGGTACGCGCCGAGATCGGCGACGAAGAAGCAGACCGCCTGCTCGCCGGAGAGTCCGCCCCGGGCGGTTACGACTGCACCTCCTGCCGCACCCCGGGCAACCCGGAGCAGGAGCACACCAGCACCGTCCTGTTCATCGGGGACGAGACCGCCGTCCTCGCCTTCGCCCACGCCACGTGCCTGCCCTCGCAGGTCGTCCAGGTCACCGAGGAACAGCTCCAGGGGGCCGTACGGGCCATCGGCGGGGACGGCCCGGTGCCGGCACCGGCGCCCGCGAACGTCGTCCCCGAGCAGGCCGTCCTCGGCGTGACCAGCGGACTGGTGCTGATCTCCGACGAGCTGCACCCGGCCCTGGTCGTCGAGCCGACCGCGCCGGTCGCGCGGCCCGGTTCGCTCGGGGCGGGCGACGACTTCCTGCCGCTCCTCATCGAGCAGGGCTTCATGCCCCTGACCGAGCTGTCGGCGGTACCGCCGGCGCTGCACGGCTGGTCGGTCCTGCTCGCCGCGGGACAGCTGCACGCCGTGCTCCAGCCGAACCCCCACGGGGGCCGCCCCGTGGCCTGGTGGCAGGCGCACCAGCCGCTCCAGGTCACCGACGGCTGGCGGGCTGCCGCCAACAAGCACCACCGGGTGCTGATGTTCGCCGCCCCGGTCGGCTCGATCGGCCGCCAGCCGCGCGAGGACCTGCTGCGGGACGCACTCGACAAGGCGGCGGCGAACGGCACACTGGTCGCCGCCGCGCTGCCGCTCGCCGGCATCTGAACCGATCCGGCCGGGGCACGGGAGCCACCCGACCGGCGAAAGGCACAAAAGGGCCGCATCCCTTACGGTACGGGGTCGTTTGGACATACGTGCACGCATACGACGTTCCCCGCCGCCAGTCCCTCGCCCCGGTTCCCGCCCCCGTGCGCCCGGCGCGGGACTCCCGGAGCGGCCCCTCGGCCACGCCGATCTACGACGCCCTCTACACCGAGTACGTCAAGTCCTTCCGTTCACTGCCGGGTGACCGCAGCGGCGAGGAGGACCTGGGCTTCACCGCCTTCGGGAACATCCCGCACAGTACGGGCTCGTACGGCGGCCACAGCCCCGGGTCGTTCGGCGCCTCCCTGGTGAGCGGTGCGTACGGCGCCTACGGCACGGGGGCGGGCGGCGGCCGCCAGGGCACCGGCCAGCAGTCGCAGTGGCAGCGGGTCGGCACGGTCGCCCGGAACGCCGCCGGGATGCACCACGTGCCGGCCGGTCTGCCGCCTGCCCCGCGCAGGGGCGCCTGAGGCGGGCATAGGCGAGGGGGCGGTCCCGGCCGGGACCGCCCCCTCGCCTATGCCCGGCGTCCGCTACTTCTTCTTGCCGCGCTTCTCGCGCACCCGCACGGAGATGTGGATCGGCGTCCCCTCGAAGCCGAACTCCTCCCGCAGCCGGCGCTCGATGAACCGCCGGTAGCCCGCCTCGATGAAGCCGGAGGCGAACAGCACGAACCGCGGCGGCCTGGTGCCCGCCTGGGTGCCGAACAGGATGCGCGGCTGCTTGCCGCCCCGCACGGGGTGCGGGTGGGCGGCGACCAGTTCGCCGAGGAAGGCGTTCAGCCTGCCCGTCGGGACCCGGGTCTCCCAGCCCTCCAGGGCCGTCTCGATGGCCGGGACCAGCTTCTCCATGTGCCGGCCGGTGCGCGCCGAGACGTTCACCCGGGGCGCCCACGCCACCTGGCCGAGCTCGGTCTCGATCTCCCGCTCCAGGTAGTAGCGGCGCTCCTCGTCGAGGGTGTCCCACTTGTTGAACGCGAGGACGAGGGCGCGGCCCGCCTCCACGGCCATGGTGACGATGCGCTGGTCCTGCACCGAGATGGAGTCGGCGGCGTCGATCAGGACGACGGCGACCTCGGCCTTCTCGACCGCGGCGGCGGTGCGCAGCGAGGCGTAGTAGTCGGCGCCCTGCTGGAGGTGGACGCGCTTGCGGATGCCCGCCGTGTCGACGAACTTCCAGGTCTTGCCGCCGAGTTCGATCATCTCGTCGACCGGGTCACGGGTGGTGCCGGCGAGTTCGTTGACGACGACGCGGTCCTCGCCCGCGACCTTGTTCAGCAGCGAGGACTTGCCCACGTTGGGCCTGCCGATCAGGGCGATGCGCCGCGGGCCGCCGACCGCGGTGCCGAAGCTCTGCGCCGGGGCCTCCGGCAGCGCCTCGAGGACCTGGTCCAGCATGTCGCCGGTGCCCCGGCCGTGCAGGGCCGAGACCGGGTACGGCTCCCCCAGGCCGAGGGACCACAGGTAGGAGGCGTCGGCCTCCCCGCTCGGGCCGTCCACCTTGTTGGCGCACAGCACGACCGGCTTGCCGGCCTTGCGCAGCAGCCGGACGACCGCCTCGTCGGTGTCGGTGGCGCCGACCTTGGCGTCCACCACGAAGACCACCGCGTCGGCGGCCTCGATGGCGTACTCGGCCTGCGCGGCCACGGAGGCGTCGATGCCGAGGACGTCCTGCTCCCAGCCGCCGGTGTCGACGACCTTGAAGCGGCGGCCCGCCCACTCGGCCTCGTAGGTGACGCGGTCGCGGGTGACGCCCGGCTTGTCCTCGACGACGGCCTCGCGGCGGCCGATGATGCGGTTCACCAGGGTCGACTTGCCGACATTGGGCCGGCCGACGACGGCGAGCACGGGCAGCGGGCCGTGCCCGGCGGCCTCGAGGGCGCCCTCGACGTCCTCGGGGTCGAAGCCCTCCTCCGCGGCGAGCTCCATGAACTCCGCGAACTCGGCATCGCCCAGCGCCCCGTGGTCGTGCTCGTACGCGTCCGAGCCGTCGGGCTGGATGTGGTCGTTCATGAAGTCCGTACCTCGTCGTTCATCGTGGTGATCGGTGGGGCACCGCGCTCGGCGGTGATCCACTACTCAAGTGTCGCTCAGGCCCCGGTGAGGCGCCTGGCGTTTTCCAGGTGGGCGGTGAGCTGCTTGCGGATGCGCTCGGTCGCCTCGTCCAGCGCCTTGCGCGTGCGCCGCCCGCCGCCACCCGTGCCGGAGCTCCGCGCCCCTTCGACGGCGTCGAAGGGGTCGCCGAAGACGACGTCGACGCGGGAGCGCAGCGGGGGCAGTCCCTTTATCAACCGTCCGGGCCGCTCCGAACTTCCCAGGACCGCGACCGGCACGATCGGCGCGCCGCCGCGCACCGCGAAGTACGCGAGTCCGGCGCGGAGCGAGGCGAAGTCGCCCTCGCCACGGGTGCCCTCGGGGAAGATGCCGAGGGCTCCGCCCTGCTGCAGCACGCCCAGCGCCCGGGAGATCGCCGTGCGGTCGATGGCCGTCCGGTCCACCTCGAGCTGGCCGATGCCGGTCAGGAACGGGCCGAGCGGGCCGACGAACGCCTCCTTCTTGATCAGGAAGTGCGTCGGCCGGGGGGCCACCCCCATGACCATCGGGCCGTCGATGTTGTGGGAGTGGTTGACGGCGAAGATCACCGGGCCGGCCGCGGGCACCCGCCAGGCGCCCAGCACCCGGGGCTTCCACAGCCCGTACATCAGGCCGACGCCGATGCGCCGGCCGACCTCGGCGCCGCGCACCGATGGGACGTCGGTCACTTCCCGGCCCGCTTCTCCCCGACGAGCGTGACGACACACTCGATCACCTGCGCCAGGGTCAGCTCGGTGGTGTCCACCTCGACCGCGTCGCCGGCCTTGGCCAGCGGGGAGGTCTTGCGGCTGGAGTCGGCCGCGTCCCGCCTGGCGAGGGCCTCGCGGGTGGTGTCCAGGTCGACGCCCTTCAGCTCCCCGCTGCGGCGGGCGGCCCGCGCCTCCGCGGAGGCGGTGAGGAAGATCTTCAGGTCGGCGTCGGGCAGCACCGTGGTGCCGATGTCCCTGCCCTCCACGACGATGCCGGTGACGGCGGAGGCGGCGATCGTGCGCTGCAGCTCCGTGATCCTGGCCCGCACCTCGGGGACCGCGCTGACGGCGCTGACCTTGGAGGTGACGTCCTGCCCGCGGATCGGTCCGGCCACGTCGATCCCGTCGACGGTGATCGTCGGGTTCTCGGGGTCGGTCCCCGAGACGATCTCCGGCTTCGCGGCCACGGCGGCGATCGCGGTGGGGTCGTCGGTGTCGATGCCGTGGTGCACCATCCACCAGGTGATCGCCCGGTACTGGGCGCCGGTGTCCAGGTAGCTCAGGCCGAGCTGCGCCGCCACGGCCTTCGACGTGCTCGACTTGCCCGTGCCCGAGGGGCCGTCGATGGCGACAATCACGGGCTGGGCGGCGCCGTTTTCCACGGAGGAACACCTTCCTGGTGCGGTGGAGTGGTGGGTGCGGGACGCGGACACGCCCCGCACCAGGTTACTGGCTCCCCGGAACCCCTCCGACAAGCGAATGATCCGGCCCTTCGGGGGAAGGGCCGCGGCCGTCACTGCCGGATCGCCCAGCCCCTCTCCCGCAGCCCCGCGGTGAGCACCGGCGCCGCCTTGGGCTCCACCATGAGCTGGACCAGGCCGGCCTGCTGCCCGGTGGCGTGCTCGATGCGGACGTCCTCGATGTTGACCCCGGCGTGGCCGGCGTCGGCGAAGATCCGGGCCAGCTGGCCGGGCTGGTCGTCGATGAGCACCGCCACGACCTCGTAGAGGCGCGGCGCGGAGCCGTGCTTGCCGGGGACGCGGACCTGGCCGGCGTTGCCGCGGCGCAGCACGTCCTCGATGCCCGTGCCGCCCTCGCGGCGCTTGTCCTCGTCGGAGGACTGCAGCGCGCGCAGGGCGCGCACGGTCTCCTCCAGGTCGGCCGCGACGTCCGTGAGCAGGTCGGCGACCGGCCCGGGGTTCGCGGACAGGATGTCGATCCACATCCGGGGGTCGGAGGCGGCGATCCGGGTCACGTCCCGGATGCCCTGGCCGCACAGCCGTACGGCGGTCTCCTCGGCGTGCTCCAGGCGGGCGGCGACCATGCTGGACACCAGGTGGGGCATGTGGGAGACGAGGGCCACGGCCCGGTCGTGGGCGTCGGCGTCCATCACCACGGGCACGGCCCTGCAGTGCGAGACCAGTTCCAGGGCGAGGTTCAGCACCTCGGTGTCGGTCTCCCCGGTCGGGGTCAGCACCCAGGGACGCCCCTCGAAGAGGTCACCGGTGGCGGCCAGCGGGCCGGACTTCTCCCGGCCGGACATGGGGTGGGTGCCGATGTAGGAGGCCAGGTCGAGCCCGAGCGCCTGGAGTTCACGGCGCGGTCCGCCCTTGACGCTGGCCACGTCGAGGTAGCCGCGGGCCGCCCCGCGCCGCATCATGTCGGCGAGCACGCCGGCCACGTGGGCGGGCGGGGCGGCGACGATCGCCAGGTCCACCGGCCCGTCGGGCGCCTCGTCCGTGCCGGCGCCGAGCGCGGCGGCCGTACGCGCCTGCTCCGGGTCGTGGTCGGCGAGGTGGACGGTGACACCCCGCTGGGTCAGGGCGAGGGCGGCGGACGTGCCGATGAGTCCGGTGCCGATGACGAGTGCGGTTCTCACTGGGCGATGTCCTTGCGCAGGGCGGCCGCGGCACCGAGGTAGACGTGCGCGATGTCGGCGCGGGGCCGGTCGGACTGGATGTGCGCGAGGACCCGGACGACGCGGGGCATGGCGCCCTCGACGTCGAGTTCCTGGGCGCAGATCAGGGGGACGTCGACGATGCCGAGCCCCCGGGCGGCGGCGGCCGGGAAGTCGCAGTGCAGGTCGGGCGTGGCCGTGAACCAGATACTGATCAGGTCGTCGGTGTGCAGGCCGTTCCGCTCCAGTACGGCGGTGAGCAGCGCACCGACCCGCTCCTCCATGTGACCGGCCTCGTCCCGCTCCAGCTGGACGGCCCCCCGGACCGCGCGTACCGCCACGACGTTGCTCCTTGCTGAGAGTTCGTCTGTTCCGTTCGGTCGTCCAGCGTAGTCAGGCCGGGCGGGGCCGGTGTCGGGCGCTCAACCGCTGAGACGGGACGACCTGCGCGTTCGACGGCATTTCGCATGGATTCCTTCTGCTTCGGTCTTTCGGTCTTTCGGTCTTTCGGTGCCACGATGCCGGAACGGTGTCACCACCGTGTTCCCCACGCCCTCTCCCGGAGTGACGACACGCCCTCTCGCGCGACGCGCCGCACGGTCCTCCTCGCGACCGGTGCGGCGGCACTGGCCGCGGGCTGCGCCCGGACGGCGACGCAGGCGGCTCCTCGCCGGGATCCGCCGCACCGCGGGCCACCGCGGGGCAGGAGCTGGCCTCGACCGCCGGCATCCCGGTGGGCGGGGGCGTGGTCCTCAAGGACGAGGAGGTGGTGGTGACCCAGCCCGAGGAGGGTGACCTCAAGGCCTTCTCGGCGATCCGCACCCACCAGAACTGCGTCGTGGCGGACGCCGCGGACGGCAGCGTCGACTGCGCCTGCCACGGCAGCCGGTTCCGGATCGCCGGCGGCTCGGCGGAGCGGGGCCCGGCGACCAGGGCGCTGCCCGAGGAGCGGATCACGGTGCGGGGAAATTCGATCCGCCGGGCGTGAGCCGCCGCGTACGCTCCCGAGCATGCGTCCCGAGACCCTGGTCAACGACCACACGATCTACGCCTGCGTGATGGGCTCGCGTGCCTTCGGACTGGCCACGGAGGGCAGCGACACCGACCGCCGGGGCGTCTTCCTCGCGCCCGCTCCCCTGTTCTGGCGCTTCGACAAGCCGCCGACGCATGTCGAGGGGCCGGCCGAGGAGCAGTTCAGCTGGGAGCTGGAACGCTTCTGCGAGCTGGCCCTGCGGGCCAACCCCACCATCCTGGAGTGTCTGCACTCCCCGCTCGTGGAGTACGCCGACGCCACCGGCCGCGAGCTGCTGTCCCTGCGCGGGGCGTTCCTCTCCCGCGAGGTCCACCGGACGTTCACGTGCTACGCGCGCGGCCAGTTCCGCAGGCTGGGGGCGGACGTGCGTGTGCACGGCGCCCCGCGCTGGAAGCACGCGATGCATCTGCTCCGTCTGCTGACCGGCGTCCGCGACCTGCTCCGCACGGGCGCCCTCACGATCGACGTGGGCAAGGAGCGCGAGCCGCTCCTCGCGGTGAAGCGGGGCGAGGTGCCCTGGCCCGAGGTCGAGGCGCGGATGAGCCGCCTGGAGCGGGAGGCGGAGGAGGCGGTCCTCCGCACCCCGCTCCCGGCCGGACCGGACCGGCGGCGCGTCGAGGACTTCCTCGTCCGCGCCCGCCGCGCCTCGGTCCTGCGGACCGGTTAGGGCCGCCCCCCGCGCGGCCCCGGCCGGTCACGCGTCCCAGAGCTCTCCCAGCGCCAGCAGTTCCCGCCGGTACTCGATGCGGTCCGCCCAGGCCGGCGGCCAGGCGTCGGCGCCCAGATACGCGCCCGCGAAGGCGCCCGTCAGGCAGGCGATCGAGTCGGAGTCGCCCGCGGTGCAGGCGGCGCGGCGCAGGGCGGTGAGCGGTTCGTCGACGAAGAGGAGGAAGCAGAGCAGTCCGGTCGCCAGGGCCTCCTCCGCGATCCAGCCCTGGCCGGTGGCCAGACACGGGTCGGTCTCCGGCGAGACGGTGCGTACGGCGTCCTGGAGGCGGCCGAGGACCTCCAGGCACTCGTCCCAGCCCCGGGCGATGAACCGCTCGGGCGTCGGGTCCTGGGCGCGGGTCCACAGGTCGCCGAGCCAGACCTCGTGGTAGCGGGTGCGGTTGTCGTAGGCGTAGGAGCGCAGCAGGCCGACCAGGCCGGTCGGGTCGGCGCCCTCGGCGAGCAGCCGTACGGCGTGCGCGGTGAGGTCGGAGGCGGCCAGCGCGGTGGGGTGCCCGTGGGTGAGGGCGGACTGCAACTGGGCGGCGCCCGCGCGCTGTTCGTCGCTCAGACCGGGGGCGAGGCCGATCGGGGCGACGCGCATGTTGGCGCCGCAGCCCTTGGAGCCGGTCTGGGAGGCGTCCTGCCAGGGCCGGTCCTCGCGGGCGAGCAGGTGGCAGGCCTTGAGGCAGGTGTTGCCGGGTGCGCGGTTGTTCTCGGGCGAGCGGAACCACTCCACGAACTCCTCGCGCACCGGCCGTTCCAGCCGCTCCGGGGTGAGCGTCCCCCGGCCCGTCGCCGTGCGCAGCCCCCTGCCCAGGGCCAGCGTCATCTGGGTGTCGTCGCTGACGATCGCCGGCTGCGGCAGAGCCGCTTCCCGCCACGGCCCGGACTTCGCGAGGATGGAGGGGACGTCGTCGAACTCGGTCGGGAAACCGAGCGCGTCCCCGAGGGCGAGCCCGGTGAGCGCTCCCGTGGCGGCGCGCTTCGTGACGGTGGTCGTGGTCATGCGGGGCGTCCTTCCGGGGTGGGCCGGAGCAGCGGCGGGTGGAGGGCGGCGGCGGTGCCCGCGCGGTACAGGGCGGCGGGTTTGCCGCGGCCGCCGGTGAGGCGCGCGGCGCCGGGGACGGCTTCGACGAAGCCCGGGGTGGCGAGCACCTTGCGCCGGAAGTTGGGCCGGTCGAGGGCGGTGCCCCACACGGTCTCGTAGACCTGCTGCAGCTCGCCCAGGGTGAACTCGGGCGGGCAGAAGGCGGTGGCGAGGCAGCTGTACTCGAGCTTGGCGCCGACGCGGTCCCGCGCGTCGGCGAGGATCCGGTCGTGGTCGAAGGCGAGCGGCCCGGCCGTGTCGTACGGCGTCCAGCGGGCCCGGGCCGCGTCGCTGCCGCCGTGCGCCTCGGGGGCGTCGGGCAGCAGCGCGGCGAAGGCGACCGACACGACCCGCATGCGGGGGTCGCGACCGGGTTCGCTGTAGGTGCGCAGCTGCTCCAGGTGCAGTCCGGAGACGTCCGTGAGCCCGGTCTCCTCGCCGAGTTCGCGCCGCGCGGCCCTCTCCGCGGACTCCTCGGGCCGGAGGAATCCGCCCGGCAGCGCCCACCGCCCGGCGTACGGTTCCCGGCCCCGCTCGACGAGCAGCACGTGCAGCACGCTCTCGCGGATGGTGAACACGGCGAGGTCGACGGTGACGGCGAAGGGCTCGAAGGCGTACTTGTCGTAGCCGTCCATGACCGGCACCCCCTTTAATAGTCAGAAGGACTATAAAAGGAGGTGCGGTGCGGGCACAACCCCCGCTCTCAGGTCTTCGGCTTGTCCACGCAGGAATGGGCGTCGATGAGGTCGTCCTCGGGTTTGTGCCGGCTGATCCAGTCCGGCTGCTCCTCCACCAGCAGCGGCAGCGCCTCGCGGAAGTTGCCCTGCCACTCGCGGCCGCCCACGTGGCCCTTCAGCCATTCCGCGAGCCGGCGGCAGTCCTCCCGGTGCCCCTTGGCCACTCCGATGCCGTAGTGCTGCGGGGCGCCGACCGTCAGGCCGGGGACGACCTCCAGGCCGTCCCGGCCGGCGGTGTGCTGGGCGAAGCCGTAGAGCAGGACCTGGTCGGTGGACACGGCGTCCACCAGGCCCTGCCGCAGCTTCTGCACGCACTGCTCGGCATCCGTACCGCCCACCGAGACGGAATCCCTCAGTTCGCCGAGCGCCACCCGGGACGTCGTGCCGTCCCAGGTGCAGATGCGCTTGCCGGCCAGGTCGGCGTGGTCGCGGATGCCGGAACCGGAGCGCACCAGGAAGCCCTGGACGGTGGTGAGGTAGGGGCCGACGAAGTCGACCTCCTTCATCCGGTCCGGGGTGATGGAGAACGAGGCGACGACCAGGTCCGCGTCGCCCGACTGCAGTCTGGCGATGCGGGCGGCGGAGGAGACGTCCGCGTTCCGGGTGACCTGCACGCCCTCCTCGCCCTCGAGCCACTTCTCCAGGTCGAGGTAGAGCGCGTTGTCGAAACCGGAGTAGGTGTAGTTCTCGAACAGCGACATGCCGGGCAGGTCCTTGTGCGTCACCACGTCGATCTCCTCCGAGCCGAGGAACTCCCCGTCGCGCTCCCTCGACGAGCACGCCGTGGCCGTCAGCAGCAGTACCGCCGCCACGGCCGCCGCCGCTCGGTGCCGGTACCGCCGGCCGCCCCGGCGCACCGGCGCCGCGGTCCACTCGCACGACATCCGTCTCACGTTCCGTCCCCCTCAGTCGTGCAGTGCCGCTTCGGCGACGGTCGCGCCCATGCGGCACCCCGTGTCGGTGTGCAGGACGACCTCCACGCGGACGTCGCCCCGGATGCCGCCGAGCGGCAGGGAGAACGCCTGCTCGCTGCGCATCCCCTCCGCCCGGCGGGCCCCGCTGCTCCCCAGCCGGGCGTCGTACGTGGTGGCCGGTACGCAGGACTGCGCGCCCGGGACCGCGTCGACGAGGACCAGCGCCAGGCGCAGCCGGTCGCGGGCCGGGTCGTTGCGCACGGTGACGGTCAGCCGGTCGCCGTCCGTCAGCGGCCCCTCGGCCGTGATCAGGGCCCGGCCCGTCACGTCCACCTCGCCGTGGTCGGCGTAGTACCGCATCCCGACGATTCCGAGGACCGCGAGGAGTACGCAGCCCAGGGAGACCGTCGGGGGGAGGTAGGCCATGCGCGTCCCTGCCCGGTCGGCCAGCGCTCCGACGACTCCGGCCACGCGGCAGAAGGACAGCAGCAGGGCGGCCGCCATGACGGCGTACAGCCATCCGAGCCGGCCCGCGTCACCGTCCGGGGAGGTGAGCAGCGCGACGGCGTCCAGGAACAGGACCAGCAGGAACTGCGGCCAGTTCCAGCCGCTCCAGCGCCGCACCTCCCCCGCCACTTCGCGCCAGTCGCCGCCCACCAGGCTGAGGTTGAGCAGGTGCACGTACCCGAAGCCGGCCGCCCCTTCGCCGTGGACGCCGACGGTGACGTCCCGCGTGTGGGCTCTGCCCGCGCTCACCGGCCCCGCGCCCCCTGCGGTTCCTCCCCCGGATCGCTCCGCGGGCGGCCGCCGAGGTGGAGGCCGCCCAGGTTGTGCACGTAGCCGAAGCCGGCCGAGCCCTCACCGCTGACGTCGACGTTGATCGAGCCGGCGACGTGCGGGCCGGGCGCCCGGTGCTCCAGGACCTCACGCTCGATGACCTCGCGCAGGTCGCCCGACCGCTCGTCCAGCCACTTCCCCACGGCCGCGTCCAGGATCCGCCGGTCCTGCGGCGACAGCTCCCGGATCCGTTCGACCGCCTCGGTCGTCCCGGAGTCCCGCGGATCCTCCGGCCGGCGTTCCAGGAGCCGGCCCACCAGGGCCCGGCCGCGCTGCACCACCCCGTCCGCGGCCCGGCTCTGCGCGGACTGGACGACCGCACCGGCGAAGCCCGCGGCGGCGGTGGTGATCACGGGCACGATCGTGTTGGCGACGGTCAGCAATTCCGACACGGGACCCCCCAAGTCCTCGGAATCAAAGCTGCGTTCACCGAGGGACTCCGGCCGTGACGGCTCGTCACCTCGTACACCGATCGTACTCGCCGGGCACGTTCGGTGTGACCGCGGTTACCGGACGGTGACCGGGGGCCCACCGGGTCCGGCGGGCGGCATGATCCGCCGGACGGGCTCCGGAACCACCGGGACGGGCCCCGGTCTAGAGGTCGACCTCCTGCATCAGCATGCCGACCTCGGTGTTCGACAGCCGGCGCAGCCAGCCCGACTTCTGGTCGCCCAGGGTGATCGGCCCGAAGGCGGTGCGCACCAGCTTGTCGACCGGGAACCCGGCCTCGGCGAGCATGCGGCGCACGATGTGCTTGCGGCCCTCGTGCAGGGTCACCTCGACGAGGTAGTTCTTGCCGGTCTGCTCGACGACCCGGAAGTGGTCCGCGCGCGCGTAGCCGTCCTCGAGCTGGATGCCGTCCTTCAGCCGCTTGCCGAGGTCGCGCGGGATGGGACCGACGATGTGCGCGAGGTAGGTCTTCTTCACCCCGTACTTGGGGTGGGTGAGGCGGTGCGCCAGCTCGCCGTGGTTGGTGAGCAGGATGACGCCCTCGGTCTCGGTGTCGAGCCGGCCGACGTGGAAGAGCCGGGTCTCGCGGTTGGTGACGTAGTCGCCGAGGCACTGCCGGCCCTCGGGGTCCTCCATCGTCGAGACGACACCGGCGGGCTTGTTCAGCGCGAAGAACTGGTAGGACTGCGTGGCGACGGTCAGGCCGTCCACCTTGACCTCGTCCTTCTCCGGGTCGACCCGCTTGCCCTGCTCGAGGACGATCTCGCCGTTGACCTCGACCCGGGCCTGCTCGATCAGCTCCTCGCAGGCGCGCCGGGAGCCGTAGCCGGCGCGCGCGAGCACCTTCTGCAGCCGCTCGCCCTCCTGCTCGGCGCCCGGGAAGGTCTTCGGGAGTTTGACGTCCTTCCTGTCCGCGTACCGGTCGCGGTTGCGCTCCTCGATCCGCGTCTCGTACTCGCGCGAGCGCCCCGGGGCGGTGCGGCCGCGGCCGCCCTTCTGCGGGGACTGGCCGGACGGCCTGGCTCCGGTGCGCCCGGACTTCGGGCCGTCCTTGGTGGCCCCGGGGCCCACGTCGTAGCGGCGCTCCTCGGGGCGGGGCTTGCCGGGGCGGCCCTGCCCCTGCTTCTGGTCCCTGTTGTTGCCGGCACCGCGGTGGTTGCCGCGTCCGCCGCTCTTGCCGCTGCCGCTGCCGCTGCTTCGCATCAGAATTCCGTCGTCGTCGTGTTCGTCGGGGGACCGTCGTCCGGGTCCGGTGTGTCCGGATCGAACGACGGCACGCCTTCCTGGGTCTCGGCCTCGATCGCCTCCGCCTCCGGGAGGAAGGGCGCGAGCTCCGGGAGCTCGTCCAGACCGCGCAGGCCCATCCGCTCCAGGAAGTAGTTCGTCGTCGTGTACAGGATCGCACCTGTTTCGGGTTCCGTGCCCGCCTCCTCGATCAGACCGCGCTGCAGGAGGGTGCGCATCACACCGTCGCAGTTGACTCCGCGTACGGCGGAGACGCGGCTGCGGCTGACCGGCCGGCGATAGGCGACCACGGCGAGGGTCTCCAGGGCGGCCTGGGTGAGCCGGGCCTGCTGGCCGTCCAGGACGAAGCGTTCGACGGCGGCCGCGTACTCGGGGCGGGTGTAGAAGCGCCAGCCGTTCGCGACGAGCCGCAGCTCGAAGCCGCGGCCCTGGAGGGTGTATTCGTCGGCCAGCTCGCGCAGCGCGTCCGCGACCCGGCGTGCGGGGCGCTCCAGTATCTTCGCCAGGTGCTCCTCGGTCGCGGGCTCGTCCACGACCATGAGGACCGCCTCCAGGGCGGGCTTGAGGTCGAGGTCCGCGACGGTGCGCGGCCCGGCGGGGACGCCGGTGGTCTCGTCGCTCATGTCCTCTTCTCCTCCTCGGGCTGCTCGGGGGGCCGGTCGAACTCGTCGGTGACGGTGGGTGCGGCGGCCCCGTCCCCGCCGGTCCAGCGCACCGTCAGCTCGCCGAGCGCGGTCTCCTGGTCGAGGGCGACCGCCTTCTCGCGGTACAGCTCCAGCAGGGCGAGGAAGCGGGCGACGACGGTCAGGGTGTCACCGGTGTCCGCCACGAGCGTGCGGAAACTCGCCTCGCCCAGCTCCTTCAGCCGCGCGACGACGATCCCGGCCTGCTCCCGCACGCTGACCAGCGGCGCGTGGATGTGGTCGACGTACACCTGTGGCCTGGGCCTGGGCTGCATCGCCTTGACGGCGAGCCTGGCGAAGCCCTCGGGTCCGATGCCGATGACGACCTCGGGCAGCAGCTCGGCGTGCTGCGGCTCGAGCCCGACGGTACGGGGGTACCGCCGGCCCTCGTCGTCCAGCCGGCGGCTGAGGATCTCCGCGATCCGCTTGTACGCGCGGTACTGCAGCAGCCGCGCGAACAGCAGGTCCCGGGCTTCCAGCAGGGCCAGGTCGGCCTCGTCCTCCACCTCGGCGGCGGGCAGCAGGCGTGCCGCCTTGAGGTCGAGCAGCGTGGCCGCCACGACCAGGAACTCGGTCGTCTCGTCCAGGTCCCAGTCCGGCCCCCTGGCCCGGATGTACGCCATGAACTCGTCGGTCACCCTGGACAGGGCGACCTCGGTGACGTCCAGCTTGTGCTTCGAGATCAGCTGGAGCAGCAGATCGAACGGGCCCTCGAAGTTGGTCAGCCGCACCTTGAACCGACCGTCGCCCTCCCCCTCCGCCACGGCCGTGCCCCGCGCCGGTCCGGCGGGCGGGGAGACGCCTCCGCCGGGGCCGGCAGGGGCCGCCGCGTCCGGCGAGGCGCCCTCCGCGACGCCCTCGGCAGCGCCCTGCGCCGGAGGACCGGGCGCCGGGTCCGCGGTCCGCCCGGCCGGCGGGGCCGTGCCCGGCCCCCTCCCCAGCGCGCGCCGGCGGCCGGGTGGAGTGCCGTGGCCGGGGTCGGGGGCGTCGTTCGAGGTCATGACCTCCGCAGGCTACCGCTAGCGTCCCCGGAGACGTCGTACGAGGATGCTGGCGTCCCCGCGGCTCTCCAGGTCGGCGAGGACCACCGCGACCGCCTCACGGACGATCCGGCCGCGGTCGACGGCGAGGCCGTGCTCGCCGCGCAGGACCAGACGCGCGTGCTCGAGGTCCATCAGTTCCTCGGCGGACACGTACACGGTGATCTTCTCGTCGTGCCGTTCACGGCCGCTGGGCCGCCGCGCCGCCGCCCGCCCCCGCTTGCGGGAGTCGGCGGCCGCCGCGGCCGAGGCCGCACCTTCCTGTGCCGTCTGGCGCCGCCCGGGGCCCGCCGCGCCGCGGCTGCGGGACTCCCCGGCCTCGGCCGGCCCCGCGTCCGTCGCGACATGCTCCGCGCCCTCGCCGTCGCCGCCCTGCGCGGGCACCGACTGCGGCGCGTCCTCCTGGGCCGCCACCGCGTCGGCCTCCCCCGCGGGAGCGGGAACGCGGGCGTCGCCGCCGGCGCGTCTGGGCGTGGACGCCTGGAGCGCCATCCCCCCTGTCGTACGGAAGAGTTCGTCGGCCCCGGGCAGACTCACTCGGCGTGACACCGGGCGAGCACCTCCCTGGCGAGCTGGCGGTAGGCGGCGGCCCCGACGGAGTTGGAGGCGTAGGTGGTGATCGGCTCACCGGCGACCGTGGTCTCCGGGAAGCGGACGGTACGCCCGATGACCGTGTGGTACACGTGGTCGTCGAACGCCTCGACCACGCGCGCGAGCACCTCGCGGCTGTGCACCGTGCGCGAGTCGTACATCGTGGCGAGGATCCCGTCGAGCTCCAGGTCGGGGTTGAGCCGCTCCTGGACCTTCTCGATGGTCTCGGTCAGCAGCGCCACACCGCGCAGCGCGAAGAACTCGCACTCCAGCGGCACGATCACCTTGTGCGCGGCGGTCAGTGCGTTGACCGTGAGCAGGCCGAGCGAGGGCTGGCAGTCGATCACGATGTAGTCGTAGTCGTCCAGCAGCGGCTTCAGCGCCCGCTGCAGCGTCGACTCGCGCGCGACCTCGCTCACCAGCTGGACCTCGGCCGCCGACAGGTCGATGTTGCTGGGCAGCAGGTCCATGTTGGGGACCGCGGTCTTCAGCAGCACCTCGTCGGCCGCCATGCCCCGCTCCATGAGCAGGTTGTAGACGGTGAGGTCGAGTTCCATCGGGTTGACGCCGAGTCCGACCGACAGCGCGCCCTGCGGGTCGAAGTCGACGAGCAGCACCCGGCGGCCGTACTCGGCCAGCGCGGCACCCAGGTTGATGGTCGACGTGGTCTTGCCGACGCCGCCCTTCTGGTTGCACATCGCGATGATCTTCGCGGGGCCGTGGTCGGTCAGCGGGCCCGGGATCGGGAAGTACGGCAGCGGGCGCCCGGTGGGACCGACGCGCTCACGGCGCTGGCGCGCCGCGTCGGGCGCGAGCGTGGCCGCGTACTCGGGATCGGGCTCGTACTCGGCGTCGGGGTCGTAGAAGTGCCCCTCGGGCAGTTCGTCGTAGTCGGCGAGATGGTTGTGGGGCGCGCCACTTCCGTCGCCGGCCATGGCGTTCACGTGATGGCCATCCATGCTTCGGTGTGCTGGGTGAGTCACCCCTGGACTCTGGTGACCCTGATGGGCTGCGAAGGTGCGCACCGCGACGGAGCCGACAGCAGCGAATCCCTCGGACCCCTGGCCCGGTGCAGGCATTCCTGGTTGACCACCCCCGGGAGTAAATGTCGACTCATTCACAAGTCGTCTTACCTCCTTGGTGACCAGGAAATTTCTAGACAGGTCAGCGTGGCACCATGCCGACGATTGGCGACTCTATGGCGTGTCGGCCGTCCGCAGCAACACAATCCGCCGGACCCGACCCGATGTGTCGGCAATGAAACATCCCTCTGTCAAGGGCGTACGGCCGTCGCACGGCAGGTTTCACGGGTGTGCGAATCGGTAGAAGGGTTACGTTCGAGGCAAGTTGCCCCGGAATCAGGAAGTGACCATACACACACCCGGCCGGACCTTGTCGACAAGGTCCGGCCGGGTGTGCCGCGTTGACGCGGGATGTTGACGTATCACCTTCGCCGAACGGTGACTTGGTCGACTTACCGTCCCGGGCGGCTCAGCCGAGCAGGGAGGCGAGCTCCACGTGCTCCAGGCCGTGGGCCTCGGCGACCTCCCGGTAGACGACCTTGCCGTCATGCGTGTTGAGGCCCTTGGCGAGCGCGGGGTCACGGCGCAGCGCGTCCGCCCAGCCGCGGTCGGCGAGCTCGACGATGTACGGCAGCGTGGCGTTGGTCAGCGCGTAGGTGGAGGTGTTGGGCACCGCGCCGGGCATGTTGGCGACGCAGTAGAAGACCGACTCGTGCACCCTGAAGGCCGGCTCGGCGTGCGTGGTCGGGCGGGAGTCCTCGAAGCAGCCGCCCTGGTCGATCGCGATGTCGACAAGGACACTTCCGGGCTTCATGCGCGAGACCAGCTCGTTGGTGACCAGCTTCGGGGCCTTGGCGCCGGGGATCAGCACCGCGCCGATCACCAGGTCGGCCTCCAGGCAGGCCTTCTCCAGCTCGAAGGCGTTGGAGACGACGGTCTGGATCTTCGTACCGAAGATCTTGTCCGCCTCGCGGAGCTTGTTGATGTCCTTGTCGAGCAGGGTCACGTGGAAGCCCATGCCGATGGCGATCTGCGCGGCGTTCCAGCCGGAGACGCCGCCGCCGATGACGACGGCCCGGCCGGCCGGCACACCGGGGACCCCGCCGGGCAGCACGCCGCGGCCGCCGTTGGCGCGCATCAGGTGGTAGGCGCCGACCTGCGGGGCCAGCCGGCCCGCGACCTCGGACATCGGCGCGAGCAGCGGCAGGGCGCGGCCGGGCAGCTCGACCGTCTCGTAGGCGATGGCGGTGGTGCCGGACTCCAGGAGGGCGTCCGTGCACTCCCTGGATGCGGCCAGGTGCAGGTAGGTGAAGAGGGTCTGGTCCTTGCGCAGCCGGTGGTACTCCTCCGCGATGGGCTCCTTGACCTTCAGCAGCAGGTCGGCGGCGGCCCACACCTCGTCGGCGGTGTCCAGGACCTGCCCGCCCGCGGCGATGTACTCGCCGTCCGGGATCGAGGAGCCGACGCCGGCGCCGCGCTCGATGACGACCTGGTGGCCGTGGCGCACCAGCTCGTGCACGCCGGCGGGGGTGATGGCCACCCGGAACTCGTTGTTCTTGACCTCGCGGGGGATGCCGACCTTCACGTCGATCACGGTCCTTGGCTCAGGGGGCAGGGGATATCACTACACATACCCGGGCACACACGCGCACACCGGGGGAGACCGCAGGAGAAGGTGCGGCAGAGCCAGTCTAATGAAGGTGTTCCCGCTGTCTAGCCTTTCATTGCATCAATCTTCAGCAGGTGTGCTGCGGATTTCGCAGGCGTTATCGGCTTGTTCCGGTTCGGAGTCGTCCTCCGGGGCCTCCTCGGCCAGCATCCGCTCCGCCACGCCCCGGTGCAGCGCGGCCGACGCGGGGTCGCCGAAGTGCTCGAAGGAGTCCGCGAGCCGCAGGTGCAGCGCCGCCTCCAGCCGGGTGTCCTCGGCCCGGCGCGCCCACTCCACGGCCTCCCTGCAGGTGCGCAGCGACTCCTCGAGCCGGCCCGCGTACTCCTGCACCCGGGCCAGTTCGCTCAGCGCCCGCGCCTGTGCGGCCACGTCCCCGTTCTTGCGGTGCCCGGCGACGGCCGCGCGCCAGTTGCGCAGCGCCTGGCCGTAGCGGCCCGCGTAGGTGTGGGCGGCGCCGATCCGGCCGTAGAGCCGGGCGGCGTCCGCGCGGTCGCCCCGGGCGAGCCGCTCGGCCAGGGCCCGGCCGAACCAGTCGGCGGCCCGGTCGTAGTCGCCGAGCTCGAGATGGGCACCGCCGACGGATTCCATCGCGCGGCCGGTCGCGTACGGGTCGTTCGCCTCGCGTCCGGCGTCCAGCGCGGCCCGGTAGCGCAGCAGGGCCCCGGCGGTGCGGCCGGTGCGGGCGTCGAGGTCGCCGAGGTTCAGCAGGGCCGCCGCCCGCTCGCGCGGCAGTCGGCGGCGCTCGGCGACGTCGAGGACCAGGCCGTGCAGGTCGTAGAGGTCGCTCGCGGCGGCCTGGGTGCCGAAGTGGGCGACCATGGCCCGCACCAGCTGGGACATCAGGCGCCGGGCCAGGGTGTCCAGCTCCCCGTCGGCGACCGCGAGCCGGGCGGCGGCCAGCAGCGCGGGCCGGCGCAGGCGCAGCCAGTCGGCGGCCGCCCGGGGGCCGGTGAAGCGCAGGGCGCGCGGCGTGCCGAGGAGCTTCTCGCGTGCCTGGGGGCTGTCGGTCTCGGTGATCGCCCTGCACGACTGGAGCAGCCGTACGGTCCGCTCCAGCATGCGGGCGCGGGCCAGCTGGAGCTCGGCGGGCCGCTCCTGGGCCCTCGCGAGGTCGGCCAGCAGGGGGTGCAGGCAGCAGGGCACCGCGTACTGCGGCTGCGGCTGCGGGGAGCTCACCGTGTGCAGCAGTCCGTGGGCGACGAAGTCGTCCAGGGTGGCGCGGGCGGCCTCCACCGAGCAGCCGGCGAGGGCGGCGGCGGTGTGCGGGTCGACCAGGCCGGCCGGGGCGAGGCTGAGCAGACGCAGCATCCGGGCGGCGGAGGCGGGCAGCGAGGCGTGCACGAGCCGGAGCACGTGGCTGACGACGGTGCCCTGGACGGGGTCCGTCTGCAGCTGCTTGGCGAGGTCGGCGACGGCGGATTGGGGCCGGGCGGCGAGCCAGCCGCCGGCCAGGACCAGGGCGGCCGGCTGGCCCTGGCACTGCTCGGCGAGCCGCTCGGCGGCCCGGGGGTCGACCGTGATGCGGACCGACCCGGTGAACCGGGACAGCAGCTCCACCGCGGACTTGGTGTCGAGGCCGCCGAGGGTGCAGGGGCGGACGTCGGCGATGCCGGTCAGCGGCCCGGAGGAGACGGCGACGGCCAGGCAGTCCGGGTTGTCCGGCAACAGCGCGTCGACCTGTTCCGCGTCGGCCGCGTCGTCCAGCAGGAGCACCGCCCGGCGGTCGGCCAGGGCGGTGCGCAGCGCCTCGGTGAGATCGCCCTCGGGGGCGCCGGCCGGTGCGGGCTCCTCCAGCGTGCCGAGGAGCTCACGCGCGGCGCGCTCGACGGGTACGGGCGTGCCGTCGGGTTCGCTCAGGCGGGCGCGCAGCACCCCGTCGGGGTAACGGTGGGCGACCTGGCGGACGAGTTCCCCGGCCAGCGCGCTCCGGCCGGAGCCGGGCCGGCCCGCGATGAGCAGCACGCGCGCGCGGGGCGCCTTGCGGCCGGAGAGGGTGTCCAGTCCCGCGCGCTCGATGTCGGCCCGCAGTTCCTTCAACTCCCTTGTGCGGCCCAGGAATCGACCCTCGGCTGCGGCGTCCTGAGCAAGCCGCACACCGGCTGGGCCCACCGCCTGATCCGTCACGGGCCACACTCCCGTCCCACCGCACGCGCAAGCCCGCCGGAGCTCCGGATCGGGCGTTTTCCAGAGCCTAGTTCACGCTCTGCGACGTTCCGTGCGGAGCGCGGCGGGCACATCCCCCAAACAGATCAACCGATCGTCACACCACTGCGGGCACCGGGGCGGACCGGGGCGGGATTCAGGCCTGGAACGGGCGCGCCGGCCACGGCGCCTGAGCCGGACGCAGCGCTTCCAGGCCGTCGCCGTCCCGCGCGGCGACGAGCGAGAGGACACCCACCACGAGGCAGTTGTTGTGCAGGTCACCGCCGAGCACCCCGCGGACCAGCTCGGGGACCGGGACGCGGGCCAGCTCCATGTCGGCCTCCTCGTCCTCGACGGCGAAGCGGTCGCCCTCGGCCTCGGACAGCCCGCGCGCGAGGAAGATCCGCACGGCTTCGTCGCAGCCGCCGGCGGTGGTGTACACGTCGGTCAGCACCCGCCAGTCCTCCGCCTTGACGTGCGCCTCCTCGTACAGCTCGCGCTGGGCTGCGTGCAGCGGGTTCTCCCCGGGGACGTCCAGCAGGCCGGCCGGGATCTCCCACAGCTTGTGGCGCACGGGGTGGCGGTACTGGCGCAGCACCAGGACCCGGTCGGCGTCGTCGAGGGCGAGGACGGCGACCGATCCGGGGTGGACCTGGTAATCGCGGCGGACCACGGTTCCGCCGGGCATGACCACGTCATCGGTGCGGACGGAGGTCTTGTTGCCCACGAACGGGGTCTCGGTCCCCCGGATCTCCCACTCCTCCGGGATGTCCTTGATCGTCATGCCTGTCCTTCCCCACGTACAGCGGTCGTGCGAGCGCCCTGTGCGGACATCTGCGTACAAAAATGGCCGGGGTGCGCACCCTTCGAGGGTGTGCACCCCGGCAACGGTACAACCGGGTGTGTTACTGCGAGATCTTCCGCTCGACCGCGGCCTTCACCAGACCCGCGAAGAGCGGGTGCGGGCGGGTCGGACGCGAGCGCAGCTCCGGGTGCGCCTGGGTCGCGACCAGGTACGGGTGGACCTCGCGCGGGTACTCGACGTACTCCACGAGCTTGCCGTCCGGGGAGGTCCCGGAGAAGACGATGCCCGCCTTCTTCTCCAGCTCCGCGCGGTAGGCGTTGTTCACCTCGTAGCGGTGGCGGTGGCGCTCCTCGACGTACTCCTTGCCGTCGTACACCTCGCGCACGATCGAGCCCTCGGCCAGCTTCGCCGGGTACATGCCGAGCCGCATGGTGCCGCCCATGTCGCCCTCACCGGCGACGATGTCCAGCTGCTCGGCCATGGTGGAGATGACCGGGTGGGAGGTGGCCGGGTCGAACTCGGTGGAGTTGGCGTCGGAGATGTCCGCGAGGCTGCGCGCCGCCTCGATCACGATGCACTGCAGGCCCAGGCACAGGCCCAGCAGCGGGATCCGGTTCTCGCGGGCGTAGCGGATCGCGCCGACCTTGCCGAGCACCCCGCGGTCGCCGAAGCCGCCCGGGATGCAGATGGCGTCGACGTCACCGAGCTGCGCCCGGGCGTCCGCCGGGGTCTTGCAGTCGTCGGAGGTGACCCACTTGATCTTGACGCGGGCCCGGTTGGCGAAGCCGCCCGCGCGCAGCGCCTCGGTGACCGAGAGGTAGGCGTCGGGCAGGTCGATGTACTTGCCGACCAGGGCGAGGGTGATCTCGTGGTCGGGGTTGTGGACGCGGTCGAGCAGGTCGTCCCAGGTCGTCCAGTCCACGTCCCGGAACGGCAGGTCCAGCTTGCGGACGACATAGGCGTCCAGGCCCTCGCCGTGCACCGTCTTCGGGATGTCGTAGATCGAGCGGGCGTCGGGGCAGGCGACCACGGCGGCCTCGTCGACGTCGCACATCAGCGAGATCTTCCGCTTGATCGCGGTCGGCACCTCCCGGTCGCAGCGCAGCACGATCGCGTCCGGCTGGATACCGATGTTGCGCAGCGCCGCGACCGAGTGCTGGGTCGGCTTGGTCTTCAGCTCACCCGAGGGGCCGATGTAGGGCAGGAGCGAGATGTGCACCACAAACACGTTGTCGCGGCCGACCTCGTGCCGCACCTGGCGGACGGTCTCCAGGAACGGCAGCGACTCGATGTCGCCGACCGTGCCGCCGACCTCGGTGATCACCACGTCGACCTCGTCCGTCGCCATGCGGCGGATGCGGTGCTTGATCTCGTTGGTGATGTGCGGAATGACCTGCACGGTGTCGCCCAGGTACTCGCCGCGCCGCTCCTTGGCGATCACCGTGGAGTAGACCTGGCCCGTGGTGACGTTGGCGGAACCGTCCAGGTCGCGGTCGAGGAAGCGTTCGTAGTGGCCGATGTCCAGGTCGGTCTCGGCGCCGTCGTTGGTGACGAACACCTCACCGTGCTGGAAGGGGTTCATCGTGCCCGGGTCGACGTTGAGATACGGGTCCAGCTTCTGCATGACCACGCGCAGCCCCCGGGCCTTCAGCAGCATGCCGAGGCTGGAGGCGGTCAGCCCCTTGCCGAGCGAGGAGGCGACACCCCCGGTGACGAAGATGTGCTTGGTCGTCGAAGCGGTGCTGTTTCGAAAAGCAGCGGGCGGCATGGCCAAGAGGGGGCTCCCGTGGTCGCGGTCTGTGGGTGCGGTTCCGGGGTTTCTCGCCCACCGGTCCACGGGCTACCAGCGTATCAGCGCCGGACGGGGATGGCTCCCGGCCACGCTCCGCGCACGCGCGGACACTCCCGAGGCCCCGCACACCGGACCCTCACCCCTTGCTCACTCGTTCAGCGGCGTCGCGTTGTCCGGAGCGGCACACAGATCATCTACATGCGTCGTATCCTGCTCGGACACTCGCTGCCGAGCCCGGCCGGCCGAACGGCACCACCCCCGTCCGTCAGATCCGGAACAACGTGAGCTCGTCAGTTCGTTGAGCAGAGATTGGCGCTTTCGCATTCACGTGCTGGGCGACTGCTCTGCTTCACAGCTCAACGACGCATTCCATACATCCCTTGACCGCACTAGCGACAGCCCCCTTATGGGGTGACGTGGCCGTTCGACTGGAGTTGCACGTGGCCGGGCGCATCGAAGATTACGCACTCATCGGAGACATGCAGACCGCTGCCCTGGTCTGCCGGGACGGCACAGTCGACTGGCTGTGCCTGCCCCGCTTCGACTCGCACGCCATCTTCGCCGGCCTGTTGGGCACCGAGGAGCACGGCTTCTGGCGGCTGGGCCCCGCGCACGCCGCCGAGGCCGAGCCGCCCCGGGCGACCCGGCGCGGCTACCGGGGCGACTCACTGGTCCTGGAGTCCGAGTGGGACACCCCGCGCGGCACGGTCCGGGTGACGGACTTCATGCCCCCGCGCGACGGCGCCCCCCAGCTGATCCGCATCGTGGAGGGCGTCTCGGGCCGGGTGCCCATGCGCTCGGCGCTGCGGATGCGTTTCGCCTACGGCCGGGTGGTCCCCTGGGTGCACAAGCACGAGGGGCGCACGGTCGCCGTCGCGGGCCCGGACTCCGTGTGGTTCGACACACCGGTCGAGACCTACGGCAAGTCGCTGACCACGTACTCGGACTTCACCGTCGCGCCGGGGGAACGGATCGCGTTCACCCTCTCCTGGGAGCCCTCGCACAAGCAGCCGCCGCCGCTGCCGGAGCCGGAGCAGTCGCTGGAGGCGACGGAGGACTTCTGGCGGGACTGGGTGGAGCACTGTACGTACCACGGCCCCTACCGTGAGGCCGTGATCCGCTCCCTGATCACGCTGAAGGCCCTGACGTACGCCCCGACCGGCGGCATCGTCGCCGCGCCCACCACCTCCCTGCCGGAGGACATCGGCGGCGTCCGCAACTGGGACTACCGCTACACCTGGCTGCGGGACGCTGCGATCACCCTGTCCTCGCTGCTGCGCACCGGCTACCGCGAGGAGGCCCGCGCCTGGCGCGAGTGGCTGCTGCGCGCGGTCGCCGGCGACCCGGAGAACCTGCAGATCATGTACGGCATCGCCGGTGAGCGCGAGCTCGGCGAGGCGGAGCTGGACTGGCTGCCCGGATACGAGAACTCCGCCCCGGTCCGGGTCGGCAACGGCGCCGCCCACCAGCTCCAGCTGGACGTGTACGGCGAGGTCACCGAGGCGCTGCACCTGGCGCACATGACCGGCCTCGCCCGCAACGACTACGCCTCGCTGCTCCAGCTGAAGCTGATCCGCTACCTGGAGAAGCACTGGCAGGAGCCGGACGAGGGCATCTGGGAGGTGCGCGGCCCGCGCCGTCACTTCGTGCACTCCAAGGTGATGGCCTGGGTCGCCGTCGACCGCACCATCAAACTCATCGAGTCCGGCGACGCCGACGGCCCGCTGGAGGAGTGGAAGCGGCTGCGCGACGACATCCACCGGGACGTGTGCGAGAAGGGCTACGACAGGGAACGCAACACCTTCACCCAGTCGTACGGCTCCCGGGAGCTGGACGCCTCCCTGCTGCTGATCCCGCAGGTGGGATTCCTGCCGCCGGACGACAAGCGGGTGATCGGCACCATCGAGGCGATCCAGCGCGAGCTGTCCACCTCCGACGGCTTCATCCTGCGCTACCCGACGGAGGGGAAGCACGAGGGGGTCGACGGCCTGCCGGGCGACGAGGGCGCGTTCCTGGCCTGCTCGTTCTGGATGGCCGACGACCTGGCGATGATCGGCCGCGTGGACGAGGCCCGCAAGCTGTTCGAGAAGCTGCTGGCGCTGCGCAACGACCTCGGGCTGCTGGCGGAGGAGTGGGACCCGCGCCTGAAGCGCCAGGTGGGCAACTTCCCGCAGGCGTTCAGCCACGTGCCGCTCATCGACACGGCCCTGCGCCTGACGGCCTCCGGGGCGTACGGGGGCTGAGGCCCGCCGGCGCGGCGCGGGCGCCGCCGGACTCCGTGCCCCGCCAGGGGGGCCGGCCGTGGCCGGACCGGAGCGATCCCGCCGGTCCGGCCGCCGCGCAGTCCTCCCTCCGAGCCGTACCGCGCGGTGTCCGGGCCGGTCGACCAGCCGCCGCGGGGCGCGGCGGCTGGTCGACGGGGCTGCCGGCCTCCCGCGCCGCGGCGGCCACGGTGCTGTCCGCGGCCGCCCCGCCCGTCCTCCGCGGCACCCGCCCCGGCCACGGATGTACCGGGGACATCCCCGCAGGTAGCGTCCGGGTCATGGACAGCGGATACGACACCCGGGGCGCCGGGATCACCGTGCGGCGGGCGCTGGAGCTGCCCGGCCTGCGCAGTGGGCTGCCGGAGATCGTGGCGGGAGCCGACCGGACGGGACGCACGGTGCGCTGGGTGCACGCGGGCGAGGTGCCCAACATCGCCTCGCTGCTCAAGGGCGGCGAGCTGCTGCTGACCACCGGGTACGGGCTCGGCACCCGGCCGGCCGACCAGCGGGCGTTCGTGCGCACGCTGGCCGAGCGGGGCATCGCGGCGCTCGTGGTGGAGCTGGGCCCGCGCTTCGCCCGGCTGCCCGCCGCTCTGGTCGACTCCGCCCGCGCGGCGGGGCTGCCGCTGGTGCAGCTGCACCGCGAGGTGCCGTTCGTGACGGTCACCGAGGAGATCCACACCGAGATCGTCAACGGGCACTACGCGCTGCTGCAGCGGGCGGAGGAGGTGCACCGCCGGTGCACCGAGGCGCTGCTGCGCGGCGGCGGGGTCCCCCAGGTCCTGGAGATCCTCGCCGGTTTCACCGGCAACCCGGTCTTCCTGGAGACGACCGGCGGACAGCTGCTGTACGCCGCCGGGGAGGGCCCCGAGGGCGCGGACCCCCTCCAGGTGTGGGAGGGGCTGCGGGACCGGCAGCAGGACGATCCGCCGGCCGGTTCGGCCCTGGTGGACGTGCCCGGCGGCGGCCCCGGCAGCGGCGGCGTACGGGCGCGTCTGGTCCTGCTGCCGGTCCGCAGCACGCCGGAGCCGGTGCACCGCATGGCGGCCGAGCGGGCGGCGGGCATCCTCGCCGTGGTGCTGATGCAGGCCCGTCAGGAGGAGGAGCTGGCGGCGCGGGGCCGCGGGGACTTCCTCACCGACCTCGCCGAGGGCCGTGTCACCGCCGGGGACGCGCCCGCGCAGGCCCGCGTGCTGGGCTTCAAGCCGGGCGCGGGGCCGCTGCTGCCGGTGGTGATGCGCCTCGGCGACCTGCTGTCCCCGCAGGGCGGGAGCTGGGCGGTGCTGGCCCGCGCGGTGGGCGGGGAACTCGCCGCGCTCGGCGTGCCCGTCCTGCTGGGCGTGCGGCCGGTCGAGGGGCGGGTGCCGCTGCTGCTCGGGCTGCGCGCGGAGGCGGAGCGGCCGGCGGTCGCGGACCGGGTGGCGACGGCGCTGCGGGCGGGGGTGGAGCGCGCGGGGATGCTGCGTCCGGGGGGCCGCCCGCCCGTCGTGGTGGTCGGGCCCGCGGGTGGCTGGGCGGCGGCTTCGGCGGGTCTGCGGCACGCGGCGGAGACGGCGGCCGCGGCCCAGGGGCTGCCCGACCGTCCCTGGTACGACGCCCGGCGCCTGGACATCGACCTGCTGCTGTGGCGGCTGCGCGACCACCCGGACCTCGCGGCGTTCGTGGACCGCGCGATCGGTCCGGTCCTGGACCACGACGACCGCTCCAGGCCGCCGCTGCTGCCCACCCTGGAGACGTATCTGGCCCACGCCGGCCGCAAGGCGGAGACGGCCCGCGGACTGCACCTGAACCGGCAGACGCTCTACAACCGGCTCGCCCGCATCGGCGAGTTGCTGGGCGCCGACCTGGACGACCCCGAGACGGTCCTGGCGTTGAGCCTGGCCCTGCGGGCCCGGCGGCACGTGCCGTGACCCCGGCGACCGGTGTCAGACCAGCGGCCGGGGCTGCGTCAACTCGTCGTAGATGCTCAGCACTTGGGCGACCGTCTCGTCCTCGGTCGGCCAGCCGGCCGCCTGCCGCGCGCCCCGCTCCCTGAGCAGTTCCCGCCGTCCGGGGTCGGCCAGCAGCCGTACGACGGCGTCGGCGAGCGCTCGCGCGTTGCCGTACGGGACGAGTTCGGCGGCGTCGCCGACGAGTTCGGGGACGCCGCCCACGTCGGTCGCGACGAGCGGTACGCGCGCCCGCAGGGCCTCCTGGGCGAACGGGGAACACGCCTCCCACCGGCCGGGCAGCAGCGCGATGTCGGCGGCGGCGAGCAGATCGGTGACGTCGTCGCGCCGGCCGAGGAGCCGGACCGCCAGTTCCTCCCCCTCGATCCTGCGCTGGAGTTCGCCGCGCAGCGGCCCCTCTCCCGCGAGCACCATCAGCGGCACGGGGTCGAGTCGCTGCCACGCGTGCGCGGCGTCCAGCAGGACGTCGTGGCCCCGGTGCCGTTCGAGGGAGCCGACGGCGACGAGCAACGGGCGGCCGATGGCGCCCAGTTCGGCCCGGACCTTGGGCCGCAGCCGGTCGGGGTCGTCCCGAGCGGGAGAGGTGCGGGGCCCGGGGAGGGAGACCGCGGCCAGCCGCGCGTCCCGTGCTCCCGTGCGGCGGGCCCGGTCGACGAGGGCGGAGGTCGTCCCGAGCACCACGGTGGCCGCCCTGACGACCCGTCGCTCCAGCAGGCGCAGGAAGTGGGCGCGCGGGCCGTCGGCGTGGACCCGGTCGTGCCAGGTCACGACGAGCGGGGTGCGCCGTCCGCTGAGCGCGAGCGCGGTGCGGAAGGAGGCGTGCAGCCCATGGGCGTGCACCAGGTCGGCGCCGGTGCAGGCGGCCCGCAGCGCGGCCACCGATCCGGGGTCGCTGCTGCGCGGCACGTGCACGTGCCCGGCACCCACGCCGGTGAAGTCGTGGGCCTCGTCCGCCTCGACGGGGGCGCACACCGTGACCCGCACACCCCGGGCGACGAGCCCCGCGGTCAGCGAGCGCACATGGGCGCTGCCGGCGTCGTTGCCACCGCCCAGCACCTGCACGGTGCGCAGCGGCGACTGGCCGTGCGGTGAGTGGCCGTGCGGTGAGTGGCTGCTCACGGGGGTCACGTGGCCGGGCTCCTGGTTCGGGTCGGACGGTCACGAAGAACGTACAGAAGGTTCGCGCGGAGAGGGTGTACCGCGCGGTTCCTCCGCGTCCTCCGTCAAGCATGCCAGCCCGCACGCCGGTCCCGGCGCCGCCGAAGCCCTCCGTACGGCGGCCTCCCGCCCACCCAATCACCCGTACGAGTGAGGAACCCTTGGTTCCGTTCCGGCCGCCGCACGTGGCGGCCGGGCGGGGGCGCGGAGGCTGCCGCTACGCGTCCGCCCGCGCGGTCGCCAGCAGCTCCTCCGCGTGGGCGCGGGCCGTCTCGGAGTCCTCCTGGCCGGCGAGCATCCGGGACAACTCGCGGATGCGGTCCTCCCCTTCGAGCACCTTCACCCCGGACCGGGTGACCGACCCGTCGTCGGTCTTCTCCACCAGGAGCTGGCGGTCGGCGAACGCGGCCACCTGCGGCAGATGCGTGACGACCACGACCTGCGCCGTCTTCGCCAGCCGCGCGAGCCGCCGCCCGATCTCCACCGCCGCCTTGCCGCCGACGCCGGCGTCGACCTCGTCGAAGAGGTACGTCGGCACGGGGTCCGTACCCGCGAACACGACCTCCACGGCCAGCATCACGCGCGACAGCTCACCGCCGGACGCGCCCTTGGCGATCGGCCGGGGCGGCGCCCCCGGGTGCGGGGCCAGCAGCAGCTCCACCTCGTCCACGCCCGACGGCCCGTAGGCGACCGTGCGCCCGCCGACCTCGACGCCCTCCGGGTCCTCGGTCTGCCGGATGTCGAAGGACACCCGC
The DNA here is from genome assembly GCF_043076215.1 of Streptomyces sp. NPDC016640. Lineage (NCBI taxonomy): Bacteria > Bacillati > Actinomycetota > Actinomycetes > Kitasatosporales > Streptomycetaceae > Streptomyces > Streptomyces sp. NPDC016640. The sequence goes on from NZ_JBIBRG010000008.1 coordinate 389,049, forward strand.
GCGTGCGGCATGGCGAGCGAGGCCAGCTCGGCGGTCACGGCCGCCGCGAACCGCCCCGCCGCCTCCGTGCGCGCGTCGGTCAGCTCCTGGGCCAGGACGCCCAGCTCGGCGCGGAGCGCGTCGCGTTCGGCGGTGAGTTCCCCGGTGCGCTCGTCGTCGCCGTCCAGTTCGGTCAGCCGCGCGGCGCTCCGCTCGGCCCAGGCCAGTACGGCGGCGGCGTCCTCGCCGTACTTCCGGGTCAGCCCGGTGAGCGCGGCCCGCCGCTCCTCGACCGCCGCCAGCCGCAGCGGATCGGCCTCCAGGTCGTCGGCGTAGCCCGCCAACTCCCCGGCGACGTCGCGCAGCAGGATGCCGACCTCCCCGATCCGGTCGGTGAGCGCGGCCAGCGCCGGATCGTGCGCCCGTACGGCCTCCAGGGCCCGCTGGGCGCCCGCGACGAGCGTCCCGGCGTCCACGCCCTCGGGGTCCTCCGGGTTGCCCGCGAGCGCGGCGTGCGCGACGGCCGCGGCGGACGCCAGCGCCTCGGCGTGACCGAGCCGCTGGGCCTCCTCCGCCAGTTCCGCGTCCTCGCCCGCGCGGGGCTCGACGGCGGCGATCTCCTCGAGCCCGAAGCGCAGCAGGTCGGCCTCCTGGGCCCGTTCCCGCGCACGCGTGGTGATCTGTTCCAGCTCGGCGGAGACGGCCCGCAGCCGCTTGTACGACTCGGCGTACCTGCCGAGCGGCCCGGCGACCGCGTGCCCGGCGTACCGGTCGAGCGCCGCCCGCTGCCGGGACAGCTTCAGCAGCCCCTGCTGGTCGGTCTGCCCGTGCACGGCCACGAGATCGTCGGCGAGCTCGGCGAGCAGCCCCACCGGCACGCTCCGCCCGCCCAGGTGCGCCCGCGAACGCCCCTCGGCGGAGACGGTGCGGCTGACCAGCAGCGTCCCGTCGTCGAGCTCGGCCCCGGCCTCCTCGGCCCGTACGACGGCCGCGGCGCCCTCGGGCACGGCGATCCGTCCCTCGACGACCGCGTTGCGCGCGCCGATCCGCACCAGGGCCGCATCCGCCCGTCCGCCCAGCAGCAGGCCCAGGCTGGTGACCACCATGGTCTTGCCCGCGCCCGTCTCACCGGTGACGGCGGTGAACCCGGGCGACAGCTCGACAACGGCGTCGTCGATGACTCCGAGTGACCGTATCCGCATCTCCTCAAGCACGCACCCGACCATACGAGGTTTCGTGCTTGCCGTGCGACGCGACCCCACCCGATCAAAGGTTGCCGCACGGTCGTGACCTGCCGGCCGGTCACCCGCCGAACGGGTGTTCCCGCATCGGCGGGGGATCCGGTCGGGTCCGTCGCCGGGCGGGTTCCGGGGGCGCCGCTCCCCGCCGGCCCGGGGAGCGGCGCGCCGCGCGGGGCCGTGCCTAGTGCGGGGCCCCCCGCCACCCGGACACGGGCAACGCGAACTTCGCGACCAGCCGGTCGGTGAAGGAGGCGTGGTGCAACCGGGCCAGCCTTACCGGCACGGCCCCGCGCCGCACCTCGACCCGTGCCCCGGCCGGCAGCTCCACGGTGCGCCGCCCGTCGCACCACAGCACGCCCGGCGGAATGTGCGGCAGCACCTCCACCGCCAGCACCGAGTCCGGCGAGGTCACCAGGGGCTTGGCGAACAGCGCGTGTGCCGAGATCGGCACCATCAGCAGCGCCTCGACCTCGGGCCACACCACGGGCCCGCCCGCGGAGAACGCGTAGGCGGTCGAACCGGTCGGCGTGGCGCACACGATCCCGTCGCAGCCGAACCCGGTGACCGGCCGCCCGTCGATCTCCAGGACGACCTCCAGCATCCGCTCGGCGGACACCTTCTGCACGGCCGCCTCGTTCAGCGCCCAGTCGGTGTGCACGATGTCGCCGTTGCGGTGGACGACGACGTCGACGGTCATGCGCTCCTCGACCTCGTACGCCTTGTTCACCACCCGGTCCACCACTTTGTCCAGGTCGTCCCGCTCGGCCTCGGCGAGGAAACCGACCCGCCCGAGGTTGACACCGAGCATCGGCACACCGGAGGCACGGGCGAACTCGGCACCGCGCAGCAGCGTGCCGTCACCGCCCAGCACGATCAGCAGCTCGCAGCCGTCCAGGCACTGCGGGGTGGCCTCCTTGGCGGTCTGCACGTCGTCCGGCAGCGGCAGGTCGCGCGCCTCGTCCTCGAGCACCCGGACCCCGAGTCCGGCGCGCAGCAGCCCCTTGACCACGAGTTCGGCGCTGCGGATGGCCGCGGGCCGCCCCGTGTGGGCGAGCAGGAAAACAGTACGAGCTCGGTTCTCGGTCAACGCGGCCCCTCCGCCACTGCACGGTCGACGTCGGCCGGGTCCGGTTCCGGAGCACCGGTCCGCAGCCACAGGAAGTATTCGACATTGCCCGAGGGTCCGGGCAGCGGACTCGCCGTCACGCCCATCGTCCCGAGCCCCAGTTCCCAGGCCTTGGCCGCCACGCCCCGCACGGCCTCGGCACGCAGCTGGGGACTGCGGACGACTCCGCCGCTGCCCAGCCGCTCCTTACCCACCTCGAACTGCGGTTTGACCATCATCACCAGGTCGGCGTCCGGCTTCACGCACCGCTTCAGGGCGGGCAGCACCAGCCCGAGCGGGATGAAGGACAGATCCCCCACGACAAGATCCACAGGCTCCCCGTCGATCACCTCGAGCGTCAACTCGCGTACGTTCGTACGGTCCTTGACGGTGACGCGTTCATCGTTGCGGAGGGACCAGGCGAGTTGTCCGTATCCGACGTCCACGGCGACCACGTGCGCGGCGCCGGTCCGCAGCAGGACGTCGGTGAAGCCGCCGGTGGAGGCGCCGGCGTCGAGCGCCCGCCGGCCCTCGACGACCAGCCCCCGCGGCACGAAGGCGGCGAGCGCGCCGGCCAGCTTGTGGCCCCCGCGCGAGACGTAGTCCGGGTCGCCCGCGTCGTCGGCGACGACGATCGCGGCGGCGGTCTCCACCTGCGTGGCGGGCTTGGTCGCGACCGTCTTGCCGACGCTGACCCGCCCGGCGGCGATCAGCTGGCTGGCGTGCTCACGCGAGCGCGCCAGCCTACGGCGGACCAGCTCCGCGTCGAGACGGCGGCGTGCGACTCCTGCCACGTTCGGTTCAGCTCCTGTGTCCGTGTGCCACATGGGATCGGTGGCCCGAAGGCCTCATCGGGGGGTGGTCGGGTGACGGCCGGGACCCGGAGGTCCCGGGCGGGCGTCGAGCGCGGTGAGCGCGTCGCGCAGCCCCCGGTGCACATCCTCGTACACCTCGGCATGGCCGTCCGTGGTGAGGTGGTCGGCGTCGGCCAGCCGCTCCACGAGGCCGTCCACCTGGGGGTGGCCGGTGGGAGTGCGCGGCACGTTCAGGGGAGCGGGGGCGGCGGGTCCGTCCCCGGGCGGCGGCTGCGGCCCGGCGTGCTCCGGTTCCGCGCTGCCCGCCGCCACGATGTCCGGCTGCGCGTCCTCGGCCCGCGGCGCTGCGTCGTTCATGCCCCGACGCTACCGCGAACGGCTGCGGTACCGTCGTCCGTGATGGCCACGATCGAGGAGTGCCGTGCCGCACTCGACAAGTTTTCGGACAGCATGCAGCACGCCGAGGGGGACGCCCGTTCGGCCGCGGCGATGGACCGCTCGGTCAGCTGTCACATCACCGACCTGGACGTGACCTTCGCGGGCCGGCTCACCGGCGGCCGGATCGAGGTGCGCGACACGTTTCCCGGTCCGCCGCGCGAGAGGGCGCAGATGAGGCTCGCGATGACGGGCGACGACCTGGTGGCCCTGGTCGACGGCGAACTGCACTTCGCCAGGGCCTGGGGGTCGGGCCGGGTGCGGCTGGAGGCGGGGCTGCGCGACCTGTTCCGCCTCAGGAAGCTCCTGTAAGGCTCCACGAGGCCTCTGCGGCGCTCAGGAGACCTTCGCGGCGCCCACCTTCCGCGCCGCGCCCCGGTCCCCGGCGGCCGCCCGTGCCCTGCGCGCCGCCGGCACGATCAGCGGGGTGCCCGTCTCAGGGTCGTCGATGACCTGGCAGCGCAGCCCGAAGACCTCCTCCACCAGGCCGGCGGTGACGATGTCCTTCGGGGATCCCTGGGCGATGACCTCGCCGCCGCGCAGGGCGATGAGGTGGGTGGCGTAGCGGGCGGCGTGGTTGAGGTCGTGCAGTACGGCGACGAGGGTGCGCCCCTGCTCCTCGTGCAGGTCCGCGCACAGGTCCAGGACGTCGATCTGGTGCTGGATGTCCAGGTAGGTCGTCGGCTCGTCGAGCAGCAGCAGCGGGGTCTGCTGGGCCAGCGCCATCGCGATCCACACGCGCTGCCGCTGACCGCCGGAGAGCTCGTCGACGTAACGCTCCGCCAGCTCGGCGACGCCCGTCCTGGCCATCGACTCCTGGACGACCCGCTCGTCCTCGGCCGACCACTGACGCAGCAGGCCCTGGTGCGGGTAACGGCCCCGGGCCACCAGATCACCGACCGTGATGCCGTCGGGCGCGATCGACGACTGGGGCAGGAGTCCGAGGGTCCGGGCGACCTTCTTGGCGGGCATCGACTGGATGACCTGCCCGTCCAGCAGGACCCGTCCCTCGCTCGGCTTGAGCATCCGCGACAGGGCCCGCAGCAGGGTGGACTTGCCGCACGCGTTGGGCCCGACGATCACGGTGAAGGAGTTGTCCGGTATCTCCACCGACAGCTGTTCGGCGATGACCCGCTGGTCGTAGGCCAGGGTGACGTTCTGGGCGGACAGTCGGTTCACGGTGCTCCTTCGGTGGTTCGGCCCGCTGCTGGTGGTGCTGTCGGTGCTCATATACGGCCCGCCCTGCGTTCGGTGACCAGCAGCCACAGCAGATAGACGCCGCCGAGCACACCGGTGACCACGCCCACCGGCAGCTGGCCGGCGCCGAACACCCACTGCGACACCCAGTCGGCGGTGACCAGCAGGGCCGCGCCCATGACCATGGCCGGCACCAGGTTGGGGCCGGGCGAGCGGGTCAGCCTCCGGGCGAGCTGCGGGGCGGTGAGCGCGACGAAGCCGACGGGTCCGGCGGCGGCGGTCGCGGACGCGGTGAGCAGCACGGCCGACAGCATCAGCAGCAGCCGTACGCGCTCCACCCGCACGCCGAGGGCGTTGGAGACGTCGTCGCCCATCTCCATCATCCGCAGCCCCCGGGAGTTGGCGAGCACCAGCGGTACGAGGACGGCGCACAGGGCGAGCAGCGGCCAGACCTGGTCCCAGTCGCGGCCGTCGAGCGAACCGGTCATCCACACCACCGCGCGGGCCGCGTCGACGATGTCGGACTTGGTGAGCAGATAGCCGTTGACCGCCGTGACGATCGCGGACACACCGATACCGACCAGGACCAGACGGTATCCGTGCACGCCCCGCTTCCAGGCGAGCACGTAGATGGCGAACCCGGTCACCAGCCCGCCGACGAGCGCGCCGAGGGTGACCTGGCCGGCGGTGCCGGAGAACAGCACGATCATCGTGAGCGCGCCGGCCGTCGCCCCCTGTCCCAGGCCGAGGACGTCGGGGCTGCCCAGCGGGTTGCGGGAGACGGACTGGAACAGCGCGCCGCCCAGTCCGAGCGAGGCGCCGACCAGCAGTCCGACCAGGACCCGGGGCAGCCGCAGTTCGGTGACGATGAACTCCTGGCCGGCGTTGCCCTCGCCGAGGAGGGTCGTGAGCACGTCGGCGGCGGGGATCGGGAAGTCGCCGGTCCCGATGAGCACCACGCTCGCGGTGAGCGCCGCGAGCAGCAGCAGGACGACGACGGTGAGGGCGCGCACGTCCAGCCGGACCGAGAGGCCGGCGGGAGTGCGCACCGCGCGGTTGCTCTTCACAGCTGGGCCGTCCTCCGCCGTCGTACGAGATAGATGAAGACCGGGCCGCCGAGGATCGCGGTGACGATGCCGACCTGGAGCTCGGCGGGCCGGGCCACCATCCGGCCGAGCACATCGGCGCCGAGCAGCAGCACGGGCGACAGGACCACCGCGTACGGCAGGATCCAGCGCAGGTCGGGTCCGGTGAAGGAACGCACGGCGTGCGGCACCATCAGGCCGACGAACATGATCGGGCCGCAGGCGGCGGTCGCCGCCCCGCACAGCACGGTCGCGGCGAGCATGGACAGCGCCCGGGTGCGGTTGAGGTCGGCGCCGAGCGCCTTGGCGGTGTCGTCGCCCATGGCCATGGCGTTGAGCGGCCGGGCGAGCGCGAGCGCCAGCACGAAGCCGACGAGCAGGAACGGCAGTACCTGAGTGATGGTCGAGTCGGTTCCCGTGGCCAGCGAACCGACCGTCCAGAAACGCATCCTGCCGAGCGCGGCGTCGTCCAGGATCATGATGGCCTGGAGGTAGCCGTACAGGGCCGCGCTGATGGCCGTGCCGGCGAGGGCGAGCCGCACCGGCGTCGCGCCCCGGCTGCCGCCCAGGAACCACACCAGCGCGCCCACGGCCGCGGCGCCGCAGAACGCGAACCACACGTATCCGGACAGCGAGGTGACGCCGAGGAAGGTGATGGCGCTGACCACGGCCGCGGAGGCGCCCGCGTTGATGCCGAGCAGTCCGGGATCGGCCAGCGGGTTGCGGGTGAGCGCCTGGAGCACGGCTCCCGCCAGGCCGAGCGCGGCGCCGACGAGCAGGCCCAGGACGGTTCGTGACAGCCTGTCCGCCACGACGACGTCGCCGTAGGTGCCCGATTCCTCGAACAGGCCGTGCCAGACCTGTTCCAGGGACAGCTCCTTCGCGCCGACCACGATGCTCGCCACTGCGACGAGCACCAGGATCACGACGGAGACGAGCAGCCCGAGGAGACGTATCGCCCGGCGGTTCGGGGGCGCGGGGGCAATCTCCGCGCGCTGTTCAGGGGGACTCTCGACCAACACGCAGTTAGGTTAGCCTACCCTGCCAACCGATCACGATCCCCGGCCCGCGCCCCGGGCGGCGCGGGCCGGAGGCGGCCTCACAACCCCAGTCGTGCCAGGGCCTTCCCGCCGTCCAGGTCGCACACACCGTCCCCGGCTGCCGTCCACGCCGCCGCGCACAGCGCGCGCAGCCCGTCCGGCGCGGCACCGTCCCCGTCCAGTTCCAGCCGTCCGTCACCGGCCGTCGCCGTCCAGCCGCCGCACCGGAACCCGTCGCCCGCCGCGGTGACCTCCGGCTGACCGGTGAGCATCCCGCGCAGATCGGCGTCGACGTACGTCGGCCGGTGCTGCGGCGGCGCGGCGAGCAACCGCACCCCGTCCGTCACCCCGGTCAGCACGAGGAGCGAGTCCACCTCGCCGTTGAACGCGCCCTCGATGTCCGTGTCCAGCCGGTCCCCCACCACCAGGGGCCGCTCGGCGCCCGTGCGCAGGATCGTCTCCCGGTGCATCGGCGGCAGCGGCTTGCCCGCGACCTGCGGTTCGGCGCCCGTGGCGATCCGTACGACCTCCACCGCCGCGCCGTTGCCCGGGGCGATGCCCCGCCCGCTGGGAATCGTCAGATCGGTGTTGGACGCGAACCACGGCACTCCGCGGGCGATGGCGTAGCCGGCCTCCGCGAACCGGCCCCACGGCAGCTCGGGTCCGCCGTAGCCCTGCACGACGGCCACCGGGTCGTCGTCCGCCGACTCCACCGGCACGAGCCCGCGTTCACGCAGCGCCACCCGCAGCCCCTCGCCACCGATCACCAGCACCCGGGAGCCCTGCGGCACCTGTTCGCTGATCAGTCGCGCGACCGCCTGCGCGGAGGTGATGATGTCGTCGGCCTCCGCCGGTATGCCCAGCTCGGTCAGATGCCCGGCCACGACGTCAGGAGTGCGCAGGGCGTTGTTCGTCACATAGGCCAGGCGCATACCGCCCTCGCGGGCCGTCGCGAGCGACTCGACCGCGTGGGCGATCGCGTTCCCTCCCGCGTACACGACGCCGTCGAGGTCGAGCAGCGCCGTGTCGTACGCCTCGCTCAGGGCCCGCCCACTGCCGGCGGGCCTCGTCCTGACGCTCCGGCTCATTCCGCATCGCTCCTCGGTCGACTGCTTTCCTCCGATCATCCCCCATGTCACCCGGCACCCGTACGATGCCGGGATGAACACCGGCCACTCGGAAGCGAAAGCACCCCGAGGCCTGGAACTCACCCCGTTCCGAGGCCTTCGTTACGACCCCGACCGGGTCGGCAGCCTGGCCGCCGTGACATCCCCGCCGTACGACGTCGTCGTCCGGCCGGACGGCCTGCTCCACCTCCAGTCCGCCGACCCGTACAACATCGTCCGGCTGATCCTGCCCCAGGCGGACACCCCCGAGGCCCGCAACGCCCAGGCCGCCGACACGCTGCGCCGCTGGCGCTCCGAGGGTGTCCTGACCGCGGACCCCGAACCCGGCCTGTACGTCTACGAGCAGCGCGACGGCGACGGCATGCTGCAGCGCGGCGTCATCGGCGCCCTGCGCGTCTCCGATCCCGACGAGCGGCTGGTCCTGCCGCACGAGGACGTCATGCCGCACGTCGTCGCCGACCGCGCGGACCTCATGCGGGCCACCTCGGCCAATCTCGACCCGCTGCTGCTCACCTACCGCGGCGACGCCTCGGCGACCGCCACGGCCGACTTGATCGAGCGCACGGCCGGGCAGCCGCCCTTGCTCGCGACGACCACGGAGGACGGTTTCCACCACCGGCTGTGGTCCGTCACCGACTCCGCCGAACTGGCCGCGGTGCAGCGGGAACTCGCCGATCACCAGGCTCTCATCGCCGACGGCCATCACCGCTGGGCGACCTACCGCCGCCTGCGCGCGGAGCACCCCTCCCCCGGCCCCTGGGACCACGGTCTGGTGCTCCTCGTCGACACGGCCCGCTATCCCCTGCGCGTCCGCGCCATCCACCGCCTGCTGCACAATCTGCCGGTCGTGGACGCCGTGGCCGCGCTCGACGGCCTGTTCCGCGTCCGCCGCCTCGACGTTCCGCTCGCCGAGGCGATGAACGCCCTCGCCGAGGCGGCTTCCGGCGGCAACGCCTTCCTCCTCGCCGGAGACGGCGCCTTCCATCTCATCGACCGCCCGGACCCGGATCTGCAGGCCCGCACGGTTCCGGTCGACCGGCCGGTGGCCTGGCGCACCCTGGACGCCACGGTGCTGCACGCCACGCTCCTCGACCACGTCTGGCGCGTCCCCGACTCCCCCGCCCACATCGCGTACATCCACGACGCGGCCGCCACGGTCGAGAAGGCGGAACGCGACGGCGGAACGGCCGTCCTGATGCATCCGGTGCACGAGGACGTCGTCCGCGATCTCGCGCGCCAGGGTGTCGCGATGCCGCGCAAGTCGACGTCGTTCGGCCCGAAGCCGGCCTCGGGTCTGGTCCTGCGCGCACTCGACCTGTGACGAAGGGGCGGGCCTCATGATGAGACCCGCCCCTTCACGCCGCTTCACACCGCCGGGGTGACCCGCTCCCCGCCGCGGACATCAGTCCTTGTCGTCCTCGACGTCCTGGTCGCCCTCGGCGTCCCTGTCGCCCTCGGCGTCCCTGTCGCCCTCGGCGTCCTCGTTCGCGCGTACGTCGTCGCCCTCGCCGAGGGCGTCCACGAACTCGACGCCGTCCATCTCCGCGAGCCGGTCGGAGGCGTCCGTGCCGCCGTCCCGGTCGGCCTCGACGGCCTTGGCGAACCACTCCCGTGCCTCGCCGCTCCGGCCGGCCGCGAGCAGCGCGTCGGCGTAGGCGTAACGCAGCCGCGCGGTCCACGGCTGTACGGAGCTGGACGCCAGCTCGGAGCTCTGCAGCGTCACGATCGCCGCGTCCAGCTGCTCCATGTCACGCCGGGCGCCGGCGGCGACGAGCCGCATCTCGACCTGTCCGGCCTTGTCGAGCTTCTGCACCTCGGGCGCGCCGGCCATGTCCAGCGCCTTCTCCGGCCGCCCGAGCCCACGCTCGCAGTCGGCCATGAGGGGCCACAGCTCCACGCTCCCGGTCATCCGCCGCGCGGCCCGGAACTCGGCGAGCGCCTCGGCGTACTTCTGGTTGGCGTACGCGGCGAATCCCGCGGCTTCCCGTACGGCGGCGACGCGCGACGCCAGTCGCAGGGCCACCTTGGAGTAGCCGTACGCCCTCTCGGGTTCCTCGTCGATCAGCCGGGCGACCATCACGAGGTTCTTGGCGACATCCTCCGCGAGCGTCTTCGGCAGGCTCTGCAGCTCCTGCCGTACGTCCTTGTCGATCTCGTCGCCCGTGACGTCCTCGGGGATCGGCAGCCGCTTGATCGGCTCGCGGTCGCGGTCCCGCTCCCGGTCCTCACGGAACCGCCCGCCGCCGTGCCGGTCGTCCCGCCCACGGAACTCGCCGGGACGCCCGCCCCGGTCATCCCGGCGAGGCCCGTGCCCACGGTCGTCACGCCCACGGAATCCGCCGCGGTCATCGCCACGGGAGTCCTCACGCCGGAAACCACCACGGTCCCCACGACTGTCGTCCCGACGGAAACCACCCCGCTCCCCACCACGAGAATCCTCACGCCGGAAACCACCACGGTCCCCACCACGGGAGTCATCCCGCCGGAAACCACCACGGTCCCCACCACGAGAATCCTCACGCCGGAAACCACCACGCTCACCGCGGCTGTCGGAACGCTCGGCGCCACGACTGTCGTCCCGACGGAAACCACCCCGCTCCCCATCACGGGAGTCATCCCGACGGAATCCGCCGCGGTCCCCACCACGACTGTCCTCGCGACGGAAGCCGCCACGGTCCCCACGACTGTCGTCCCGACGGAAACCACCACGGTCCCCACCACGGGAGTCATCCCGCCGGAAACCACCACGGTCCCCACCACGAGAATCCTCACGCCGGAAACCACTACGCTCACCGCGGCTGTCGGAACGCTCGGCGCCACGACTGTCGTCTCGACGGTATCCACCCCGGTCACCGCTGCGACTGTCATCCCGACGGAAACCGCCACGGTCCCCACCACGAGAATCCTCGCGCCGGAAACCACTACGCTCACCGCGGCTGTCGGAACGCTCGGCGCCACGACTGTCGTCTCGACGGTATCCACCCCGGTCACCGCTGCGACTATCGTCCCGACGGAAACCGCCACGGTCCCCACCACGGGAGTCATCCCGCCGGAAACCACTACGCTCACCGCGGCTGTCGGAACGCTCGGCGCCACGACTGTCGTCTCGACGGTATCCACCCCGGTCACCGCTGCGACTGTCAT
>NZ_JBIBRG010000008.1:400312-400904 GCF_043076215.1 Streptomyces sp. NPDC016640
TCATCCCGACGGAAACCGCCACGGTCCCCACCACGGGAGTCATCCCGCCGGAAACCACCACGGTCGCCCCGGTCACCCCGATCGCTGCGGTCGTCGCGGCCACGAAATCCGCCGCGGTCACCACCCCGGTCGTCGCCCCGTCGCTCATCGCGTCGATCATCCCGCCGGCCGTGACCCCGGTCATCGTCGCGACCACGGTAACCACCGCGCTCGCCACTGCGGTTGTCGTCCCGTCCGCGGAAGCCACCGCGTTCCGGCCGGCCCTCGGAGCGGTCGTCGCGTCGGAATCCGCGGTCACGGTCATTGTCGCGACGCGGAGCATCGCGCTGGCCGCCACGGTCGGAACGGTCACCACTGTCCCGTCGCCGCTGGTCGCGCTCCGGTCGCTCGTCGGGAGAGTTGGTGGACATCGGTGACTCCTGTCTTCGGCACTACAAGCATAAATAAAAAAGGACCCTTGGTCCCAGCTGAACGCTGGGACCAAGGGTCCTTCCAAAGATTGTTCGGCGGCGTCCTACTCTCCCACAGGGTCCCCCCTGCAGTACCATCGGCGCTGTAAGGCTTAGCTTCCGGGTTCGGAATGTAACCGGGC
>NZ_JBIBRG010000009.1:0-299369 GCF_043076215.1 Streptomyces sp. NPDC016640
CGTTGACTTTTGGCACGCTGTTGAGTTCTCAAGGAACGGACGCTTCCTTTGTACTCACCCTCTCGGGCTTTCCTCCGGGCTTCCCTTCGGTGTCTTCGACTCTATCAGATCCTTTTCGATCCGATTTCCTCGGTGCTTTCCAGGTTCCCGCTCTCGCGTTTCCCTTTCCGGCGGCTCCGACTTTATCAGAGGTTCTGAGTCGGATTCCCCGCCCCTTCCGGGACTCGTTCCGGCCTACGAAGTAGCCGGGTGCCCGATCGGGGGGAGTCGTAAACGTACTGGAGCGGAGCACCCCGATGCAAATCGAGACGCCCCGCTCCCTGTCCGGCGCTCGTGGCGCCCGACGGACCGTCAGACCTCCACGACCACGGGCAGGATCATCGGCCGGCGCCGGTAGGTGTCGGAGACCCACTTGCCCAGCGTGCGCCTGATGAGCTGCTGCATCTGGTGCGGTTCGACGACACCGTCCCGGGCGGAGCGCTCCAGGGCTTCCGTGATCTTCGGGATCACCTCGCCGAAGGCGGAGTCCTCGATGCCGGAGCCGCGGGCCTGGACGTGCGGGCCACCGGTGATCTTGCCGGTGGACGAGTCGATGACCACGAAGACCGAGACGATGCCCTCGTCACCCAGGATCTTGCGGTCCTTGAGAGCCGGCTCGCCGACATCGCCGACGGAGAGGCCGTCGACGTAGACGTATCCCGCCTGGACCTTGCCGGAGATCCTGGCTCTGCCCTCGACGAGGTCGACGACCACGCCGTCCTCCGCGATGACGATGCGGTCGTGCGGGACACCCGTCAGTGCGCCCAGTTCCGCGTTGGCGCGCAGATGGCGCCACTCGCCGTGCACCGGCATCAGGTTCTTCGGACGGCAGATGTTGTAGAAGTACAGCAGTTCACCGGCCGAGGCGTGGCCCGAGACGTGCACCTTGGCGTTGCCCTTGTGCACGACGTTGGCACCCCAGCGGGTCAGACCGTTGATGACGCGGTAGACCGCGTTCTCGTTGCCGGGGATGAGCGACGACGCCAGGATCACGGTGTCGCCGTCGACGATGCGGATCTGGTGGTCGCGGTTGGCCATGCGGGACAGGGCCGCCATCGGCTCGCCCTGGGAACCCGTGCAGACCAGGACGATCTCGCTGTCCGGCAGGTCGTCCAGGGTCTTGACGTCCACGACCAGGCCCGGCGGGACCTTCAGATAGCCGAGGTCGCGGGCGATGCCCATGTTGCGGACCATGGAGCGGCCGACGAACGCGACCCGGCGGCCGTACTCGTGCGCCGCGTCCAGGATCTGCTGGATGCGGTGGACGTGACTGGCGAAGCTGGCGACGATGATCCGTTTGCGGGCGCCGGCGAACACCTGGCGCAGCACGCCCGAGATGTCGCGCTCGGGCGGGACGAAACCCGGGACCTCGGCGTTCGTCGAGTCGGCGAGGAGGAGGTCGATGCCCTCCTCGCTGAGTCTGGCGAACGCGTGCAGATCCGTGAGGCGGTTGTCCAGCGGCAGCTGGTCCATCTTGAAGTCGCCGGTGTGCACGGCCAGGCCGGCGGGGGTGCGGATCGCGACGGCGAGGGCGTCGGGGATCGAGTGGTTGACCGCGATGAACTCGCAGTCGAAGGGCCCGATGCGCTCGCGGTGCCCCTCGACCACCTCGAGGGTGTAGGGGCGGATGCGGTGCTCCTGGAGCTTCGCCTCGATGAGGGCGAGGGTGAGCTTGGAGCCGATCAGCGGGATGTCGGGCTTCTCGCGCAGGAGGAAGGGGACGCCGCCGATGTGGTCCTCGTGGCCGTGGGTGAGAACGATGCCCTCGATGTCGTCGAGGCGGTCCCGGACGGACGAGAAGTCCGGCAGGATCAGGTCGATCCCGGGCTGCTCCTCCTCGGGGAAGAGCACTCCGCAGTCGACGATCAGCAGGCGACCCCCGTACTCGAAGACCGTCATGTTGCGGCCGATCTCCCCGAGACCGCCGAGCGGGGTGACGCGCAGACCGCCCTCGGGGAGCGGTGGCGGTGAGCCGAGTTCAGGATGCGGATGACTCAAAAGACTCTCCTCACACACGCGCGCCACGTACCGGTGGGGCACGTGGCGCGCGTGACGTTCGTGCAGAAGCAGTTGTCGTTGTGCTGTACGGGCACCGGTGGCCCGCCTGTTCAGTTGTGAAGTCCGTCTGCGCGAGCGGTCGCGCGAAGCCTGGTTACTGGAGCTGTACCCCGCCGGCGGCAAGGTCGATCTTGAGCTGCTCGGTCTCTTCCGGCGTGCACTCGGCCATGGGGGCGCGCAGGGGGCCGGCGGGCAGACCCTTGAGGGTGAGCGCGGCCTTGGTGGTCATGACGCCCTGGGTGCGGAACATGCCGGTGTAGACCGGGAGCAGCTTCTGGTGGATCTCGGTGGCCTTCTGGACGTCCCCGGAGGTGTACGCCTCGACCAGGGCACGCAGCTCCGGGGTGACGAGGTGGCCGACGACCGAGACGAAGCCGACCGCTCCGATGGAGAGCAGGGGCAGGTTGAGCATGTCGTCGCCGGAGTACCAGGCGAGGCCGGAGCGCGCGATGGCCCAGCCGGCGCGGCCGAGGTCGCCCTTGGCGTCCTTGTTGGCGACGATGCGGGGGTGCTCGGCGAGGCGGACGAGCGTCTCCGTGCTGATCGGGACACCGCTGCGGCCGGGGATGTCGTAGAGCATGACCGGCAGCGGCGTCGCGTCGGCGACGGCCGTGAAGTGCCGGTAGAGGCCCTCCTGCGGGGGCTTGTTGTAGTACGGGGTGACGACCAGGAGGCCGTGCGCGCCGGCGCGCTCCGCGGCGCGGGCCAGTTCGGTGCTGTGGCGGGTGTCGTTGGTGCCGACTCCGGCCACGACGTGGGCGCGGTCGCCGACGGCCTCCAGGACCGCTCGTACGAGATCCGATTTCTCCGCGTCGCTGGTGGTGGGGGACTCGCCGGTGGTGCCGTTGACGATCAGGCCGTCGTTGCCTGCGTCCACCAGGTGGGTGGCGAGCCGCTGTGCGCCGTCGAGGTCGAGTGCGCCGTCCGCCGTGAAGGGCGTGACCATGGCGGTGAGGACCCGCCCGAAGGGGGTCTGCGGAGTGGAGGTCGGAGCCATGGGCTACACGCTACTCGTTGCTCAGCTCGGGGTCTTCCCTAGGGGGAGGCGACGAGGTGCGACGACAGGGAGAGCCCGGCACTGCCTGCTCGGGGGTTCAGGCAGTGCCGGGCCCGTTTGATCAGGCTAGATGAACTTCGCGAAATGCCGCAATACGGACACCTCGCGCGGTTGATCCGCACACGTGTCCCCGCCGGCCGGAACGGAGCTCCTCACGGGGCCACGCGCCCGTTGGCGTTGAAGGCGGCGTGGGTGAGCGGCATGAGACGAGCCCACTCGGCCTCCATCTTCTCCCCGACCATCTCGATCTCCCGCTGCGGGTACGAGGGCACCTTCGCCAGCTCGTGCTGGGTGCGCAGGCCGAGGAAGTGCATCAGCGAGCGGGCGTTGCAGGTGGCGTACATCGAGGAGTACAGGCCCACCGGGAGCGTCGACCTGGCCACCTCGCGTGCGACACCGGCCGCGAGCATCTCCTGGTAGGCCTCGTACGCCTGCCGGTAGGAGTCCTGCATGACACGGCCCACCAGCTCCTGTTGGGCCGCGGTGCCCTCGACGAAGCGGTACTTGCCGGGCCGGCCCTCCTGTACCAGCTTGCGGGACTCGTCCGGCACGTAGAAGACCGGCTGGAGCTCGCGGTAACGGCCGGACTCCTCGTTGTACGAATTGTGGACGACGATGCCGTTGGCGAGGAAGTTGTGCCACGGGCCCTCGACGGAGAGGTCGTAGGTCATCTCCTCGCCGTCATCCACGATGTCGACGACCCGGTCCGGGACCGTCTTCGCGACCTTGCCCGCGCGCCGCGCCAGCGCCTGTTCGCCACCGCTCCTGGTCACGTGGCAGGGCTCGCACGCGGGGGCGAGGTTCCGCTCGTCGAGAGCCTGGACCAGGTCGCGCGCCACAGGGACCACGTGGTCGAGGGCGAGCTGGTCACGGGGGAAGTCCCGGCCACAGAGATGACAGGTGTCGACCTCCTTGATCAGGCGCTCCCGCTGCATGGCGGTCCACACTCCGATCCCTCGCCGCAGACCGGGCGGAACCGGGGCTTCGGACGGACCCGGGCCGGTGCCCGCCACCATGACCGCGTCGCCCACGGCGAGCTCCCCCGCCTTGCACCATCCCTCGGGAGTGAACACCGCGTGGTCGACCGTGCAGCGGAGTACCTTCCCCGAAGCCGTGGTGATCCTGACCAGAGGCTTGACCCCGGACTGGATCACGTCGACGATCCTGGCCCGCTGCGCGAGCAGCGTCTCCTCGTCGTAACAGCGGACGTGGTCGCGGCGCACCGACTCGAGCTTGCGCAGGCGGGTGCCGGGGTGCTGCTCCCGGAACTCCGCCACGGCCGACTCGGCCGCCTCCCGGTTCTCGTACAGCCCCAGATAATGATCGGTCCCACCGTGCCTGACCCGTGCCGTCCACTTGCCGGCCCGGCCGTGCCAGGTGACGCCGCCCGCGGAGTGCGGCAGCCGGTCCTCGGCACCGGCGTGCCAGAGCCCGTACAGCTCGGCGATGGTGCGCCGCCGGAGGTTACCCGCTTCGCTCTCCAGGGTGATTTCGGTGTCGCCGGCGATGCACCAGCCCACACGGTGCCGCATGAACTCGCGGAAGACGAAGATCGGGGCGTTGACGAAGAAGGTCATCGAGTTGTGCTCGAAGGGGCTGCCGTGCCGGTCCCGCATCAGGTAGTTGATCAGGCCCTTGGAGCGCTCGGGGTCCTTGTCGAGCTCCGCCAGGGACTGCTCGCCGATGGTCGAGACTCGGGCGGCGAACAGCACGTCGGCGTCGGACGCGGTGTGCTTGACCAGCTCGACGGTCACATCGCTGCGGAAGTCGGGCTTGAGGTCGTCGGCGGGGGTGTCGGTCACGGCGCGGGGGGTCCTTCCATCACGTCTCTCGGCGGCGCCCACTCTACGACGCCGCATCGGCAAGGGGTTCTTCGGCACCAGGACGCGGCATACGGCGGTGAACGGCGGCGAACTTCTGCGAAGTCGGTGAAAGCGGGCACCTTCCGGGGCCGCCGTTCGTCTGTGCCGGTGACAGTGATCCGTTCGATCCCGGAAGGGAGACGCACCTCAGATGTCCGGTCGGCGTGAACCCGTACCGTTCGCCTTCGTCGCCGAGGCCGACAGATTCCGCAGCAATGTCACCCCGCCGCCGCGCGAGCGGGCCTCCGCCGGTCAGCTGGCCGGGCGCTGGCTGCTGGGGCTCACTGTCGTCGCCGGGCTGGTGGGTTCCCTGGTCATCGGGATGCCGGCGCTGTCCACCGGCCCCTCGGGCGCGGAGACGCGGCAGTCGCAGGCGTCCGACGGGCGCTGATCCGCCCCGTTCCGCGGCAGGGGCGCCAGGCGGACCCCGGAGGTGGTGACCGGGGACACAGATCGGTAGCCTCACCGGGCACAGCCCATGCATGGATCGAGTGAGGACCAGCCGTGCCCCTGCCCTTCCTGACGGCCGACCGCGCGTTCGACACGGCGGACGATGTCGCCCTGCCGTATGAAGACCGGGACCGCTGGCGGCGGCCGTACCGTCCCGGTCCGTGGCGCGTGGGGGCGGCGGCGCTCCTGCTGCTGCTCGCCTCGTTCGTGCTGTTCGCCGCGGTGATCATCGCGGCGACGGCGGAGCTCTCGTCGGCCGGGACGGTGTTCGCCCTCGCGCTGGCCGTCGTCGCGGCCGCGCTGCGGCTGCTGCGCATGGGTGTGTGGGTGAGCGCCCGGGGGCTGCGCCACGTCGTCTTCCTCACCACGCGCACGACGCCCTGGGAGCAGGTCGTCGCCGCGCGGACGGTGCAGCAGCCGGTGCGCTGGCTGGGGCTGCCGCGGACGGTGCAGGGGCAGGCGCTGGTCCTCGCCCGGCGGGGGCGTTCGACGGATTCCGCGCCTCCGCTGCTGACCTCGCACAACGCGGACTTCCTCGGCCGGGACCGGTCGGCCTTCGACCGTGCGGCCGACTCCGTGGAGGTGTGGGCCGCCGAGTACCGGCGCGACTGAGTCCCCGAGCCCCCGTGGGCCCGCGCCGGCCCGGGGTCAGGGGGCGGTCTTGTGCAGGCTGATCGCCCGCTGCATCGCCTTGCGGGCGCGCGGGGTGTCGCGGGCGTCGTGGTAGGCGACGGCGAGCCGGAACCAGGTGCGCCAGTCGTCGGGGGCGTCCTCCGTCTCGGCCTTGCGCCGGGCGAAGACCTCGTCGGCCGAGTCGCGGTCGACCCGGCCGCTGGGCAGGCGCTTCAGCTCGTCGACGGGCAGTCCGCCCTCGGCGTCCAGGAGCGCGGCGAGCCGGTTGGCGTCCCGGACGAACTCGGTGTTCTTCCACAGGAACCACACCCCGATGACCGGCAGGATCAGCACCGCGACGCCGAAGGTGACGGTGAGGGGCGTGCCGGCCTCGACGAGCAGCACACCGCGGCTGCCGACCAGGACGAAGTAGACGACCAGGACGGCGGCCGTGACGGCGTAGGAGATCTTGGCGCGCATGGGTCGGCCCGGGCTCAGTTCAGATCGAGGAAGTGTTCCAGGCCGAAGGTCAGGCCGGGAGTGGTCACCACGCGGCGGGCACCGAGCAGGATGCCCGGCATGAAGCTGCTGTGGTGCAGGGAGTCGTGGCGCACGGTGAGGGTCTCGCCCTCACCGCCGAGCAGGACCTCCTGGTGGGCGAGCAGGCCGCGCAGCCGGACCGCGTGCACCGGGACCCCGTCCACGTCGGCGCCGCGCGCGCCGTCGAGAGCGGTGGTCGTGGCGTCCGGGGCCGGGGCGGTGCCCGCCCGGCGTCGGGCCTCGGCGATGAGCTGGGCGGTGCGGGTGGCGGTGCCGCTGGGGGCGTCCACCTTGTTGGGGTGGTGCAGCTCGACGACCTCGACGGACTCGAAGTACGGGGCGGCGATCTGCGCGAACTTCATGGTGAGCACGGCGCCGATGGAGAAGTTCGGCGCGATGAGCACGCCCGTCTCCGGGGACTGGTCCAGCCAGCCCTTCAGCTGGGCGAGGCGGTCGTCGGTCCAGCCGGTGGTGCCGACGACCGCGTGGATGCCGTGGCGTACGCAGAAGTCGAGGTTGCCCATGACCGAGGCGGGGGTGGTCAGCTCCACGGCGACCTGGGCGCCGGTCTCCGCGAGGGTCTCCAGCTTGTCGCCCCGGCCCAGGGCGGCCACCAGCTCCATGTCGTCGGCGGCCTCGACCGCCCGTACCGCCTCGGAACCGATCCGGCCGTTGGCGCCGAGGACCGCCACGCGCAGCTTGCTCATGTTCGTTGCTCCCTTACCGGAGTGGGTCAGGCGACGGCGTCGTGCAGCCGGGACGCCTGCTTGTCCTTGAGCGGGCCGATGACCGACAGGGAGGGCCGCCGTCCCAGGATGTCGCGGGCGACCGAGCGGACGTCGTCCGGGGTGACCGAGGCTATCCGGACCAGCATGTCGTCGACCGACATCTGCTCGCCCCAGCACAGCTCGCTCTTGCCGATCCGGTTCATCAGCGCGCCGGTGTCCTCCAGGCCGAGGACCGTGGAGCCCCGGAGCTGGCCGATGGCCCGCTCGATCTCGTCGTCCGGAAGGCCGTTCCCGGCGACCCGGTCGAGTTCGTCGCGGCAGATCCTCAGCACGTCGTGCACCTGGGAGGGCCGGCAGCCCGCGTACACGCCGAACAGGCCGCAGTCGGCGAAGCCGGAGGTGTACGAGTACACGCTGTAGGCCAGCCCGCGCTTCTCCCGGACCTCCTGGAAGAGGCGGGAGGACATGCCGCCGCCGAGGGCGGTGTTGAGCACGCCGAGGGCCCAGCGCCGCTCGTCGGTGCGGGCCAGGCCCGGCATGCCGAGGACGATGTGCGCCTGCTCCGTCCTGCGGCCGACGAGCTCGACGCGGCCCGCGGTGCGCAGGGCGCGCCGGCCGTCGCGCGGGGCGATCGGCTCGGCGTCCGGGTTCTTCAGGGCGCCGGCCTTCTCGAAGGCGGCGCGGACCTGGCGTACGACCTTGTGGTGGTCGACGTTGCCGGCGCAGGCGACCACGAGGTGGGTGGGGTCGTAGTGCTTCTTGTAGAAGCGGCGGATGCGGTCGGCGGTCAGGGCGTTGACCGTGTCGACCGTGCCGAGGACCGGGCGGCCGAGGGGGTTGTCGCCGAACATGGTGTGCGCGAACAGGTCGTGCACGCAGTCGCCCGGGTCGTCCTCGGTCATCGCGATCTCTTCGAGGATGGCGCCGCGTTCGACGTCGACGTCCTCCTCGCGGATCACCGAGCCGGTGAGCATGTCGCAGACCACGTCGATGGCGAGCGGCAGGTCGGTGTCGAGCACGCGCGCGTAGTAGCACGTGTACTCCTTGGCCGTGAACGCGTTCATCTCGCCGCCGACGGCGTCGAGGGCGGAGGAGATGTCGAGGGCGGACCGGCGGGCGGTGCCCTTGAAGAGCAGGTGCTCGAGGTAGTGGGTGGCGCCGTTCAGGGCCGGGGTCTCGTCGCGGGAGCCGACGTGGGCCCAGATGCCGAAGGTCGCCGAGCGGACCGAGGGCAGGGTCTCGGTGACGATGCGCAGGCCGCCGGGGAGGGTGGTCTTGCGGACCGTGCCGATGCCGTTCTCTCCCTTGATGAGGGTTTGGGTACGGGCGACGGCCCGCGCCTCCGAGGAGGTGCGGGCCGTCGCCTTCGAGCCACGGGACGTCACTGGTCGGCGTCGTCCTTCTTGTCGTCGTCGGTGGAGTCCTCGCCCTCGATCACGGGGATGAGGGAGAGCTTGCCGCGGGAGTCGATCTCGGCGATCTCGACCTGGACCTTGTGGCCCACGCCGAGGACGTCCTCGACGTTCTCCACGCGCTTGCCGCCGGCCAGCTTGCGGATCTGCGAGATGTGCAGCAGACCGTCCTTGCCGGGGAGGAGGGAGACGAAGGCGCCGAACGTGGTCGTCTTCACGACCGTGCCCAGGTAGCGCTCGCCGACCTCGGGCATCGTCGGGTTGGCGATGCCGTTGATCGTGGTGCGGGCGGCCTCGGCGGAGGGGCCGTCGGCGGCACCGATGTAGATGGTGCCGTCGTCCTCGATGGTGATCTCGGCGCCGGTGTCCTCCTGGATCTGGTTGATCATCTTGCCCTTGGGGCCGATGACCTCGCCGATCTTGTCGACCGGGATCTTCACGGTGATGATCCGCGGCGCGTTGGGGGACATCTCGTCCGGGGTGTCGATCGCCTCCATCATCACGTCGAGGATGTGGAGGCGGGCGTCACGGGCCTGCTTGAGGGCGGCGGCCAGGACGGAGGCCGGGATGCCGTCCAGCTTGGTGTCGAGCTGGAGGGCGGTCACGAACTCCTTGGTGCCGGCGACCTTGAAGTCCATGTCGCCGAAGGCGTCCTCCGCACCGAGGATGTCGGTGAGGGTGACGTAGTGCGTCTCGCCGTCGATCTCCTGGGAGATCAGGCCCATGGCGATACCGGCGACCGGGGCCTTCAGCGGCACACCGGCGTTCAGCATCGACATGGTGGAGGCGCAGACCGAGCCCATGGACGTCGAGCCGTTGGAGCCGAGCGCCTCGGACACCTGGCGGATCGCGTAGGGGAACTCCTCGCGCGCCGGCAGGACCGGGACCAGGGCGCGCTCGGCGAGGGCGCCGTGGCCGATCTCGCGGCGCTTCGGGGAGCCGACGCGGCCGGTCTCACCGGTGGAGTACGGCGGGAAGTTGTAGTTGTGCATGTAGCGCTTGCGGGTCACCGGGGAGAGGGTGTCCAGCTGCTGCTCCATGCGGAGCATGTTGAGAGTGGTGACGCCCAGGATCTGGGTCTCGCCACGCTCGAACAGCGCCGAGCCGTGCACCCGCGGGATGGCCTCGACCTCGGCGGCCAGGGTGCGGATGTCGGTGACACCGCGGCCGTCGATGCGCTTCTTCTCCTTGATCACGCGCTCGCGGACCAGCTGCTTGGTGAGCGAGCGGTACGCGGCGGAGATCTCCTTCTCGCGACCCTCGAACTCCGGCAGGAGCTTCTCGGCGGCAAGCGCCTTGACGCGGTCCAGCTCGGCTTCGCGCTCCTGCTTGCCGGCGATGGTGAGCGCCTGGGCGAGCTCGGGCTTGACGGCGGCGGTCAGCGCCTCGAAGACGTCGTCCTGGTAGTCCAGGAAGATCGGGAACTCGGCGGTCGGCTTGGCGGCCTTCGCGGCGAGGTCGGCCTGGGCCCTGCAGAGCACCTTGATGAAGGGCTTCGCGGCGTCCAGACCGGCGGCGACGACCTCCTCGGTGGGCGCCTCGGCGCCGCCCTCGACCAGCTTGATGGTCTTCTCGGTGGCCTCGGCCTCGACCATCATGATCGCGACGTCGCCGTCCTCCAGGACACGGCCCGCGACGACCATGTCGAACACGGCGTCCTCGAGCTCGGTGTGGGTCGGGAAGGCCACCCACTGGCCGTTGATCAGCGCGACGCGGACGCCGCCGATCGGACCGGAGAAGGGCAGACCGGCCAGCTGCGTGGACGCGGAGGCGGCGTTGATCGCCACGACGTCGTACAGGTGGTCGGGGTTGAGCGCCATGATCGTGGCGACGACCTGGATCTCGTTGCGCAGGCCCTTCTTGAAGGACGGGCGCAGCGGGCGGTCGATGAGGCGGCAGGTGAGGATGGCGTCCTCGGAGGGCCGGCCCTCCCGGCGGAAGAAGGAGCCGGGGATCTTGCCGGCCGCGTACATCCGCTCCTCGACGTCCACCGTGAGCGGGAAGAAGTCGAGCTGTTCCTTGGGGTTCTTGGAGGCGGTGGTGGCCGACAGCACCATGGTGTCGTCGTCCAGGTACGCCACGGCGGAACCGGCGGCCTGCCGGGCCAGGCGGCCCGCCTCGAAGCGGATGGTGCGGGTGCCGAAGGAGCCGTTGTCGATGACGGCCTCGGCGTAGTGGGTCTCGTTCTCCACCAGGTTTTCTCCGTTACTTGTCGTCTTTCGTCCCTCCTCGCCCGTGTGGCGGGGGGACGGTGGCGGAGAAGCGCTCCACTGGTGCGGGCCGGTCTTCGATCGAAGCACCCGGGGTTCACTCTCCCGGGGGCCACTACCGAGGACCGGCGGCGGCGGGGCGCGCTTCTCCTCGTGCGTCGTGACGTCTGGTGACGTCCTTGGTGATGCCCATGGAACCGCGTACCCGATGCGGTACGGGTCATCACACCGAGTCGTACGTATTGCGTTGTGCCACCACACTACAAAGGGGAGGTGACACTCCGCACGTACGGCAAAGGGAGCGGTCCCCTGATCTCTCCGGGAACCGCTCCCTTCACGGCGTCCTACTTGGCGCCCGCCGCACCGCGGCGGATGCCGAGGCGGTCGACCAGCGCACGGAAGCGCTGGATGTCCTTCTTGGCGAGGTACTGCAGCAGCCGGCGGCGCTGACCGACGAGGATCAGCAGACCACGGCGGGAGTGGTGGTCGTGCTTGTGGGTCTTGAGGTGCTGCGTCAGGTCGGAGATCCGACGGGACAGCAGAGCGACCTGGACCTCGGGAGAGCCGGTGTCACCCTCCTTGGTACCGAACTCGGAGATGATCTGCTTCTTCACTGCGGCGTCGAGCGACACGCGTACTCCTCATGGTCTGTGAGTGGCCACCGAGTGCCCCCGGTCTGCGTCTCGGGGGGTCTTCCATGACTCGGAAGGCGGGGATCCGCTGGGCGCGGCCTCCAGGGCGGGGAATCGCTCCGGGGGTGCGTACACGAACGGCCGTCACTCAGGGTACCAGGCGGTTGCGGGCACCTTTCGCCCGGTCCGCCGAACCGGCCAGGTCGGAGGCGGGAGGCCACTAAGGTGATCGCTCGGACCGTTCGTACGTCGGGAAGGGGTCGCTGCGACATGGCGGAGACGGCTGAGGAGACCAAGGCACGCAAGGAGCGGGAGAAGAACGAGCTCTACGCCCTCGACATCTCCGGCGCCGAATGGCACAGCGCGCCGGGCACCGAGGAACACGAGGAGCGGGTGGAGATCGCCTACCTGCCCGGCGGCGCCGTGGCCATGCGGTCCTCCCTCGACCCGGACACGGTGCTGCGGTACACGGAGGCCGAGTGGCGGGCGTTCGTGCTGGGGGCGCGGGACGGGGAGTTCGACCTGGAGCCGGCCCCGCGGAACGGCGGACGCGACGCCGGGTGAGACGGGGACGGGCGGCACTCCGTGTGCCGCCCATGCGTACCTGGGACCCCTGCCCGCCCTCCACCGGAGAGCGGGGAATCAGTTACCGGTCATCGACCGGGCCGCCGCGTAGACGTCGAAGACGGCAAGCGCCAGCGGGACCAGCGTCAGCAGGACGAATACTTCCGCGATCTCCATGAACCGGCCCCAGAAGGGCGTGACGCCGCGACGGGGGACGATCAGACCGATGGCGGTGACCAGGGCGATGGCCGCGGCCACGGCCGCCGTCAGCCACACGCTGCGAACGTCGAGGGCGGTGGTGTCACCCTGGATCGCGTCGCGCCAGTCGTGTGCCGGCGGGTTCGCCGCGAGCCCCAGGCCGAGGAGGACCAGACAGGCGAGTCCGGCCGCCAGAGTGGGGGCGACCTGAGCGGTGTACCGGAACAGCTGGGCGCGCATCAGCATCGCGACGCCGGTGGCCAGGGCGAGAAGCTGCGCCCAGACGTTGCCGGAGAAGCCGAGGACGGCCGACGCCCCCACGGACACGAAGGCGCATCCACCGACGAGTCCGACGAGGAGTTCGTGGCCGCGGCGGGCCTGGGCGGCGATGCGCCGGGTGTCGACGGGTTCCGGGGCGTCCTGCTCCTCCGTCCGGTAGGAACCGCGTGACGCGCTGGGCGGTTCGAAGCCGATGGGCAGCCGGGCGAAGCGCACGGACAGGCCCGGCAGGAAGGCGAGGGCGCACACCGCCAGGGGCGCGCACACGGCGGCCGTCTCCATGGGCTCCAGCCGTGTCAGCATCGCGAGGAACGTCGTGAGCAGGCCGATCGCGGAAGCGAGGACGAAAGCCACGAAGGGGCTGTCGCCACCCGGCGACACCAGGGCGAGCAGGACGGAGGCGACCAGCACCGCCGCGCACGCCAGGAGGAACTGGAGCCGTCCGATGCCCTGGCCCTCCGCGAGCGGCAGCAGTCCCGAGCCGGCCACGGCGATGTTGGGCAGAGCCCCCAGTCCCAGGGCGACCGCGGAGCCACGATCGTCGTACACACGCGCACGGACGCACGCGAAGGTGGTCAGCAGAACGCCGGCGATCGCGGCAAGGATGCCCTGGAGACCGTGCATGTCGTGGCGGACCTGGGAGCTCCAGGCCACGAACGCCAGCAGCGCCGGGAGGACGCCGCCCGCCACGAGACCGGAGACACGGGTCAGTTCGCCGTCCCACAGGGTGCGGTCACGGCTGACGGCGGATGCCACCGCCTCCGACACGTCGTCGAAGACGGCGGGTGGCAGCGACTCGGAGAACGGGCGCAGCGTGAGCAGTTCGCCGTCCAGGATGCGCTGGGCCGCGAAGGACCGGGCGCTGTCGAGGACGGTCCCGTCGCGGCGTACGAGGTGGTAGCCGACCGGTGCGCCCTCGGCGGGACTCTGCTGGGAGAACCGCAGGATCTCCGGGTACAGGTCGGCGACCGGCACGTCGTCCGGCAGCGCCACGTCGATACGGCTGTCGGGTGCCACGATGGTGACCCGGCAGAAGCCGAATCCCGTGCCTGCCCCGGACGGGGCTCCGGTGCCCGGTCCGCCGGCCGTACCGGCCGGCGTGGAGGCCGTCATGCTCACCTGCTGTTCCCCCTCGTCGGTACTGCGGACCGGCGTGTACCGTCGCGCACGGCCCTGGGCGGTACTTTCGTCCGATCTGCCGATCTGCCGATCTGTCCGCCGACCACCCCTCGGAGGCGAGCCGACGGACCGCACGAGTGCCACGTGCCGCACGTGGGCCACCTGTCGCACTCCGCACGGACCGCACGTGTGCCACGTGCCGCCCGGTGCACGGACTGTCGGGCGGTGCACGGACTTCAGTGGGCTTGTTCGCAACTGCTCACGCGCCTCACGGCACCCTACCGTCCACGGCCGTCAGCGGCTGTCAGTAGGATCGCGCAACGCGATCGACGTTCGCCGGACACGGGGCGGCTGACGGAACGGATCGGCTCGGCAAGGGAATTGGTGCGAGTGAGTCACATCGTCGTCAAGCGCCCACCGCGTGCGCTGCCGAAGGACGTGCCCACGAACGAAGTAGTGCTGCAACCGCCTCCGGAACTGCCGCGCGGTCAGCAGGAGGGCGCCTTGATGCAACTCCTGCCCATGCTCGGCATGGGCGGGTCCGTGGTGTTCTTCTTCAACCCCCAGGCCCAGCCGTTCATGAAGATCATGGGCATGGTGATGGTGGCCTCCACCATCGCCATGGGCGTCGCGATGCTGGTTCGCTACCGTCGCGGCAACCAGGGTCAGCTGGCGGACCTGCGCCGGGACTACCTCAGGTACCTGTCCCAGGTCCGGTTCGCCGCCCAGGAGACCGCGAAGGCCCAGCGCGACGCCCAGTACTATCTGCACCCTTCACCGGAGCAACTGTGGGCCCTGGTCGCCGAGGGCAGCCGGGTCTGGGAACGGCGCGCCGGTGACGCGGACTTCGGGCAGGTGCGAGTGGGTCTGGGCCCACAGGCCCTGGCCACTCCCCTGATTTCGCCGGAGACCGCTCCGGTGGACCAGTTGGAACCGTTGACCGCCGGGGCCATGCAGCGCCTGGCGGCCACCCACAGCACCCTCGACGACCTCCCGATGGCGGTCTCCCTGCGCGCCTTCTACCACGTGACGCTCAGCGGCGAACCGAAGAGCGTGCACGGCACGGCCCGTGCCGTCACCGCCTCCCTGGCCTCGCTGCACTCCCCCGACGACCTGGTCATCGCCGTCGCCACCGGACGTGAGTCGGCACCCGAATGGGAGTGGGCCAAGTGGCTGCCCCACGTGCAGTGTCCGACGGCCGCGGACGGCGCCGGCAGCGTGCGTCTCGTCACGACCGACCCGATGTTTCTGGAGGAGCTGCTCTCGTCCCGTCTCCAGGGCCGTCCGCGCTTCCACCCGGGTGGGCCGCCCGTGCCCGAACAGCCGCACCTGGTCGTCGTGCTCGACGGCGTCTCGCTGCCGCCGACGTCGCTGCTGGCGAGTCCGGAGGGCCTGCAGGGCGTGACCGTGCTGGAGGTCGTGCCCGGTAACCTCACGGCCGGACGCGGCGACCTCTCCATCACCGTCCGTCCGAAGGATCTGCGCCTCGAGGCGGCGCACGGCATGATCTACGAGGGCATTCCCGACGTCCTCTCGTACGAGGCCGCGGAGGCTCTGGCCCGGCAGCTCGCCCCCCTGCGCATGGCGTCGGGCGGGGACGACGACGAACCGCTCCTGGCCAACCTGGACTTCACCGACCTGCTGAATCTGGGTGACGCCGCCGCGGTGGACCCGCGGCGGACATGGCGACCGCGCTCGCAGTCCGAGCGGCTGCGGGTGCCGATCGGCGTCGGCGAGGACGGCCGGCCCGTGATGCTCGACCTCAAGGAGGCGGCGCAGGAGGGCATGGGCCCCCACGGCCTGTGCGTCGGCGCGACCGGTTCCGGAAAGTCGGAGTTGCTGCGCACCCTGGTGCTCGGCCTCGCCGTGACCCACTCCTCCGAGACCCTCAACTTCGTACTGGCGGACTTCAAGGGCGGCGCCACCTTCGCGGGCATGGCCCAACTGCCGCATGTGGCGGCCGTGATCACCAATCTGGCCGACGACCTGACCCTCGTCGACCGGATGGGGGACTCCATCCGCGGTGAGCTCAACCGCCGCCAGGAGATGCTCCGTGACGCGGGCAACTACGCCAACATCCACGCCTACGAGAAGGCCCGCGCCGCGGGTGCCCCGCTGCAGCCGATCCCGTCCCTCGTCCTGGTGATCGACGAGTTCAGCGAACTGCTCACCGCGAAGCCGGACTTCATCGAGATGTTCGTGCAGATCGGCCGCATCGGCCGGTCGCTGGGCGTACACCTGCTGCTCGCCTCGCAGCGGCTGGAGGAGGGCCGGCTGCGCGGACTCGAGACCTATCTGTCGTACCGGATCGGTCTGCGCACGTTCTCGGCGGCCGAGTCGCGGGCGGCACTCGGCGTCCCGGACGCCTATGAGCTGCCGAACGTGCCCGGCTCCGGCTTCCTGAAGTTCGGTACGGACGAGATGGTGCGCTTCAAGGCCGCGTATGTCTCCGGTGTGTACCGCTCGGGCGTCGACCGGGCAGCGTCGCACGGCGGTCCCCTGCCCGTCGACCGCCGGCCCGTGCTGTTCACGGCCGCGCGGGTTCCGGTGCGGTACGCGGCGGTTCCGCAACAGCATGATGCGTCCGGTGGCGTGACGAACGGGGAACCGGACGACGCACTCGCCGACACCGTCCTCGACGTCGTCGTGCGGCGCCTGGAGGCGCAGGGCCCGGCGGCGCACCAGGTGTGGCTGCCTCCACTGGACACCCCGCCGTCACTCGACGCGCTGTTGCCCGGCCTCGCCGAGGTGCCCGGCCGTGGCCTGACCCAGCCCGGCTACGAGGGCGCGGGCCGGCTCGTCGTCCCGGTCGGCCTCGTCGACAAGCCGTACGAGCAGCGCCGCGACCCCCTGTGGCTGGACTTCGGCGGTGCGGCCGGCCACATGCAGATCCTGGGCGGTCCGCAGTCCGGGAAGTCGACGCTGCTCCGCTCGGTCATCGCCTCCTTCGCGCTCACCCACACTCCGCACGAGGTGCAGTTCTACGGACTGGACTTCGGTGGTGGCGGTCTGTCCGCCGTGGCGGGACTCCCGCACGTGGGCGGGGTGGCGTCGCGCCTGGACCCCGAGAAGGTGCGGCGTACGACGGCCGAGGTGTACGGCGTCATGACGCGCCGGGAGGAGTACTTCCGCACGGCGGGCATCTCCTCGATCGCCGAGTTCCGTGCCCGGCGTGCGCGGGGCGACATCTCCGTCACCGACCAGCCCTGGGGCGACGTCTTCCTGGTCATCGACGGCTGGGGGAACTTCCGCACGGACTACGACGCGCTGGAGCCGGTCGTGCTGGACATCGCGACGCGCGGCCTCGGCTACGGCATCCACCTGATCCTCACCGCTTCCCGCTCCATGGAGGTCCGCGGCAACCTCAAGGACCAGCTGATGAACCGCCTGGAGCTGCGGCTCGGCGACCCCATGGACTCCGAGTTCGACCGCAAGGTCGCGGCCAACGTGCCGACAGGGGTGCCCGGCCGCGGCCAGACCCCGCAGAAGCAGCACTTCATGGCCGCGGTCCCGCGGATGGACGGCCTGTCCTCCGACACGGACCTCGCGGAGGCGACCCAGGCGCTCGGGACCGAGGTGGCCCGGCACTGGCAGCAGCCCGGTGCTCCCGCGGTGCGCCTGCTGCCGAGGGAGTTCCCGGCCCACCAGCTCCCTCCCGGCGACCGGTTCCCCCGCCAGGGGATCTCCTTCGCGCTCGACGAGGACAACCTGGAACCGGTGTTCGTCGACTTCGAGCAGGATCCCTTCTTCCTGGTGTTCGGGGAGAGCGAGTCCGGCAAGTCGAACCTGTTGAAGCTGCTCATCCGGCGCCTGACCGAGCGCTACGACGGCGACAGCTGCAAGCTCTTCGTCATCGACAACCGGCGTTCCCTGCTGGGCGTGACCCCGTCCTCGCACCTGGCCGAGTACGTCCCCATGTCGAACCAGATGCAACACCACATGGACGCGCTGGCCGAACTGATGCAGCGGCGCACACCGACCGCGGACGTCACGCCGCAGCAGCTGCGCGACCGCAGTTGGTGGCAGGGGCCGACGGTCTACATCGTCATCGACGACTTCGACCTGGTGGCCACGTCGAGCGGCAACCCCCTGGCCGGCCTGACCGAGTCGCTCCCCCTCGCCCGGGACGTCGGCGTGCGCTTCATCATCGCCCGTTCCACCGCGGGCGCGAGCCGCTCCGGATACGAGCCCTTCATGCAGCGGCTGAAGGAACTCGGCGCGCAGGGCGTCGTCCTCAGCGGTGATCCGGCCGAGGGCGACCTGCTGGGCGGCGTGCGTCCGCGTCCGATGCCTCCGGGACGAGGCGTGTTCGTCTCCCGGCGACGGGGACGGCCGCTGGTGCAGACGGGATTGGTGACGGAGGAGGCTTTCTGACCGTACCGGCTGTTTCCGGTCCGGTGGGGCCGGAGACTGGCTGAGGGCTTCGTCGCGGCTTCTCCCGAAAGCGCCGCGCGGAAGAGAACCGGAAGAGAACCGGTATGGCCGTGTCCTGCTGACGACAACGGAGGAGGGGACCCATGGCGTGGGACGAGTGGGAACAGTTGAAGGCTCAGGCTGCCGACCGGCAGCCGACGCACATGCAGGTGAACCAGGCGCCCGCTCAAGGACCGGGCACCGGCGGCACACCCGACCTGGTCGTACAGCAGGACGACCTCGGCGCCGTGGGACATGACGCCTTCGTCCTGCACGGTGACCTCGTGAAGAAGGTGGACATCGCCGGTTCCGGGATGAACTCCGACCACGCCGGTTCCACGCACCAGGCGGCATCGGCGCTGTCGAAGTCCAACTTCACCATGGGCGACGAACTGATGACGACGCTGACGGTCTGGGAGAGCCAGGTGAAGGCGGTCCGTCAGGCCTGCGCCCACATCTCGAACCACCTGGACTACAGCAAGAAGCGGCACGCCAACGACGACGCCGAGATCGCCGCCGTCATCAGGAACCGCAACGGGTCCGCGGTGCCCGCCTCGGAGCTCGGCAAGTACTTCAAGTAGCACGGGGGAAGCTCAGGCATGTCCATCACCTACGCCGACCTGATGCAGGTCGACCTCGGCAAGCTGGGGACTTCGGTAGCGGACTGGAAGAAGGCGGTCACCAACCTCAAACAGCTTGAGGCCGATGCTCGTGACGGCCTCAAGAAGAAGTCCGACCGAGCACGCTGGGAAGGCGTGAACGCCGGCGTCACACGAGGGTTCGTGGACAGGACCGCCAAGGAGTTCGCGGACCTCCGCACGGAGGCCAACAGCATTTTCCAGGTCCTGGACGACGCCCACCGTGAACTCGAAGCACTGCAGAAGAGCGTCAGGACACTCACCGACGAGGCCAAGGGCAAGGGATACACCGTTCAGGACAACCGCGACGGAACGGTGAGCGTGGGCGTCCAGCCCAAGTCGGGCGCCGACGCGAAGGACGGCAAGGACGACACGAAGCAGGACCGGCAGCGCTACGCCGACTCCATCACGGGAAAGGTCGCGCACGCCAACGACATCGACATCTCCACCAAGCTGGCACTCAAGCGGGCGCACGGAAGCGACCCGTACAACGCCGGTCACGCGAAGTACGGTTCACTCGATGACGCGCAGGTCGAGCGGGCCCTGGAACTCGCCAAGAGGCGCGAGGACATGACCGACCGCGAACTCGCCGAACTGAACAGGTTGCTGCGCCACAACGGACGCGAGAAGGACGGCGAGTTCGCGACCGAGTTCTTCGAAGGGCTGGGCGGACCGAGGCAGACGCTCGAGTTCTACGCCGCCATGTCGATCGACGGCACCGGCGAGGACGCCTCGAAGACCCGCCTCGCCGGCGTTCAGGACCTGCAGAAGTACATGGGCCACGCCCTGGCCAACGCCACCGACCCCTACACCCCGCAGAGCATCAAGGGCGACCGGCAGCACCTGCCCTCGTGGTGGGGCGCGGAGTTCCGCAAGCTGGGCACCCAGGAGATCGAGTGGGAACGCGGCATGTGGAGCAAGCCCTACGGATACCAGGTCCTGGGCGGTCTGCTCCGCTACGGGAACTACGATCCGGCGTTCCTGACCCCCATCGCGGAACACGTCACCCAGCTCCACCAGGACGATCCGCACCGCTTCATGTCCAGCAAGCCCGCCGGCAGCGACGACCGTTACGGGTTCAACCCTTCCGGAAAGCTCGGCAGCGGCAACGATCCGCTGAACAGCGTGCTCGAGGCCCTTGGGCACAGCCCTGAGGCAGCCGAGCAGTTCTTCACCGAGAAGCCCACGGCGTACAACGAGGACGGCACGATCAAGTCCGGTGAGAAGACGGACTTCAAGTCCTACCTCGACCTCTTCACCAAGAAGGACTTCGAGTGGACGGTCGACACGAACAGCCAGCACCTCCTCGCGGATGAGGAGGCGACGAAGAACGCGCTCAACTTCGGACCGAACGCCCTCGGCCACGCCCTGGAGGCCGCCGCGACGGGTCACCCGTACGACAGCAGCACAATCGACCCCTCGGTCAAGCACAGCGAGGCGCAGGCGAAGCTGGTCCACGACATCGTGGAGAAGTTCACCAAGAACCCGGACCTGCTGACGCACAACATGAACGGGGACCTGGAGGAGGAGAAGACCGGCCCGCTTTACGCACTGCGGGACAGTCTGGGCAACATCTCGGCGGACTACATCGGCGACTTCCAGCGGTCGATGTACATGGAGAGCTCCGACAGCAAGACCTTCCCGGTCAATGGAGCAGCCGCCGACCTCGGGTACGGGGACGCGCAGAAGTTCCTGGGCCTGGTGGGGCAGGATCCGAATGCGTACAGTGCGATCACTTCCGCGCAGCAGGCGTACACGACGAATGTGGTGCATGAGTTCCTGCGGGTGGAGGGGAAAAATATCACCCCGGAGGACAGTGCACGCGTCGGGGATCTAGTCGCGCCGGGGGCCGCCATCGCAGGGATCATGAGTAACTCGCGGGCCGACGCGATCTACGACTACCAAACGGCCGAGAACAAGGAATTCAACGAGGCTGCAGCCGACAATGCGAAGTGGGTCAACCGGATCGTAGGGCT
This sequence comes from Streptomyces sp. NPDC016640, assembly GCF_043076215.1. Classification (NCBI taxonomy): domain Bacteria; kingdom Bacillati; phylum Actinomycetota; class Actinomycetes; order Kitasatosporales; family Streptomycetaceae; genus Streptomyces; species Streptomyces sp. NPDC016640. The sequence goes on from NZ_JBIBRG010000009.1 coordinate 20,788, forward strand.
GGGGACTGGGGCTATTCCCGCTCCCTTCTCTGTCGTGGGGGAACCAGTCAATTGGCTGGCGGAGGATGTAACTGAAAGCGTTTTGAAGAGCATCAACAAGGACACGACGGACAAGGCCGAAATCAGCGCAGGAAAGGAGTACTCAGAAGGAAGGAAAGCGGCAGCCGAGGCATCTACGGTAGCCGTGACTACCTATTTTGCGCATCATGGAGAAATTGACGCGAGGACCAGGGAGGCCATCGAACGAGCCGTTCGCACTCAAGCGGGCGTCAGTCACTCTGATGGCGCTCAATGGAACTCCTCGGGCGACGGAACGTGAAACTACCTCAACAGTCGACCTGTCACTCGATCAGCCATTCCCCGCAGGCCAAGTAAAAACAGAATGAGGGGATCATCCTTGCAACTTAAAAAGATTTTCACCGCCACCGCACTCGCAATGACGCTCACAGCTTGCCAATCATCGGACGAAGGACTCTCATATCCCGTCCCGGACGACATCTGCGGAATCCCTGCCACCAGAGACGTCCTGGAATCCCTGCTCGACGACGGCGACAAAATTGAACAGGACACCGGACCCTTCAGCCTTGCAGAGGGCCAGTTCTGCCACATGTACGTAGACGGAAACGACTCCGTAGTCAGCGACGGGAATTGGCACAAGAACGGGTATGGACTGCGCGACCTCTTCCAGGACTACGAGGTGAAAAACTTGCGCTATTTCAAGGGAGGTGCATACGCCTCATGGCATCGCGGGGTAGCAACGGTGATCCCGTGCCCTGGGGTCAGCAAGGAGGGTGACGTCGTGTCCGTAGAAGTCAAGGACATGAGGTGGAACAAAGAGTCACAAGCCTTGCTGGAAAAGCTTGTCCCTTCCTACTTCGACGCCTACAAGAAAAAGCTCGGCTGCCGACCCTGAGGACTGCACCGGCCGGAAGGCGGAACGCTGCGCAGATGAGGCGTGCGGCACTCTCCGGTCTTACGTCGAGCGAACGGACGATTCACATGGTCCGGCCCTACTCGAGCTGAAACAGAAAGAGGGCCACGGCGTCGATCTAGGGATCCTGCTGGTGTCGAGAGGGATCCACCGCAGGGCCTTTAAGGTAGTCCTGAGCAGGGAGTTGACTCATTCACACACGCCGTGGACGCCTCGGCGATGGATCGACGGACATCGAGTACGGCGGCGCACGTGACGCCGGTCAGCACGTGAGGCCCCTCGGCCGGATCTCTCTGTCGCAAGATCGTTCCTGCCAGGGGCCTCACGGTTGCATGGACTTGGGGACGGCGGAGTCCAGTCCGATCCGACGATCATGACGAGTGACGGCCGGTTACGGGAAAAGGGTCACTGCAGGTATCGGGACGCCGCCAGGTCGCCTTCCATGTACGTACCGCCGGACGAGCCCACGACCTGGCCGATGCCCATCAGGGCCTGGTGGATGTCGCTGGCTTCCTTGTCCCAGCGCCGCAGCTTCTCGTCGAAGGTGTCCTGCGCCTTGCCCGCCCAGTACTGCTTGCTGTTGACCACCATCTGCCGGAGCTGCTGGAGGTCCTCCTCGAGCTGCTTCGCCTCGTTGGCGATGGTGGTCGCCGCGATGTCGAGACCGTCATAGCCGACTTGCAGTCCCTCGTTGTTACGGCTCATCTCTGTCTACCTCGTCTCGCTCGTGTGCGCTGTCGACCGATTACCGGGAATTCCGCCGGCTCAGAACGAGCTGAACGGGGAGGACTGCACCGTGGGGGCGCCGTCCAGCACGTTGATCTTGTTCACGGAGGCGCGGACTTCGTCTTCCTTGCTGTCCTTGATGTTGCGCGCCGTGGTCATCGCGTCGATGACATCGGCGAGTACGCGACCCATGTTCTGCAAAGACGTGTTGATTTCGTACTGCTTGGTGTCGAACGCGGCGCGACCGATGCCGTGCCACTGCCCCTCGAGGCTGTCGATCACACCCTGGAGGCTGCGCACCCGCTTCCGGATGTTCTCGAACTTCTCGTACATGTCCTTCTGCAGCTTGACTACCGCTGCATCTTCGAGTTTCTGGTCGACGGCCATGGTCAGCCGGCCCTCCCTGTCTCTGTTCTGGATTCCAGCTGTTGTGACTCAGTGGCTTACGGCGGTGATACGTGGGTGCCCGCCCGGTTCGGCCTTCCGGCCTTCTCGAGCCGGGCGGGTACGAGTGGGCGGCGGAGCCGGTGTCACCGTGCGCGCCGTGCGCGCAGCACTCCGAAGGCGGCCCCGCCGATCACGATCACCGCCGCGGCGGCGCCCAGGGCGATCCACAGCGTGTTGCCGTCGTCCGAGGATTCCGCGGACACGGTCTCCGCCTTCGATTCTGCTTCGGCTGCCTTGTCCGCGGGAGTGGACCCCGCGTCTTGTGACCCGCCTGTTGCAGAGGGGGAAGCAGGAGCCGCGGACGGCGCGATCTCCGTCACCAGCTTCTCCCCTTCCGTCTTGTTCCATTTCCCGAGCGGGTCGGAGTAGGGGTCGCCTGCGTCGTAGTTCGGGTCTGCGAGCACCACGCGCGGCCGGATGGTTCCGTACCCGGACTTCTGCGTCGGCTTGTCCTTCGCCCACTTACGGCCCGCGGTGTCGATCAGCGCACGGGTGACCTGGTTCGCGGTCCAGTCGGGGTGCGCGGACCAGATGAGGGCGGCGGCGGCTGCGGTGATGGCAGTGGCTTGGCTTGTGCCCTGGAGGTCGTGGCAGTAGGTAGTGAAATCGGGTCGGCAGTATGCCGGGATGTTCTCTCCTGGGGCCACAAGGTCAACGTAGTGCCCATAGGCGGAAAATTCCGATACCCTGCTGGATTCATCGATCGACGAGACACCCAGGATGTACGGGTAAGCGGCTGGGTAATTGATGAATTCTTCACCATCGTTTCCCACGGCAGCAATCAACAGCTTGCCCTTCGAGGCGAGACGCTTGATCGCGGCTTCAATCTCAGGGTAAGCGATATCTGAGCCGAATGACATACTGACGATCTGCGCGTCGGTGTCCGCAACCGCTCGAAGGGCTTCCAGCTCTGTAGCCGTTTTCCGTTTTTCCTCACCGTCCTGCTGATCTTTTGTTTGGATCCGATAGGGAACGATTTTCGCTCCAGGCGCAAGCCCTTGGATGCCACCGTTCGCTCCGGTACCAGCGATCAGTTCGGCCATGGTTGTTCCATGGCCGTCGTAGTCGTCGGTGGCGCCGTAAGCAACGTTTTCGGGTACTTCGTCGGCGAGTACCTGCCCTCTGAGCGAATCAGTACGGGGGTTGACTCCGGAGTCGATGATCGCGACCTTGATGCCCTTGCCTGTGCTGACCTTCCACATCTGCTCGGCCTGCATGGGCTTCAAATACCACTGCTCCGACTGGACATCGGCGGCAGCAGCACCTGGGGCGAACGCCACGCTCGCCGTGACCAGAGCGCTCACGACGGCGCCCATGGCACGTACTCGTCGCCCTCGACGTGTCCCTGACTTCATGGTGTGGTGAGTCCTCGCTAGCGCTTTAGTTGACTGGCGGCGTATCGTGCCGCGGCTTGCCGGGTTCGCCCGTCCCCTCGTCTCCGGCCACGCGCGAGGACCGCTGTGCTCTCTCCGCTCTGCGGTCTTCACCAGGCCCGACCTGGCCACCGGGGCGCCGTACCAGGCCGGTTCCGCCCTGAGTCATGCCGTTGCGTGTTGCGCTGGCGGCGGAGTGTCGCTCAGCAGGGTTTCCGACGATTCCGGGCACAGTCGAGCCTTCGCGCGCGTTGACCGTGCTCGAACCGGGGCGTGCCGGAGAACCAGCCGTCCCGAAGACACCGGACTGTCCGGGCCCACCGACCGAGGACCGGGAACCGGAGACTGTCCCGGCACCGGCCACCGTGCCCGAAGGGATCCTCTGCCCGCCTCGCACCGGGCCCCCGGCAACAGTCGAAGGACGGCCGCCTACTACGCCGCCCGTGGTGCCGGCACCGGTGACCATACTGCTTGCCGCCCGAGGCGTCGCAGTACCGCCGGTCCGCGGCGTGCCACCACTCACCCCCGGCCCCATGGGCAACGGTTGGGCCGTTGAGGTTCTGCCTTGAACGGTCGCCGTCCCCGCGGCTGTTGCTCGACCCACTTGATTCAAAGGCGCTCCGCCCGCCGCGGGTCCTGGCGTCACGCCCGAAGCACTCCCATGAACCGCACTCGTTCGGCCTTGAGCCGTGACAGGCAAGGAAGCGCGCGCGCCGCTCGGCCGCCCGTCGGAACGGCCAGAGAGGATCGGGGGGAGCGAGGCGCCGAAACCGCTCGTGACCGGATTGGCCGTCCCGCTCGCGGCGCCGGGAACGCCGTTGGGCGGCGTCTGCCCTGTGGCAACCGCTGTCGGGGGCGGCAGTGTGCCGACACTGTCGATGGTTGTCCCGACGGGAACGCCGAAGTCGACGCTCGGGCTCGTGACAGCATCACTGGGTACCGCGAGACCCTGCATGGTCTGCGAAGCAGCATGCCCTTCCGCAACGGTTGCCGGACGGTGACCTTCGACTCCTCTTAGCGTGGTTTCCCTGGCCACACCGGAGGTCGGCGCTCCGGATGATCCGTCCGACAGACCCGGTCCCGGACTGTACTCAGGCTCCGGCTTCGGCACACCCACGTTCGGCATCGTCTTGAACTTCGGCGGTTCCAGTGCCGCCAGCTGTTCCTCGGACACCGCGTAGTACGACGACAACCGGTTCATCTGGTTGATCGCCTCCTGACGGTTCTTCTCCACCTTCAGGGCCGCGGTGTACTCGTCGTTGCTCTCGACCCGCTCGTCCTTCGGGAACTGGCCGGGTCGCATGGCCTCCGCGCGGGTGTCGCGAGGGGGCATCGCCTTGCGGACGTCCGCCAGGCCCATGGCCGCGGCGGTGATCTGGTCACCCGCCCCGCCGGCGAACTCGCTCAACGCGTACGTGTCGGTGACGAGCGAACGCCCCCACTTGCGGAACGCCTCGCCCGACTCCCCGACCCAGTGCACCCTTTCGATGTGGCCGTCCAGCTCCTTGGCCGCGTCCTTGATGGCGTTCCGCGCCGCCCACAGGGCCTTGCCCGAGGACTCCAGGTCCTCCGGGTCGGTCTGCTCGACCAGGTCGACCATGGCGTTGAGGCTGTGGTTCTCGAAGTTCGTACGCCCTTGCAGGGCCTGCCCGACGGGGGTCGATTCGACCGCCGTGCGGATCAGCCTGCTGAGAGGGTCGATCGCGGGCCGCTCCTCGACGCCCCGGGTGAAGTCCGTGAGGGAGTTCTGCTGGGAGACCCGCTCCAGGTCCGCCTCGTGCTTCTTGTCGGTCATCGTCACAGGCTCCCGCTAATGTCCCCGCCCTTGGCGCGCTGCTCGCCGTCCCTGGCGTCCTGAATCTGCCCGATCTGCGCCTGGATGGTCCAGAAACGACGGCGCTGTTCCTCTTCGAGGTTGTCGAAGCCCACGTGCGCGCCCTTGACGGCGATGCCGATCGCCTCGATCTGCAGGTGCAGTGTCCTGGAGAGCGAGGTCAGTTCCTCATGGACGCGGTTGTACTGGAGGTACAGCCCGTGCGCCTCCGGGAAGGCGGCCGTACTGCCGCTGTTCAGCGACGTGGGCTTGATGGTCTGGCCGCCGACCCGTGTGGGGTGGGCGGCGGAGCTCTCCAGGTCGCGCAGTACGCCGTCCACACGCTTCACGAACGTGGTCAGCGCCTCGTCGGCGACTTCCAGGTTCAGTGCCCTGGTGGCGGACACGCCCCCCACCATCTCTGCTGGAAGCACGTCGCTTCCTCCCCGTTTCCCCGTGACACCATCGGCCGAGACCGGCCAGTTGGCCAGCTGTGCGCCCTACGTTCGCAAACCAGTCGTGATCGCCACTCTAGCCAACGGGTACGACAGAGCCAATCGTGATGTGTGCCAACTCAGTTACATCCGTGCCTTGGAGGTGCCTTTTCGGCCGGGGCTCGAACGATGTCCTCATCAACACCGCCCATGCGGGCATGCTGCCGGCATCAAGGCGCGCTTCACCTGTCATCTCGCCCGGAACGGGCGGATCCACCCGGAACCTTTACGTCAGCAACCTGGTTATGGGAGCCGCAGCGTCTCGGTGCTCTCGGGTGGGTTGCTAACTCGTGCCGGAGCCCAGACACCGCTGAGCACCGTCCGGCCGGCAACGGCACTGATGATCCTGTACACCGGGAAGGTAACCGTCCATGGCATGGGCCGAGTGGGAGCAGCTCAAAGCCGACGCCCTGCAGCGGCAGCAGGATTCCACGCAGATGCAGCTCAACCAGCTGGACGGGGGCGGTGGTTCCGGCGGCCTCGGTAGACCGAGCGCGTACGGCGACCTCAAGGTCGCCAACGACGGACTCACCAAGATCGGCAAGGTCGCCTTCGGGCTCTACAACCAGTTGTGGGACAAGGCGCGGGTCGCCGTGCCCAGCAGCGATTCGGCCGCCGCCGACCTGTCGAAGCAGGGCTTCGCGCTCGGCGCGGGGCTCAAGCACGTGTCGAACCGGTGGGAGGAGCAGCTCAAGTCCCTGATGGACGCGTGCGCCCACATCTCGAACCACATGCGGGTGACCAAGAAACTGCACGACAACGACGAGGGTTACATCCAGCGTCGGATGAGCAGCATCGCCGCCCTGGACGCCGGGTTCGACGAGCGGGTCGGGGCTCCGGGCGAGAAGAACACGATCTATGGGGAGTCGAGCAAGAAGAAAGAGGAGTAGTGGAACGCTGAGGGCGTCTTCTGCCGCGTCCCGCACTCATCGCTGCTCGTACCACCTTCCCCCAGTCTGCTTTTCGTTTCCCTCCCAGGATGTATACCCATGGAACTGGACACGCTCCGCGACGCCGACTTCAAACTGCTCGACGACGCCGTCGAGGACTGGTCGACGCTCGTCAGGAGCCTCGGGGACCTGAAGAAGGACGCCGAGGACGATCTGCGCAAGGGTGCCAACAACGCCGATTGGGCCGGCGTGAACGCCAAGGTCTCCAAGGAGTTCATCGGTAAGACGGCCGGCGAGTTCGCGGACGCCCATACCCAGGCGGAGAGCATCTACAAGATCCTCAGCGACACGGTGGGCGAGCTGAAGGGTTACCACCGGCAACTCGTCGACGCCCTCGATGGCGGCCGGAAGAGGAACCTCACGGTCATCGGCCACGAAGGGGGCTTCACGGTCACCACGAACGCTCCTCCTGAGGCGCGGAGGGCGATGGACCAGGACAGCAAGGGCGACATCACGGCCCTTCGCGACGAGATCCAGGGGATCCTAGACAAGGCCACCGAGAGCGACAACTCGGCCAGGACCGTTCTGCAGGCCCTGGTCGACCAGAGCAAGACGGGCTTCTCCGACGCCGGTTACGCGGACCGGGACTCCGCCGCCGAGGCGCTCAAGCAGGCCGACCAGTTGGCCGCGCTCGCCAAGAAGAATCCCGACGACCTGACGGTCAAGGACTTCGACAGGATCAACGCCGGGCTCAAGAAGTACGTCGGTGACGATCTGTTCGCCGAGCGGTTCGCCACAGCGCTCGGGCCCAAGAAGACGTTGGAGTTCTGGGCCGGGCTCAGCGATCCGCACAGGGGCAACTGGGAACTGGGGCGCGACCGTCTGGAGCAGTTCGACGACCTGCAGCGGAACCTGGGCACGACCTTGGCGAACGCCACGCAGAGCGATACGGCTGCCATGGCGGGCTGGAAGCGCACGATGATCGACATCGGTGACAAGCCGATCTACGGCAACCATGGCGGCCCGATGGGCTTCCAGGTCATGAGCAACCTCATGCGGACCGGCGACTACGACGACCGTTTCCTCAAGGATTACGGTACGAAGCTCATGGCCACCGAGCGCAAGTTCACCGGCAACGGTGAGCATGCGAACACCGCCTGGCACAGCGGTCCCATGGCTCCGCGGCTCAACCGGATCGGGGAGGACAGCGGGGTCGACCCGCTGACGGGCTACCTGAAAGGCCTGTCCAACAGCCCGGACGCGGCCACCGACTTCTTTAACCAGCAGTTCGTGTCGAAGAATGACCCAGACAATCCGTTCGAGCGGGACACCGACGACGACGGCAAGAACGGAAAGGTCTCACTGTCCAACTTCCAGTACTTGTTCGAGGAGCGGGAGTGGCCCCAGGAGAAGAATGCCAAGGGAGATGATCTCCATACAGGTCAGAACAACTTGGCCCTGGCACTGGAAGCTGCGACGACGGGACATCCGGCGGGTGAGATGCCCACGGCGGATACACCACTACACAACGCACAGCAAGCGAAACTCATGGAGAGCTTGGTTGTCTCTATTGCGGACGACCCCGAGCGACTGACCAATAACGGATACATGTCCGACAGTATCGGCCAGATCACTTCTGAGTATCTTCCCGACCTAAACCGCTCCTTGAGTGATGTAAAGAGGGACCCGGGGTCCGAAGACTGGCGAGACATCGAAAAGTTGCATCCGATCGCCGGCGCAGAGGCAGAACTCGCCCACACGGACGCAACCAAGCTCCTTTTCGCTATCGGACGGAACGAAGAGGGGTATGCTGCCGTGGAGGTCGGTCAGAAAGAATACATGGGGCGCCTCATGGACTACCACCTGAATCCCGACCTACCGCCGGACCGGCGGGTATCCGACAATTACCAGTTACTCATTGAGCAAATTGCTGGTAGGTCAGGGGAAATCTCCGGGACACTTGGACTTGGCGTCCAGGAGGCCATTGGCAAGGAAGCATCGGACAAGGACAAGGGCTACGAGCATGCGGTCGCCCAGCGGAAGAACACGATTTCCGGCACGGTCGGCACCGTGGTCGGTGTGGGTACGTCCTTCATTGCAACACCCTGGATCGGGGCTGTGGTCGGTGGAGGCACCGGTACCGCGACCAACGTCGTTCTGGAGGCGGTGTTCGAAGACGCCGAGGGGCAGGCCAAGCAAGCGGCCCAGACCACAGGTGGGCAATTCTGGCAGGAAGGCATGAAAAGAAATCTCGCCATTACGTCGGCTGCCGCACGCGCAGCAGCCGACGAGTATCACACAATTGACTCGGGGGATGCCGCCATGGCTGCGCATACGGCAAATCGCCAGGGTTATCTCAACGCCCGAGACATTGTCAACGGCCAGTCCCCTGACAGTATCACAAGTTACTCATAGCCTTACAACAGAAGAAAGACACTCATGAATCACCACCGAAAGAAAATGCAGCGAAAAATCATTTCTATTCTTGCGGCCAGCCTCCCGCTCTCCTTCCTTACCGGCTGCAGCGCCGATGAAAAGAATCGCAACTACACGATACCCCGCAGCTTGTGCGGAATTAAGGTGGTCTCCGATGAACTAACCGCATTTTTGCCTCCAGGGGAAAAAATTAAGGTTCGAAAAGAGATTCGTTCATGGATTACCACATGCAAGGTCGTGGTGGACGACACGCTCATATTGACAACTACCCACGAATGGCTGCCCAAGGGAAGGACCACTACGTACTTCGCTTCAGGGCAGACACTTGAGGACATCAATTTTTCAGCGGAGGGCGGCCGTTTCCGGTACTCCGGAAATGAGGGTTTTGGGAAAACTCAAAAGTGTGTGGACGAGGTCCGCGGACAGGAACTGTATGCAGCTCTGCAGGCATCCGGTTCAAAACACATGGATTCCGACGCCATGAAACATCTCATCATTTCCTACACCAAGGAAGTCGAAAAATCTCCTGATTGCACCGAAACACTGCAGTAAAAAGCTCCACCCGCACCCCTGCTGAAGGACAGTTCCCCCGAGACTCCACTTACAGATTGGCTGAAGAGGCAGCTCGGAAGGCCGGCGAGGCCGGCGAGGCCGGCGAGGCCGGCGAGGCCGGCGGCCAACGCTATCCGCTTATTGAGGCGTCCGTGGGGACGTCCGCAGAGAGTGGTTTCAACAGCGCTCGCACCAAGGTACATGAATACCTTGAAGGCGAGGGAGTTCTCAGGTCACTCGACACAGAAGGATGAGGAATTGAATCTCACCAGGAAAAAGGTCTTGCTCGTGGCAGCATCGGCACTTTCTCTGACTATCATAGCCACCACCTTCCACCACTTCTCCCTTCCACCGTTCAAGAAGAAGGGAGCGATCCGCGCAGAAGAAGTATGCGATTCCCTCGGAGGTAAGACCGATGCCGTTTCCACCCTGAAGGCCATTCTGCCGGACAAGGCATCCTACTCGTTCAACGACAGCACAACAGATCCTCGCATCGGCGAACGGGACGACTCATACGCGAGTTCGTGCTTCGTCAGCGGGGATGGAGAACAACTTCTCTCGGCCAGGGCCGAGATGCTGGAATACCGTGAAACGGACAGCTGGGTACGGGAGGCTGTGGAACAATTTGCTCCTCGGGCCTCACTTGAATCTTTCCCTGCCGGGGACAAAGCCGTAGCCTCCAGTAAGGTGTCCGCCATCTACGTCCCCTGCACTTCGCATGGAGTCAATCGTCACCTGAGCGTGATTGTTCGACTGAAGCAGCACGGAGAAGCGGACCCTTCAGAGCTTCGGCAGCACCTGATCGTTCTGACCAAGGAAGCCGCCTCCCGCTCCCACGAAGCGGCCCACTGTGATGCGCCGTCCAGAGTGTCAAGCTGAGTAGATTGAAATATGCTCGGTCTGATCACCCGACGACTCACAGCATCCGCAATCGTGCTCACGGCGGTCGGCGTACTCACCGGATGCTCGGGGCCTGACGCGGAGAAAAATTATGACGTCCCCGAATCCCTCTGCGGCATCTCGCTGCCCTCGGACGTCACCACTGAGCTGCTCCCGCCGGGAGACAAGATCGACGTCCACGAGAAGAACCCGGTACCCAGCTTGAAGCGCTGCCAGGTGAATGTCGACGGCGAGATGGCTCTCAGAGTGAGCCAGGAATGGTGGGAGGAAGGTGACACCGTCGTCGACGTGGCCCAGGGGGTACCACAGGTGAAGTCCGCCGTGTTGACGGATGACAGCGACTCCCTGCTCACCGGCACGGGAGCCGTGCAGCAAGCGCGTTGCAGCAACCCGGAGCGTCCTGAACACATTCTGTTCGCCACCGCGCAGGTCTACGCCGACGGCGTGGACGACTCGGCGGCGATGAAGGAGTTGATCACCGAGTACACCCGGGCGGTCGAGCGTTCCGCCATCTGCCGTTGAGGGAGAGGTAAGCCGGGAGCTAGGAGGGCAGGCGGATCAGCAGGTGCCCTCGCGGTTCGTCGCCGCGTACGCGTGAGCCGGTACCGTCATTCCCTCACCTCCGTCGATGCCCGGGGACAACAGCCAGTCGTCCTCCTTGGAGGGGGTGCGTGGTACGTGGACGCAACAGGCAGTTCCCGCGCCGTTGCCCGTGACCATGAAGGTCGAGTCGGCGGCCGGGTGAGGGCGTCGACGCCGCCGTGGTCCACGGCCGCGTTCTTGATCACCGTGGAGCCGCTGCTATCGATGACCTCGTTTCCACGTGCCGTCCAGAGCCGTCACAGCCTGCTCCACGACACTGGTCGGTTCGTCGTCGCTCCGCTCCCCGCGCCGTCCCCGACTGCCAGGACGCGGACGCCCGTGACGGTCAGGACCACGGCCATCGTGACCAGCACCAGGCGCGTGACGACGAAGGCTGCGTCCGGGACGTCGGGGGCCGGGGGATTGGGGGACTCGCGCCAGGCCCGTACGCGGCCGGCCTTGATGCAGGCCGTCGCGAGCAGCACGGCGGCCAGGACGAGGCGGAGTACCGGCAGTTGTGTCAGGCGTGGCCTCCCCGGCCCCCGTGCCGGCGTCGTGCGTCCCTGACCGCGACCGCCGTGCCGGTCAGGCCCGCCACCAGGACCAGGCCGCCGACCGTCACGTACGTCCCCAGACGGGTGTTGCGTTCCTCGGCCGTCTCGCCGAAGTGCAGGGGGGCCACGGCGGGCGCCTCCGCGCGGATCTCCCCTTCCTCGGCCCGGGGCGACTCCACGGGGCGGGCCGGATCGACGTCCGTGAGGGCCTTGACGGGGTCGACCACGCCCCAGCCGACCAGGCGGTCGTGGCCGGGAATCGAGCGTTCCGCGGTCTGTTCGATCTGGGCGACGATCTGGCGGGCCGTCCACTTGGGGAACCTGGCCTTCAGCAGGGTCGCCACCCCGGCCACGTACGGTGCGGAGAAGCTGGTGCCGTTGTCCGCGCAGTGGCCGTTGCCGGGGACGGTGGACACCATGTCGACGCCGGGGGCGGCCACGCCCACGAACTCACCGGACTGGGAGAAGGGCGCTCGCTCGTTGTTGCGGTCGGATGCCGCCACGGCGAGAACGCCCTCGTAGGAGGCCGGGTAGGTGACCTTGACGTTGCCTCCGAGGCCGTCGTTCCCGGCCGAGGCGACGATCACGACCTCCTGGTCCAGGGCGTGGTCGACCGCCTCCTCCAGGCTCGGGTCGGGCCGGACGGCGTTGGCCGTGTCCTGGGAGATGTTGATGACGTCGGCGCCCGCCCGGACGGCATGGTGGATCGAGGCCGCGAGTGTCTCGGCGGTGCCGTTGCCCTCCGCGTCGTTCTGTTTGATCGGGATGACGGTGGCCTCGGGTGCCAGGCCGACGAAGCCGGTGCCTTCGGCGGGGCGGGCGGCGATGATGCCGGCCACGCGGGTGCCGTGGCCGACGGTGTCGGTGGTGCCCTGGGCGTTGCCGCGCTCGATCCTCTCGCCCTTGGCGTTCTTCGACGGCAGGAAGTTCCTGCCCTTCGAGGCGTCGACGGCGTCGGAGAGCTGGGGGTTCTTCACGTCGACGCCTGTGTCGATCACCGCGACCCGAACGCCCTCCCCCTTCGACCGTGCCCAGAGCGCGTCGAGGTTGACGCGTTGCAGTGCCCACGGCCGGCCCTCGTACTTCTTGGACGGGAACGTGCACCGTCCGGCGTCGTCCGCCCGTGCCTCGGGAGCTGCCGGAAACACGAGAACGGTCCCCGCGAGGACGGTCGCGGCGAGCACGGTCACCGTCGTACGCGACAGTGCGCGAGGGTGTCGGACCGCCCGTACGTCGTCGGTCCGTTCGGTGGCGTCGCGCCCGGTGCGGATATGTGTCGGCATGACTGGTCGCTTCCTGACGGGCCGTGGCGGTTAGGAACCCTGCGGCTGCCGCGCCGCCGCTTCCGACAGGCGCGGGCCGGTGGGCAGGAACGTCGACCACTGTGCCGGGACGGGAGAGGGGGGCACCTTCTCGTAGCCGAGGCGGGACTGGGCGATCCTGGCCTCGTTGAGCCCCTGCTCACGCTGCTTGTCGGAGGTTCCGATCCCCTCGTCGTCCGTGGCGCTGTCGCTGTTGGACTGCAGGGCGTAGCGCAGCCCCGTGTCGGTGACCAGGAAGACCCCGCCGGCGCCGGTCTCCGTACCCTGGAACTGCCGGTAGAGCTGACCGGAGCCCGGGGTGACGTAGGCGCTGGACGAGCCGGTGGGCAGTTCCGCCGGGAAACCGGTGCCCGCCCAGGTGGACAGGGTCGTCCTCCCCTTCTCGGCGTCCACCGAGCGCAGGACGTTGCAGACGGTGTTGCGGCCGGACGTCGCGGCGGTGCCGTCGTTGACCGTCTTCGGCCGGTACGACGGCCAGTTCCGCTCCCCTTCGAAGTCCGTGCTGTCGACGACCGCACCGGGGCTGACCTGCTGGGCCTCACCCGCCTGCCCGACACCGACCAGGTCGCCGCTGTTGAGCAGCAGGGTGGCGGTGAACTCGGAGACGCGTGCCACCTCGCCCGGCAGGACGACGTAGTACTGCATGCGCCGGCCGTCATACGCCTTGATGACCATACCGACCTTGTCGTACTGGCGGAGGGCCTCGGCGGCTCCCGCTTGCGCACCCGGTGTGCCCGGGATCTCCGGGACGGAGATCGGGTCGCCCCGGTGAAGGGTGTCCAGCCACTCCTGGGACACGCGCTGCGGGGCGCGCCCCTGGGTGTCGAGGGCCTTGAGGAGTTCCTTGTCGGCCGGATCGGCCAGCGGATAGGCGTAGCCGCGGGAGTCGACCACGTACGGGGAGGTGCCGTCCGGGCCGACGACGTACATCAGCTCGCCCCGGGAGAGCTTGCCGGAGCCCTCGGTCCTGGACCACTCCTTCTCCGCGAGGACGAACGCCGCCTTCTGGATGGCGCGGCCGCCGGCTCCGGGCCGCTCACAGACCGCCCAGCGCTTGGCGGCCTCGGCCTCCTCGGGCGAAGGCAGCCGGTCGGGCGCGTAGGGGATGCCGATCGTGGCGCCGTGCGGTGGTTCGCCGCTGTCGAGGACCTTCTCCTTGACGGTGATGACGCTGTCCTTGTCGGGGTCCAGGAGGAGTTTCGCGGACGCCATGTTGAGGACGGGGTGCAGTTGTTTCTTCCCTTCCGTCCTGAGCACGACGTACCGCGTGGTGGAGTCGCTGGCCACGATCACGTGCGCCCCCGGTTCGTCCCATCCCTTCGGGGCCGTCGGGCTGAACAGGCCGATCGCGCCGAAGACGGCGAGGACGACGACGGCGACGATGACGCCCGGCACGACTGCCCTGAGCGGCTTGGGGGCGTCTTCCTCCGAGCCCGAGGGGGAGGGCTGCAGGAAGGACGCGAGTGTGCGGCGCTTCGCGAAGGTGTAGGCGTTCAGTTCATCGCGCCGTGATGCCATCTGCTCTCGATCTCTCCCCGTGCGAGGAAGTGGAGGATCGGTGGATGATCAGTGGGTGGCCACTGAACATCCGTCCCCACACCCCCGGTTGTCTCTGGAACCCCGACTGTCGATCCGGGCTCCTACTATGCCTGCTGCGCGTTCGGGTGTGCGGCACGGGTAGGGTGCTGGGGCCCTGCCGGTTTCCCGCGGGCAGTGTTTCAGGGAGAGTTCGGGGGTTTTTCAGTGATGGCTTCCGCGCCACGGACCCGGTCGCGATCGCAATCGGCGACGTCGAGGGCCGTCGCACCCCGTCTGCGGACGCGTTCGGGGCGCGGTGGCTCCTTCCTGGTCCAGCGGCTGGTGCTGCTGGAGCTGGCGGTCACCCTGGTGGTGTGCGGCTGGCTCATCGGCCCTTTCGTCCTGGTGCCGGGTGCCGTCGTCGCCGTCTTCCTCTGCGGGCTTGCGGTCGTACGGCGCAGAGGACACTCCCTGCCGGATTGGCTGGGCAGCCGGCTGGCTCTGCGTGCCCGCCTCCGGAGAGCGGCGAAGACCCCGGTGCCGCAGGACGTCGACCCCGGTCTGGTCCCCGCGGTGGAGTGCGAGCCGAACCTGCGGACGCACACCTACAGCCACGGCGGCGACCGCGACCGGCGGCCGACGGGCATGGTGGGTGACGGGAGCTTCCTCAGCGCCGTCCTTCAGGTGGAGGCCGACGCCGGTGCCCTGCGTGCCGAGCGCGGCCGCAGGCCGCTCCCGCTCGCTCTGGTCCGGGACGCGCTGGACGTGGACGGCATCCGTCTGGAGTCGGCGCAGATCGTGCTGCACACTCAGCCCGCACCCGCGCCCCACCTGCCCCAGCAGTCGGTCGTGGTGACCAACTACCAGCAGCTGCAGACCGGAACCGTCTCGCCGGCGGTCCGCATCATGTGGATCGCGCTGAAACTCGACCATGAACTCTGCCCCGACGCGGTGGCCGCGCGTGGCGGCGGGATCCTCGGAGCGCAGAAGTGCCTGGTGCGGTCGGCGGAGCACCTGTCCAGTCGGCTGACGGGCGCCGGTTTCCGGGCGAGCCTGCTGACCGAGGAGGAACTGACGGCCGCCATCAGCACGTCGGCGTGCGCCAACCCCATGGTGACCGCCCAGGCCGGACAGAGCGACGCGCCCCGGCGGCGGACCGAGGAGTCCAGCCGCAGCTGGCGCTGCGACAACCGCAGGCACACCACGTACTGGGTCCGCCGCTGGCCCTCGCTCGGCGGCCCCGGCAACGGTCTGCCCCAGCTCGTCGCCGAGCTGACGGCGGTCCCCGCGCTGGCGACGACGTTCAGCCTGACCCTGGCCCGCAGCGGGCAGCGGGACGTGGCGGTCACCGGCCACGTGCGGGTCACCGGCCGCAGCAGCACCGAGCTGGCCGCTGCCCGCCGCGCACTGGAGCATGCCGCACGCCGGGCGCGAACCGGGATCGTACGTCTGGACCGGGAGCAACTGCCCGGTGTGCTCGCCACTCTGCCGCTCGGAGGTGCCCGCTGATGGTCATGCCGACATCCCCCGCACCGGCCGGTCCGGTCGCCGGGACACAGCCGCCCGTCGGTCTCCGGGACCGTCTGCGCACCGGGTTCGGTCTGCTGGGACCCCGGCATCCACGGCACACGCTGCCCTTGGCCGAGGCCGACGTGCTGGCCCTGCCCATAGGCGACGACGGTGTCGTGGTGGGTGTGAACGCCGAGGGACAGCCCGCTGTTCTCGGAGTGAACCGCCCGACACCGTTCGACATCCTGCTCATCGGTGGTCTGTGGACGACACAGGTGCTGGCGCTGCGCGCGGCGGCGACGGGGGCGCGGGTCGCGGTGGAGACCGGTCGGCCCGGGCACTGGGCGCAGGTCGTGCAGGCGGTCGGCGGCGGCCAGTCCGGGATGACCGTGCACGAGGTGGGCCGGGTACCTCCGCTCGGCGCCTCGGCGACGGGTCCCGTCCTGGTGATCCGGGACTGCGGCATGCGACCGCCGCGCGGGCGGGTGACCTCGGCGCCCTGGCAGTCCGTCCTCACGCTTCTGCCCTATCTGAGTCCGGTTGCGCCCAGGTTGGCGCGTCAGGCACGCCTGGTGGGTGTGCAACGCGTCTCGCCCGATGAGGCGGTGGAGATCGGGCGGGTGACGGGATTGCCCCGAGCCGAGTACGAGTCACTTCCCACCCTCGCCGACGGCGTCACCTTGTGGTGCACGGAGCGGGACCGGCAGTACGTGATGACGCAGCCGACGGATGCCGAGATCGGTCTGGTGGGAACGCCGCGTCGCATGGACTGACCGGACGGCTCACAACTCTTTGGGCCCCATGTGCGGTTTGACGCATCTGCGGGTGTTTGCCGAGTGGTGAGTGACCGTGCGTGCCGCGAACCGCAGCTGCCGCGAGGTGGGCAGGGCTGACGGGGCAGGGCTACTGGTGATTAGGGTGGTACCCGGCGCGACGCCAGAACCCGGGGGCCAGACATCGGCGTCCTACAGGGAGGGCCGGTTCGGACGACTTCGTTTCCTTTTCGGACACGTCGGACGACGAGAAATGGTCGCCTCAGCACGGCACGAGGGTGCTCGACCACACCAGGAGGAACTGTGAGCAGCGACCGGGACGGGACGCGCGGGGGCTGGGCGACACCCGGCGATGACCAGCCCGACGCGGAGTCCGCCATCGAGACGACGGGCGAGTTCACCATCGACTACGCGCCGCCGGCCTGGTACACCCAGAACGCTTCGGGGAGTTCGGAGTCGGGGGCGTCGCCCTCGTCCTCCGGTTCCCCCACCGCCTCCGGTACGTCCGGTTCGCCCAACTCACCCGCTTCGTCTTCCGGTTCGTCCCCTTTTTCGCCTGCTTCGGTTCCCTCGGTTCCCTCGGCTCCCCCTTCCGCCGGGCCCGTTCCGCCGTTGCCCGGACTGACTCCGCCGCCGCACACGCCTGCGCCGGGCACCCCGTTCACGCCGCCCGCGCCGCCTTCCGGGGAGCCGGTGGCCGTGCCCCGGCTTCCGGTGGGGAGCGGGTTCGAGCCGCAGCGGCCGGAACCGGAAGGGGAGGAGAAGCGCACGGAATCCGGTACGGCCTCCCCTGCTGCTGTGCCGAACGTCCCGGCCGGCGGGTTCCGGTCGCAGTGGTCCGCGCCGGCGGCCGCGGGTGAGCAGGAGGCGCAGCCCGGCAACGGGGATCTGGAGAGCGGCGCCACGCTTCGGTTCTCCGCCGCCGCGTTGAAGCGGGAGATCGCCGAGCGCGATGCCGCGGCGACGCCGGAGGCGGAGCCGCGGCCCGAGCCGGCCGGCGACGAGGCCGGGGCGGACGCCCCCGAGAGCAGCGCCGATGTCTCCGGCGTCGCGGCGGGCACCTCGGACACCGATGACGCGGAGAGTGCTTCCGCCCCGTCCGGTGTCCCCGGCCTCGGCGAGGTACCCACCTCCGAGGCCGGGGACACCGGGGAGGCCGAGGAGCCTCAGGACGTCGACGACGTCGAGGGCGTCGCGACCGGGGAAGCCTCCGCGGTCGGCGACACGGCAGCCGAGGACGCCGGGTCCCCCGTGACCGACGCGGACGATGCCGCCGCGCCCGAGGGCGCCACGCCGGTGACCGACGTCGAGGAGGACGGCGCGCCCTCGGCCGCCGTCCCGGCCGTGTCCGACGCCCCGCCCGCCTGGACTCCCCCGGTGCCACAGGCTCCGCCGGTGCCTCCGGCGCACCCCGCCGTCCCGGCGCCCGCGGCCCAGTGGCCCGTACAGCCGCCGCAGGACCCGCCCGTACCCGCCCCCCAGCCGGCGGGAGCGGGCGGGCCCGGACAACCCCGGCCCGAGCCCGCGGCGGCCCAGGACCAGTCGGCCGCGCCTGTCCAGCAGCCGCCGTTCCAGCCGCAGGCTCCGCAGCCCGCGCCCGCCGCCTGGAACCCCCCGGCCGCCCCTGTCCCGCCCGCGCCGCAGGCCGGGTACGGCTTCCCCCAGCCGCCCGCGCAGCAACCCCCCGTGCAGCAGCCACCGGCTCCGCAGGCGGGGTACGGATTCCCCCAGCAGGGCACCCCCGCCCCGCAGCAGCCCGGGACCCCGCCCGCACCCAGCCCGCAGGCCGGATACGGCTTCCCCCAGCCGGGACCCGCCGCCCAGCCGCCGGCTCCCCCGGCCGGATACGGCTTCCCCCAGCAGGGCACCCCCGCCCAGCCGCCCACTCCCCCGGCCCAGCCCGGTGCCTACGGCTTCCCCCAGCAGCAGCCCGGCGCACCGGCGCAGCAGCCCGGAGTGCCGCCGCAGGCACAGCCCCCGCACCCCGGGCAGGTGCCGCAGCAGCCCGTCGATCCGCGTACCGGGGCCGTCTGGCCGCAGGCCGTTCAGCACGACCAGCGGCAGCCGACCAACCCCGGCGCGGCGCCCCTCGGTTACACCGCGGCCGTGGAGCTGTCGTCGGACCGGCTGCTCAACAGCAGGAGGCAGAAGGCGAAGAGCAGCCGCCCCGCGGCCGGCGGTTCGCGCTTCAAGCTGGGCGGGAAGAAGGAGGAGGCCGAGCGTCAGCGGAAGCTGGAACTGATCCGTACGCCGGTGCTGTCCTGCTACCGCATCGCCGTCATCAGTCTCAAGGGCGGGGTGGGCAAGACGACCACGACCACCGCGCTGGGCTCCACCCTCGCCACCGAACGGCAGGACAAGATCCTCGCGATCGACGCCAACCCGGACGCCGGCACGCTCGGCCGCCGTGTGCGGCGCGAGACCGGCGCCACCATCCGGGACCTCGTCCAGGCGATCCCGTACCTCAACTCGTACATGGACATCCGGCGGTTCACCTCGCAGGCGCCCTCCGGTCTGGAGATCATCGCCAACGACGTCGACCCGGCGGTGTCCACGACGTTCAACGACGACGACTACCGGCGCGCGATCGACGTGCTCGGCAAGCAGTACCCGATCATCCTGACCGACTCCGGCACGGGTCTGCTCTACAGCGCGATGCGCGGGGTGCTGGACCTCGCCGACCAGCTCATCATCGTCTCCACGCCGTCCGTGGACGGTGCGAGCAGCGCCAGTACGACGCTGGACTGGCTGTCCGCGCACGGGTACGCGGATCTCGTCTCGCGGTCCCTCACCGTCATCTCGGGAGTGCGCGAGACCGGCAAGATGATCAAGGTCGAGGACATCGTGGCGCACTTCGAGACCCGGTGCCGGGGTGTGCTCGTGGTGCCGTTCGACGAGCACCTGGCCGCCGGCGCGGAGGTCGACCTCGACATGATGCGGCCGAAGGTGCGGGAGGCGTACTTCAACCTCGCGGCGCTGGTCGCCGAGGACTTCGTCCGTCATCAGCAGTCGCACGGACTGTGGACCTCGGACGGCAACCCGCCGCCGGTCGCCGCCCCGCCGCTGCCGGGCGGGCCCGTCCCGGGCCGGCCGGGCCCCTACCCCCAGCAGCCCTACCCCCAGCAGCCGCAGCCCGGACAGGCCTACGGCCAGCCCGCGCAGCCCCCGGCCCAGTACCCCGGGCAGGCCTACCCGCAGGTCCCGGGCCAGCCGTATCCTCCGCAGCCCGGACAGCCACAGCCCGGACACCCGGGACACCCCGGGCAGCAGTAAGGCTCCTCGGGCGGGCCGTCCGCCCCGCCACGTGAGCGGCCCCTTGCCAGGGGCCGCTTTCGTGTGCGCGGCCGCGACCCGTCGTCGGGCCCCGGCCGGGACGGCGTCCGCGTCCAGCGGCCCATGGGTCGTGAGCCGTCGGCCGGCGGTGGCGGGGGCGTGCCGTGGGGCTACGGCTTCCCGGCCGCGGCCACCAGTTCCCTGCAGCGCTCGACGTCCGCGGCCATCTGCTCCAGCAGCGCCTCGAGCGTGCCGAACCTCGCCTGGCCGCGCACGAAGGCGAGGAAGTCCACGGCGACGTGGAGGCCGTACAGGTCGAGGCCGACGCGGTCGATGGCGTACGCCTCGACCGTGCGCTCGGTGCCGTCGAACTGCGGGTTGGTGCCGACGGAGATCGCGGCCGGCATGGCCTCGCCCTGGGCGTGCAGCCAGCCGGCGTAGACGCCGTCGGCGGGGACGGCGGTGTGCGGGAGCGTCTCGACGTTGGCGGTGGGGAAGCCCAGGTCGCGGCCGCGCTGGGCACCCCGGACGACCACGCCCTCGACGCGGTGCGGACGGCCCAGGATCTCGGCGGCGCCCTCGACCTCGCCCTCGGCGACCAGGCGGCGGGTGAGCGTCGAGGAGAACGGCTCGCCGCCGCCCGCCTCACCGGTCACGTACAGATCGACGACCTCGACCTCGAAGTCGTAGACCCGGCCCTGCTCGGCGAGGAACGCCACGTTGCCCGCGGCGCGGTGCCCGAAGCGGAAGTTGGGGCCCTCCACGACCGCCTTGGCGTGCAGCTTGTCGACCAGGACCTTCACCACGAAGTCGGCGGCGGACAGCTTCGAGAACTCGGTGGTGAAGGGGAGGATCAGTACCGCGTCGACGCCCAGTTCGGCCATCAGTTCGGCGCGCCGATGGTGCGGGGCGAGCAGCGGCGGGTGGCTGCCGGGGCGGACGACCTCGCTGGGGTGGGGGTCGAAGGTGACGACGACGACGGGGACGCCGAGCGCCCTGGCGCGGCCCACGGCATGCCGGATGATCAGCTGGTGTCCGCGGTGGACCCCGTCGTAGGAACCGATGGTGACGACGCTGCGCCCCCAGTCCTGGGGGATGTCCTCCAAGCCACGCCAGCGCTGCACTGTGCCTGCTCCTTGTCGAAACCTCGTCGGACGAACCCGAGTCCGTGGACTTCCCTGCGCAGCTCTAAGGGTGCCATGCCGTGTGCCGGGGGCCCGCATCGGTATGGGGGCTGTGTGACGGGGGCGCCCGGCGGCCCGGGGTCAGGCGGGGACGGTCGTGTCCGCCGGGTTCTCGAGGGTCCGGCGGGTGCCGGGTCCCACGAGCAGGGCCCACTCGCGCGGGGCGTCCGCCAGCCAGCCGGCCACGGCGGCGGCGAACCCCGGGACGTGGCGGCCGAGGTCGGCCAGGCAGCGGTCGAGGCGGGCGGCGCCCTCCGCGGTGCGGGCGAGCAGCAGCCCGGCGCCGTGGACGAGTACGCGCAGGTCGGGGCCGGTGTTCCGGGCGGCTGCCCGCAGCACCGCCTCCAGCACGCCGGGGTCGGTCTCGCGGGTGAGCAGGACGTCGAGCAGTTCGCGGCGCAGTGGGCGGGAGGCCGGTGTCCCGGGGGCGGCGAGAACTGCGGCGAGGGCCGCCCGCAGCGGTTGCGGACCGCCGTCCAGCAGCCCGGTGATCAGGCCCCGGAGTACGGCACGGACGGCGGGGCCCCGGTCCAGCCGGCGGTCGGCGTACGCGGCCACGTGTCCCGTCAGCTCCGGCCGCCGCTCCGCCGCCTCCCGCACGAGTGCGGCGACCGGGCGGGAGAGGGCGGGGGTGGTGGCGTCGGCGAGGGCGCGGAAGGTCTCCCCCGCGTCCACCCGGGCCAGCCTGGTCCGGAAGGCGTCGAGCACGGGCTCCGGGTGGGTGCCGAGGGCGCCGGTCAGCGCGCTCGGCGGCAGGTGCGGGTCACCCGCCGCGAAGTGTTCCAGGGCCCGCGCGAGGTGCCGGTCCCTGCTGTTCGGGTCACGGACGAGGAGGGCGAGCGCGCCGCCGTGCAGTTCGCGGTCGGCGCTGCGGACGAGTACGGCGAGGGCCGCGTATCTCAGCAGGGTGCGGTCGGTGTCGTCGCGTGCGTGCGGCGCGGCCCGCAGCCCGTAGGTGATCGCCGCGGCCCGGCGCGCGGGGCGCGGGTCCTTCGCCCACCGGTCCGCGGCCCGGCAGACCGCCGCGGTCTCCTCCTCCGCCAGCACGGTGAGCAGCTGGTCGGCCCGCCGGTGCGCGCTGTCGGCGAGCGCCTCCGTCAGCGCGTCCAGGGCCTGGTGCCGGTGGGTGTGCAGCAGCGCCTGCGCGGCCGTCGCGACGGTCGCGTGCGGGGTGGCGGGCAACGGCCGCTCGTCCTCGAACCAGCGGATCACATGCGGCAGTACGGCGACGGGGTCGGCGGCGAGCAGACCGGCGGCGGCGTCGAGGAAGCGGGGCCCGCTCTCGCACGGGGGGCCGTCGGCGTGGACCAGCCGGCGCAGCAGCGCGCACCGCGCCCGCAGCGGCAGCCGCAGAGCGGTCCAGAAGGCGGGACCCAGCTCCGGTCGCACGGACCGGCGCTGCTCGCGCCAGGCCACGACGCGGTCGGTCAGCAACCGCAGCACATCCGTGTACGGGGTCGCGTCGGGCACGCGGGTGAGGGTCTCGGTGAGCAGGCGGGCGGCCCACCACGCGTCGGGGTCGGCGTCCAGGGCGTGCGTCAGGTCCGTCAGCCGGGAGGCGAGGCGGCCGGTGCCGTGCCGGCGGGCGAGGAGCAGCAGGGCCTGGACGACGGGGCCGACGCGGTGGTGCGGCACGGCGTCGGGGCTCCGCGGGGCGCGCCGGTCGTGGACCAGGGCGCGCAGGGCGCCGTCGAGGTCGAGGTGGATGCCCTGGAGCCAGTCGGCGAGTTCCTCGTGGGCGAACCGGTAGCCGGTCCCGGCCGGGACGAGGAGGCCCTCGGCGAGGACGGCCGGGGCCCAGCCGGTGCCGCCGCCGAGCCGGTCCGGTGCGCGGTCCCACGGGAACACCGTGTCGAACGTCTGCGGGTCCAGCTCGCCCTGCCGGCCGGCGAGGCTGCGCCGGGCGGCCTCGTGCACCTGTCCCGCCACCCTGGCGGCCAGCCGGCGTACGGCGGTGCCGCGGATCCCGTTCTCCTCGGCGAGGCGGACGGCGATGCGCAGGCAGGTCAGGTCCAGGTGGGCCGAGAGGACGAGGTCGCGGTCGGCGGGGACGACGGGGGCGTCGGGGGCGTCGGGGGCGGCACCGGTCTCCGGAGCGGTGCCGTCCAGGGCGGCCCGGACCTCGGCGAACAGTCGCAGGGTCAGGGGGTGCCGGGCGTCGGCGTCGGTCACGGCGCCCTCCGGGACGCCGAGGCGGGCGCGGGCCCGGCGGGCCTCCTCGGCGGTGAGATCGCCGAGCGCCACGCACGCGGGCAGCCCGTCGGGGCGGGGTTCGCCGGTGTGCAGGGACTTCTCCGGGAACCCCGCCTCCTCCCAGTGCTCCGCGCGGCAGGCCACCACCAGCCGTGCTCCCACCGCCCGCAGCCACCGGGCGGTGGCGGCGGCCCACTCGGCGCGGCGGTGCGCCGGGACCGGTGGCGTCTCCTCGGGGTCGTCGAGGAGCAGCAGCAGGGGGCGGCCGGCGGCGTGGGCGAGCCGGGCGAGGCGCTCCGGGCCCAGGTCGCCGAGCGCGTCCGCGGGGGGTGCGAAGGGGGTGAGCGTGGCGGCGACCTCGGCGGCGGCACGGTCGGTGACCCGGCGGACGGCGTCCGCGACCGAGCCGTCGTCCTCGCGCAGGTCCGCGCCGCGCAGCCGGAGCGTCGGGCGGCCGGCACGGTGGCGCCGGGCGGCCAGCGCCGCGAGTTCCGTGGTGCGGCCGGTGCCGGGGGGTCCGACGAGGCCCAGCACCGTGGCCTCGCCCCGCTCGAACGCGGCGAACTCCGAGTGGAGGGCGGGCCGTTCGACGGGCTCCGGCGCCCCGGGCGGCCGGTGCCGTGCCACCGTGGCGGCCGTGAGCCGCACCAGCCCGGCGAGGTTGAGGTCGGTGCCGTAGGCCGGGACCGTCGCCCTGTTCTCGGCGAGCAGACCGGCGAGCGCGGTCTCCCCGCAGGCCCCCGGGAACAGCGGTACGGCGAAGCCCACGTCGCGGTCGTCCGAGCGCAGGGCGGTGCCGATGACGCCGAGCACCGTGCCGGTGGTGGCGTCGAGCACCGGACCGCCCGCGGCTCCGCCGCCCAGGCGCAGGGCGTCCCGGCCGGCGGTGCCGACCGCCAGCTCCAGGGCGCCTCGCAGGATGTGGGGGCGGTCGGTGGCGGTGTAGGTCACGGTGTTCGTGCCCAGCACGCGCGCCTCGCGCCAGCCCTCGGCGGCGATCCGCACGTAGGCGCCCGTTTCGACGCTCCCTCGCGCGGTGACGGGCAGCGGTGCGACACCGAGCCCTTCGGTGCGGATCAGGGCCAGGCCGAGCGTGGGCAGCGGGGTCACCGCGTCGGCGGTCACCACGTGGTGACGGTCCCCGGCGCCGTACAGCACGAGGAGGGGCAGGCCGTCGACGGCCTCGTGGCCGGTGAGGACCGTGCCGTGGTGGTCGGCCGCGAAGCCGGTGCCGCGCGGACGGCCGGCGAGGTCCTGGATGCGGACCAGGACGGCGTCGGCGGGCCCGCCTCGCACGGTGACCTCGGTGCGGTTCGAGGAGAAGTCCCCGCGGTCGGGGGATCCGTTTCGCGACGGCATCGTCGGGCCTCCCGCCGTGCATCCGTGCCCTTGTCCGCGACAGTACGGCCGGGATGATCAGCGGGACAGACCGCTCGGCGAACGCGCCCCCTTCCGCTCCCCCGCTTCACTCCGAGCGCCCGCGCTTACGGGTGAACGGAGCGGGGTGGATGGATAACCCTAGGGGTGGGGGAACCGAGGGGGGACCGTGGAGCGGCGGCACGTCCATCCCCGTGACGCCGCTCCACGGACGGGCCCGCCGGTGCCGTCAGCTGAAGACGGCCAGGCTCCTGGCCTTGCCGCGGTGTTCCTCGACGAGGGCCAGGAACCGGCCCTCGGGCCCGAAGACGGCGACGGCTCCGGAGCCCGCGTACGCCTCGGGCATCTCCAGCCGCACGCCGTTGAGGAGGAGCCGGGCCCGGTGGGCGTCGACGTCCCAGCGCGGGAACGCGGCGGTGGCGGCCTCGGCGACCGGCATCACGGACAGCTCCTCCTGGAGCTGGTCGAGGGTGCGGGCCGCGTCCAGCTTGTAGGGGCCGACGCGGGTGCGGCGCAGCGCGGTGAGGTGCCCGCCCACGCCGAGGCCGGCGCCCAGGTCGCGGGCGAGGGCGCGGATGTACGTCCCGGAGGAGCAGACGACGGAGACCACCAGGTCGAGCACGGCCGTGCCGTCGTCGGCGACGGCTTCCCGGACGTCGTACACGGAGAACGAGGAGACGGTGACCGGCCGGGCCGGGATGTCGAACTCCTCGCCGTCCCGGGCGCGCTTGTAGGAGCGCACGCCGTTGATCTTGATGGCGCTCACCTTGGACGGCACCTGCATGATGGCGCCGGTCAGCTCGGCGACGCCGGCGTCGATCGCCTCCCGGGTGACGTGGGAGGCGTCGGTGGAGGAGGTGATCTCCCCCTCCGCGTCGTCCGTGAGCGTGTTCTGCCCGAGCCGGACGGTGCCCAGGTACTCCTTCTCGGTCAGCGCCAGGTGACCGAGGAGTTTGGTCGCCCTCTCGACGCCGAGGACGAGGACGCCCGTCGCCATCGGGTCGAGGGTCCCGGCGTGGCCGACGCGCCGGGTGCGCGCGATGCCGCGCATCTTGGCGACCACGTCGTGCGAAGTGAAGCCCGACGGCTTGTCCACGATGACAAGTCCGTCGGGCGTGGTGGGCTTCTGGGTCATTCGGCGGTGTCGTCCGTCTCGTCGTCGTCCGGCTTGCGGTACGGGTCGGCCCCGCCGGCGTACGTGGCGCCTGCGGACGCCTCGCGCACCTTGGCGTCGGACTGGCGCGCCTTGTCGAGGAGGTCCTCGATGGTGCGGGCCGTGTCCGGCAGCGCGTCCATGACGAAGGCCAGGGTCGGCGTGAACTTCACGCCCGCCGCCCGGCCCACCTCGGAGCGCAGGACGCCCTTGGCGCTCTCCAGACCGGCCGCGGCGGCCGCCCGCTCCTCGTCGTCCCCGTACACCGTGTAGAAGACGGTCGCCTCCCTGAGGTCGCCCGTGACCCGGGTGTCCGTGATGGTGACGTGCGAGCCGAGCCGCGGGTCCTTGATCCCGCGCTGCAGTTTCTGGGCCACCACCTCTCGGATGAGGTCCGCCAGCCTTTTCGCCCGCGCGTTGTCGGCCACTGGTCCGTCTCCCGTTCTTTCCTGTCTGCGTATCTCTGGGGTGTGGTCGTCAGTCGTCTTCGCCGTGGAAGCGCCGCCTGACGGACAGCAGTTCCACCTCGGGGCGCCCGGCGACCAGCCGCTCGCACCGGTCCAGTACGTCGGTCAGATGCCCCGCGTCGCCGGACACCACGGCCAGGCCGACGACGGCCCTGCGATGGAGGTCCATGTGATCCACCTCGGCCGCGCTCACCGCGTACTTGCGCTGGAGTTCGGCGACGATCGGGCGGACGACGGAGCGCTTCTCCTTCAGCGACCGTACGTCGCCGAGGAGGAGGTCGAAGGACAGCGTCCCCACATACATGAGTGCAACCGGTTCACCCGCCGGCACGGGATCGATGGCCCCGCCATCCGTGGTGGGCGGGGACATCAGAACCGTACAACGAAGGAGGCGGACCGATCGACGGATATTGCGCCCGGCGGACCGCGCCGCCCTCCCCGCACGCACGAGCCGGCCGGCGGGACTGCTGTCCCGCCGGCCGGCACACACCGTGGGGTGTTACACCCGCGGCTTCTCGCGCATCTCGTACGTCGCGATGACGTCGTCGACCTTGATGTCGTTGAAGTTTCCGAGGTTGATACCGCCCTCGAAGCCTTCGCGGATCTCGGTGACGTCGTCCTTGAAGCGACGCAGACCCTCGATGTTGAGGCTCTCCGCGATGACCTTGCCGTCGCGGATGAGGCGCGCCTTGGTGTTGCGCTTGACCTCGCCGGAGCGGATGAGCACACCCGCGATGTTGCCCAGCTTGGACGACTTGAAGACCTCGCGGATCTCCGCCGTGCCGAGCTCGACCTCCTCGTACTCCGGCTTGAGCATGCCCTTGAGGGCCGCCTCGATCTCCTCGATCGCCTGGTAGATGACCGAGTAGTACCGGACGTCCACGCCCTCGCGCTCGGCCATCTGCTGTGCCCGCCCGGCGGCGCGCACGTTGAAGCCGATCACGATGGCGTCCGAGCCCATCGCCAGGTCGATGTCGGACTCCGTGACCGCACCGACGCCGCGGTGCAGGACGCGGATGTCGACCTCTTCGCCGACGTCCAGCTGGAGCAGCGAGGACTCGAGGGCCTCGACCGAACCGGAGGCGTCACCCTTGATGATCAGGTTCAGCTGCTGGATCTCGCCGGCCTTGAGCACCTTGTCCAGGTCCTCCAGCGACACGCGGCGCGTGCGCTTGGCGAACGCGGCGTTGCGCTCGCGGGCGGCGCGCTTCTCGGCGATCTGACGGGCCGTACGGTCCTCGTCGACGACGATGAAGTTGTCGCCCGCGCCCGGGACGTTGGTCAGGCCCAGGACCTGGACCGGCGTCGACGGGCCCGCCTCGGCGACGTTGTTGCCGTTGTCGTCGAGCATGGCGCGCACGCGGCCGTAGGCGTCGCCCACCACCATCGTGTCGCCGACCCGCAGCGTGCCTCGCTGGACGAGGACGGTCGCCACGGCACCGCGGCCGCGGTCGAGCCGGGACTCGATCGAGATGCCCTGCGCGTCCTGCGTGGGGTTGGCCCGCAGGTCGAGCGAGGCGTCGGCGGTGAGGATGACGGCCTCGAGGAGGCTGTCGATGTGCAGACCCTGCTTGGCGGAGATGTCGACGAACATCGTGTCGCCGCCGTACTCCTCGGCCACCAGGCCGTACTCGGTCAGCTGACCGCGCACCTTGACCGGGTCCGCGCCCTCGACGTCGATCTTGTTGACCGCGACGACGATCGGGACGTCGGCCGCCTTGGCGTGGTTGAGCGCCTCGACCGTCTGCGGCATGACGCCGTCGTTGGCCGCGACGACCAGGATCGCGATGTCGGTCGACCGCGCACCACGGGCACGCATGGCGGTGAACGCCTCGTGGCCCGGGGTGTCGATGAAGGTGATCTTGCGCTCTTCTTCGTTGACCTCGGTCGCGACCTGGTAGGCACCGATGTGCTGGGTGATGCCGCCGGCCTCGCCCGCGATGACGTTCGTCTTGCGGATGGCGTCGAGCAGCCGGGTCTTTCCGTGGTCGACGTGACCCATGACGGTGACCACCGGCGGGCGGACCACCAGGTCCTCGTCGGAGCCCTCGTCCTCGCCGAACTCCAGGTCGAAGGACTCGAGCAGCTCGCGGTCCTCCTCCTCCGGGCTGACGATCTGAACGTTGTAGTTCATCTCGCCGGCGAGGAGGTGGAGCGTCTCGTCGGTGACGGACTGGGTCGCGGTGACCATCTCGCCGAGGTTCATCATGACCGCGACGAGCGACGCCGGGTTGGCGTTGATCTTCTCCGCGAAGTCGGTGAGCGACGCACCGCGCGACAGGCGAATGGTCTCGCCGTTGCCGCGAGGCAGCATCACGCCGCCGACCGACGGGGCCTGCATGGCCTCGTACTCCTGGCGCCTCTGCCGCTTCGACTTGCGGCCGCGACGCGCGGGACCACCGGGACGGCCGAAGGCGCCCTGCGTGCCACCGCGGCCACCGGGACCGCCGGGACGGCCACCGAAGCCGGGACGGCCACCGCCGCCGCCGAAGCCGCCACCGCCGCCGGGACGACCGGCGAAACCGCCGCCGCCACCACCGGGACGACCGGCACCGCCGCCGGGACCGGCCGGACGGCCGGCGAAACCGCCGCCGCCACCGGGACGACCGCCGCCACCGGCGCCGCCGGGACGACCCGCACCGCCCGGACCGCGGCCACCGGGGCCGGGACGCGGGCCGGCAGCGGGACGCTGCGGCATCATGCCGGGGTTGGGACGCGGACCGCCGGGGCCGCCGCCGGGACGGGGGCCGCCCTGCGGACGCGGCATCGAGCCCGGCGTCGGGCGCTGTCCGCCCGGAGCCTGCGGACGCGGACCGCCGCCGCCCTGACCACCGGGGGTCTGCGGACGGGGACCGGCGCCGGGGGCACCGGGACCGGGACGCGCGCCCTGCGGACGCGGCGCCTGCGGACGGGCCATTCCGGTGGAGCCACCGGAGGTGAAGGGATTGTTGCCGGGACGCGGACCGGCCGGGCGGGCGCCCGGACGCGGAGCGCCGCCACCGGGACGCTGACCCTGACCGGCCGGACGGCCCTGGCCGCCCTGACCCTGGCCCTGACCCGGGCCGCCGGAACGGCCGCCGGGCCTGGGGGCACCGGGACGCGCGCCACCGGGCTTCGGACCGGACGGGGCCGGGGCCGCCGCCGCGGGCGGAGCCGCCGGCGGGGCCTGGAACTCCGGGGCCGCCGGAGCCGGACGCGGCGCGGGGCGCGGGCCCGGCGTCGGACGGGAGGCCGCCGGCGAGGAAGCCGACGGCGCTGCCGGCGCTGCCGGAGCCGCCGGCGGCTGGGCCGCGGCGGGCTTGGGTGCGGCCGGCGGCTTGGGTGCGGCCGGACGCTCCCCCACTGGCCTGACGCCGTGGGAGGGACCCCCAGCCTGCGCCGGGGAAGGCGCGGCGGGCCTGGGGGCGGCCTTCCGGGGCGCACCGGGCTTCGCGGCGGACTTGCCGTTGCCCCCGCCCTGCTGGAAGGCGTCGGTCAGTTTGCGTACAACGGGCGCTTCGATGGTCGAAGACGCCGAACGGACGAATTCACCGAGTTCCTGGAGCTTGGCCATGACGACCTTGCTCTCGACACCGAACTCCTTGGCGAGTTCGTAGACCCGGACCTTAGCCACTTCGCTCCTCTGAGGTCCGGGTTGCGTCCGGACCGTCGCTAGTTCATGGGCGTACTCATCGCGTACTCATCGAGTGCTCATCGCAATCTCGACCTGCTTTCGACTCGCGAGGTACCAGACCGCACGAGGGGTTCCGTGCGGCATGTTCTTACCGTGTTGCCTGCCCAGTCGGCTCAGAGCCACTGCTCAGCAACCTTGTGCCCGCTCGACGTAGTGGCGCAACGCCTTTACGTCGAGCGGCCCCGGGACGCGTAGCGCCCGAGGAAACGCCCTGCGGCGCACTGCCTGGTCGAGACAGACCGGGACGGGGTGCACGTACGCACCCCGGCCGGGCAGCGTACCGCGAGGATCCGGGACGCACGCGTCCTCGATCGCCACGATCCGCAGCAGCTCGTTCTTGACCGCTCGCTCCCGGCACCCCACGCAAGTGCGCTCGGGGCATACGCCAGCACGTGTCCGGCCAGACACTCCCTAGTCTACCTCCCCGGAGCGACCTCACCCCTTCGGGGCGAGAATCGAACAGTGCCGCGAGCGAAGCTGTCGTGATGTCAGCGTCCCGCGGCTTGGATCTATTCCCCGGTCTGCTCCGTGTCCGGCCGGATGTCGATCCGCCAGCCGGTCAGACGGGCGGCGAGACGGGCGTTCTGCCCCTCCTTGCCGATCGCCAGGGAGAGCTGGTAGTCCGGCACGATGACCCGGGCGGACCGGGCCGCCATGTCGACGATCTCCACCTTGGAGACCCGGGCCGGCGACAGCGCGTTCGCCACCATCTCGGCCGGGTCGTCGGACCAGTCCACGATGTCGATCTTCTCACCGTTCAGCTCGCCCATGACGCTGCGCACCCGGCCGCCCATGGGGCCGATGCAGGCGCCCTTGGCGTTCAGACCGGAGCGGGTGGACCGGACCGCGATCTTCGAGCGGTGACCGGCCTCACGGGCGATCGCGGAGATCTCCACCGAGCCGTCGGCGATCTCCGGCACCTCCAGGGCGAACAGCTTCTTCACCAGGTTGGGGTGCGTGCGCGACAGGGTGACGGACGGACCGCGCACGCCCTTGGCGACCCGGACGACGTAGCTGCGCAGCCGCATGCCGTGCGGGTAGGTCTCGCCGGGCACCTGCTCCTGCACCGGCAGGATGGCCTCCAGCTTGCCGATGTCGACCAGCACGTTCTTCGGGTCGCGGCCCTGCTGGACCACACCGGTGACGATGTCGCCCTCACGCCCGGCGTACTCGCCGAGCGTCGCGTCGTCCTCGGCGTCGCGCAGGCGCTGCAGGATGACCTGCTTGGCCGTGGTGGCGGCGATACGGCCGAAGCCGGACGGGGTGTCGTCGAACTCGCGGGCCTCCTGGCCCTCCTCGATGTCCTCGGGGTCCTCCTTCGCCCACACGGTCACATGTCCGGTCTCCCGGTCGAGCTTCACGCGCGCGTGGCGGCGGCTTCCCTCGGTGCGGTGGTAGGCGATGAGGAGGGCCGATTCGATCGCCCCGACCAGCAGGTCGAAGGAGATCTCCTTCTCCCGTACCAAGCCCCGCAGGGCGCTCATGTCGATGTCCACGGCTACGCCTCCTCTTCCTTCTTGTCGTTCTTGTCGTTCTTGTTGCCGGACGCGTCGTCCTTGCGGTTGAACTCGACCTGGACGCGCGCCCGGGTGATGCCGTCGAAGGCGAGTCTGCGCGCGGTGGCCTTGCGGCCCTTCACTCCGGGCACCTCGACGTCGAGGCCTTCGTCGTCCACCTCAAGGATCCTCGCGACCAGTTCGCCGCCCTCGGCGAGCTGGAACCGCACCAGACGGCCGGTGGCGCGCACGTAGTGCCGGTGCTCGGTGAGGAGGCGCTCCGCGCCCGGGGTTCCGACTTCCAGGGTGTACTCCCCGCCGCCCATCGCGTCCGTCTCGTCGAGCTTCGCCGAGAGCGCGCGGCTCACATCGGCGATCCGGTCCAGGTCCGCACCGGTGTCGGAGTCGACGACGACGCTCAGCACACGCTTGCGGCCGACCGAGTCCACGGCGATCTCCTCGAGGTCCAACCCCTGGGAGCTGACGAGCGGTTCCAGAAGTTCTCGAAGCCTCTCGCTCTGGGTGGTGCTCATCCGGGTGACTCCTCGGCCGCGTGTGCTGTTGTGGGATGGGGCGCGTGTCTGCTCAAAGGGTATCCGGTCGCGGAGGGTGTTGCCGTCCACCCGGTCACGGAGGGTGCCGCTGACCGCTGCCGGGCGGGCGCCCGGGTACCGTGATCACGGGCCAGCGGCCCCTTGCCTTCGTCGCCCCGTTCGTACGAGCCCCCGAGGACGTCTGCCGTGCCGTTCCCCTCGTCTCCGCGCGCCCGTTCGGGGCCGCGCAGAAGGAGTCTGCTCACCGTCGCCCCGGCGGTCCTGCTGGCTGCGGGCTGCTCCGCCGGGTCCGGCGGCTCCGGCACCGGCGGCAGCCGGCCCTCCGCCGCCGACCGGGCACGCGCGCGTGCGGCCCGGGACAGCAGGGCGCTGGCCGAGCGGTACGACGCGGTCGTCGCCGCGCATCCGAAACTGGCGGAGCGGCTGCGTCCGCTGCGCGCGGAGGTCGTACGGCACGAAAAGGCGTTCGGCGGCGCGCCGGTGGCGTCGCCCTCCGGCTCCGCCTCGCCGTCGCCCACCGGATCGGCTTCGCCCCCGGCCTCCCCGGCGGCCGCCGTGCCCGCGCGGGAGAAGGACGCCCTCGCCGAACTCGCCGCCGCCGAGCGGGAGATCGCCAGCCGGCGCGCGGAGGCGCTGCTGGACGCGCCGGGCGAGCTGGCCCGGCTGCTGGCCTCGGTGGCGGCGGCCGGGGCGGCGCACGCGTATCTGCTGACGGAGGCGGGACGGTGAACGAGGCGGAGGACCGGGAACTGCGGGCCCTGCAGGCGGCCCTGGCGGCGGAGCACGCGGCGGTGTACGGCTACGGGGTCGTCGGCGGGCGGATCGGCCGGGAGCGGCGCACCGAGGCACGCACGGCGTACGACGCGCACCGGGCGCGCAGGGACGCGCTGGTGCGCGCGGTGCGGGACGCGGGCGGCGAGCCCGTCGCCGCCGCCGCGGGGTACGCGCTGCCGTTCCCGGTGCCGGACGCGGCCTCGGCGGTGCGGCTGGCGGCGGAGCTGGAGGACCGGGTGACCGGGGTGTACGCCGATCTGGTGCGCGACAGCACGGGGGAAGGGCGCCGGGGAGCCGCCGAGGCGATGCGGGAGGCGGCGGTGCGGTCGGTGCGCTGGAGCGGCGGGAGCGTAGCCTTCCCTGGGCTCGCCGAGCGGGGCGGTACGGCTTCGGGGACCCCGGCGCCGACGGCGTGACGGGGCGGCGGGCACCGCGTACAGCAGGAAGGAAGCGACTCGCGCATGGTTTTCGACCCGCCGCAGCGGCTGGTGAGGGCGCTCGCCGAGACGGCGCCCGGGGGCGACGCCTGGCTGGAGCGGCTGCCGGAGGTGGCGCGCGGGGCCGTCGCACAACGCGAGTTGACGGTGGAGCGGGTCCAGGTGCCCGGCGGGCGCAGCAGCCTGGTCGTCCTGGTGCGCACGGCGGACGGCGCGCCCGCCGTGCTGAAGCTGGCGCCGCGCCGGGCGCGCCCGGAGGGCGAGCGGGCCGCGCTGGCCCACTGGGACGGGCGGGGAGCGGTCCGGTTGCTGGAGCCGCCCGCCTCCGGGACCGAGGGTGTGCTGCTGCTGGAGCGGTTGCACCCGGACGTGTCGGTGCGGTCGCTGCCGGAGGCGAAGGCGCTGCTGGAGGCGGCGGGGACGCTGCGCCGGCTCTGGGTGGCTCCGCCGCACGGGCAGGACGGGCACGTCTTCGAGACGGTGGCCGAGCGGACCGGCCGGCAGGCCCTGGCGATGCGGGCGGGTGCGGCGGCCGATCCGGAGGTCGCGCCGCTGGTGGAGGCGGCGCTCACCGCGCGCGAGGAGCTGGTGGCCGCGCCGCCGGAGCACAAGCTGCTGCACGGCACGTTCCGGCAGAGCAAGGTGCTCGCCGGGGACCGGACGCCGTGGCTGGCGGTGGGGCCGGATCCGGTGGTCGGCGAGTGCGCCTTCGACCTGGCCCGGCTGGTCCGCGACCGGGTGGAGGACCTCATCGCCCAGCCCTCCGGCGCGACGACGACCCGCCGCCGGGTGAGACGCCTCGCGGAGTCCCTGGAGGTCGACCGGGAACGCCTGGCCGGATGGACCCTGTTCCGCGCGGTGGAGTCGGGCGTACGCGCCCGGCGCGTCGGCCGCGAGCGCGACGCGGAACTGCTCCTGGAGTTCGCGAGCTGGTTCTAGTGCCGCGTCAGCCGGGGCAACCCCTGGCTGACGCGGCGCCAGGGGCCGGTCGTGCGGATCGGGTCGCCGGGAGGAGACGGTCCTGTTCGGTGCCGGTGCGCGGGCTCCGGCGCGTGCGGGACCCGGGCACGCGCGGGCGGACGCGGACCGGGGCGCCCGGGCACGCCCCCTCGCACGACGGCCGGGCGAGCCCGTGCGGGAGCGGGGCACCGCACGGGCTCGGTGGGGTCAGGCGGTGAGGCGGGCGACCGCCTCGTCGACGGTGAGTTCCTCGCGCTCGCCGGTGCGGCGGTCCTTGACCTCCACGATGCCGTCGGCCGCGCGGCGGCCGACGACCAGGATGTGCGGGACGCCGATCAGCTCCGAGTCGGTGAACTTCACGCCCGGGGAGACGCCGGCCCGGTCGTCGACCAGGACGCGGAGGCCGGCGGCGGACAGCTTCTCGGAGACGTCGAGGGCGAGCTCGGTCTGCAGGGCCTTGCCGGCGGCGACCACGTGGACGTCGGCCGGGGCGACCTCCGCGGGCCAGCACAGGCCCTTGTCGTCGGCGGTCTGCTCGGCGAGGGAGGCCACCGCGCGGGAGACGCCGATGCCGTAGGAACCCATGGTGACGCGGACGGGCTTGCCGTTCTGGCCGAGGACGTCGAGCTTGAGGGCGTCGGCGTACTTGCGGCCCAGCTGGAAGATGTGGCCGATCTCGATGGCGCGGTCCAGCTTGAGGCCGGTGCCGCACCGGGGGCAGGGGTCGCCCTCCTGCACCACGACGACGTCCACGTAGGCGTCGACCTCGAAGTCGCGGCCCGCGACCACGTTCCGCGCGTGCGTGTCGGCCCGGTTGGCGCCCGTGATCCAGGCCGTGCCCGGCGCGACGCGCGGGTCGGCGACGTACTTCACCTTGTCCCGGCCCTGCGGGCCGACGTAGCCGCGGACCAGGTCGGGGCGGGCGGCGAAGTCCGTCTCGGTGACCATCTCGACCGTGGCCGGGGCGAAGTGCGCCTCGACCTTGTCCATGTCGACCTCGCGGTCGCCGGGGACGCCCACGGCGACGATCTCGCCGTCGACCTTGACCAGCAGGTTCTTCAGTGTGGCCGAGGCCTCCACGCCGAGCTGGGCGGCGAGGGTCTCGATGGTCGGGGTGTCCGGGGTGGGGATGTCCTCGGCGGCCGG
The DNA here is from genome assembly GCF_043076215.1 of Streptomyces sp. NPDC016640. NCBI lineage: Bacteria > Bacillati > Actinomycetota > Actinomycetes > Kitasatosporales > Streptomycetaceae > Streptomyces > Streptomyces sp. NPDC016640. The sequence continues at coordinate 56,295 of NZ_JBIBRG010000009.1, forward strand.
GACGCCGGAGGCGTCGACCGGCCGCAGCTCGTAGGCGACCGCCTCGGTGTTGGCGGCGAAGTCGCAGTGGGGGCAGTCCGCGAAGGTGTCCTCGCCGGCTTCGGCGGGCGCGAGGAACTCCTCGGACTTGGAGCCGCCCATGGCGCCGGCGGTGGCCGCGCAGATGCGGTAGTCGAGGCCGAGGCGCTCGAAGATCTTCTGGTAGGCCGCGCGGTGCAGGGCGTAGGACCGGGCGAGGCCCTCGTCCTCCAGGTCGAAGGAGTAGGAGTCCTTCATCAGGAACTCGCGGCCGCGCAGGACGCCGGCCCGGGGGCGGGCCTCGTCGCGGTACTTGCTCTGGATCTGGTAGAGGGTGACCGGCAGGTCCTTGTAGGAGGACACCTGGTCCTTCACCATCAGGGTGAAGATCTCCTCGTGGGTGGGGCCGAGGAGGTAGTCCCCGCCCCTGCGGTCCTGCAGGCGGAACAGCTCGGGGCCGTACTCCTCCCAGCGGCCGGTCGCGTCGTAGGGCTCACGCGGCAGCAGTGCGGGGAGCAGCACCTCCTGGGCGCCGATGGCGTCCATCTCCTCGCGGACGATGCGCTCGACGTTGGCGAGGACCTTCTTGCCGAGGGGCAGCCAGGTCCAGATGCCGGCGGCGGTGCGGCGCACGTAACCGGCGCGGACCAGCAGCTTGTGGCTGAGGACCTCGGCATCCGCCGGGTCGTCGCGCAGCGTCTTCGCCATCAACTGGGACATGCGCTGGACCGGTGCGTTCGCCATGGTTGTCGTACTCCTGCTGATGGGGGTCCCCCCGCCCGAGCGCGGCCGGGAGTGGAGGAGGGTGATGACAGGAGGTTAGCCGGGCCGGAGGGGGCGGCGGTAATCGATTGTCCGTCATTCGCGAAGGAGGGGCAGCGGGGCGCCCATGACGGCGTACGGCTTGACGGCGCTGGGGAAGTGGACCTGGCGGGCGAGGTCCCGGTAGCCGAGCGACCGGTACAGGCGGCGGGCGGGGCTCTCGATGTCGATCGCGGAGAGGATCGAGCGGGGCTGGTCGGCGCCGTCGGTGATCGTGGTGATCAGCGCGCGGCCGATGCCGTGCTTCTGGTACCGGGGGTGGACGTGCAGTTCGGTGATGACGAACGAGTCGTCGAGCCAGTCCTCGTGGCCCTGCGCACGCAGACGGGGTTCCACGACGGTGGACCACCAGTGGGAGCGGTCGTTGGGCATGCCGTAGACGAAGCCGGCCAGCCGGCCCCGGGTGGTGGCGCCGAGGGCCCGGGCGCCCGGGAAGGTCATGTGGCGCAGCACGATCTGCCGGCGTACGGCCACCTCGTCGGGGTCGAGTCCGAACGCCACCGCCTGGACCGCCAGCGCCTCGTCGACGTGGCCGGGAAGGTCGAGCGGGCCGATCACGATGTCGTCGGGCTGGTGACGGCCGTGGCCCGGAAAGCGCAGCATGCTGGGGAGACTACAGGCCGCGCCCGTCAGAAGAGCACGCTCATGAAGGCGCCGACCTCCTGGAAGCCGACCCTTTCGTACGTCCTGCGGGCCGGGGTGTTGAAGTCGTTGACGTAGAGGCTCGCGACGGGGGCGATGTCCGTCAGGGCGTAGCGCAGGACGGACGCCATGCCGGGGGCGGCGACGCCCCTGCCCCGGTGCTCGGGGGCCACCCAGACGCCCTGGATCTGGCAGGCGCGGTCGGTCGCGGCACCGATCTCGGCCTTGAAGACGACCTTGCCGTCGGGGTCGAAGCGGGCGAAGGAGCGGCCGGCGCCGACGAGTTCGGCGACCCTGGCCTGGTAGAGCAGGCCGCCGTCGCCGGCCAGCGGGGAGACGCCGACCTCCTCGGTGAACATCGCCACGCACGCCGGCATGATCGTCTCCAGCTCGTCCCTGCGGACGCGGCGCACGGACGGGTCGGGGGCGACGGTGTCGGGCATGCGGTCGGCGACCATGAGCGGCTGGCGGGTGCGGACGTCGCGGGCCGGGCCCCACTGGGGTTCGAGCAGCCGCCACAGCTCGGCGGTGGGACCGGCGGGGCCGACGATGGAGGAGCAGCGGCGGCCTGCGCGGCGGGCGCGGTCGGCGAAGGCGCGGACGGCGCGGGGGGTGGCGCAGAGGGGCACGAGGTTGGCGCCGGCGTAGCACAGGGAGGTCAGTACGCCCCCCTCGTACCAGCCCCACATCTCGCCGCCGAGCCGCCAGGGGTCCAGGCCGGCGATCTGGACCCGGGCGGTCACGAAGGCGTTCGCGACCGGCTCGCGGTCGAGTACGGCGAGTGCGGCGTCCAGGTCGCTCGGTTCGAGGACCCGGGATGTGGTCTGCGTCAACACGCGCGGGGGCCTCACACACTGGGGTCTGCTGATTTCCGCACTGTACCCGCGGAATCCGGGGGCTGCCGCCCCCGGTCCCCTCCTGCCCCGGAGCGGGCCTCGTCCACCGGCGGGGGACGGGCCGGGTGGATCCGGCCGGCGTCTCAGCCGGCGATCGAGACCTGCGGCTCGCCGGAGGCCACGCCGTCCTTCTCCATCTCCTCGGCGATCTTCATCGCCTCCTCGATCAGCGTCTCCACGATCTTCGACTCGGGCACGGTCTTGATGACCTCGCCCTTCACGAAGATCTGGCCCTTGCCGTTGCCGGAGGCGACCCCCAGGTCGGCCTCCCGGGCCTCTCCCGGCCCGTTCACCACACAGCCCATGACCGCGACGCGCAGCGGGACCTCCATGCCGGTCAGGCCCGCCGTGACCTCCTCGGCGAGCTTGTAGACGTCCACCTGCGCGCGCCCGCAGGACGGGCAGGAGACGATCTCCAGGCCCCGCTGCTTGAGGTTCAGGGACTCCAGGATCTGGTTGCCGACCTTGACCTCCTCCACCGGCGGGGCCGACAGCGAGACCCGGATGGTGTCGCCGATGCCCTGGGAGAGCAGCGCGCCGAAGGCGACCGCCGACTTGATCGTGCCCTGGAACGCCGGGCCGGCCTCGGTCACACCCAGGTGGAGCGGGTAGTCGCACTGCTCGGCGAGCTGGCGGTAGGCCTCGATCATCACGACCGGGTCGTTGTGCTTGACGGAGATCTTGATGTCCCGGAAGCCGTGCTCCTCGAAGAGGGACGCCTCCCACAGCGCGGACTCCACCAGCGCCTCCGGGGTCGCCTTGCCGTACTTCTGCAGCAGCCGCCGGTCCAGCGACCCCGCGTTCACCCCGATACGGATCGGGGTGCCGTGTTCGCCGGCCGCCTTGGCGATCTCCCTGACCTGGTCGTCGAACTTCTTGATGTTGCCCGGGTTCACCCGGACCGCCGCGCAGCCCGCCTCAATCGCCGCGAACACGTACTTCGGCTGGAAGTGGATGTCCGCGATCACCGGGATCTGCGACTTGCGGGCGATGGTCGCCAGCGCGTCCGCGTCGTCCTGCGTCGGACAGGCCACCCGCACGATCTGGCAGCCGGACGCGGTCAGCTCGGCGATCTGCTGCAGGGTCGCACCGATGTCGGACGTGCGCGTGGTCGTCATCGACTGCACCGACACCGGGGCGTCCCCGCCCACCGCCACGGACCCGACCTGGATCCGCCGGCTCTTCCGGCGCTCGGCGAGCCTGGTCGGAACGGACGGCATGCCGAGAGAAATCGCAGTCATCTGCTGTGCAACCCCAAGTCGTGGATCAAGGTCCGGCTCCCCGTGAGCAGCGGGCTCCGGGCTCCGAGATTACGGCACTGGCCGTCGCCGGGGCACATCCCGCAGGTGAACGCGCCCGAACGGCGACGGTCCGGAACGCGGAGTGTTCCGGACCGTCGTGAACGGCGGGTGCCGCGGTCGCGGCCGGTGCCGCGCCGGCCGGGGTCCGCCCTTCGGGGAGCGGCGTCCGGTGCGTGCTCCCGGCGTGCCGGCCGGAGGTCCTCGTACCGGACGCACCCGGGCTCGCGTCCGGTGCGGTGGGAGTGCGTGCCGGGCGTCGCGACGGGGCGGACCCCGGCCGGCGCGGCACTAGGAGATCCGCACCGGGTTCACCACGTCCGCGATCAGGACGAGGATCGTGAAGCAGACGAAGATCCCGGCCACCACGTAGGCCACCGGCATCAGTTTCGCCACGTCGAACGGGCCGGGGTCGGGGCGGCGCAGCACCTTGGCGGTGTTGCGGCGCAGCGACTCCCACAGCGCGCCCGCGATGTGTCCGCCGTCGAGCGGCAGCAGCGGGAGCATGTTGAACAGGAACAGGGAGAGGTTGAAGCCCGCGAGCAGCATCACGAACATGGCCAGCTGCTGCGAGGCCGGGATGTCGAGGGTGGCGATCTCGCCGCCGACCCGGGCCGCGCCGACGACGCCCATCGGGGAGTCGGGTTCGCGCGGGCCGTCGCCGAAGGCCGCGTCCCACAGGGCGGGGATCTTGGACGGCAGGGCGGCGAGGGAGTCCACGGCGTCGCCGACCCGGTCGGTCATCCAGACCGCCGACTCGCCGAGGTCCTGTCTCACGACGCCGGTGGCCGCGCTGAAGCCGAGGAAGCCGGCCTTGACGTACTCGCCCTCGACGTAGGCGCCGTTGCCGTCCTTCTTCGCGACCAGGTTGGTGGCGATCTCCGCCTGGAGGGTGACCTCCCGGCCGTCGCGGTCGACGACGATCGGCACGGCCCGGCCGGCGCTGTCGCGGATGAGGTCGGAGAGGGTGCCCCAGTCGTCGGTCCGGACGCCGTCGAAGGCGACGATCCTGTCGCCGGCCCTCATGCCGGCGGCCTCGGCCGGGGACCGGGGGTCGGACTTCCTGCACTCGTCGCGGTTCTCGCTCTGGGAGATGACGCAGGACGAGACGGAGCTGACGGTGGTGGTCTGCTGCTGGATGCCGAAGCCCATCAGCACGATGAGGAACAGCACCACCGCGAGGATCAGGTTCATGAACGGGCCCGCGAACATCACGACGACCCGTTTCCACGGCTTGCGCGTGTAGAACAGGCGGTTCTCGTCGCCGGGCCCGAGCTCCTCGAACGCGGCCGAGCGGGCGTCCTCGATCATGCCGCGCCACGGCGAGGTGGAGCGGGCCTCCAGCCGGCCGTCGGGGCCGGGCGGGAACATGCCGATCATGCGGATGTAGCCGCCGAACGGGATCGCCTTGACGCCGTACTCGGTCTCGCCCTTGTGCCGCGACCACAGGGTCGGCCCGAATCCGACCATGTACTGGGGCACGCGGATGCCGAACATCTTGGCGGTGGACAGGTGGCCCAGCTCGTGCCAGGCGATGGAGAACAGCAGGCCGGCCGCGAAGACGACTATGCCGAGGATGAACATCAGGGTCGTCATGCACGCGCCTCCGCGCTCGCCGTCCGGACTGACAGTTCCCGGGCCCGCGCGCGGGCCCAGGTCTCCGCTTCGAGGACGTCCGACACGGTCAGTGAGGTTCCCGTCGCCGGGGTGCCGTGCTCCTCGACCACCCGGGTGACCGTCTCCATGATGCCGTTGAAGGGCAGCGCTCCGGCGCGGAACGCCTCGACGCACTCCTCGTTCGCGGCATTGAACACCGCCGGGGCGGTTCCCGCGAGCTCGCCCACGTGCCGGGCGAGGTTCACCGAGGGGAACGCCTCGTCGTCGAGGGGGAAGAACTCCCAGGTGGACGCCTTGCTCCAGTCGAAGACCGGGGCGGCGTCGGGGACCCGTTCGGGCCAGCCGAGGCCGATGGCGATGGGCCCGCGCATGTCGGGGGGCGTCGCCTGGGCCAGTGTCGATCCGTCCGTGAACTCGACCATCGAGTGGACGTACGACTGCGGGTGCACGACGACCTCGATGCGGTCGAAGGGAATGTCGTACAGCAGGTGCGCCTCGATGACCTCCAGGCCCTTGTTGACCAGGGTCGCGGAGTTGATGGTGATGACCGGGCCCATGGCCCAGGTGGGGTGGGCGAGGGCGTCGGCGACGGTGACGTCGGCGAGCTGCTCCCTGGTGCGGCCGCGGAAGGGACCGCCGGAGGCGGTGACGACGAGTTTGCGGACGTCGGCGCGGGTGCCGGCGGCCAGCGCCTGGAAGAGCGCGGCGTGCTCGGAGTCGACCGGGATGATCTGACCGGGCTCGGCGAGGGCCTTGACCAGCGGGCCGCCGACGATGAGCGACTCCTTGTTGGCGAGCGCGAGGGTGCGGCCCGCCTCCAGGGCGGCGAGGGTCGGGGCGAGTCCGATGGAGCCGGTGATGCCGTTGAGGACGGTGTGGCAGCCGGAAGCGGCGAGCTCGGTGGCCGCGTCCTTCCCGGCCAGGATCCCGGGCAGCGGCTCCCCCGCGCCGTAGCGCGCGGACAGCGCCTCGCGCAGCGCCGGTACGGCGTCCTCGCGGGCGACGGCGACCGTGCGCGCCCGGAGCCGGTGGGCCTGCTCGGCGAGGAGGGCGACCCGGCTGCCGTGGGCGGACAGGCCGGTGACCCGGAAGCGGTCGGGGTTGCGCAGCACGAGGTCGATGGCCTGGGTGCCGATCGACCCGGTGGAGCCGAGGATCACCACGTCCTTCGGGCCGTCTCCCGCCACGGGGTCGTACACCAGGTGCGGATCGGCGAGGGGAGCTGGAGCGTCGGTCATGGACCCATTGTGTCGGGTCGCCCCCACCGCCCGGGCCCCGCCCCGGCAGGCCGCGCGTGCCCGTCCGGGCGAGGGGAGGGGGCCGGGCGCCGGCCCCCTCACGTCGGTGCGGGTCAGCGGATCGGGCGGTGCACGTCGACGCGGGTGCTCGGGCCCGGCGTGGCGTCCGCGATCCAGGGGCCGTCGTCCGAGGGGTCGACGATGCCCTGTTCCAGCCATGCGTAGGTGCCGGTGAGGACACCCCTGACGACCTTGCGGTCGAGGTCGTCGGTGTTGGTCCACAGCCGGGCGAAGAGCTCGTCGACGCGGATGCGGGACTGGCGGCAGAAGGCGTCGGCGAGCTGGTACGCCTCGCGGCCGTGCTCGCCGCGTCCGCGCAGGAGTTCCGCGCGGACGCAGGCTGCGCTCATCGCGAACAGTTCGGCGCCGATGTCGACGATCCGGCCCAGGAAGCCCTGCTTGGTCTCCATCCTCCCCTGCCAGCGGGACATGGCGTAGAAGGTGGAACGGGCCAGCTTGCGGGCGGTGCGCTCGACGTAGCGCAGGTGCGGGGACAGGTCGATGCCGTGCCTGAACTCGCCGTAGGAGCCGGGGAGCTGTCCGGGGCCGGCGACCAGCTTCGGCAGCCACTTGGCGTAGAAGACGCCCGCGTTGGCGCCTGCCCTCGCCTTGTCGGAGAGGGACGTGTCGGGGTCGATCAGATCGCCGGCGACCGACAGGTGGGCGTCGACGGCCTCGCGGGCGATCAGCAGGTGCATGATCTCCGTGGACCCCTCGAAGATGCGGTTGATCCGCAGGTCGCGCAGCATCTGCTCGGCGGGGACCGCGCGTTCGCCGCGCGCCCGGAGCGACCCGGCGGTCTCGAAGCCGCGTCCGCCGCGGATCTGGACCAGTTCGTCGGCCATCAGCCAGGCCATCTCCGAGCCGTACAGCTTGGCGAGGGCGGCCTCGATGCGGATGTCGTTGCGGTCCTCGTCCGCCATCTGGGAGGACAGGTCGAGTACCGCCTCCAGGGCGAAGGTGGTCGCCGCGATGAACGCGATCTTGGAACCGACGGCCTCGTGCAGGGCCACCGGCTTGCCCCACTGCTCACGGGCCGCCGACCACTCGCGGGCGATCTTCAGGCACCACTTGCCGGAGCCCACGCACATCGCGGGCAGGGACAGGCGCCCGGTGTTGAGCGTGGTGAGCGCGATCTTCAGGCCCTGGCCCTCCTCGCCGATGCGGTGGGCGGCGGGGACGCGGACCCGGTGGAAGCGGGTGACGCCGTTCTCCAGGCCGCGCAGGCCCATGAAGGCGTTGCGGTTCTCCACGGTGACGCCCTCGGACGCCGCCTCCACGACGAACGCGGTGATGCCGCCCCGGTGGCCCTCGGACCTCGGTACGCGCGCCATGACGACGAGGAGGTCGGCGACCACGCCGTTGGTGGTCCACAGCTTCACGCCGTCGAGGACGTAGGAGTCGCCGTCCGGGACGGCGGTGGTCGCGAGCCGTGCCGGGTCGGAGCCGACGTCGGGCTCGGTGAGCAGGAACGCCGAGATGTCGGTGCGGGCGCAGCGCGGCAGGAACGTCTCCTTCTGCTCCCGCGTGCCGAAGAGCTTCAGCGGCTGCGGGACGCCGATCGACTGGTGGGCGGAGAGCAGCGCGCCGACGGCGGGGCTGGCGGAGCCGACCAGGGCGAGGGCCTTGTTGTAGTACACCTGGGTCAGGCCGAGGCCGCCGTACTTGACGTCGATCTTCATGCCGAAGGCACCGAGCTCCTTGAGCCCGGTGATCACCTCGTCGGGGATGCGTGCCTCGCGCTCGATCAGGGCGCTGTCGACCGTCGTCTCGCAGAAGTCGCGGAGCTTGGCGAGGAAGGCCTCACCACGCCGGGCGTCCTCGTCGGCGGGGAGCGGGTGGGGGTGGATGAGGTCGAGCCGGAAGCGGCCGAGGAACAGTTCCTTGGCGAAGCTGGGCTTGCGCCAGTCCTGTTCCCGGGCGGCCTCCGCGACCTGGCGGGCCTCGCGTTCGGTGACGGAGGGCCGGGACGGGGACTGGGGTACTGCGGACATGAGGCTCACCTCGCCGCGAATCGGTGGATGGGGCACGGCTCCGGAACGATCACTTGGTGTGACCTTGGGGGCTTTCGTTACCGACTGGTGCTACCCGATCGTATTTACCCGATTCGCAGCGGCCCCGCCACCCTTCGTGCCGCCGTTCGGTCCTGCCCTCGCGCCGTCCGCCGGTGAGGGAGAATCCACGGGAGGTCTCGACAACCCCGAAGAAAGCTGTCGAAGCGCTTCGACAACCCTCTGGACACCCTCATCCACTGGGGCTACTGTCGAACTGCCCTCACCCGCCCCGCAGTTCCCGCGCACTGTCGAAGCGCTTCACAAAACTTGGAGAGCTGGATGGTCACCCTCGCCGAGGTCGCCCAGCACGCCGGAGTCTCGGCGAGCACGGTGAGCTATGTCCTCAGCGGCAAGCGGTCCATCTCCGCCACCACCCGCCAGCGGGTCGAGCGGAGCATCCACGAGCTCGGGTACCACCCGAACGCCGGGGCCCGCGCCCTGGCCAGCAGCAGGTCCAACATCATCGCGCTGATGATCCCGCTGCGCACCGACATGTACGTGCCGGTGATGATGGAGATCGCCATCGCGGTGGCCACCGCGGCCCGCACGCACGGGTACGACGTGCTGCTGCTCACCGGCGAGGAGGGCCCGGACGCGGTGCGCCGCGTCGCCGGGAGCGGACTGGCCGACGGAATGATCCTGATGGACGTCGAACTCGACGACGAGCGGCTGCCGCTGCTGCGGGAGACCGACCGGCCGGCCGTGCTGATCGGGCTGCCCGCCGACACCACCGGACTGACCTGCGTCGACCTCGACTTCCGGGCCACCGGCGCACTGTGCGTGGAGCACCTCGCGGCGCGCGGGCACCGTGACGTCGCCGTCATCGGCGAGGCGCCCGCCGTCTACGAACGGCACACCGGCTTCGCCGAGCGCACCCTCGACGGGCTCCGCTCCCGGGGGCGGGAGCTCGGGCTGCGGCTGCTGCACCGGCCGTGCGAGGGCGGGTACGACGCGATGGCCGCGACGCTCGCCCGGATCCTCGACGAGCGCCCCGGCACCACCGGGTTCGTCGTGCAGAACGAGTCGGCGGTCGAACCGCTGCTCGCCCTGCTGCGACAGCAGGGGCGGGCCGTGCCCGAGGACGTCTCGGTGGTCGCGATCTGCCCGGAACAGGTCGCCGTACAGGCCTCGGTGCGGCTGACCTCCGTGGCCATCCCCGCGCAGGAGATGGGCCGGCGCGCCGTGGACCAGCTGGTCGCCAAGCTCGACGGGCGGGGCGGCGACGAGGTCGCGCTGCTCGCGCCCGAGCTGACGGTGCGGGCGAGTTCGGGCCCGGCGCCGGCCCGGTAGCCCCGCTTCCCTCCGCGTTTCCCCGCCCGCGGACGGGCACCGCCCTGTCCGCGGGCGGGCCGGGCGCGGCCACCGGTGACGGCGTGGGCGAAGGGGCCGGTCCCGGGACCGGCCCCTCGCCGTGCCGTGCGGGGGATCAGCCGCTGCTGACCGTCAGGTTGTCGGTGCGGAAGTCCAGGCCGCCGGAGGACGAGGTGATCTCGAAGCCGAACTGCACGTCCCCGATGGTCTCGTTGCCCATCCAGCCCTTGGTGTCCTTGATCCACTTCAGGACCGGGAGGATGTCGACGGTGCCGGAGTTCGAGTCCGAGGTGCGCAGGAACGAGAAGACCTCGTTGGCGCCGTTGTCGCCCTTGTAGACGTTCCAGGTGTGGCCGCCGAGGCTCACCGTGCCCTGGGAGGTGCCGAGTGGGCCCACCGCGCCGTTGTGGTTGACCCACAGCATGATCTCGTAGTCGTAGTCCGTGTCCCAGATGTCGTACGAGGTGTTGTACGCGCCCGAGGACGGGACGGTGACGCTGTACCTGCTGGTGAGCGAGCCGATGGAGGTGATCGGCTTGTTGATCACCTTCTTGGAGTTCGGGTAGGACTTGATGCCGCCCGTGTCGGGGTGGTCGGCCCACACGCCCCAGTTGGTGCCGGAGTTGGCCCAGACGCACTGGGCGCCGGCGCCGGAGCCCCAGATGTTGTTGTAGAGCGTGTAGCCGTTCAGGCTGGTGTTGCCCCACTGGTCGCAGGAGTTCCAGACGGCGGCGTGCGCGGGGGCGGAGGCGAGGCCGGCCGTCGCGCCGAGCGCGAGGGCGGGCGCCAGCAGGAGCCTGGTGATCCTGCTCATGGTGCTTGGTGCCATGGCGTTCCTTCCATGGGTGGGGGGAAGTGCTCCGGTCACCGCGTCCTCGGCGTGAGGACGCGGTCTTCTCCGGCGACCAGGTCGAGCGGTTCGGCGCCGGCGGAAGTCCACAGATCGATGCGCTGGGTCCGGGTCGGCCGCAGCACGGCGGTGACGCCGTCCGGGGACCAGGTGAGGTCGAGTCCGGCGCCGAAGCGGGTGCGGATCCCGCACAGCCGGCCGCTCGGGTACGCCGGGAGGGGCGCGGGCAGCAGGACCAGCCGGCCGGGGGTGGACTGCACGAGCGCCTCGATCAGCACGGCGGGCAGGGTGTGGGCGGCGTCGGCGTTGTAGACGTCGCGGCGCGGGTAGTGCGCGCTCATCAGGGAGGCGTGGAAGAAGTCGCCGTCGAGGACCTGTCCGAGCGCGTGGGCGACCCGTTCGCCGTCGCGGAGCCGGGCCGCGATCAGCGCGTGGTGCAGATGGCCGTGCGCGGAGTCGTTCTCCGTGCCGCGCAGTTCCAGGGCGCGGTGGGCGGCGGCGGCCAGCTCCGGGGTGTCGTAGGGGGTGATCTCGTCCAGCGGCCAGACGCCGTACAGGTGGCTGAGGTGGCGGTGGTCGTAGGAGTCCTCCAGGTCCGGCCGGGCCCATTCGGCGAGCGCGCCGTCGGCGTTGACCCGGTGCGGCGGCAGCCGGTCGGCGAGCGCCCGCCAGCGGTCGGCGTGCTCGGGGTGGTACGCGGCGGCGGTCAGCAGGGCGTGCCGGGCCGCGGAGAGGTCCATGGCCGCGTTGACCGTGCCCCAGCTCGCGTTGGCCGGCCGGTTCTCGGGCGAGTAGGAGGGGACGACGACCAGTCGGCCCCCGGGGTCGGTGCGGGTGAGGAAGTCCTCGTAGAACAGGGCGACTTCGGCGAGCGCCGCGGCGGTGCGCGGATCTCGTCGGCCGTAGGTCTCGTCGTGGTCGACGAGGGGCTTCAGCAGCCAGTCGGCGCCCGCGGTCCACAGGTGGAGGGGGTACTCGCGGCTGAAGTGGTACGTGTGCCCGGACTCGCCGTCGGAGTGCGCGGGCGCGACCACGCCCCGCGCGCCGAAGACCGCGCGGGCGTTGTCCCGCCAGTCGGGCAGCTGACGGTGGACGAGTGACGCCAGGGCCTCGGTGACCTCGGGCAGCGCGGCGGCCGCGGCGGAGGCGGTCTGGAGGTTGAGGTTGGCGTCGTTGGTGAAGGCGCCGGACCAGGCGGTGTCCCAGTCGCCGGTCCACAGTCCGGTGAGGCGGGGCGGGAACAGGCCGCTGGCGGCGAGCAGGTGGTGGCGGCCGGCCGCGAAGAGCCGTTCGAGCAGCGCGGCGCCGCGCGCCCGGGTCAGCAGCTCCGAGCCCGGCAGGGCGCGTTCGGCCGGGTCGGCGGCGAGGTCGAGGGTGACGCGCTCGTAGGCGGGGCGGTGCAGGGGCAGATGGCGGGCGAGCAGGTCGTCGTACGGGTGCGGGCTCCCGTCGATCAGGTCGCGCAGGGCGCGGCCCTCGGCGACCACGTCCGCCTCGCCCGTGTGCCGCCGCACCCGGGTGAGCAGCAGCACCGACCGCGCGCCCTCGATACGCACCCCCGCAGGGGCGAGCGCCGTCCGGCCGCCGGTGACGGCGACCAGGGTGACACCGGTGTACGCCAGGTCGCTGCCCGGGTAGCGGGCGCGCAGGCTCAGCAGCGCCCCCTCGGGGGTGAGGACGGTGCCGTGGCCGACGCCCAGGCCGGCGGGGGCGCCGGGGAGGCGGTGGTCCAGGGAGACGTCGAGGGTGAGCGCCGGGCCGGTGACGCACTGGACGATCACGTCGTCGGCGCGGGAGACGAAGACCCTGCCGGTCCGGTCGGCGCAGGCGGCCTCGGCGACCCCGCGGGCGAAGTCGAGCGTGCGGCGGTATCCCTCCCGGTCCCGGTCGCCCTCCGGGCGGCGCAGGCGCACCTGGAAGGCCGGGTGGAAGGGCCGCACCCACGTCAGCGGGCGGCCGTCGGTGAAGCCCTCGGCGGCCGTCGGGTCGCCGGCGAGCAGGCGGTCCTGGAGATCGGCCAGTCCGTCGGCCAGCCGGGGCGGCAGCCGGTGCCGGTCGTCGCCCCCGCCCGGGCGGACGAGGGTGTGGTGGGTGACGACGGTCCGGTCGTCGTCCGGATCACCGGACACCAGGGCGCCGTGGTGACCGTTGCCGACCGGGAAGGCGTCCTCCCAGCGGGCGGCCGGCCGCGGCTCCCAGGTGCCGTGGACGGGTGCGGACGTCATGACGCCAGCACCGCCGCACCGTAGCGGCCCAGGGTGACCCGGCCGGTCACCGTCGCGTCCGTGAGCAGGTCGCGGTGGGTTCCGTGCAGGCCGACGGTGACCGGCTCGCGGCCGTGGTTCAGCAGGAACAGCAGTTCGCCCCGGCGCACCGCCTCGACCCCGTCCGGCAGGCCCTCGAGCACCGGCCGGACGCCCGCGCCGGTGGCGGCCCGGGTCAGCAGCGCCCGCAGCGCCTCGGGTTCGGGGAGCGTCGAGACGTACCAGGCGCGGCCCTTGCGCAGCACGGCGGGCAGTCCGTCGAGTTCCCCTCCCCGGTAGGGGACGGTCTCGTCGGCGGTGCCGTCCGCCTCCAGTTCCTCCGACCACAGGGTGCCGCGCAGGCCGCCCTCGCACTCGGCGGTCTCCCCCGTCTCCAGCGGCCACCACTCGTGCAGGGTGCGGATGCCGAAGAGGGCGCGCAGCCGGGCGTCCATCCCGCCGGGCCGCACCCGGTCGTCCTGGTCGGCGACGCCGGTCAGGAAGCCGCAGACGAGGGTGCCGCCGCCGCGCACGTAGGCCAGGAGGTTGTCGACGGCCGCGTCGGTGAGGAGGTAGAGCTGGGGCACGACGACCATCCGGTAGCCGGACAGGTCGTGTGCGGGGTGGGCGAAGTCGGTGGTGAGGTGGGCGGCCCACAGGGCGCGGTGCCAGGCGCGCAGGACCTCCGGATAGGAGACCTCGTGCGACGGCCGGCCGTCCTGGTCGCCGGCCCACCAGGAGTCCCAGTCGTGCAGCACGGCGACGTCGGCGGCGATCCGGCCGCCGGTGACGTGCGGGGCGATCCGCTCCAGGTCCGCGCCGAGCTGCTTGACCTCCTGGAACGTCCGTCCCCGCTCCCCCGCGTGGCCGAGCATCGCGGAGTGGAACTTCTCCGCGCCCTGCCGGGACTGGCGCCACTGGAAGTAGCAGACGGCGTCCGCGCCGCGGGCCACGGCCTGGAGGGACCACAGGCGGTTGAGGCCACGCGGCTTGGGGTGGTTCACACCGCGCCAGTTGACCGGGCCGGCCGCCTGCTCCATCAGCATCCAGGGGCCGCGTGCCTGGGAGCGGGTCATGTCCTGGACCAGGGCGCCGTCCTGCGCGCCGAGCGGGTCGCGCGGGTCGGGGTAGAGGTCGACGGAGACGACGTCCTCCTCCTCGGACCAGCGCCAGGCGTCCTGGCCCGCCCACAGCGGCATGAAGTTGGTGGTCACCGGGGTGTGCGGGGTGTGCCGGCGGACGATGTCGCGCTCGGCGGTGTAGCACTCCAGGAGCATGTCGGAGGTGAAGCGCTTGAAGTCCAGCACCTGGGTGGGGTTCTTCCTGTAGTGGGCGTGGCGGGGCGGCATCACCTCGGCCCAGTCGCCGTAGCCCTGGCTCCAGAAGGCGGTTCCCCAGGCGGTGTTGAGGGCGTCGAGGGTGCCGTACCGGTGGCGCAGCCAGGCGCGGAAGCGGGCTGCGGCCTCGTCGCCCCAGTCGTAGGTGCAGTACTCGTTGTTGATGTGCCACATCGTGAGGGCCGGGTGGCCGCCGTAGCGGGCGGCGAGGTCCTCCGTGATGGCTGCGGCGTGGCGGCGGTAGGTGGCGCTGGAGTGCGAGAAGTGCTGCCGGCCGCCCCACCACTCGGTCCGGCCGTCCTCGTCGCGGGGCAGGGTGTCGGGGTGGAGGTGTCCCAGCCAGGGCGGCGGCGAGGCGGTCGGGGTGGCGAGGACGACGCCGACGCCGTTCCCGTGCATCAGGTCCATCAGCCGGTCCAGCCAGCCGAAGTCCCGTTCGCCGGGGCGTGGTTCGAGTCTCGCCCAGGAGAAGACGCCGAGGGTGACGGAGTTGACGCCGGCCTCCTTCATCAGGCGGACGTCCTCGTGCCAGGTCACCTCGGGCCACTGCTCCGGGTTGTAGTCGCCGCCGTAGAGGATGCGGCCGCGGGTGGCGTCGCCGAGGTCCGGCATCAGACCGGCTCCCCGTACTGGATGCCGCGCCCGTTGGTGGCGAGGTAGACCCGGCCGTACACGCGCGGGTCGCCGGTGACGGTCTCGCCGGTCCAGCCCCACTGGTGGTCGTCGTCGTTGATCCGCGTCCAGGTTCTCGCCTCGTCGTCGGAGCGGAGGACCGCGGTGACGGCACCGGTCGAGCCGACCTGGTAGATCGCCGGGTAGCCGGCGCCGTCGGCGGCCCGGCCGAAGCCGAGGGTGTGGGAGGCCCGGCAGCTGTCCACCCTGGTGAAGGCGACGCCGCCGTCGGTCGATCGGTACAGCCCGTTCCCCTTGGTGCTCAGCCACAGGTCGCCGGTCCGGTGCGGTGCCGCGACCAGCTTGAACTGGGCGTCGCCCGCGGGCAGTCCGCCCGCACGGGCGGTGAAGGTGCGGCCGCCGTCGGTGCTGGCGAACAGCGTTCCCGTGTCGGTGTCGTACGCGTAGAACAGCGCCGGGTCGGCCGGGTCGGCGACCGGCGTGGCGCCCTTCGGGAAGGACGGGACCTCGGACCAGGTCGTGCCGCTGTCCGCCGAGCGGTGGGCCGGGTGCCCGGTGCCGTCCCAGTGCACGAAGGACCACAGCAGCACGCTGCCGTCGGCGTTGGTGGCGATCGGTCCCGGCGCGTCCCCGGCGACGGGGGGCTGGGACGCGAAGGGCGCCCAGGTGCGTCCGCCGTCGTGGGAGTAGGCGCCGTTGCCGTGGTCGCCCCAGCCGGCCCGGACGACGTACGCCGGTCTGCGCGCCGCCTGCGCCAGGCCCGTCGCCGACCCGGACACGGGGTTGGCCGCCATGCCGTCGGCCGGGGACGCGGTGAGCCGCTCGTGGTACATCACGCCGATGTCCCGCGACCCGCTGATCAGGTGCGCCCGCCCGGCCGGGGGCGAGAGCAGCTGGGTCACGGACGCCTCCTCCAGGCCACGGATCCACGGCGCCCAGTGGCGCAGGTCCCGGGTGCCGTAGAGGGTGGCGCCGGTGCCGTACACGATGTGTTCGCAGTCGTACGGGTCGACGGCCAGCGCCTGGATCCACCAGCCGAACTTGGGCTCCTCCCCGCCCCACTTCAGGTAGGGCGTCTCGGAGACGTCGAGGACGGCGGTGTCCTTCAGGGACCGCCAGGTGCGGCCGCCGTCGGTGGACCGGTACAGCGTGTCGACGGCCGCCCAGCGGTTGTTGGTGGAGACGACGACGGTGCCGGGGCGGCGGGCGTCCACCGCGACCCCGCCGTAGCCGAAGGTGTCGGCCGCCCCGTCGGGCCTCGCCGGGGTGACGTCGCTCCACTCGCCGCCGCCGGTGCGCAGCTTGTGCACGCTGCCGTCGGACTGGCCGTTGGGGCCGGGCGCGTCGGCGTACGTCACGTACAGCTCGCGGGCGTGCCGGTCGTACGCGGCGCGGACCGGCACGCGCGCGGCGGCACCGGACGGCTGTCCGGGGACCGCCTCCCAGGTGGTCCCGTCGGCGGTACGGAACAGGTTCGCGTCGCCGCCGTCGCCCCAGCCGGCGTAGACCGTGCGCCCGGCGGCGACGAGGAGGGTGACGCCCTGGCCGGTGGCGGACGCGGTGGCCGGGAAACCGCTCACGGGGGCCCAGGTGGCGCCCCGGTCGGCCGACCTGAGCAGGCCGTCGTGCCGGGTGCCCAGCCACAGGGTGTCGCTGTCGCGCGGGTCCACGAGCAGCCGCTCGCCGGTGCCCCGGCCGTCCTCGTTGGCGCCGAGCTTCACCGTGAGGTCGGTGCGCCGCCAGGTGCGGCCGCGGTCGTCGGAGCGCAGCACCGCGCCGTTGCCCGCCCACGACTGGGCGTAGGTGCCGCAGGCCAGGTAGAGCCGGTCGGGGTGGGCGGGGTCGACGGCCACGGCCTCGACGCCGAGCAGGTTCCAGTCGTCCCAGCCGATGTGGTCCAGCAGCGGGATCCAGCGCCCGGCCCGGTCGTCCCACCGGTAGGCGCCGCCGATGTCGGTCCGGGCGTAGGCGAGCCCGCGCACGGCGGGGTGGAACAGCACGCCGGTGATGAACCCGGTGCCGCCGATGACGACGTTGCGCCAGCGGTATGGGGAGGGCCGGGCGGCACGGGCGGTCCCGGCGAGGGCCGGCACACCGGCGAGCGCGGCGAGGGCCGCGGCCCCGGCGAGTACGGCACGCCGACCAGGAGAGGACGCGTACATGACAGTACCTCGTTCGCAAGGGAGGACGGGGGGACGGGAGGGGGCGCGGGGACCCGCGCGGCCGATCGCCATCGGCCTGCGGCCGCATGACCACGCGGGTGCTCCGGACACGGAGGGCGTCAGCCCTTGACGGCCCCCGTGAGCATCCCCTTCTTGAAGTGCTTCTGGACGAAGGGCGACAGCACGGCCACCGGCAGCAGTGCCATCACCATGACGGCCATCTGCACGGCCAGCCCAGACAGCTGCCCGGTCTTGATGGCCTGGCCGAGCCCGACCGGAGCCTCCTGCTTCTGCACCAGCTGGATCATGACGTTCTGCAGCGGCAGCATGTCCTGGTCGTTGAGGTACAGCGAGGCGTTGAACCAGGCGCTCCAGTACCCGACGGCGTAGAACAGCGTGATCACCGCGATCACCGCCCGGGACAGCGGCATGACGATCTGCCACAGGATCCGGACGTCCCCGGCCCCGTCGATGCGGGCGCTGTCGACCAGTTCCTGCGAGATGTTCATGAAGAAGCCGCGCAGGACCAGGATGTTGAAGACGCTGATCGCGCTGGGCAGGATCAGCGCCAGGTAGCTGTCCGTCAGGCCCAGCGACTGCACCAGCAGGTAGGTGGGGATGAGACCGGCGCTGAAGAACATGGTGGCCAGGAGCACCATCAGGATCCAGCGGTGGCCGAGGGAGCCGCTGCGGGACAGGCCGTAGGCGCACAGCACCGACACCGCCATGGAGAACAGCGTGCCGACGGCGGTGACGAGGATGCTGATGACCGCGGCGCGGGTGACCTGGCCGCCGCTGAGCAGTTCCTGGTAGGCGACGAAGGTGATGTCCTTCGGGATCATCACCAGCCCGCCGGCCTCGTCGATGGTCCTGCGCGAGGACAGGCTGGTGACGACGACGATCCACAGGGGGAAGAGGATCCCCAGGCAGGCGAGGAACAGCACCAGTCCCTTGCCGGCGAGTCCGGCCCGGCTGGGCGGTTCCTCCCACGCCGGCCGGGGCGGAGCCGCCCACCGGCCGGAGGTGCGCGCGGACTTGTCGATCACGGTGCTCACTTCTTGTACACCCCCTGCTCGCCCATGAGGTGGGCCACCTTGTTCGCCGCCAGGACCAGGCCGAGGCTGATGACGCCCTTGACGAGTCCCGCGGCGGCCGCGTAACCGAAGTCCTGGTTGCGTACGCCGTTCCACCACACGAAGGTGTCCAGCACCTCGGCGGCCCCCGGACCCACGGCGTCCCGTTGCAGCAGGATCTGTTCGAAGCCGACGGTCAGCGCGTCACCGACCCGCAGCACCAGCAGCAGGGCGATCACCGGGCGCAGCGCGGGCAGCGTGACGTGCCACATCCGGCGCCAGCGTCCGGCGCCGTCCATCGCGGCGGCCTCGTACAGGTCGGGGCTGACCGAGGCCAGCGCGGCGAGGAAGACGATGATGCCCCAGCCCGCGTCCTTCCACACGCTCTGCGCGGTGACCAGGATCTTGAAGGTCTCGGGGTCGGTCATGAGGTCGAGCCCGTCGTACCCGTGCGCCCGCAGCAGCTGGGACAGGAGTCCGGCGCCGCCGAAGAGCTGCTGGAAGACGGCGATGACCAGCACCCACGAGAAGAAGTGCGGCAGGTAGAGGACGGCCTGCGAGATCGCCCGCACCCGGGGTCTGACCACGCTGTTGATGAGCAGCGCGAGCAGGACGGGGATCGGGAAGTACAGCACCAGCTGGAGGACGAACAGCACCAGTGTGTTCCGCACGGAGTTCCAGAAGGCGGAGTCCTCGAAGATCCGCTGGAAGTTCTCCAGCCCCACCCAGGGGCTGTGCAGGATGGAGACGACCCCGTTGTCACTGATGTAGGGGTCGTACTCCTGGAACGCGACGACGTTGCCGAGGATCGGCACGTAGTTGAAGAGCAGGACCAGCAGCACGGCCGGCAGCGTCATCAGCAGCAGTACGCGGTCGCGTCGGAACCGCGCCCGCAGGCCGAGCTTCCCGGCGGGTCGTCCCTTCGGGGCCCCGGCGGCGGCGTCGTGCGCCGCCGTGGGGTTCTCCTTCGCTTCTGCCTCGGTGTCGGTCCGAGGCACCGTGCGGTGGGACACGGCGTTTCTCCTTGCCTCGGTACCCGGTCAGCCGGCCGCCGAACCGTTCTCGTCGAGGATCTTCCGGTACCAGTCGCGGAGCTCGTCCCCGCCCTTGCTCTTCCAGTCGGAGACGGCCCGCTGCATGTCGCCGATCTTCCTGCGGCCGCGGACGACGTCGTCCTCCAGCTGCTCGAAGTCGTTGGCGAGGTTGGTGTAGCGGGCGGGCTCGGTGATCTGCATGCCGTAGAACGCGGGCTTCCTGGTGAAGGCACCCATCCGCTGCTGCCACTCCACCTGGCCCTTGGCGACCTCGGGGAAGTCGGGGTGGGCGATGGTCGGGGCGGGGCTCGCGATCATCACGTAGGCGTTCATCACGTCGATGTTGCCCTGGTCGGTCTTGGTGGGCACACCGTCCTCGACGGTGTAGTGGGTGCCCTCCACGCCGTAGTTGGTGGCCATGTACTCCTTGGTGCCGTACGGCGCGGCGGTGACGTTGGCCAGGGCCAGCACGTCGCGGATCACGGCCTCCGAGGCCTTCTTGTTGACGAAGGCGAAGATGCCGGCCGGGTTCTGCGCCCACAGCGTGGGGTCGCCGCCGTCGTGACCGAAGATGTCCATGCCCCAGATCTTGAACTCGGGGTTCTGGGTGGCCTGTTCGGCGGTGCGGCTCCACCACTGGGAGGAGTCCTGGTTGTAGATCAGGAACTCGCCGGCGGCGAACTTCGGCCCCGGGTCGGTGGCGTTGCTCTTGCCCAGCTCGGCGTCGGGGTGCACGACACCGGCGGCGAACAGCTTGCGCGTCCACTCCAGGGCCTCGAGGTACTCGTCGGTCTCGATGCGGTGGACCAGCTTGCCGTCGACCTGGTTCCAGCCGAGCGACTTCTCGTTGCCGGACAGCACGCCGAAGGCGTTGAAGGCGGTCCACTTCATGTCCAGGCAGGCCCAGCGCTTCGCCCTGGCGTTGGTGGCGTCCTTGGCCAGCGCCATGAACTCGTCGCACGAACGGGGGACCTCGTAGCCCTCCTTCTCGAAGATGTCCTGGCGGTAGAGCGGCACGATGCCGGTGACGTACGAGGACGGCATGGGCAGGCCGCGCAGTTTGCCGCCGAAGATGGACCGCTGCCAGGCGTCGGTGGGGATGGCCGCGAGGTTCGGGTAGTCCTTGACCGCGTCGCCGGACAGATACGGGCCGAGGTCGGCGAACTTGCCGATGATGGCGCTGGGGATCTTGCCCGTCATGTTCCAGCCGGGCACGACCACCACGTCGGGCACGCTGCTGGAGGCGAGGACCGCGCCGAGTTTCTGGTCGTAGGTGTTGCCGTCCTGGTTCTGCCAGACCACGTCGACGCCGACGAGGTCGTTCATCGCCCGGTAGTAGGCGTTGCCGGCCTTGGGCGGGGAGCCCCAGAACGGCGACATGACGGTGACCCTGCCGCCCTTGCCGAGCTTCTCGGGCACCGACGTCTTCAGGTCCGCGAGGTCGAGCTTGCTGGTGAAGCCGACCGCGGAGCCGTTCTTGCTGGGGATGTCGGGCGTGACCACGTTGCTGCCCACGAACGCCGGCAGCAGCTTCTCGGCGGCCTTGCCCGATGTGGTGCCGTCCCGCGAACCCCCCTCGGATCCACCGCACGCGGCGAGCAACGGCATCCCCCCGGCCACCGCTGCGGTGGCGACCGCCGTCGAGGCGAGGAAGCTCCTCCGGCTCGGTCCGGAGGAGGTGGAGGCGGCGTTCGGCGTCATTGCGTCAACCCTTCATGGCGCACCAGGACACCCGGCGGTGGCCGTCGGCTGCGGTGTCTTCAGTGGAACTGGCTGAGCCGAAGCGGTCGTTCGGCGGAGGGAGCGTCGCCGCAGGGCGGGCCTCACAGTCGAAGCGCTTCGATGTTGCTGCGAGGTTAAGTGAACACCCAGGGGCACACAAGGGTCGGATCCAAGATTCCTCGGATGTATCGCCTCCCGCGACAGGCCCAGACCTGTCGTCCCGCACGCGATGTGTCCGATCCGATGCGCTCGTGTCCCTTGACACCCGCCCCCGCCCCGAATGAGCATCGAAGCGCTTCGAAAGCGCCTCGTCGCTCCATCCCGAGGGGACTCCACGTGACCGCACAAACGCCGCCTACGCCGCCTTTCCGCGACCCGGACCTGCCGTTCGCGAAGCGCATCGACGACCTTCTGTCGCGGCTCACCCTCGACGAGAAGATCGGATTTCTGCACCAGTTCGGGCCGGCCGTCGAGCGTCTGGGCATCGCCGCCTTCCGCACCGGCCAGGAGGCGCTGCACGGTGTCGCGTGGATGGGACCGGCGACGGTGTTCCCCCAGGCCGTCGGCCTGGGCGCCACCTGGAACGAGGAGCTGGTGCGCCGGGTGGGCGAGGCGGTGTCCCGGGAGACCCGCGCGATGCGCGCCCGGGACGGGCGCGTCGGCCTCAACGTCTGGGCCCCGACCGTGAACCTGCTGCGCCATCCCCTGTGGGGCCGCAACGAGGAGGGTTACTCGGAGGACCCGAAGCTCACCTCGGCGATCGCCACCGCCTACACCCGGGGGCTGCGCGGCGACCATCCGCTCTACTGGCGCACCGCGCCCGTCCTCAAGCACTGGCTGGCGCACAACAACGAGACGGACCGCGACACCTCCTCGAGCCCGGTGCGCCCGCGCGTGCTGCACGAATACGATCTGCGCGCCTTCCGCGACACCGTGGAGGCGGGCGCGACGGCCGGGGTGATGCCGGCGTACAACCTGGTCAACGGCCGCCCGAACCACGTCTCGCCCCATCTGCGCGAGCACCTGCGGGCCTGGACCGACGAGGAACTGCTGGTGTGCTCGGACGCGGGCGCGCCGTCCAACCTGGTCGACTCCGAGCACTACTTCGACACCCACGAGGAGGCCACCGCGGCGGCCCTGCGCGCCGGTGTGGACAGTTTCACCGACCACGGCACGGACAGCTCGCAGATCGTCGGACGGGTCGAGCGGGCGCTGGAGCAGGGCCTGCTCACGGAGGCCGACATCGACACGGCCGTCCGCCGCCAGCTCTCGGTGCGCTTCCGGCTCGGCGAGTTCGACCCGGGCGCGGACCCGTACGCCGGGGAGCGGGCCTTCGACACCCCGGAGCACCGGGCGCTCGCGCAGGAGGCGGCCGAGCAGGCGATCGTCCTGCTCAAGAACGACGACCTGCTGCCGCTCGCCCCGGACACCCGCATCGCGGTCGTCGGGCTGCTCGCCGACGAGTGCAAGCTCGACTGGTACAGCGGCACCCTCATCCACCGCTCCACCCCGCTGGAGGGCCTCTACGAGCGGTTCGGCGCCGAGCGCGTGGAGTTCGCCGAGGGGGTGGACCGCGTGCTGCTGAAGACCGCCGCCGGTACGTTCCTGCACGTCCCGCCCGCGCCCGAGGCCCCCGAGGCCGCGCGCGGCGCCGAGGGCGCCCTCGACCCGGCGCTGCTCGCGGGCCGCACCGACCTTCCGCCGCTCACCGCCGAGGCGGCCGGGACCGAATTCGCCCTGGCCGACTGGGGCGGGGGCGTGCTGACCCTGCGGGCCCCCGACGGCCGCTACCTGTCGGTCGCCGGGGACGGGTACGTCCGCGCCTCCGCCGACCAGCCGGGCGGCTGGGTCGTGCAGGAGACGTTCCGGCTGGAACCGCACGGGGACGGTCACCTCCTCAGGCACGTGGGGACGGGACGCCATGTGCAGGTCGCCGCCGACGGCGTGAAGGTTGCCGAGGAGGATCCCGCGGTCTTCGAGCTGGTCGTGACCGAGCGCGGGGAGGACGCGGTGACGCGCGCCGCGGCCCGGGCGGACGTGGTCGTGGTGGTCGCGGGCAACGATCCGCACATCAACGGGCGCGAGACCGAGGACCGTACGACGCTGCGGCTGCCCGCCCAGCAGGAACTGCTGCTGCGCGCGGCCCGCGCCGCGAACCCGGACACGGTGCTGGCCCTGGTCTGCGCCTATCCGTACGCGGTGGATCCGGCGGACCTCCCGGCGATGCTCTGGACCGCGCACGGCGGGCAGGCCGCGGGCACCGCCCTGGCCCGGGTGCTCGCCGGTGACGTCTCCCCCGCCGGCCGGCTGCCGCAGACCTGGTACGCCGACGACGCCGACCTGCCGGACCTCCTCGACTACGACGTGATCGGCAGCCGCCAGACCTACCTGTACTTCGAGGGCACACCGCTGTTCCCGTTCGGGCACGGCAGGTCGTACGCGGCCTTCTCCTACGGGGAGCTGACCGCCCGGGTCGTCGACGCGGCGGTGCGGGTCTCCTTCAGCGTCACCAACACCGGCGGCGTCACCGCGGACGAGGTGCCCCAGCTCTACGGCCGGGCCGTGGACGCCTCGGTCCCGCGTCCGCGCCGCGAGCTGCTGGCGCACCGGCGGGTCACGCTGGCGCCCGGGGAGACGGCCGAGCTGTCCTTCACGCTGCCGTTGTCCGCCTTCGCGTTCTTCGACGTCGCGCTCGGCCGGTGGCGCGTGGAGCCGGGCGCGTACGAGCTGCTGGCCGGGGCCTCCAGCGAGGACGTGCGGGCGCGGACCACCGTCACCCCGGCCGGTGAGCCCGCCGTCGCGCGACCGGTCCTGGAACGCGGTCTGAACGCCGCGGACTTCGACGAGCAGAGCGGCACCGAGATCGTCGACCTGACCAGGGAGGCGGGCGACGCGGTCACCGCCGTGGCCGGGAAGGACGGCGAACTCCTCTTCCGGCGCTGCGACTTCGGCCGGGGGGTGACGGCGGTGAGCGTGGCGGTGTCCGGCGGGGGCACGGTCGAGCTGTCCCTCGACGGCGGGCCGGTGCTCGCCGCGCTGTCCCCGGGGGCGCCCACGGCGGGCCCGTACGACTACGTCACGCTCACCGCGCCCGTCACCGCCGCCGTGCACGGCGTGCACGACGTGCGGCTGCGGCTGCGCGGTCCGCTGCGGCTCGCACGGGCCGGCTTCGCCGGCTGAGAGTCCGGACGCGGCCGGCACCGGGAAGGGGGCCGGCACCGGAAGGCATCGGTGCCGGCCCCTGCGCGAGCCTGGAGGGAAACGGCTCCCGGGAACTAGAGATCGAGGCCGGTGAGGACCATCACACGCTCGTAGGTGTAGTCCTCCATCGCGAACCTCACGCCCTCGCGGCCCACGCCGGACTGCTTGGCGCCGCCGTACGGCATCTGGTCGGCGCGGTAGGAGGGCACGTCGCCGATCACCACGCCGCCGACCTCCAGGGCGCGGTGGGCCCGGAAGGCGGCCTGCAGGTCATGGGTGAACACGCCCGCCTGGAGACCGTACTTGGAGTCGTTGACGGCGGCGAGGGCCGCCGCCTCGCCGTCGGCCCTGTGCACGGTCAGGACGGGACCGAAGACCTCCTCGCAGGAGATCGTCACCTCGGCCGGTACGTCGGCGAGCACGGTCGGCGCGTAGGAGGCGCCGTCGCGCTTGCCCCCGGTGAGCAGCGTGGCACCGGCCCCGACGGCCTCCTGTACCCACGCCTCGACGCGCTGCGCGGCGTCCTCGCTGACCAGCGGGCCGACGTCGGTCGCGTCGTCGGCCGGGTCACCGGTGACCTGCGCCTCGACGGCGGCGACGATGCGCGGCAGCAGCCGGTCGTACACGGAGGCGTCGGCGATCACGCGCTGCACGGAGATGCAGGACTGGCCGCCCTGGTAGTTGGAGAAGGTCGCGATGCGCTGCGCGGCCCGGTCCAGGTCCTCCTCGCTCGCCCAGTCGGCGAGGACGACGGCCGCTCCGTTGCCGCCCAGCTCCAGGGTGCAGTGCTTGCGCGGTACCGAGTCCATGATCGCGTAGCCGACCTTCTCGGAACCGGTGAAGGAGATCACCGGCAGCCGCTCGTCCTGGACGAGGGCGGGCATGCGGTCGTTGGGGACCGGGAGGATGCTCCAGGAACCGGCGGGCAGCCCGGTCCCGGCGAGCAGTTCGCCGATGAGCAGTCCGGACAGGGGCGTGGCGGGCGCCGGCTTCAGGATGATCGGGACGCCGGCGGCGATCGCCGGGGCGATCTTGTGGGCGCACAGGTTCAGCGGGAAGTTGAACGGCGCGATGCCGAGGACGACACCCTTGGGGAAGCGGCGCGTGAAGGCGAGCCGGCCCTGGCCGCCGGCGTCGGTGTCGAGCCGCTGGGCCTCGCCGCCGTTGAACCGGCGGGCCTCCTCGGACGCGAAGCGGAAGACGGAGACGGCGCGGCCGACCTCACCGCGGGCCCACTTCATGGGCTTGCCGTTCTCGGCGGAGATCAGCCGGGCGATCTCCTCGGCGCGCTCGGCCAGCCCCCGGCTGACGTGGTCCAGGGCGGCGGCGCGGACGTGGGCGGGAGTGGCGGCGAACTCGTCCCGTACGGCGTACGCGGCGGCCACGGCCTCCTCGGTCTGGGCGTCGGTCGGCACGCTCACGGTGCCGACGAGCCGGCCGTCCCAGGGGGAGGTGACGTCGAAGGCGGTCTCGCCGGTGGCCTGGCGGCCGGCGAGCCAGAAGGCGTGGGTGGAAGTCATGTGCGTTCCGGCCCTTCCGCGGTGGGGGTGAGTGGGTGGTCGTGGGGTCCACGGTAGGTGCGGGGTGGCGGCGGGAGGTTTGTCCGGGGCGTAGTGGTGGGGGGTGGGGGTTCGACCTTTTGGCGGGGTGGAGGGGCGACGGCCCGGCGGGGTGGGGGCGGTGTTCCGGCCGGATGACGGAGCCACGGTCCGGCGGGTGGCGGCGCCACGGTCCGGCCGGATGACGGGGCGACGGTCCGGCGGGGCGATGTCCCGATCGGGTGGGGGCCGGGTGCGGGACGTCGGTCGTCACCCCTCACGCCTCTCCCGCTCCCTCCCGTCCCGTATCCGGGACCGTGCACCGGGGCGCCCCTTCGGCCCTGGACGGGCCTCGTCCTCGAGCGTCGGACGGGCTGACGCGCAGGGGCTACGCCGACGTGGTCGCCTTGAGGGCCAGCCACAGTTCCATGCGGACGTCCGGGTCGTCGAGGGAGCGGCCGAGTATCTCCTCCACCCGGCGCATGCGGTAGCGCAGGGTGTGGCGGTGGACGCCCAGGTCGGCCGCGGCGGCGTCCCACTGGCCGTGGCGGGAGAGCCAGGCGCGCAGCGAGGCGACCAGGTCGCCGCGTCCGGTCGCGTCGTGGTCGTGCAGCGCGCGCAGCAGCCCGTCGGCGAACGCCCTGACCGCGTCGTCGGCGAGCAGCGGCAGGACGGACCCGGCGGCCATCCGCTCGTGCTCCACCAGCACCCGGCCCCGCCGCCGGGCCACCGAGAGCGCCTGCTCGGCCTGCTTGTAGGCGGCGGACGCGGTGATCGGCCCGGCCGGTGCGGACAGTCCGGCGACCACTTCGTCCTGGTCGGACTTGCGGGCCGACTCCCGCGCGGCGGCGTGGTCGCAGCAGGCGGCCACCACGGCTCCCGTGTCGGCGGCCAGGACGACCAGCCGCTCCCCCTCGGGCACCACCAGCACCGCCTCACCGGAGCGGGCGGCGGCGGACTCCACCACCTCGGTCAGGGCTCCGAGGGCGTCGCCGTGCTGCTCGCCCCGGTCCCGGTGGGCGGGTGCCGCCGCGGTCTCGGCGACGATGATCCGGAAGGGCGCGTCGAGGAGCTCCCCGTACAGGTCCCCGGCCACCGCGCGGGCGTGGTCCGGCTCCCCCGCGAGCAGCATGCGCAGCACGGCGGCGCCGATGCGCTGCTCGGCCGCGTGCAGGGACCGGGAGCGTTCGGTGGTCAGGGTGAGCAGGGCGATGGCGGAGTGGACGGCGTACCGCTCGGCGGTGCCGAGGGCCGCGGCCGTGCCGACGGCGAGCGCCGCGCGGGGCCGCCGGCCGGTGCCCAGGGAGTGCAGCTCGACCCGGTCCTCGTGCTCCGGCCCGGCCACCACCGAGGAGGCGGGCGCGGACCGCTCCCGCAGCCGGGTCACGTCCGGGACGCACCGCGCGGCACGCCGGCCCGCCCACTCCGGTGCCGCGGCGACGACGGCGCCCGAGGCGTCGTAGAGCGCGGCCCACCCGTCGACCTGGGCGGCGAGCGCGGCCAGCAGCCCTTCGGGCCCGTCCGTCAGCGTCTGCCTGGTCAGTTCCCGCTGGGCGGCGAAACCCGCGGTCACCGCGCGGTACTGGTCGGCGGCGATGGCCGCGGACACGGCCTTGCTGATCGCGAGGAACGGGGTGCGGCGCGGCACCTCCAGCAGCGGCAGCCCTTCCTCGCGCGCGGCCTCGACCAGGGCGTCGGGGATGTCGTCGTAGTGGACCCCGACGGCGAATCCGAGGCCGACGACCCCCGCCCCCGCCAGGCGCTTCACATAGCGGCGCATCACCTCCCGGTCCTCCGCGTCGAGCTTGAGCGCGGTGATCAGCAGCAGTTCCCCGCCCTCCATGTAGGGCACGGGGTCGGCGAGCTCGCTGGCGTGCGCCCAGCGCACGGGCACGTCGAGGCGGTCCCCGCCCGCGCGCACGGTCAGTTTGAGCGCGGAGTGGTGGACGAGCGAGGCGAGCGTCGGGGGCATGGGGCCTTCAGGTCGGGGAGGTCGACGGAGGGGGCGGTCCGGTGAACACGGCGATCTCTTGGCCGCCGCGTATGAACGGCCCGTACCGATTCTGCCTCACCGTACGGTCACCGCGTCACCGTATGTCCGCGATGCCCGGCCCGGCCGCTCAGTCCCTCAGGTCCACCAGCAGCGGCGGTGTGTGCTCGCCCTCGACGGTCGTCAGCGACAGCACCGCGTGACCCGGCGGCACCGCGTGCGCCAGTTCCGACGCCGACCACCGCTCGCGCTCGACCTCCCGCACGGTCACCGCGTCCGTCGTCACCACCTTGCCCGTCATCAGCTTGCGCAGCGCGTGGAACGCCCGGGTCATCGGCTGGTCGGCGAAGACCGTGTGCTTGGCGACCTCCGTCGTCTCCACCCACTCGGTGCCCCAGGTCTGCGCGAACCGGCTGCCGTCCCAGGTGGTGACGCCGCAGAAGGCCATACGGCACCCCACCGCTCCGTAGAGCGGACCGTGCAGCGCCTCGGGCACGTCGCCGATGGTGCGCAGGGCGAGCAGCACGCCGGCGTTGCGCGACCGCAGCCGCTGGATGCGGCGCACCGACCCGGCGGTGACCGTGCCCGTCGCGTCGTCCAGGACCAGGCAGGCGAAGTGCGCGCGCCGGCTCTCCCCGACCGCGGCGTCGAACTGCGCGAGGACCAGGCGGGTGATCAGCCGCCCGGCCTCCTCGTGACCGCGCTCGGGCAGGTCGACGCGTACCCGCAGGGGGTGGTGGGCGATCGCGCGCAGGGAGAACGGCCGGTGCGGGCCGCCGCCGCCGAAGAAGTCCGCGAACACCGGCCGGCTCAGCAGCGCCAGCCGGTCGGCCAGGCTGCGGCCCGCGTCCCCCGGCGTGCCCGTCTGACGGACGCGCGCGTCGAGTTCGCGGCGCATCAGATCGTCGCCGCCCGCGGCGAGCGCCTCCCGCAGCGGGGTCAGGGCGCTTTCCTCGCCCTCCAGCAGCTCACGCAGCTCCGGCAGGGCGGGGAAACGGCCGTGCACCGCGCGGAAGGGGCCGAGCAGCTGCGCCAGCGCGGTGGCGGCGCTCTGCACGCCGACCGTGTCGAGGTCGCCCACCAGCGCCTCGGCGAGGATCGCGGCCGCCTCGTCCGGGTCGTCGGACTCGGCGTAGGGGTCGAGGTCGTGCACCGAGGAGGGATCGCCGATCCGCACGATCACGTCGAAGGCGTCGTCCGCGCCGAGCGGCCGGCCGGCGGCGGACACGGCGACGACGGCGCAGCGCCCGGTGAGCGCCTGCAGCGCGAGTGCCTCGGTCACCGGCTCCACCAGGGTGCGGGTCTTGCCGGAGCCGGAGGGGCCGACGGCGAGCAGCGAGGTGCCGAGCACGTCCGGGCCGAGGGCCGCACCGGCGTCGCGGTACGGCTGCGGGGCGCGGTCGCCCGCCGCCCAGCGGCCGATGCGCACCTGACCGGCGAGCAGGTCGTGGCGGGCGGTGCGGCGCGGCAGGTCCCGGGCACCGGAGGGGTGCGTCCAGGCCGCGCCGCCCCGGCGCACGACGGTGTCGCGGAAGGCGTCCAGCGTGGCACCGCGCCGGGCGGCGTCGAAGGCCTGCTCCACGCGGGCGCAGTCGACGTCGTTCATACGGCCGCCGGCGACCTCGGCGGTGAGCAGGTCGGCGGTCTCGTGCTGGCCGGCCTCGCGCAGGGCGGGCCACTGGGAGCGGGGGCGGACGGGCGCGGGCGCGCCGGGGTCCTGGGTGCTCGCGCGGCGGGCGGCGAGCAGCTCCTTCCCGTACGGCAGCCAGGCGCCGAGGCGGGCGAACGGCCACACCACGAGCAGCGTGAGGGCCGTGTAGAGCGTGTTCGTGTAGAGCGGGGAGGACACCAGGCCGTAGTCGTCCGTGAGCAGCACGGTCAGCGAGAGCAGCGGATCGACGACCGGCACCGGGGACCAGCCGACGGGGAAGGCGTCGGGGAAGACGAAGCTGAGGGCGAGGAGGGCGAGGAGGGCGGCGACCAGGGCGCGCACCGGCCGGCGCAGACGGCTCACGTAGTGGCGGACGATGGCGCGCCAGCTGCCGAGCGCGGCCACCGCGAGAACGAGCGCGACGAAGAAGACGCCGTCGTAGACCAGCAGGGCGTCCCACCCCGGGAGCGTCACCGTCCGTCCCTCGACCGGCTTGGGCGAGACCACCGAGCCGCCCCACCACCAGTCGTCCGGTGTGAACATCCGCAGCAGGGCGCCCTTGTAGGGGAAGTAGCCGCGCTGCCAGAACGACCACACCCCGGTCGCCAGGACGAGCGGGACCAGCATGCCGGCGAGCGTCACCGGGGCGAGCCTCGCCGGGGCCGGCTTCGGCGGGCGGTGGCCGTACCGCCAGATGCCGGGCCGGGCGGCCGGCCGCGCCGCGTCGAGCCAGTCGGCGACGGTGGAGGAGGGGCCGGGGGCCCGCCCGGGCGCCGGCGGTGCGCCCGGTGCCCTGCTCGGCCGGGGCGGCACCGCCGGCACCTCCGGTGGCCCCGCCGGGCGCGGTACGGGATCCGCCTGCGTACCCCGCGTGTCCCGGGTCCCGTCGCTGTCCATCACCCTTGCCCCCTGACCTGCCGCTCCATCCGCCATCAGCGAGTCAATCTAACGCCCCGGCAGGCCGGTTCCACCGCACACGCGGCCGGGACCGGCCACCGCGCGGTCGTCGCCCCCGCCCCGAAGCGTCACCGGCGCCATGTCCACCGCGGACAACCCGGGTCCCCGGACAACGCCCACATGGAGCATGCCCAGCCCCCGCTCCCCGCCCTAGCCTGCGAGAAAGGAACGCACGTGTCCGGAACACCCCCCAGGAGCCCCGCATGACCGCACTTCCGCAGGAGCGCCGCGTCGTCACCGCCATCCCCGGCCCGAAGTCGCAGCAGCTGCAGGCCCGCCGCACCGCCGCGGTCGCGCGGGGCGTGGGCTCCGTGCTGCCCGTGTTCACCACCCGCGCGGGCGGCGGCATCATCGAGGACGTCGACGGCAACCGGCTGATCGACTTCGGCTCGGGCATCGCCGTGACCTCCGTCGGCGCCTCCGCCGAGGCCGTCGTCCGCCGGGCCTCCGCCCAGCTCGCCGACTTCACCCACACCTGCTTCATGGTCACGCCGTACGAGGGCTACGTGGCCGTCGCCGAGGCGCTCGCCGAGCTGACCCCGGGCGACCACGCCAAGAAGTCGGCGCTGTTCAACAGCGGCGCCGAAGCGGTCGAGAACGCCGTCAAGATCGCCCGCGCGTACACCGGGCGGCAGGCGGTCGTGGTGTTCGACCACGGCTACCACGGCCGCACCAACCTCACGATGGCGCTGACCGCGAAGAACATGCCGTACAAGCACGGCTTCGGCCCGTTCGCGCCCGAGGTCTACCGCGTGCCGGTGGCCTACGGCTACCGCTGGCCGACCGGTGCCCGCAACGCCGGTCCGGAGGCCGCCGCGCAGGCCGTCGACCAGATCTCCAAGCAGGTCGGGGCCGAGAACGTGGCCGCCATCATCATCGAGCCGGTGCTCGGCGAGGGCGGCTTCATCGAGCCGGCCAAGGGCTTCCTGCCCGCGATCAGCAAGTTCGCCGAGGACAACGGCATCGTCTTCGTCGCCGACGAGATCCAGTCCGGCTTCTGCCGCACCGGCCAGTGGTTCGCCTGCGAGGACGAGGGCGTCGTCCCGGACCTGATCACCACGGCGAAGGGCATCGCGGGCGGTCTGCCGCTGGCCGCCGTCACCGGCCGCGCCGAGATCATGGACGCCGCGCACGCGGGCGGCCTGGGCGGCACCTACGGCGGCAACCCGGTGGCCTGCGCGGGCGCGCTCGGCGCCATCGAGACGATGAAGGAGCTGGACCTCAACGCCAGGGCGAAGAGCATCGAGACGGTGATGAAGGCCCGTCTGACCGCCATGGCGGAGAAGTTCGACCTCATCGGCGACGTCCGCGGCCGGGGCGCCATGATCGCCATCGAGCTGGTCAAGGACCGCGCGACCAAGGAGCCGGACCCGGAGACGACCGCCGCCCTGGCCAAGGCGTGCCACCAGGAGGGCCTGCTGGTCCTGACCTGTGGCACCTACGGCAACGTGCTGCGCTTCCTGCCCCCGCTGGTCATCGGCGAGGACCTGCTGAACGAGGGCCTGGACATCCTCGAGCAGGCCTTCACGCGCATCTGAGCCGACATCGGTGCAGGTGAGCCGCCCATTGGGCCCTCCGGAACCGGCGAGCGGCAGAGCGTGTGAAGAACGTGTGCGAGGTGGATGGGAGGAGTCCGCCGGCCCTGTCGCGGGGCCATCGCCTGCCGTAGGTTTCTCCCCGGATGAGAGATACACCCCGCCCGCAGGCGACTGTGGGCGGTTCAGGCCGGGGCCTCCCCAGCTTCGACCTGGTCGTGCCCTCGCGCACACGAACCGGGGCCCGCGGGCTTCGGGTCTCCTCATGATCGGACGGTCGCCCGCCCCAAACCCCCCGGGGCGCGCGACGTTCCGGTCCGGACGGCAGCCCGGGCACCTCCACGGCAAGCCGTTCCCCGAAGGGCCGGCGCACACCCCCCCTTGCGCCGGCCCTTCGGCGTGCCGGGGACCTCACCTGCGAAGCTGTGCACCATGCTGCTGCTCGGACCGCCCGTCCTCCTCTTCGCTCTGATCACCTGGCAGGTCGTCGTCGACGGTCCGCTGGTGGGCCTCGACGAGCGGCTGAGCAGGGCCCTGATCCGACCGGACCGGGCCTCCGAACTCCTCGCCGACCTGGGCAACGCGCAGGTGGCCCTGCCCGTCCTGGTGACCGCGCTGGCGTATGCCGCCCGGCGCGGGCGCGCCGGGGGCCGGGACCGCTGGTGGCTGCCGCCCGCCGCGGGGGCCGGGGCGATGGTCCTGGTGCCGGTGCTGGTCGCGCCCCTGAAGGAGTGGACCGACCGCCCCGGCACCCCGGCCGTGCCCCCGGCGGTCGGCTACTACCCCTCCGGCCACACCGCCACCGCCGTCGTGGCGTACGGCGCGGCGACGCTGCTCCTCCTGCCGCTGCTGCGTTCACCGGCCGTCCGCCGCGCGCTCGTGGTGGCGTGCGGCGTGCTCGTCGCCGGTGCCTCCTACGGGCTGGTGCGCCGCGGCTACCACTGGCCGCTGGACGTGGCGGCCAGTTGGTGCCTGGGGGCCGTCCTGCTGATCTGCCTGACGTCACTGGTCCGCCGGAGCGGCCGCCGCAGGTCCGCCGGAACGCCGGTCGTCCAGTGACGCGTCAGCTGTCGAAGCCGAGGCCCAGCCTGTCCATCGTGCGCAGCCACAGGTTGCGCCGGCCGCCGTGGGCGTCGGCGCGGGCCAGTGACCACTTGGTGAGCGCGATGCCGGTCCAGGCGAACGGTTCCGGCGGGAACGGCAGAGGCTTCTTGCGCACCATCTCCAGCTCCGTGCGCTCGGTCCGCTCCCCCGCCAGCAGGTCCAGCATCACCTCGGCGCCGAAGCGGGTGGCGCCGACACCGAGCCCCGTGTAGCCGGCGGCGTACGCCACCCTCCCCGCGTGTGCCGTGCCGAAGAACGCCGAGAAGCGGGAGCAGGTGTCGATCGCGCCGCCCCAGGCGTGGGTGAAGCGGACGCCCTCCAGCTGCGGGAAGCAGGCGAAGAAGTGCCCGGCGAGCTTGGCGTAGGTCTCGGGCCGGTCGTCGTACTCGGCGCGCACCCGGCCGCCGTACGGGTAGACCGCGTCGTAGCCGCCCCACAGGATCCGGTTGTCCGCGGAGAGCCGGAAGTAGTGGAACTGGTTGGCGCTGTCGCCGAGGCCCTGGCGGTTCCGCCAGCCGATCGAGGCCAGCCGGCCGGCCGTGAGCGGTTCCGTCATCAGGGCGTAGTCGTACACCGGCACGGTGTACGAGCGGACCCGGCGGACCAGGTTGGGGAAGACGTTGGTGCCGAGCGCCACCGCACGGGCGCGGATCACCCCGTACGGCGTGCCCACGGTCATGCCGGCGCCGTACGGCCTGAGGGTGAGGGCGGGGGTGTGCTCGTGGACACGCACGCCGAGCGCGCGGCAGGCCCGCTTCAGTCCCCAGGCCAGCTTGGCCGGGTGGAGCATCGCCACGCCCCGGCGGTCGTACAGACCGGCCCGGAAGGTCGGGGAGTCCACCTGGTCCCGTACCGCGTCGGCGTCCAGGAGTTCGATGCCCCCGGCGAGGCCCTCGCGTTCGATCTCCCGGTACCACTCGCGCAGTTCCCGTGCCTGGTGGGCCTCGGTGGCGACGTCGATCTCACCGGTGCGTTCGAAGTCGCAGTCGATGCGGTGGCGGGCGACCGCCTCCTCGATGGCGTCGAGGTTGCGGGCGCCCAGCTCCTCGAGCCGGTGGATCTCCCGCGGCCAGCGGGCCAGCCCGTTGGGCAGGCCGTGGGTGAGGGAGGCGGCGCAGAATCCGCCGTTGCGGCCGGAGGCGGCCCAGCCCACCTCGCGGCCCTCCACCAGCACGACGTCCCGGGCGGGGTCGCGTTCCTTGGCGATCAGCGCGGTCCACAGCCCGCTGTAACCGCCGCCGACGACCAGCAGGTCGCAGGTCTCCGCGCCGGTGAGGGCGGGTTCGGGGTCGGGCCTGCCGGGGTCGTCCAGCCAGTAGGCCACCGGCCGGGCTTCGGAGAGGGATCGCGTCCAACGGCTCATGGCGCTCGGGGCCATGATCTCAACTCCCTACGGGGGACTGCGGAATGTCTGCTACGCCTGCTGCCGGTCACGGCGGCGGCCCACGGCCATGGAGACCAGCACCAGCGCGACGGCGATCACGAACATGGCCGTGCCGATGACGTTGACCTGCACGGGGGTTCCGCGCTGGGCGGAGCCCCAGACGAACATCGGGAAGGTGACGGTCGAGCCGGCGTTGAAATTGGTGATGATGAAGTCGTCGAAGGAGAGCGCGAAGGCGAGCAGCGCGCCCGCCGCGATACCGGGGGCGGCGATCGGCAGCGTGACCCGCAGGAACGTCTGGACCGGGCCGGCGTACAGGTCCTGCGCGGCCTGTTCGAGGCGGGGGTCCATCGACATCACGCGCGCCTTGACGGCGACCACCACGAAGCTGAGGCAGAACATGATGTGGGCGATCAGGACGGTCCAGAAGCCGAGCCGGGCGCCCATGTTGAGGAACAGGGTGAGCAGCGAGGCCGCCATGACGACCTCGGGCATCGCCATCGGCAGGAAGATCAGCGAGTTCACGGCGCCGCGGGCGCGGAAGCGGTAGCGGGCCAGCGCGAAGGCGATCATCGTGCCGAGCAGCGTGGCGCCGAGCGTCGCCCACAGCGCGAGCCGGAGACTGAGCGTCAGCGAGTCGCACAGCCCGGGGACCCCGCAGGGATCCTTCCAGGCCGCCGTCGAGAACTCCTGCCACTCGTAGTTGAAGCGCCCCCGCGGATTGTTGAAGGAGAAGACGGTGACCACGACGTTCGGCAGGAGGAGGTACGCGAGCGTCAGCAGTCCCGCGATGACGACGAGACGGCGCCTGAGCCAGTTGACGAAGGCCATTTACACCAGATCCTCCGTGCCGGACTTGCGGATGTGGAACGTGACCACGAAGAGGATCGCGGCCATCAGGATGAACGAGAGCGCCGCGGCCGTCGGGTAGTCCAGGACGCGCAGGAACTGCGACTGGATGACGTTGCCGGCCATCCGGGTGTCGGTGGAGCCGAGCAGGTCCGCGTTGACGTAGTCGCCGGTGGCCGGGATGAAGGTCAGCAGCGTGCCGGAGACCACGCCCGGCATCGACAGCGGGAGGGTGACCTTGCGGAAGGTCGTCGACGGCCCGGCGTACAGGTCGTCGGCGGCCTCGTGCAGCCGGGGGTCGATGCGCTCCAGCGAGGTGTAGAGCGGCAGGATCATGAACGGCAGGAAGTTGTAGGTCAGGCCGCAGATCACCGCGAGCGGGGTGGCGAGCACCCGGTCGCCTGCGGTCCAGCCGAGCCAGCCGGTGACGTCCAGGACATGGAGGGCGTCCAGGGCGCCGACCACCGGTCCGCCGTCGGCGAGGATCGTCTTCCAGGCGAGGGTGCGGATCAGGAAACTGGTGAAGAACGGCGCGATCACCAGGATCATGATCAGGTTCCGCCAGCGTCCCGCGCGGAAGGCGATCAGGTACGCCAGCGGGTAGCCGAGCAGCAGGCACAGCACGGTCGCGGAGGCCGCGTAGAGCACCGAGCGGACGAACTGCGGCCAGTACTCGGACAGCGCGTCCCAGTAGGTGGCGAAGTGCCAGGTGACCTCGTAGCCCTCCTCCAGGGAGCCCGTCTGCACGGACGTGGAGGCCTGGTAGATCACCGGCAGCGCGAAGAACACCAACAGCCACAGCAGGCCGGGCAGCAGGAGCAGGTACGGTGTCCGGCGCCCCCGCCTGCGCGGTGGCTCCGTCCCGGGCGGGGCGGGAGCCAGGGGCGGCGCCCCGGTGACCGCGGCCATCAGGCGGCCCCTTCCTCGACGGTCCCGACGCCCGCGTCGATGTCCTGGGCGGCGTCGAGACCGAAGGTGTGCGCCGGGTTCCAGTGCAGGACGACCTCGGCGCCGGGCACCAGCCGGGCGTCGCGGTCGACGTTCTGGACGTAGACCTCGAAGCCGGAGCAGACGGGGCTGTCGACGACGAACTGCGTGGAGACGCCGATGAAGCTGGAGGCGGCTATCCGCCCGGTGATCCGGTTGCGGCCGTCGGGTATCCCGCCGGCGTCGTCGGCGTGGGTGAGGGAGATCTTCTCGGGCCGTACGCCGACCAGGACCTTGCCGCCGGCCGTGGTGGGCGCGCTGTTGCGGGTCCCGGGGAGCACCAGCCTGCCGCCGCCCGCCCTCAGCACGATCTCGTCGCCGGACGCGGTGTCGACCTCGGCCTCGATGAAGTTGGAGGTGCCGAGGAAGTTGGCGACGAAGGTGGTGCGCGGGTTCTCGTACAGCTCGGTGGGCGGGCCGAGTTGCTCGACCCGGCCGGCGTTCATCACGGCGACCGTGTCGGCCATGGTCATGGCCTCCTCCTGGTCGTGCGTGACGTGCACGAAGGTGATGCCCACCTCGGTCTGGATGCGCTTGAGCTCCAGCTGCATCTGGCGGCGCAGCTTCAGGTCGAGGGCGCCGAGCGGTTCGTCGAGCAGCAGCACCCTGGGGTGGTTGATGAGCGCGCGGGCCACCGCGACGCGCTGCTGCTGGCCGCCGGAGAGCTGGTGCGGCTTCTTGCGCGCCTGCTCGCCGAGCTGGACCAGCTCCAGCATCTCCCCGACCTGCTTCTTCACGGACTTGATGCCGCGCCGGCGCAGGCCGAAGGCGACGTTCTCGAAGATGTCGAGGTGCGGGAAGAGGGCGTAGGACTGGAAGACCGTGTTCACCGGCCGCTTGTAGGGCGGGAGCGCGGTGACGTCCTGGTCGCCGAGGTGGACGGTGCCCGACGTCGGCTCCTCCAGGCCGGCGATCATCCGCAGGGTCGTGGTCTTGCCGCAGCCGGACGCGCCGAGCAGGGCGAAGAAGGAGCCCTGCGGCACGGTCAGGTCGAGGGGGTGTACGGCGGTGAAGGAGCCGTACGTCTTGCCGATGCCGGTGAGGCGGACGTCGCCGCCGCCCGTCGTGGTGCCGTTCGTGGTCTTCATCTCGTCACGCCCCCGTGAGCTTCGCGAACTTCTCTTCGTATGCCGTCTCTTCCTCGGAGCTCAGGGAGCGGAAGGCACGGGACTTGGCCTGCATGGCCTCGTCGGGGAGGATCAGCGGGTTGTTCGCCGCGTCCTCGTCGATCTTCGCGAGTTCGTCCCTCACCCCGTCGACCGGGCAGACGAAGTTGATGTAGGCGGCGAGTTCGGCGGCCGGCCGCGGCTGGAAGTAGTAGTCGATGAGCCGCTCGGCGTTCGTCTTGTGCCGGGCCTTGTTGGGGATGAGCAGGACGTCGCTGGACGTCACGTAGCCGCTGTCCGGGATCAGGAAGTCGATGTCCGGGTTGTCCGCCTTGAGCTGGACGACGTCCCCGGCCCAGGCCAGACAGGCGGCGAAGTCGCCCTTGGTGAGGTCGGCGGTGTAGTCGTTGCCGGTGAAGCGGCGGATCTGCCCCTTGTCGACGGCCCTCTGGAGCCGGGCGATCGCCGCGTCGTAGTCGTCGGCGGCGAACTTCGCGGGGTCCTTGTCCATGTCGAGCAGCGTCATGCCCACGGTGTCGCGCAGCTCGGTGAGCAGGCCGACGCGGCCCTTGAGTTCCGCGTTGTCGAGCAGGTCGGAGAGGGTCTTCACCTCGACGCCGTCGAGTGCCTTCTTGTTGTAGGCGATGACGGTGGAGATGCCCTGCCAGGGGTAGGAGTAGGCGCGGCCCGGGTCCCAGTCGGGGTTGCGGAACTGGGCGGACAGGTTGGTGAAGGCGTTCGGCAGGTTGGCCGGGTCCAGCTTCTGCACCCAGCCGAGGCGGATCAGGCGGGCGGCGAGCCAGTCGGTGAGGACGACGATGTCCCGGCCGGTGTCCTGGCCGGCGGCCAGCTGCGGCTTGATCTTGCCGAAGAACTCGGTGTTGTCGTTGATGTCCTCGGTGTACTCGACCCTGATGCCGGTCCGCTGCGTGAACGCCTCCAGCGTGGGGTGTCTCCGCCCGCTCTCGTCGACGTCCATGTACTCGGTCCAGTTGGAGAAGCTGACGGTCCTCTCCTTCTTCGAGCGGTCCTCCGCCGGGACGCCGCCCCGGGTGCTGCCGGCCGCGGGGATGCCGCAGCCGCTCAGCACGCCGCCTCCGCCGGCCGCGAGCGCGCCGCCCGCGGAGGCGCGCAGCAGGGAACGGCGTGTCAGCGACGCCCTGCCGTTGCGGAGACTGCGCCGCATGGCGGCCACCTGGGCCGCGGAGAGGCGGTCGGGCTCGTACTGCTCCATGCGCGTGGTGCCCTTTCGGGAGGATGGCCGCGGGTCGGGCGGCCTGGCTGCTATCGGTCCCCGAAGACGGTGCGGTGCCAGTCCTTGCGGACCACCGCCGTGTTGTCGAACATGACGTGCTTGATCTGGGTGTATTCCTCGAACGAGTACGCGGACATGTCCTTGCCGAAGCCGGACTCCTGGTAGCCGCCGTGCGGCATCTCGCTGACGATCGGGATGTGGTCGTTGATCCACACGCACCCGGCCCTGAGCTCGCGCGTGGCGCGGCCCGTGCGGTACACGTCCCGGCTCCACGCGGAGGCGGCGAGCCCGTAGGGGGTGTCGTTGGCCAGCGCGATGCCCTCGTCGTCGGTGCCGAAGGGCAGGACGACCAGCACCGGGCCGAAAATCTCGGACCGCACGACCTCGCTGTCCTGCGGGGCGTCGGCGATGAGGGTCGGGCGGTAGTACGCGCCGTTCCCCAACTCCCCCTGCGGGGCCTCGCCGCCGGTCACCACGCGCGCGTAGGCACGCGCCCGGTCGACGAAACCGGCCACCCGGTCGCGCTGGGCGTGCGAGACCAGCGGGCCGAGGTCGGTCCCGGGGGCGAAGGGGTCGCCGAGCCGGACGGTCTCCATCAGGGCGGCGGTGCGCTCGACGAACGCCTCGTACAGGGGGCGCTGCACATACGCGCGGGTGGCCGCGGTGCAGTCCTGCCCGGTGTTGATGAGCGCGCCCGCGACCGCGCCGTTGACGGCGGCGTCGAGGTCGGCGTCGTCGAAGACGAGGAAGGGTGCCTTGCCGCCGAGTTCCAGGTGGAGGCGTTTGACGGTGGCGGTGGCGATCCCGGCGACCCGCCTGCCGACGGCGGTGGACCCGGTGAAGGAGGTCATGGCCACGTCGGGATGGCCGACGAGGTGCTCGCCCGCCTCCCCGCCGGTACCGGTGACGATGTTGATCACACCGTCCGGGAGGCCGGCGTCGGTCGCGGCCCGCGCGAGGAGCAGTGAGGTCAGGGGGGTGAGCTCGGCGGGCTTGAGCACGATGGTGTTGCCCGCGGCGATCGCCGGGAGGATCTTCCAGGCGGCCATCTGGAGCGGGTAGTTCCAGGGGGCGATGGAGCCGACGACACCGATCGGCTCGCGGCGGACGTAGGAGGTGTGGTCGCCGGAGTACTCGCCGGCCGACCGGCCCGTCAGGTGGCGGGCGGCGCCGGCGAAGAAGGAGATGTTGTCGACCGTGCCCGGGACGTCGAACGCGCGGCTCAGTTTCAGGGGCTTGCCGCACTGCAGTGATTCGGCGCGGGCGAAGTCCTCCGCGCGGTCCGCGACGACGGCCGCGAACCGGTGCAGGGCCTCGGAGCGCTCGCCGGGGGTGGCGCCGGCCCACGCCGGGAACGCCTTCCGCGCGGCGGCGACGGCCGCGTCGACGTCGTCGGTGCCGGCGAGTCCGTAGGTGTGCACGCCCTCCCCGGTGGCCGGGTCGACCACGGTGTGGGAACGGCCCGAGGTGCCCTCGGCCGGACGTCCGGCGATGAACTGCGCCCCCTGCGCGAATCGTTCCCGGGCCGGGAATCGTTCCGGGGTGGCGGTGCCCGGCTTGTGCATGTCGCTCTCCTCCGTGTCCCCGAGAGGGCGGCGTGGCTCCAGTTCGATTTGAGTGCCGATCCTGACAGAGGGGCGGCACTCCAACAAGTGATTCCGTTGTTGCCTTTTGGTTACGCGACGAAATCTGTCGACCAGGTGTCGAGTGGCCACGGAAAAGGCAGGACGGGGTGTCCGTGGTTCCTGCCAGACTCGCGTGCAGGAATAAGGGATCACGGGGGTGGCGGTGAGCGGGAAGACGGGGGCGATCGGTTCCAGGGAGGCGCTGATCGAGGCGCTGCGGGCCGGGACGAGGGTGAAGTACCTGCACTTCTGG
Source organism: Streptomyces sp. NPDC016640 (assembly GCF_043076215.1). Classification (NCBI taxonomy): domain Bacteria; kingdom Bacillati; phylum Actinomycetota; class Actinomycetes; order Kitasatosporales; family Streptomycetaceae; genus Streptomyces; species Streptomyces sp. NPDC016640. The sequence goes on from NZ_JBIBRG010000009.1 coordinate 96,740, forward strand.
GGGCACCGGCCGGCGGCCGACGGCCGGGTCGGGGCGAGCTGTCTGAGCCAGTGGTGGCCGTCACCGTTCACCGTGGACGGTGTCCGGTACGCGACCGCCGAGCACTGGATGATGGCGGCCAAGGCCCGGCTGTTCGAGGACGCGGAGGCCGAGCGGCGGGCGCTGGCCGCGGAGCACCCCTCGCTGGCGAAGAAGGCGGGGCGGCTGGTGCGGGGCTTCGACGAGGCGGTATGGCGGCGGGAGCGGTTCGGCATCGTCGTCGAGGGCAGCGTGCACAAGTTCGCGGCGCACCGGGAGCTGCGGACCTTCCTGCTGAACACGGGCGAGCGCATCCTGGTGGAGGCGAGTCCGGTGGACCGGGTGTGGGGCATCGGGCTCGCGGCGTACGACGAGGGGGCGGCGGACCCGGAGCGGTGGCGGGGCCCGAACCTGCTGGGCTTCGCCCTGATGGAGGCCCGCGCACGGCTCCGGGCCGCCGGGGACGGGCCGGACGGGGACGGGCCGGACGGGGGCGGAGCGCATCGGGGCGCGGCGGACGGGTCCGCGGCGGAGGGCTGAGAGCCGTCCCGCGCGGCCCGGACCCGAACCGCCGGTATCCGTTCCGCCACCCGCTCAGGCCCCGGCTCCGGCTTCCGCTCGGGGCCCGGGTCCGCGTCCGGCTCCCGCTCAGGCCCCGGGTTCAACTCCCGCTCCGGTTCCAGTCCCGGTTCCGGCTTCCGCTAGGTGACCAGGACGAGGATGCCGAAGCCGACTCCCAGGGCGCTGCCGACCGCTCCGCAGATGATCCCGGCCAGGGCCTGGCCCGCGTTCGTGGCCTCGCCCCGGCCGGCCCTGGCGCGGCCGACCCCGCCGAAGATCATGGCCAGCACGCCCAGGAGGACGGCCAGCGGCCAGACGCAGAAGACGGCGGCCGAGATGATGCCGAGCACGAGCGCGGTGACACCCGGTCCGTTGCTCGGTGCCGGCGTCATGCCGGACCAGCCGCCGTAGTAGCCCTGCGCCGGCGCGGCGGCGTACCCGCCCGGATAGCCGTACGGGACCTGACCGGGCCCCTCGGGGCCGACGGGCGGCGGCGGAACGGGCCCGCCCCCCACCGGGGACGCGAACGGATCCGGCGGCGGGACCGGCGGGACCGACGGGCCGGCCCACGGCTGGGCGGGGTGCGCGGGCGGGGCGGGGTCGCCCATCGCGGGGAAGGACGTCACCGTCTGCTGGTCGTGCACGGAAGGGGTCGTGGGCACGGAGGGGACGGACCACGGCCGGGAGCCGTCGGCCACGAAGGTGTCGTTCCGTCCGCCGGCTCTCCAGCCGTCGCCGGTGCTCTCCGGCGCCGGTGCGCGGACCCCCGGCGGCTCCCAGGGGTCGGGCGTGCCCGTGGCAGCCGAGGTGACGGTGGTCCCCAGGTCCACCAGGGAACCGTCCTGCGGCTCCGTGTCCGCACCGCCGTCGGCCGGTGCCGGCCACACATCACCGGCGTGCGGGTCACTCGGCGGCGGACCGCCCGCGGTGTGCTCCCGCGCCTTCGGCGTCTGCGCCTCGTCGGACATGCGCTGGGCCCCCTCCGTCGGACGTCCCGTCATGCTACGGCCCCTGCGCGCCTCCCGTGTGCCCGTCCTACGATGATCCCCGTACCGCCGATCAGCCGATCACCCGCGTCCCGCCGCGCACCGGCCGGAGACGCCGTTCCCGGGGAGGGACATTGACCGACCAGCTCGCCACGGCCGGCACCGGACAGGGCCGCGACCTGCACGCCTTCATCGCCGGACTGCCCAAGGCCGAACTCCACGTGCACCACGTCGGCTCCGCCTCCCCCCGCATCGTCTCGGAGCTGGCCGCCCGCCACCCCGACTCCAAGGTGCCCACCGACCCCGAGGCCCTGGCCGACTACTTCACCTTCACCGACTTCGCCCACTTCATCGACTTGTACCTGTCCGTCGTCGACCTCGTCCGCACCCCCGAGGACGTCCGGCTGCTGACGTACGAGGTGGGCCGCGAACTGGCCCGGCAGCAGGTGCGGTACGCCGAACTGACCGTCACCCCGTTCTCCTCCACCCGTCGCGGGATCGACGAGCGTGCCTTCATGGACGCGATCGAGGACGCCCGCAAGGCGGCCGAGTCCGAGTTCGGGACCGTGCTGCGCTGGTGCTTCGACATCCCCGGCGAGGCCGGGGTGGAGTCCGCCGAGGAGACCGTGCGGCTGGCCACCGACGACCGGCTGCGCCCGGAGGGCCTGGTCTCCTTCGGCCTCGGCGGACCCGAGATCGGCGTGCCCCGCCCGCAGTTCAAGCCGTACTTCGACCGCGCCATCGCCGCCGGACTGCACTCCGTGCCGCACGCCGGCGAGACCACCGGCCCCCGGACGGTGTGGGACGCGCTCGACGAGCTGGGCGCCGAGCGCATCGGGCACGGCACCAGTTCCGCCCGGGACCCCGAGCTGCTCCGGCACCTGGCCGAGCGGCGCATCCCGCTGGAGGTGTGCCCCACCTCCAACATCGCCACCCGCGCGGTCGCCACCTTCGACGAGCACCCCCTCAAGGAGTTCACGCGGGCCGGCGTCCTGGTGACGATCAACTCCGACGACCCGCCGATGTTCGGCACCGACCTCAACAACGAGTACGCGATCGCCGCGCGGCTCCTCGAACTCGACGAGCGGGGCCTGGCCGACCTGGCGAAGAACGCGGTCGAGGCGTCGTTCATGGACCCGTCCGGCAAGGCGGAGCTGGCGGCCGGGATCGACGCCTACACCGCGTCCTGGCTCGCCTCCTGACCACCCCGCGAAGGGCCGCCATGCAGAACGTGACCGCCGTGGCCCACCGCGGCGACCCCTACCGCCTCCGCGAGAACACGCTCGCCTCGCTGCGTTCCGCGCTGCGGCGGGGCGCGGACGCGGTGGAGATCGACGTACGCCTCACCCGGGACGGCGTCCCCGTGCTGCTGCACGACGACACGCTGAAGCGGCTCTGGGGGCACGACCGTCCGCTGCCGTCCCTGTCGCGGGAGGAGGTGCGCGGGGTGACGGACGGCGGGGTGCCCGCCCTCTCCGACGCCCTGGCGGCGACGGACGGCGGCCGGGTGATGATCGACCTGCCCGGGACGCCGGACGTCCGCGCCGCGCGCCGGGTCGTGGACACCGTGCGCGAGCAGGGCGCCGAGGACCGCGTCTACTACTGCGGGGGCGCCCCCGCCATGCTCGCCGTACGCGCGGCGGACCCGTCCGCCGAGATCGCCCTCACCTGGACGACCCTCGCCCCGCCGCGCGCCGGCCTGCTGGCCGCGGTCCGCCCCCGCTGGCTGAACTACCGCTTCGGCCTGGTGGACCGCGCCCTCGCCGACCGGGTGCACCGCGACGGCTGCCTGCTCTCGGTCTGGACCCCGGACACCCGCCGCTCCATGCGCCGCCTGCTGGACGCGGGCGTCGACTCGATCACCACCAACCGCGTCGACGTGCTGTGCGCGCTGCGCGACCACCGCGGAGCGTCGCGTCAGCCCTGAGCCATCAGCTCCCGCAGCGCCCCGGCGACGTCCCGCGGCGCCTCCTCGGCCATGAAGTGGCCCCAGGACACCGTGGAGTGCCGCAGGTCGGTGGCCCAGGCGCCCCAGAGGGCGGCGGCCTCGTAGCCGAGGGCCGCGCCCCAGTCCTGCTGGAGGACGCGGACGGGCATGGCGAGGCGGTGGCCGGCCGCCCGGTCGGCCTTGTCGTGCTCCACGTCGACGCCGGCCGAGGCGCGGTAGTCGGCCACGATCGACGGGACGGCGGCGCGGCAGGCGGCGAGGTAGGCGTCCCGGACGTCGGCGGGCAGCGCGCCGGGGTCGTTGGCCCAGAGGTCCAGGAAGTGGGCGAAGAAGACGTCGGCGCTCGCCTCGATCATCCGTTCGGGCAGGCCGGGCGGTTGCGCCATCAGGTAGAGGTGGAAACCGACGGCGGCGGTGGTGCCGTGCAGCGCCTCCCACATGTCCACGGTGGGCAGGACGTCCAGGCAGGCCAGGTGGCTGACCGCGGCCGGGTGGTCGAGCCCGGCCCGGAAGGCGACGAGGGCACCGCGGTCGTGGCCGGCGAGGGCGAAGCGCTCGTGGCCGAGGGCGCGGGCCAGCGTGACGACGTCGCGGGCCATGGTCCGCTTGGCGTAGGTGTCCGGTCCCGCCTCGCGCGGCTTGTCACTGTCGCCGTACCCGCGCAGGTCGGGGCAGATGACGGTGTGGTCGGCGGCGAGGTCGGCGGCGACGTGCCGCCACATCAGGTGGGTCTGCGGGAAGCCGTGCAGCAGGACGACCGGGGAGCCGGAGCCGCCGACGGCGACGTTGAGCGCGACCTCCTCGTCCACGGGGACGCGCTGGTACGTGAAGCCGGGAAGGGTGGGGTGGGCCATGGCTGATCTCTCCTGCTCGGGCCGGCGGACCGGGTCCGACGTGACCCGGGGCGGTGTCCCCAGCCTCCGTGGCGCGGATCAGCAACCGATGAACGTCTACGGTGGTCGCCGTGGACCGGACGGGAGGGACGGAGTCCGTCGTGCAGGTGACGTTCGGGGTGCTGGGCGCGGTGACGGCCTGGGACGAGGCGGGTGACGCGCTCCCGCTGCGCGGGCCGAAGCACCGCGCGGTCCTGGCCCGGCTCGTGGTCGCGCGCCGCCGGGTGGTGCCGGTGGCCCGGCTCGTGGCGGACCTGTGGGACGAGCCGCCGGACAACGCCGTGGGCACGGTACGGACCTTCGTCGGCGGGCTGCGCCGGGCGCTGGAACCGGACCGGCCGCCCCGGACCCCGCCCCGGCTGCTGGTCACCGAGGGGCCGGGCTACGCGCTGCGGGCGGCCGCGGAGGAGGTCGACGCCTGGCGCTTCGAACGGGCGGTGTCCACGCCCGGCGACGCTCCCCCCTCCCGGGTGGTGTCGCTGCTGACCGAGGCGCTGGACTGGTGGCGCGGGCCGGCCTTCGCGGACTTCGGCGACGCGCACTGGCTGCGCGCGGAGCGCTCCCGGCTGACGGAGCTGCGGCTGCACGCCGTCGAGCGGCGGGCCGAGGCGCAGCTCGCGTCGGGAGCGGCCGGGCAGGCGGTGCCCGAGCTGGACGCGCACGTCGCCGAGCACCCGTGGCGGGAGGACGCCTGGCGGCTGCTCGCGCTGGCGCTGTACCGGTCCGGGCGGCAGGCCGACGCCCTGTCGGTGCTGCGGCGGGCCCGCGGCATGCTCGGCGAGCACCTGGGGGTGGACCCCGGTCCCCGGCTGCGCCGGCTGGAGGAGGACGTCCTGCGGCAGGCCGCCCACCTCGACCCCGACGCCGGGGGGACGGCGGACCGGGTGTGGGAACGGGCGACGGCCGCCTACGACGTGGCGGTGCCGTCGCGGGCGGGGGCCCGGCTGGAGTCGGCCGCGGGCCTAATGCGGGACCTGGCCGTGACCGGCGGCGGCGGTCTGGAGGCGGCGCGGCGGCACCGGGCGGCGGCCGTCACCGCCGCGGAGCAGCTCGGCGACCCGGAGCTGACGGCACGCGTCATCGGCGTGTACGACGTCCCGGCGGTCTGGACCCGCTGCGACGACCCGGAACAGGCCCGCCGGCTGGTGGCCGCCGCGGAGCGCACCCTGCGGCACCTGCCGCCCGACGGCCACGACGCGGCCCGCTGCCGTCTCCTGGCGACGATCGCCGTGGAGTCACGCGGGATCCTCCCCACCGACCGGCCGGCCACCGGGGAGTCGGCCCGCCCCCTCCGGGCGGCGCGTCAGGCGGAGGAGACCGCCCGGCGGCTGGACGACGCCTCGCTCCTGGCGTTCGCCCTGAACGGCACGTTCATGCAGACCTTCCACCGCACGGGGCTCGCGGCCCGGCGGGACGCGATCGGCGCGGAGATCGTCTCCCTCGCGGCGCGCAACGGCCTCCCCCGGTACGAGGTGCTCGGCCACCTCGTCCGCGTCCAGTCACGCTGTGCCCTGGGCGACCTCACGGGCGCCGGCCGGCACGCGCGGGCCGCCGACGCGCTGGCCGCCCGCCACGGCCTCCCGCTGGTCGCGGTCTTCACGACGTGGTTCCGCGCCCTGCGCACCGCCCTGACCGCTCCCCCGGCCGCCGCCCTGACCGCCTACGACCGGGCCGCCGACCGCCTCCACGGCTCCGGCATGCCCGGGCTGCGCGAGGGCCTGCTCCCCCTGGCCCGGCTGAGCGTGGCGGTACGGCACGGCGAACCGCTCCCCGCCGGCCGGCACACCGACTGGGGCCCCTACGAGCCCTGGGTGCGCCCGCTCCTCCTGGCGGCCGGGGACCGTCACCGGGAAGCCCGCGCGGCACTGCGGGGCCTGCCCGCGCCGCCCCGTGACCTCCTGTCCGAGGTCCTGTGGTGCCTGGTCGCCCGCGCCGCCGTCACCGTGGACGACCCGGCCACGATGCTCCGCGCCCACGCCCAGCTCCTGCCCGCCGCCGGGGAACAGGCGGCGGGCAGCGGCCTGCTGACCCTGGGCCCGGTGACCGACCACCTGGGGACCCTCACCACGGCACTGGAACGGGGCGGCCACCTCGGGAGCCGCTGACGTCATGTCCCCGGGGCGGCCGGAGCGGATCACCCGGGGAGCGATCGCCCCGGGGTGCGGCCGGACCGGCCCGGCCGCGGGCGGGCCCGTGACGCCGGCCCACCCGCGCCCGGCGCCCGTCCGGCTCAGCGCCCCATGGAGCGCTGCAGCATGCCGCGGACCTGCTCCCAGGGACGCTGCTGTTCACCATGGAGCGCGTTGAGCACCAGCAGCCCGCCGGTCAGAGCGGGAACGGCCCACTGCAGGACCGTCAGCTGTCGCCGAGCCGCCTGCGCCTCCTTCGCATCCTGCAGGTCCTGCGAGTCCTGCAGATCCTGCGAGTCCCGCAGGATCTGCGAGTCCTGCGAGTCCGCCCCGCCCTGGACCGCGTCACCCTGCCAGGCCTCCGGGGAAGCCTTCTCCACCTTCTTGCCCAGCACGCGGCTGTAGGCGGTCACGGCCATCGCCGCACCCGTCACCACGGTCTTGGCCAGCGTCGAGGAGCCGACGCCCTTCTGCCGCGCCACCCGGGCGGCGTTCACCTCCAGCAGGCCGACGCTGCCCACCAGGTGTGCGGCGATCGCCACGGCGTTGACCGGTGTCCACATGGCCCAGCCCGCGCTCTCGATGCGCCGGCGCGTCTGTTCCGTCCCGCCCTGCGCGCGGGCGGCACCGTTGAGGCCGACCGCGCCCATCAGCGATCCCCCGAACCAGGCCGCCAGCCCCACGTCGTGCAGACTGCGCAGCACCGTATTGCGTTCCGTCATTCTCCAAGGTCCCTTCGGCTCAGGAGCAGTCCCCGCTCGGTGCCGCGACGGGCACACGTCCGCCACGCTCCCAGAGCTCTCCGGACCCGGCCACCGGACCCGCGCGAAGGGGTGAGGCAGGGGCGGACGCCGTCAAGCGGCGGTACGGGCACGGCGTTCGGGGTGAGCGCCGCCAGCCGCTTGGTCTTCTGCCGTACGAGGTACAGCGGGATCACGCCGAACACCCCGAACGCCATGTCGACGACGGTCCACCAGAAGGGGATGCCGCGGATCGGGCCGCAGATCAGGGCGAGCGGGACGATGCCCGCGCAGGCGATCATGCCGAACTCCACGACCCGGACGTTGCGGACGGGATCGCGGTAGGGGCCCAGGAAGGCGACCGCGCTCACCAGGTGGGCGAAGGCGAGCCAGTCGGTGCCGTGGAGGAGGAACGGGTAGTCGGCGTCGGCGGTGTCGAGGCCCCGGCGTACGCGCTCGGTCCGGTCCATGAGGGCGGGCAGGTGCTCCGGCGCGGACAGCGAGCGGAGCAGGTCCTCGCTCCAGCGCAGTTCGTGGACCAGGGGGAAGGCCGTGGCGCCGCTGAGCACCAGGCACACGACGAAGAGGACCAGCCAGGCGCGACTGCCCTTCAGCAGGGCGGCTCCGTCGCTCACGAGGGCGGCGCACGCCCGGAACCGAACATGTTCGAAAAGCGGTCCGGGTGCGGGAACGCCCCGGCCCCGGACGGTGGTTCACCGTCCGGGGCCGGGCCGAGCCGCGCGCCTACGCGTCCAGCGACGTCATCACGTGCTTGATGCGGGTGTAGTCGTCGAAGCCGTAGGCCGAGAGGTCCTTGCCGTAGCCGGACTTCTTGAAGCCGCCGTGCGGCATCTCCGCGACCAGCGGGATGTGGGTGTTGATCCACACACAGCCGAAGTCGAGCTTCTTGGACATGCGCATCGCGCGGGAGTGGTCCTTGGTCCACACCGAGGAGGCCAGCGCGTACTCGACGCCGTTGGCGTACTCGACGGCCTGGTCCTCGTCGGTGAAGCGCTGGACGGTGATGACCGGGCCGAAGACCTCCTTCTGCACGATCTCGTCGTCCTGGTTCAGGCCCGAGACGACGGTCGGCGCGTAGAAGAAGCCCCGCTCGCCGACGCGCTTGCCGCCGGCCTCCACGCGCGCGTGCGCCGGCAGCCGCTCGATGAAGCCCTCGACCTGCGCCAGCTGGTTGGGGTTGTTGAGCGGGCCGAAGAGGACGTCCTCGTCGTCGGGCATGCCGGTCCTGGTGCCGGCGGCGGCCCGGGCGAGCGCGGAGACGAACTCGTCGTGGATGGACTCGTGGACGAGGACGCGCGTGGCGGCCGTGCAGTCCTGGCCGGCGTTGAAGAAGCCCGCGACGGAGATGTCCTCGACGGCCTTGGCGATGTCGGTGTCCTCGAAGACCACGACCGGGGCCTTGCCGCCCAGTTCCAGGTGGACGCGCTTGAGGTCCCTGGACGCGGACTCGGCGACCGACATGCCGGCGCGGACCGAACCGGTGATGGACGCCATCGCCGGGGTGGGGTGCTCGACCATCAGGCGGCCGGTGTCGCGGTCCCCGCAGATGACGTTGAACACGCCCTTGGGCAGGATCGAGCCGAGGATCTCGGCGAGCAGCACGGTGGAGGCCGGGGTGGTGTCCGAGGGCTTCAGGACGACCGTGTTGCCCGCGGCGATCGCCGGGGCGAACTTCCACACGGCCATCATCATCGGGTAGTTCCAGGGCGCGACCTGCGCGCAGACGCCGACCGGCTCGCGGCGCACGATGGAGGTCAGGCCCTCCATGTACTCGCCGGCCGAGCGGCCCTCGAGCATCCGCGCCGCGCCCGCGAAGAAGCGGATCTGGTCCACCATGGGCGGGATCTCCTCGGTGCGGGTCAGCCCGGTGGGCTTGCCCGTGTTCTCCACCTCGGCCGCGATGAGTTCCTCGGCGCGCTCCTCGAAGGCGTCCGCGATCTTCAGCAGGGCCTTCTGCCGCTCTGCCGGGGTGGTGTCGCGCCAGCCGGGGAACGCCTCGGCGGCGGCCGCCATCGCGGCGTCCACGTCCGCCTGCCCGGACAGCGGAGCGGTGGCGTACGCCTCACCGGTCGCGGGGTTGACCACCTCGGTGGTCCGTCCGTCGGCGGCGTCCCGGAACTCCCCGCCGATGTAGTTGCGCAGACGACGCAGCTCGGTGCTCACTGCAGGCCCTCCTGGTGTTCCTTGTGGGTGTGTCCGAGATGTCCAGAGGTGTCGCCAGGTGTCGAGTGGTGACGAGTGGTGACGAGTGGTGGCGACGGGCGTCGGGTGTCCATCCTCTGAGACACCCACCCTAAACCGACGGCTGACGTTTTCAACACCCCCACCCGGCTCACTCCTGCGAAATCCGCAAGCACAAGCACTGCAGACAACGAATTTCATCAATCGATCCTTGCGAAACCGTCGATACGTCGTGCACAGTGACCCCGTGGCCAGTCGAAGCGCAGACCCGAGGGACTCCCGCGAGTCCAAGAACGGCGGCGGTCCCCAGGTGGACGCCGTCTCCCTCGCCATCATCGAGCAGCTCCAGGAGGACGGCCGCCGGCCGTACGCCGCCATCGGCAAGGCCGTCGGCCTGTCCGAGGCGGCCGTGCGCCAGCGCGTCCAGAAACTGCTCGACCAGGGCGTGATGCAGATCGTCGCCGTCACGGATCCGCTCACCGTGGGCTTCCGCCGCCAGGCGATGGTCGGCGTCAACGTCGAGGGCGACGTCGAGTCCGTGGCCGACGCGCTGACCGCCATGGCCGAGTGCGAGTACGTGGTGATGACCGCGGGCTCCTTCGACCTGATGGTCGAGATCGTCTGCGAGGACGACGACCACCTTCTGGAGGTCATCAGCAAACGCATCCGGGCCGTACCGGGCGTGCGCTCCACCGAGAGCTTCGTCTACCTCAAGCTCAAGAAGCAGACCTACATGTGGGGAACCCGATAATCGTGAGCACCGACCGCCCCAAGGACCTCAGCAAGTCCGCGTACGACCACCTGTGGATGCACTTCACCCGCATGTCCTCGTACGAGAACTCCCCCGTCCCCACCATCGTCCGGGGCGAGGGCACCCACATCTTCGACGACAAGGGCAAGCGCTACCTCGACGGTCTCGCCGGCCTGTTCGTGGTGCAGGCGGGGCACGGCCGTACGGAACTCGCGGAGGCCGCCGCCAGGCAGGCGCAGGAGCTGGCCTTCTTCCCGGTGTGGTCCTACGCCCACCCCAAGGCCGTGGAGCTGGCCGAGCGGCTGGCCCACGAGGCTCCGGGCGACCTGAACAAGGTCTTCTTCACCACCGGCGGCGGCGAGGCGGTCGAGACCGCCTGGAAGCTCGCCAAGCAGTACTTCAAGCTGACCGGCAAGCCGACCAAGTACAAGGTCATCTCCCGCGCGGTCGCCTACCACGGCACCCCGCAGGGCGCCCTCTCCATCACCGGGCTGCCGGCCCTGAAGGCCCCGTTCGAGCCGCTGGTGCCGGGCGCGCGCAAGGTGCCGAACACGAACTTCTACCGGGCGCCGATCCACGGCGACGACCCGGAGGCGTTCGGCCGCTGGGCCGCCGACCAGATCGAGCAGCAGATCCTCTTCGAGGGCCCGGACACGGTCGCGGCCGTCTTCCTGGAGCCGGTGCAGAACGCCGGCGGCTGCTTCCCGCCCCCGCCCGGCTACTTCCAGCGGGTCCGCGAGATCTGCGACCGGCACGACGTGCTGCTCGTCTCCGACGAGGTCATCTGCGCCTTCGGCCGGCTCGGCACCACGTTCGCCTGCGACAGGTTCGGCTACGTCCCGGACATGATCACCTGCGCCAAGGGCATGACCTCGGGCTACTCCCCGATAGGCGCGTGCATCGTCTCCGACCGCCTCGCCGAGCCGTTCTACGAGGGCGACAACACCTTCCTGCACGGCTACACCTTCGGCGGTCACCCGGTGTCGGCCGCGGTGGGCCTCGCCAACCTCGACCTGTTCGAGCGCGAGGGCCTGAACCAGCACGTGCTGGACAACGAGGACGCCTTCCGCGCGACCCTGGAGAAGCTGCACGACCTGCCGATCGTCGGCGACGTCCGCGGCAACGGCTTCTTCTACGGCATCGAGCTGGTCAAGGACAAGACCACCAAGGAGTCCTTCGACGCCGACGAGACCGAGCGGGTCCTGTACGGCTTCCTGTCGAAGAAGCTCTTCGAGAACGGCCTGTACTGCCGTGCCGACGACCGCGGCGACCCGGTCGTCCAGCTCGCCCCGCCGCTGATCTCCCACCAGGAGACCTTCGACGAGATCGAGCAGATCCTGCGCGCGACGCTGTCGGAGGCCTGGACCAGGCTGTAGGCCGTCCGAGGTTCAGATCTTCCTTCTGGATGATCAACACCGGCCCCCGTGCCGCCCGTTCGAGTGAGAAACGGCGGCCCGGGGCCGCGTGCTGTCCGGCACGGCGCCGCCGCCTGCCTAGCGTGCCAGTGACCGATCGGCCCTGCCTTCGTTCCCCCGGACGGGGGAATTCACGAATAGCGCACGGCATTTCCGATCCGAACCGAGGTGTACGCCATGGTGGCCCCACCGGACAACGACGTGCTCTGGGCACGAGCCCTGCACTTCCGGTACGACGACGGCTCACCCGGGCTGAGCGGGGTCTCGCTCGGCGTCCGGGAGGGCGAGATCCTCGCCGTCGGCGGCCCGCGCGGCAGTGGCAAAACGACACTGCTGCGCTGCCTGGCCGGTCTGCTGCCCGCCCGCAGCGGCGAGGTCTGGTTCAACAGCCTGCCCGTGCACACCATGAGCCCCGTGGCCCGCGAGCGGCTGCGCCAGGACCGCTTCGGCTGGATCGACCCGGCCCCGGTGCTCGTCCCCGAGCTGAACGCCTGGGAGAACGCCGCCCTGCCGCTGATGCTGCGCGGCACCGGCCGGCGCCGCGCCAAGACGGCGGCCCTGGAGTGGCTGGAGCGTCTCGACATCGGGGACAAGGCCCGCAGGCGCCCCGGGGAACTGGTGCAGGCGGAGCGGCAGCGGGTGTGCATCGCCCGCGCCCTCGCCCCGGCGCCCACGGTGCTGTTCGCCGACGAGCCGACCGCCCCGCTGCACCGCGTCGAGCGCGCACACGTCCTGCGCACGCTCACCACCGCGGCCCGCTCGCACGGCATCACCGTGGTCCTCGCGACCCACGACGCGGGGACCGCGGCCCTCGCCGACCGCACGGTGCCGCTGCTCGACGGGCGGCGGGTCCGCACCGTGCACCTGCCCCCGGCCTCCGGGGCGGCCGAGACGGAAGGCCGGGCGGCGTGCTCGCTCTCCGCCTGACCCGAGCCGCCCGGCCCGCCGTCCAGCTGCGCCGCCTCCTGGTCACGGCGGCCTCGGCCGGCACGGGCTTCCTGCTGCTGTGCGCCCTCGGCCACGCACTGGCCGACCCGGACCCGTCGTCCTCCTCGGTGTCCCGGCTGGCCTGGTGCGCGGCCCCGCTGGTGGCCACGGTCCACTTCGCGGTCGCGGTCGCCCGCACCGATCCGGGCGCCCGGCCCCGGCCCGGTCTGTCGGCGGTCGGTCTCGGGCCCGCCCGCCTCATGGCGATCTCCGCGGCCACCACCGCCCTGTCCTGCGCCCTGGGCTCGGTGCTGGCCCTGCTCGTCTTCCTCCATCTGCGCGGCGACCTGACCGGCATGCCCTTCGACGGTGCCGCGACGGACTTCCTCGCCGCCGGCCGGCCGCTGCCGCTCCCGGCGACGCCGACCCTGCTGGCCCTGGTGCCGCTGAGCGCGTCGGCGACGGTGGCGGTCGCGCTGCGGCCGCGCGAGCCGGGGGCGGGCACGGGCCGCGCGGCACGGTCCTACGGCCGGTTCGGCGCGTACCGGCGCACGGCGGTCCGGGAGTCCTTCGGGGCGTACGGACGATTCGGCAGGCAACTGGGGGCGGCGCGCGGCCGGCGTACGGCTGTCACGACGCCGCAGCAGGAGGGTGCGGCGGGCGGTCCTCAGGACGGTCCCGGAAACGGTCCCGGGAGCGTCGCCGGCGATCCGCCCGCCACCGCGCACACACCGCCCTCCGGGCTCCCCTGGGGCATCGCGGTGCTGGCGGTGGGGCTGGCCGTGGAGGCCCTCACGAGCCGTACCGGCGGCGGTGCGCCGGGCGGCCGGCCGGCCGCGCTGCTCGGGCTGGCCCTGACCGCGGCCGGTCTCGCCCTGGCCGGTCCCGGTCTCACCCATCTGTGCGGACGGCTGCTCCAGACGGTCCGCCCCGGTGCCCTGCGGCTGCTCGGCGGGCGGATCCTCATGACGGAGGCCACGCGTATCGGCCGTCCGCTGGGCGTGGTCTGCGCGGTGCTGTCGGCCGCGTACGCGATGGCCTCGGTGCAGGACGGGCCGGAGGCGTCCCCCGGCCCGCTCGTCACGCTCGGGGTGCTGCTGGTGACCGGCTGCACGGTGGCGACCCTGCTGACGGCCGCGGTCGAGGCCAGGCAGGCCCGCGCCGGCACCACCGCCGCGCTGCGGCGCCTGGGGGCGCCCGCGGCGACGCTCCGCGGGGCGGCCGCGCTCCGTGCGGGTGCGCTGCTCGCCCTGTTCGGGCCGCTGACCCTGGCCGTGGCCGAGCTGTCGGCATGGCCGCTGGCCCGCTGAGGCCCCCACGGAGAACCGGTCCGTGAAAAAGCCGCACGGGCCGATGAGTTCCGCGCGGGGCTGCGGTCTACCCCACGAACGCCACGGAACCGAACGGGAGAGGCCCCGCCATGTACCAGCAGATGATTTTCGTGAACCTGCCCGTCAACGACCTCGACGCCTCGAAGAAGTTCTTCACGGAGCTCGGCTACTCGATCAACGCGCAGTTCAGCGACGAGACCGCCGCGTCGGTCGAGATCAGTGACACGATCGTCGCGATGCTGCTCACCCGGCCGAAGTACGCGGAGTTCACCAAGAAGGAGATCGTGGACGCCACCAGGAGCAGCGAGGTGCTGCTCGCGCTGAGCGCCGAGAGCCGCGAGAAGGTCGACGAGCTGGTGGAGAAGGCCGTCGCGGCGGGCGGTTCGGTCACCGGCGAGACCCAGGACCACGGTTTCATGTACGGCCGCGCCTTCGACGACCTCGACGGCCACACCTGGGAGGTCGTGTGGATGGACCCGGCCGCGGTGGAGGGCTGAGGGACCGCCGGGGGCCCGGGACCCGACAAGCCCTAGCATGGGCGGGTGCAGACGAGCCCCGCCCATGCCCTCGATCACGGGGACCGCGAGATAGAGACGCTCCAGAAGTTCGACGCGATCGTCTCCGCCCGCGGAGCCCTCTCCGGATTCCGTGTCCAGGCCGTCGATCTGACGGACCGGACACGGGAGTTGCTCACCACCGACACCGCCGGGGCCGTCTTCCTCGGCTGCCGGATGCGTCCGGACGCGGCGGACAAGCTGCGCGCCGACGGCGCTCTGCTCCTCCCGCCCGTCCCCGGTCTCCCCTTCGACCCCTACCGGGGGCATCTCTACACGCCCGGTGAGCTGTTCGCCTCGCTCGACGAGGGCTACGAGGCGACCCCGGACGCGCTGTCCTACGCCTGGTTCCAGCGGACCAGGGCGGACGGCGACGTCTTCGCCTCCATGCTGCGCGCGGTCCACGACGACTCCATGTCCGACGCCCTCGACGAACTCCTGCGCGGGGCGCGGGTCGTGGGCGTGATGGGCGGTCATGCGACGGCCCGCGGCACCGAGGGGTTCCGGGGGGCCGCCCGGCTCGGACGGGCGCTGACCCACGCCGGTTTCACGGTGGCGACCGGTGGCGGTCCGGGCGCGATGGAGGCCGCGAACCTCGGCGCCTACGCGGCCCCGTACGACGACGCCA
This sequence comes from Streptomyces sp. NPDC016640, assembly GCF_043076215.1. Taxonomy (NCBI): domain Bacteria; kingdom Bacillati; phylum Actinomycetota; class Actinomycetes; order Kitasatosporales; family Streptomycetaceae; genus Streptomyces; species Streptomyces sp. NPDC016640. Next base: position 111,823 of record NZ_JBIBRG010000009.1, read on the forward strand.
TGCTGGACGAGGCCTGCCGGCTCCTCGCCGCCGCGCCCTCGTTCACGCCGTCGGTCACCGACTGGGCGCGCGCCTCCTTCGAGGTGCGCACCCGCTGGCCGGAGGGCAACCACTCGATCGGCATCCCCACCTGGTTCTACGGCCACGAGCCGCCCAACGCCTTCGCCTCCCGCATCGCGAAGTACTTCGCCAACGCCACCCGCGAGGACGGCCTGCTGGCCCGCTGCAACGCGGGCGTGGTGTTCCTGCCGGGTGCCGCCGGTACCGTGCAGGAGGTCTTCGACAACGCGACGCCGAACTACTACGAGTCGCGCGGTGAGCCCACACCCATGGTGCTGGTGAACCGGGCCCACTGGACGGAGAGGCTGCCTGCCTGGCCGCTGCTCCGCTCGCTCGCCCGGGAGCGCTCGATGGAGGCGCGGATCGCCCTGGTGGACCGGATCGAGGAGGCACCCGAGGCGTTGAAACGTCTGGGTGGTTAATAAAAAGGCAAAACTCGCCCCCGTAGTAAGCATATGCGTTGACACTACTTATGCAACGCTTATAGACCTGGGTTTCACATGGGAGTGCTGATGCTTCGTCAACACTCCCTCAACCCCCCGCATTTGCGTACCCATGTAAAGGACAAACGTGGCAGTTCTGTCCGTATCCCGCCGCACGGCCTCGCGCACGTTGCGTGCCCTCGGTGTCGTCTCCGCCTCCGCCGCGCTCGCGCTCGGTGTCGTCGGCAACGCCGTGGCCTGCAACATCAACGAGTTCTCGGCCGAGGCCAAGTGTGCCGGTGACAAGGGCGTCATCACCGTCACCGACGTGGACCCGGCCGGGGTTCCCGCCACCGTCACCGTGTTCCAGAACAGCGGTGCCGGTGAGACAAAGATCGGCGAGCAGGTGGTCAAGGGCACCCGCGAGGGCACCACCATCACCTTCGAGGAGGACTGGAAGCCGAACGCCGAGTACCGCATCCACGTCGAGGCGAAGCCCTACGTCGACGAGGACATCAAGCCGAACCTGGTCACGCCGGCGACGGCCTGCAAGAAGGCGGAGGAGGAGACCCCGGCTCCGACGCCCAGCACCCCGGAGGAGGAGACGCCCTCCGCCCCCGCCGAGGAGCCCGGCACGCCGACCCCGTCGGCGTCCGAGAGCGAGAGCACCCCTCCGGCGGACACGGCGAGCAACGCGCCGTCCCCGGCCGGTGAGTCGAACCTCGCCGAGACCGGCGCCAACTCCAACACCGGTCTCATCGCCGGTGTCGCGGGCGCGCTGGTCGTGGTCGGCGGTGGCGCGGTCTTCTTCGGCATGCGCCGCCGTGGGGCGAACAACAGCGGAAGCTGACGTCTCGCGGACACCGCGGTGACTCCGGTGGCCCGTCCCCGTCCGGGGGCGGGCCACCTGCGTTGCGGACCGCGTCCGGCGGGGGCACCGGCACACGTGGAGACACCGGCCCACACGGGGCGCCGCCCCACGCGGGGCGTCAGCCCAGTACGACGATCTCCGCCGCGTCGAACTCCACCCCGACCTCGTCCCCGACCTCCGGCGCGGTCCTGAGCGCGCAGGCCGCCTCCAGGTGGGGCGCGTCCTCGGGCCGGAGGCGGACGGCGACATGGGTGCCGCGGAAGGTGCGTGCGGCGACCGTGCAGCGCAGGCCCTCGCCGGCCGGGACCAGACGCACTCCGGCGGGACGTATCAGCAGCGTCCGACCGCCGTGCGGGGCGTCCTCCGGCACGGGGACCTTGCCCCAGGGGGTCACGGCGAGCGCGTCGCCCACCGTGGCCTCGACCACGTTCTCGAAGCCGAGGAAGCGCGCCACGAAGGCGTCGGCCGGCCGCTGCCACACCTCCAGGGGCGTTCCGGACTGGGCGATCCGCCCGTCCCGCATCACCACCACCCGGTCGGCCAGCGCGAACGCCTCCCCCTGGTCATGGGTCACGGCGAGCACGGTGGTGCCCAGCCGGCCGAACAGCTCCCGTAGTTCGACGACGAGGCGTTCCCGGAGCGAGCGGTCGAGCTGGCCGAGCGGCTCGTCGAGCATCAGCAGCCGGGGGCTCGGGGCGAGCGCACGGGCCAGCGCCACCCGCTGCTGCTCACCGCCGGACAGCGCGGCGACGGCCCGCCCGGCCGCCCCCGGCAGTCCCACCAGCTCCAGCAACTCCCGTACACGAGCCGCCTGTTCCGTGCGCGTTGCCCCGTGCATGCGCAGCCCGAAGGCGACGTTCCCGCCCACGTCCCGCTGGGGGAAGAGCTGGTGGTCCTGGAACATCAGTCCCACCCCGCGCCGGTGCGCGGGCGCATCCGTCCGGTCGTGTCCGTCGATCCGGATCCGCCCGGAGTCGAGGGGCTGCAGCCCGGCCACCGCCCGCAGCAGCGTGGACTTCCCGCTGCCGCTGGGCCCCAGCACGCACACGATCTCGTGCTCGGCGACCTGCAGACCGACGGCGTCCAGCACCGCCCGTCCCCCGAAGCGGACGGTCGCGTCCTCCAGGCTCAGCAGCATCTAGAACTCCCCGGTCCGGTCGGTCCGCAGCCGCTCCAGCACGAGCAGCGCCACCGCGCACACGATCATCAGAATCGTCGACAAGGCCATCGCCTGGCCGTAGTTGAGGTCCCCGGGCCGGCCCAGCAGCCGTGCCACGGCCACCGGCAGCGTCGGGTTGTCCGGCCGCGCGATGAACACGGTCGCCCCGAACTCCCCCAGCGACACCGCGAAGGCGAACCCCGCCGCGATCAGCAGCGCCCGCCGCACCATCGGCAGGTCCACCTCCCGCCACGCCCGCCACGGCGACGCCCCGAGCACCGCCGCCGCCTCCCGCAGCCGTACGTCCACGGCCCGCAGCACCGGCAGCATGATCCGCACGACGAAGGGCACGCCGACCAGCGCCTGCGCGAGCGGGACCAGGATCCAGGAGGCCCTGAGGTCCAGCGGCGGCTCGTCGAGGGCGATCAGGAAGCCGAAGCCGACCGTCACCGCGGACACCCCGAGCGGCAGCATCAGCAGCGCGTCGAAGCCGCGCACCAGCCGGCCCGCGTCCCGCCGGGTCAGCGCGACGGAGGCGAGGGAACCGACCAGCACGGCGATGGCGGTGGCGGCGAGGGCGTACCGCAGCGAGTTGCCGACCGCCTCGACCGGCGCGACCAGGAACACTCCCCCGTCGTCCCGGGTCAGCGCCCGGTAGTAGCCGAGGCCGGCGTCGGCGAAGGACCGTTCCACCAGCACCGCGAGCGGCAGCAGGAGCAGGACGGCGACGGTGGCCACGACGCCGGCCAGCAGCGCCCACTGCCCGGCGCCGCGCGGCCTGCGCGCGGTCACCGAGGCGTCCACCAGCCGCAGCGCGGTCTCCCGCCGCCGTACGGTCCAGGCGTGCAGGGCGAGGACCGCGGCCACGGCGACGAACTGGATCATCGTCAGGACGGCGGCCGTGGACAGGTCGAAGATCTCGGCGGTCTGCCGGTAGATCTCCACCTCGAGGGTGGAGAAGGTGGGCCCGCCCAGGATCTGCACCACTCCGAAGCTGGTGAAGGTGAACAGGAAGACCATCAGCGCGGCGGCCGCCACGGCGGGCGCGAGCGCGGGCAGGGTGACGGTCCGCCAGGCCGCGAACCGGGAGGCGCCGAGCATCCGCGCCGCCTCCTCCTGCCGCGGGTCGAGCTGGGACCAGAGTCCGCCCACGGTCCGCACGACGACGGCGTAGTTGAAGAAGACGTGCGCGAGCAGGATCGCCCACACGGTGGTGTCCAGCCGCACGCCCCACAGCTCGTCGAGGAGTCCGCCGCGACCGACGAGCGCCATGAACGCCGTTCCGACCACGACCGTGGGCAGCACGAACGGCACGGTGACCACCGCCCGCAGCACCTGCTTGCCGGGGAAGTCGAGGCGGGCGAAGACGTAGGCGCCGGGCAGCGCGACCAGCAGGGTGAGGGCGGTGGAGACGAGGGCCTGCCAGGTGGTGAACCACAGGACCTGCCGGACGTCGGGCTGCGCCAGTACGTCGCCGATCCGCCCGAGGTGCCAGGTCCCGTCGGCCTTCAGTCCGCGCGCGACGATCGCGGCGACGGGATGGGCGAAGAAGACGGCGAAGAACGCGACGGGCACGGCCATCAGGCCGAGCCGCGCCGCGCTCCCGCGCCGTGTCGCCGCGGTTCGCCTCACTTCAGTACGAGCGAGGTCCACGACTTGACCCACCGGTCACGGTTGGCGGCGATCTCCGCCGGGTCCATGGTCTGCGGGTCCTTCGCCTGCGGCCCGAACTCGGTGAACTCCGCGGGCACCCGGGCGTCCTCGCGCACCGGGTAGACGAACATGTTGAGCGGCATGTCGTCCTGGAACGGCTTGCTGATGAGGAAGTCGAGCAGCGCCTTGCCGCCCTCGGGGTTCCCGGCGTTGCTCAGCAGTCCGGCGTACTCGACCTGGCGGAAGCAGGTGCCCTCGGCGACGCCGGTGGGTGCGGTGTCCGGCTTCGGGTCGGCGTAGATCACCTCGGCGGGCGGGGAGGAGGCGTAGGAGACCACCAGCGGACGGTCGGCCTTGGCCTGCTTGCCGCCGGCCGAGCCGGAGAACTCCTCGTTGTAGGCCTGCTCCCAGCCGTCGACCACCTTCACGCCGTTGGCCCTGAGCTTCTTCCAGTAGTCCTGCCAGCCTCCCCCGCTCCCGGCTTCGCCCGAGCGGGAGGTGTCCCCGTCGCCGTACTGCGCGGCGGTGCCGAGCAGGAAGCCGAGGCCGGGCGAGGAGGTGGAGGCGTTCTCGACGACGAGGAGGTCCTTGTACTCGGGCTTGATCAGGTCGTCGAAGGTCTTCGGCGGGGCCAGCTCGTGCTCGCTGAACCACGCCTTGTCGTAGTTGACGCACACGTCGCCGGTGTCGACGGGCGTGACCCGGTGCTTGTCCCGGTCCGCGCGGAACTCGTCCGGGATCAGGTCGGACCCCTTCGCCTCGTACGGCTGGAACAGCCCGTTGTCGAGGGCGCGGGAGAGCAGGGTGTTGTCGACGCCGAAGAAGACGTCGCCCTGGGGGTTGTCCTTGGTCAGGACGGCCTTGTTGACGGCCTGCCCGGCGTCGCCGTCCTCGAGGACCCTGACCCTGTAGCCGGACCGCTTCTCGAAGGCGGCGATGACGTCCTTCGACGCGGCCCACGAGTTGTGGCTGACGAGGGTCACGGTCCTGGACCCGCCGTCGCCACCCGTGCCGCCGTCGTCGGACGACCCGCACGCGGACAGCGTGACCAGTCCCAGCCCGACGGCCAGGACGGTGACCTTCTTGGTGATGCCCACTGGATTCCTCCTGGAGTGACCAGGAAGAGACGCGGCCCTGCCCGGAACCCTGTGACAGGTCCCGGGCAGGGCGCAACAGCTCGAGTGATGACCGATCTCCCTACCCAGAATGACCTGGGCGAGGTTCGGAGGGTCTGCGGCCGGTGCCGCACTCTCAGCGCTGTGGCGCTCCCCTGTCGGAATATGAAGATGTGCTTACACGGGTCACATTACCGTTCGCTCGCGGCGAGCTGACCGCACGCCCCGTCGATCTCCTGGCCACGGGTGTCCCGGATCGTCACCGGCACACCATGCGCGGCGATCGCCTCCAGGAACGCCTTCTCGTCCTCGGGCCGCGAGGCGGTCCACTGGGAGCCGGGCGTCGGATTGAGCGGGATGAGGTTGACGTGCACGGGCCGGCCCTTGAGCAGCCGTCCGAGGCGGTCACCGCGCCACGCCTGGTCGTTGATGTCCCGGATCAGGGCGTACTCGATGGACAGCCGGCGCCCGGACTTCGCCGCGTACTCGAAACCGGCGTCGAGCACCTCGCGCACCTTCCACCGCGTGTTCACGGGGACGAGGGTGTCGCGCAGCTCGTCGTCGGGGGCGTGCAGCGAGATGGCGAGGCGGCACTTGAAGCCCTCGTCGGAGAACCGGTGGATCGCGGGGACGAGGCCGACGGTCGAGACGGTGACCCCGCGCTGCGACAGCCCGAGCCCGTCCGGCTCGGGGTCGGTGAGGCGGCGGATCGCGCCCACGACCCGGTTGTAGTTGGCGAGCGGCTCGCCCATGCCCATGAACACGATGTTGGACAGCCGCGCCGGTCCGCCCGGGACCTCGCCGTCCCTGAGGGCCCGCATCCCGTCCACGATCTGGTGCACGATCTCGGCGGTGGACAGGTTCCGGTCGAGTCCGGCCTGGCCGGTGGCGCAGAACGGGCAGTTCATGCCGCAGCCCGCCTGCGAGCTGATGCACATGGTCACCCGGTCCGGGTAGCGCATGAGCACGGACTCGACGAGCGTGCCGTCGAACAGCTTCCACAGCGTCTTGCGAGTGGTGCCCTGGTCGGTCGACAGGTGCCGCACGACGGACATCAGCTCGGGAAGCAGCGCCTCCTGGAGCTTGCCGCGGGAGGCGGCCGGGATGTCGGTCCACTGCTCCGGATCGTGCGCGTACCGCGCGAAGTAGTGCTGCGAGAGCTGCTTGGCGCGGAACGGCTTCTCACCGGCCGCGGCGACCGCCTCCTTGCGCTCGGCGGGCGTGAGGTCGGCAAGGTGCCGCGGCGGCTTCTTGGCTCCGCGCGGCGCGACGAAAGTGAGTTCTCCGGGCTTAGGCATGACACGACCAGTGTCGCAGATCCACAAGGGTGTCCCGATCCGGCAGCGGTCGGGCCCCCGCCCTGGGAGGACGGGGGCCCGACGCGGCCGTGCGGGTACCGTCAGCCGGAGCCGACGAAGATCACCAGTAGCAGCCACACCACCGGCGCCGTCGGGAGCAGCGAGTCCAGCCGGTCCATGATGCCGCCGTGGCCGGGAAGCAGGGTGCCCATGTCCTTGATGCCCAGGTCCCGTTTGATCATGGACTCGCCCAGGTCGCCGAGGGTGGCGCTGGCGGCGACCGCGAGCCCCAGCAGCAGGCCCTGCCACCAGATGCCGTCGTCGATCAGGAAGTGCATGCACAGCGCGCCCGCCGCCATCGCGAAGGCCACCGCCCCCAGCAGGCCCTCGCGGGTCTTGCCGGGGCTGATCCGCGGGGCGAGCCTGTGCTTGCCGAAGCGCCAGCCGACGGCGTAGGCGCCGGTGTCGCTGACCACCGTCAGCGCCAGGAAGGTCAGGACCCGCCACGCGCCGTCGCCGGCCGTCAGCATCATGGCGACGAAGGTCGCCAGGAACGGTACGTAGAACGCCGCGAAGAGTCCCGCCGTGACGTCCTTGAGGTAGCCCTCGGGCGGTGCCGTCATCCGCCACAGCAGGACGGCCAGCGCGGTGAGCGCCATGACCACCCAGGCGCCCTCGGCCCCCCGGGCGTACCCGGCGACGATCATGGCCGCGCCGCCGGCCGCGAGGGGCACGAAGGGCACCTTGATGCCCTTGCGCTCGTCGAGCCGCTTGGTCAGCTCCCACAGGCCCACCACGGCGGCGACGGCGACCACGCCGACGAAGGCGGCCTTGACGACGAACAGCGACGCGACGATCACCACGCCGAGTCCGACGCCGACGCCTATCGCGGCGCCGAGATCGCGCCCCGCGCTCTTCCTCTGCGGCACGGGTGCCGGCTGCGGGGCGTCGGGCATGGGCTCCGGATTCTGCGGCACCTCCCCCGGCAGGGGTCGGGCCCGCGTCGGCTCGTCTCGGAACAGAGGGCCGCTCAGCCGAGCGGCATCCCGGTTCCCGTCCTGGTCACCGCCGCGTTCGGGTACCTCGGGCCCGATGGGCACGGGGCGAGTCTGCTGCGCGTAGTGCGCATCGTACGCGGGACCCGCCGGGGCAACCCCCCGGCCGGGTCCCTGGTCGGACGGCCCCCAGTACCCGGTCTGCGGCGCCCCCCAGGAAGAGTCGTTCATCAGACCTCGAGCAGCTCCGCTTCCTTGTGCTTCAGGAGCTCGTCCACCTGGGCGACGTACTTCGCCGTGGTGTCGTCGAGCTCCTTCTCCGCACGGCGGCCCTCGTCCTCGCCGACCTCGCCGTCCTTGACCAGCTTGTCGATGGCGTCCTTGGCCTTGCGGCGCACGGAGCGGATGGAGACCTTGGCGTCCTCACCCTTGCCCTTGGCGACCTTGATGTACTCGCGGCGGCGCTCCTCGGTCAGCTCGGGGAACACCACTCGGATGATATTGCCGTCGTTGCTCGGGTTGACGCCCAGGTCGGAGTCGCGGATCGCCTGCTCGATGTTGCGCAGCGCGCTCTTGTCGAACGGCGTCACCACGGCCATGCGCGGCTCCGGCACGGAGAACGAGGCCAGCTGGTTGATCGGCGTCGGCGCGCCGTAGTAGTCGGCCACGATCTTGTTGAACATCGCCGGGTGCGCACGACCGGTGCGGATCGCGGCGAAGTCCTCCTTGGCGACCACGACGGCCTTCTCCATCTTCTCCTCGGCCTCGAGGAGGGTCTCTTCGATCACCACTTGCTCCTGCGTGTCTTGAGTAGGCCCGGCTGCGGTTCCCTGTCGGGGCGGCGGCCGGCTGCGTCGCGTCTTCTTCCTGCACGGTTTCCGACCGGCAGGACATTGTCCATCCCCCGGTCAGTCGCGGTCGGCTTGGTCACCCACAAGCGTGCCGATCTTCTCACCCTTGACGGCGCGGGCGATATTGCCCGCCTTCAGGAGCTCGAAGACGACGATCGGGAGGCTGTTGTCACGGCAGAGCGTGACGGCCGTGGCGTCGGCGACCTTCAGATTCCGGGTGATGACCTCGCCGTAGCCGAGCGCGTCGAACTTCACGGCGTCCGGGTTGGTCTTCGGGTCCGAGTCGTAGACCCCGTCCACCCCGTTCTTGCCCATGAGCAGCGCCTCGGCGTCGATCTCCAGGGCGCGCTGGGCGGCGGTGGTGTCGGTGGAGAAGTACGGCATGCCCATACCGGCGCCGAAGATGACCACGCGCCCCTTCTCCAGGTGCCGTACGGCGCGCAGCGGGATGTACGGCTCGGCGACCTGCCCCATGGTGATGGCGGTCTGCACGCGGCAGTCGACGCCCTCCTTCTCCAGGAAGTCCTGGAGGGCGAGGCAGTTCATCACCGTGCCGAGCATGCCCATGTAGTCGGAGCGGGCCCGGTCCATGCCGCGTACCTGGAGTTCGGCGCCGCGGAAGAAGTTGCCGCCGCCGATGACGATCGCGATCTGCGCGCCGTCCCGTACGACGGCCGCGATCTCGCGTGCGATGGCGTGCACCACGTCGGGGTCGACGCCCAGGCCCCCGCCGCCGGAGAAGGCCTCTCCGGACAGCTTCAGCAGAAACCGGCCGCGTACTTTGCCGTCGTCGCTCTTCTCGGCCTTGGTGGTCATCGGGATCCCGCCTCTTTCACGTGTTGCACATACGAAGAAGGCCATTGCCGGTGGGGCGTGTTTCGCATCCCATACGGCAATGGCCTCCTCGTCAGATCTGCTGTCGTCCGGCACGCGCCGTCGCGTGGACGCGTATCCGAACGACTGCTGTCGACCCTATCGGGGTCGCGCGCCCGTCGCGGTACGGACTCAGATGCCGACCTTGATGCGCGTGAAGCGCTTCAGGGTGACACCGGCCTCGTCCAGGACCTTCTGGACGGACTTCTTGTTGTCCAGCGCGTAGGGCTGGCCGAGCAGCGTGGCGTCCTTGAAGAAGCCGTTGAGGCGACCCTCGACGATCTTCGGCAGGGCGGCCTCGGGCTTGCCCTCGGCGCGGGTGGTCTCCTCGGCGACACGGCGCTCGGACTCGACGACCTCGGCCGGCACGTCCTCCTTGGAGAGGTACTTCGGCGCGAAGGCGGCGATGTGCTGGGCGACGCCCTTGGCGATCTCCGCGTTCGGCTTGTCGAGCTCGACGAGCACACCGATCTGCGGCGGCAGGTCGGGCATGGTGCGGTGCATGTACGCCGTCACGTAGCCGTCGGCGAACTGCGCGAAGCGGTCCAGGACGATCTTCTCGCCGAGGTTGGCGTTGGCCTCGTCCACGAACGCCTGGACGGTCTTGCCGGCCTCGATCTCGGAGGCGAGCAGCGCCTCGATGTCGGCCGGGGAGGTCCTGGCGACGTGCTCGGCGATGGCGGCGGCCACGGCCTGGAACTTCTCGCCCTTGGCGACGAAGTCCGTCTCGCACTTCAGCTCGACGAGGACACCGGAGGCGTTGTCGTCGGCGATGATCGAGACCACGGCGCCGTTCTCGGCGGAGCGGCCCTCGCGCTTGGCGACGCCCTTCTGGCCCTTGATGCGGAGCGCCTCGACGGCCTTCTCGACGTTGCCCTCGGCCTCGTCCAGCGCCTTCTTGCAGTCCATCATGCCGGCGCCGGTGAGCTCCCGGAGCTTCTTGACGTCGGCGGCGGTGTAGTTCGCCATGAGTCTGTGAGTCTTTCTCGAAGTCTGGAGGATCGGAGATCTACGGGTCAGGACCTGCCTGAGGGCAGGCTTCCGACTCGCCGCTGGCCTACGGGTGAACGGCGGGAGCGGATCGCATGTCACCGCTCCCGCCGTCAACGGCTCTGACGGGTGGGTCAGGCCTGCTCGGCCTCGGCGGCCGGGGCGTCCTCGGCGGCGGGGGCGTCCTCGGCGGCGGGAGCCTCGGCAGCGGTCTCCGCCGGCTTCTCGCCCTCGGCGGGGGCCTCGGCCGGCTTCTCGCCCTCGGCGGCGGCCGGAGCGGCGTCCTCGGAGTCCGCCTTCTTCTCGCCCTCGAGCAGGTCGCGCTCCCACTCGGCCAGCGGCTCGCCGGCGGCCTTCTCGCCCTTGCCCTCGGTGGCGACACCGGAGCGGGAGATGAGGCCCTCGGCGACGGCGTCGGCGATCACGCGGGTGAGCAGGGTGACGGAGCGGATCGCGTCGTCGTTGCCCGGGATCTTGTAGTCGACCTCGTCGGGGTCGCAGTTGGTGTCGAGGATGGCGACGACCGGGATGTTGAGCTTCCGGGCCTCGCCGACCGCGATGTGCTCCTTCTTGGTGTCCACGATCCAGACGGCGCTGGGCACCTTCTGCATCTCGCGGATACCGCCGAGGGTCTTCTCCAGCTTGGCCTTCTCGCGGGAGAGGACCAGCAGCTCCTTCTTGGTGAGGCCGGAGGCGGCCACGTCCTCGAAGTCGATCTGCTCGAGCTCCTTGAGGCGCTGCAGACGCTTGTAGACGGTCGAGAAGTTGGTGAGCATGCCGCCCAGCCAGCGCTGGTTGACGTAGGGCATGCCGACGCGGGTGGCCTGCTCGGCGATGGCCTCCTGCGCCTGCTTCTTCGTGCCGACGAACATGACCGTGCCGCCGTGGGCGACGGTCTCCTTGACGAACTCGTAGGCGCGGTCGATGTACGACAGCGACTGGAGCAGGTCGATGATGTAGATGCCGTTGCGCTCCGTGAAGATGAAGCGCTTCATCTTCGGGTTCCAACGACGGGTCTGGTGACCGAAGTGGACGCCGCTCTCCAGCAGCTCCCGCATCGTGACGACGGCCATGGCCGTATCTCCTCGAATTTCTCGGTTGTGCCGCGGATGCCGGACGGCTTCCGCGCCTGACGCCCGCGACGCGCCGTTGCCACGAAGGACCGAGGGGCGCTGACATCCGGGTTCCGGCCGTGACCGGTCCTGATGTCGGGGCGTGCGAAGTCGACCCGGTGGCCCGGATCGCCACCAGAAGTGTACGGGACCCGCGGGGCGCCGGGTGACGCCGTTGTCCACAACCCGGGTGGTGGTCCACAGGTCCGGGCGGTGATCACGGTTTTCCGGAACCCTTCCCGGCATGCGAGTGAGCCGATGTGTGAGGGCCTGTGTCCGACTCGCCCTGCTGGTGGTCCTGACCCCGGCGGCGCTGTTGGCCCCACCGCCGCCGCGGCTGTCGGCCGCGGCGGCGGGCGAGGACGGTGCCGTGCCGGCCGTGCCGGCCGCGGGGCGTGCGTGGCCGGTGGGGGTACGGCCGCGGGTGCTGCGCGGCTGGGAGCCGCCGGCGACGGCGTACGGCCGCGGGCACCGGGGCGTGGACCTGGCCGCGGCGCCGGGGACGCCGGTGGTGGCGGTGGCGGCCGGCCGGGTGTCGTTCGCGGGCCGGGTGGCCGGGAGGGGTGTCGTCTCGGTGGAGCTGGCGCGCACGGGCGGTCCCCCGTTGCGCACGACGTACGAGCCGGTCCGGGCGTCGGTGGCCGAGGGCGAGGCGGTGACGGCGGGCGAGGTGGTCGGCACGGTGGAGCCCGCGGGCTCCCACTGCCCGACCCCGTGCGTGCACTGGGGTCTGCTGAGAGGCGACGCCTACCTGGACCCGCTCGCCCTGCTTCCGCCGTGGCTGCTGCGCAGCGGCCCGTCGAGACTGCTGCCGGTCCTGCGGGTGCCGGTCCCGGGCTGAGGGCCGCGCGACCCCCCACGCCGCCCCGGACGCACGCCGCCCCGTACCCGCTCCGGCCCATGCCGGCCCGCTCCTGTCCGGCCGACGTCGAGCGGGCCGTCCGTCCGGCCGACGTCACCCCGCCCCCGCCCGGGTGAGATCCACCCGGCCCCGTCCGGCCGGCCTGCACATGACCCCGTCCGGCCGACGGGCAGCGGCTCGGCCGCCTCGCCGCCGGGGAGCCGGCCCGAAGCGAGCGGGCGGGCGTCCGGGCCGCGCGGGCCGGGTGAGTCCGCGGCCGTCAGCCCCTCACGCCCCTGAGGACCATGGAGACCGCCGCTTCCGTGATCGCGTCCGGATGCTCCGCCGCCCCCAGCTCCGTGCGGCGCACGGCCGCGTCGACCACGCCCTGGAGCAGCATGGCCGCGAGGCGGGGCTGGGCATGGCCCAGGTCGCCCAGCGCTTCGACGATCATGGCGATGAGTCCGCCGTGCGCCGCGCGGATCTTCTCCCGTGCGCCCGCGTCGAGCTCGCTCGCGGAGATGGCGACCACGGCCCGGTGCCGCCGGTCCCCCACCAGCTCGAGCTGCTTGCGCACATACGCCTCGATCTTGGCCTCGGGCCCGCCCGCGACCGCCAGCGCCGCCTCGACCTCGGCCGCCCAGACCGGGAAGTCGACCTGGCACAGTTCCTCGACGACGGCCGCCCGGGAGCGGAAGTACTCGTACACGGACGATCGCGCGAGGCCGGTGCGCTCGGCGAGGGCCGGGAAGGTCAGCGCCTCCGTACCGCCCTCGGACAGCAGGGAACGTGCCGCGTCCAGCAGGGCGGCTCGCTGCATCGACCGGTGCTCGGCCACGGAGGCCGCTCGAATCCTTGGCACCCGTCCACTCTACGGACGCCCCGCCCGCGGCGGCCAGGGAATCGACCGGCTCTCCGCCGCCCGGTTCAGCGGCCGAAACTCGCCAGCTTCGCGCGCAGCTGGAGCACCGACTTGGTGTGGATCTGGCTGACCCGGCTCTCGGTCACGCCCAGCACATTGCCGATCTCGGCGAGGGTGAGCCCCTCGTAGTAGTAGAGCGTGACCACGGTCTTCTCCCGCTCGGGCAGCGTGTTGATCGCCCGCGCCAGGAACCTCCGCAGCTCCCGGTCCTCGGCCACCTCCACCGGGTTGTCGGCGGCGGTGTCCTCCAGCGTGTCCATCAGGCTCAGCGGGCCGCCGCCCTCACTGCCGACGTGCAGCAGCTCCTCCAGGGCGACAACGTTCGCCAGTGACAACTGGCTGAAAACCGCGTGCAACTCGTCCACGGCGATGCCCATCTCGCGGGCCACCTCGCTCTCCGACGGCGTGCGCCGCAGCCGGGCCTCCAGCGTGGCGTAGGCGCGCTCCACGTTGCGCGCCTTCTGCCGGACCGAGCGCGGGATCCAGTCCAGCGCCCGCAGCTCGTCGATCATCGCGCCCCGGATGCGGGTGATCGCGTAGGTCTCGAACTTGATCTCCCGGTCGACGTCGAACTTCTCGATCGCGTCGATCAGCCCGAAGACGCCGGAGGAGACGAAGTCCGCCTGGTCGACGTTGGGCGGCAGCCCCACGCTGACCCGGCCGGCGACGTACTTCACCAGCGGTGAGTAGTGCAGGATCAGCTGCTCCCGCAGCCTTTCGTCCCCCGTCGCCTTGTACGACCGCCACAGCTCGTCGAGCGTCGAGGGAGCGGGCGGCCGCACGCTGCCACCGTCACGGGCGGCTGGGGGGATCGCCGCCCGGTCGGACCCGGAGGTGTGCTGGGGCATTCGTCGCCTCGTGCCGTTCTGCCGTGGACTGGTGGTGCCTGGGTGCTCTGTCTGTCCGATGTCGAATCTGGCTGTCCGTGTCGGGATCCTCGTGAGCGTAGCGTGACTGCGGCGTCGCGGTGTGCGAAGAAGCGAGGCAGGGCCGTGCGCAGATTCGTTCCTGATGCCGCCCCGCCGGGGCACACCCGTCACTCCGTGTGAGCGACGGGGTGTCCGGACCGAAGGAATCGCAAGGCGTGTCGGGGTTCCCCCGGACGGCCGAACACGCTGCGTCAGCGAGGCTCGGGGCCGTCCCGGGCCGAGATCATCGCCTGGCGCGTCAACTTCCAGCCATCGCCGTGTCGCTCGACGTAACCAAGTGCTCGTAGTTCGTACAGTCTCGCGATCGCGTCGTCCGGCGTGGTCTGCGCGGCGCGCGCGATGTCCTCGGGGCGGGCCGCTCCGCGTCCCGGCAGCGCGGCGAGCACCTGACGTCCGGCCGGTTCCAACAGGTCCCGGGGCAGCACCGGCCCCCGGCGTTCCGGCGCGAGCTCGCCCATGTCACCGACCAGTTCGACGACCTCGGCGGCGTCGGTGACCAGCACCGCGTCCTGGCGCAGCAGCTCGTGCACCCCGGCCGAGAGCCCACTGGTGGCCGGCCCCGGTACGCCCATCGTGTGCCGTCCCAGGCGCCGGGCGGCCCTGGCGGTGACCAGGGAGCCGCTGCGGTGGGCGGCCTCGACGACCACGGTGCCCCGGGTGAGTGCGGCGATCACCCGGTTGCGGAGGATGAACCTGCTCGGTGTCGGGTGATCGCCGGGCGGCAGCTCGCCGACGACCAGGCCCTGTTCCCCGATCCTGTCGATGAGCCCGGCGTGTCCGCGCGGGTAGGGCCGGTCGACCCCGCAGGCGAGGACGGCGACGGTGGCACCACCCGAGCCGAGCGCGCCGCGGTGGGCGGCGCCGTCGACCCCGTAGGCGCCGCCGGAGACCACGACCCAGCCGCGCTCGGCGAGGCCGGCCGAGAGGGTGGCGGCCATGTGCGCGCCGTACTCCGTGCAGGCGCGGGCGCCCACGACGGCGACCGAGCGCAGCGCCCACATCCGCAGGTCCGCGCCACCGCGCACCCACAGTCCGAGGGGCCGCGCATCACCCAGGTCGTCGAGCTGCCCGGGCCATTCGGCGCTCCCGGGGCACACGAACCGCACTCCCGCGCCGCGCGCCGCGGCGAGATCCCCGCGCGGCTCGGCCCGGGCGGCCCTGGCGAGCATCCCGGCCCACCGCTTGCCGCTGACCCCGGGCAGCGGTTCACCCCGTTGCCGTAACCGCCGCACCACCTCGCCCACGCCGAGTTCCCGCACCCAGCGCCCGCCGGCCTCGTCCCCGGGTTCGACGACCCGGGTGAGGAGGATCCGGCCGAGCAGTTCGTCCACGGGTCCGCCCACCGCGCTCATGCCGTCGCTCCGATGGCCATGGGCACCCCGCGCGGGACGCCGGTGCGCAGCTGGAGGGCGAGGGCGACGTCCCCGGCGTCGGGCCGGTCGTGACCGGCCAGGTCGGCGACGGTCCAGGCGACCCGCAGCACACGGTCGAGTCCCCGGGCGGTGAGCACGCCCCGCTCCAGGCTCCGCTCGGCGTCGTCCATGGCGCCGGGAGCGGCGTGCCAGCGGCTGCGCAGCTCCCGTCCCGGGATCTCGCTGTTGGTGAGCCACGGAGTGCCGGTGAAGCGCGCCGCTGCGCGCTCCCGGGCCGCCCGCACCCGGTCGGCGACCGCGGCGGTGGCCTCGCCCCGGGCTCCGCTCGCCGTCAGTTCGGTGCGGGTGACGCGGTCCACCTCGACCCGCAGGTCGACCCGGTCGAGCAGCGGTCCGGAAAGTCTGGCCTGGTAGCGGCGGATCGCCGAGGGCGGGCACTCGCACTGGTCGTGCGTCCGCGAGAAGCGTCCGCAGGGACAGGGGTTGGCGGCGAGCACCATCAGGAAGCGCGCCGGGAAGCGCACGACACCCGCGCTGCGCGCGATGATCACGTGTCCGGCCTCCAGCGGCTGCCGCAGGGCGTCCAGGGCCCGGCTGCTGAACTCGGGCGTCTCGTCGAGGAAGAGAACCCCCCGGTGCGAGAGGGACACCGCTCCCGGGCGGGCCGTCCCGGGGCCGCCGCCGACGAGGGCCTGCATCGTGGCCGAGTGGTGCGGGGCGCAGTAGGGGGCCGTGCCGATCAGGGGCCTGCCCGGGGGCAGCAGTCCCGCCACCGAGTGCACGGCCGTCACCTCCAGCGACGCCTGGCGGTCCAGCGGCGGCAGGACCGCCGGCAGCCGCTCCGCGAGCATGGTCTTGCCGGCCCCGGGCGGCCCCTCCAGGAAGAGGTGGTGCCCGCCCGCCGCGGCCACCTCCACCGCCGTCCGCGCCGAGAGCTGGCCCACGACGTCCGCGAGGTCATGGCCCCGGTCGTGGTGTGCCGCGCCGTCGCCGTGCATCCCGGTGACCGCTCCGGCGCCGGGGACGCGCAGACCGGCCAGCAGCGGGTCGGGCCGCGCCGGCTCCTCGGCCGGCTCCTCCGGCACCGGCTCGTCGGTGAGCACCGCGATCAGCTGGCGCAGGCTGCGGACGCCCAGGACGGACACGCCCGGCACCAGCGAGGCCTCGGCGGCGGCGCACTCCGGCACCACCACCTGCTCGTAGCCCGCGTCAGCCGCGGCCAGCACCGCCGGCAGGATGCCGCGCACCGGCCGCACCCGGCCGTCCAGCCCCAGTTCGCCGATCATGACGATGTCTGCGAGCACCCGCGGGTCGATCCGTTCGGCGGCGCCGAGCACCGCGCAGGCGACCGCCATGTCGAAGCCGCTGCCGGCCTTCGGTACCGAGGCCGGACTCAGGCCCACCGTCAGTTTCTTCTGCGGCCACTCCCCGCCGGAATTGACCACGGCCGCCCTGACCCGGTCCCGGCTCTCCGTCAGGCTCTTGTCCGGCAGCCCCACCAGCGTGAACGCGGCGACGCCCGGTTCCAGGTCGGCCTGGACCTCCACGACCACGCCCTCGACGCCCACCAGCGCCACCGAGCACGTACGAGCGAACCCCATGTCAGGCCACCCCCCGGACATGCTCGACGACGGGTGCGCCGCGGGCGGGCAGCAGCACGCCGACCAGGTCGATGCGGACACCGCCGGGCGGTGCTCCCCCGTGTTCCTGGAGCCAGCGTTCCGCGAGGCCGCGCAGACGGTCCGCCTTGGCCGGCGTGACCGCTTCCATGGGGTGCTGGAAGGCCCCGGCCCTGCGGGTCTTCACCTCGCAGACGACCAGGGAGTCCCCGTCCCTGGCCACGATGTCGATCTCTCCGGCCCTGCCGCAGCGCCAGTTGCGCCGCAGGACCGTCATCCCGGCCTCGGTCAGCCGCCGCGCGGCCAGTGTCTCGCCGTACCTGCCGAGTGCGCTGCGTGCTCGTTGTGCGTTCATGCCGGACCACCTCCGGCACCCACCGTCACGCATGCCGTCCCACGGAGTGGATCTTGGTGGAGGAGCCGGCGGTTGTGGACAACTCCGTCACCCGTCCGGGAGGCCGGGCACCCCCACGACGCTCCGGATCAGCCGCCCGGCAGCTCCAGATCGCTCTTGTTGAGCTCCTCGATGTTCACGTCCTTGAACGTGAGCACGCGCACCTGCTTCACGAACCGGGCCGGCCGGTACATGTCCCACACCCAGGCATCCGCCATGGACACCTCGAAGAACACCTCGCCCTGGACCGAGTGCACCTGCATCTCGTAGTCGTTGGTGAGGTAGAAACGCCGCTCGGTCTCGATCACGTATTTGAACAAACCGACGACATCGCGGTACTCCCGGTAGAGCTTCAGCTCCATCTCGGTCTCGTACTTCTCGAGGTCCTCGGCGCTCATGGCATGTTCCCCTTCAGCCGTGCGATCCCACCATTGTGCGCCAGTCCCGGGAGTCACCGGACGATTTCGGTGTCCAGGGTCACGGGGCCGGCCGGGGGGCCTTCGTCGAGCAGTGCGCGCAGCAGCTCGGCGAGTCTGGTCGGATACACCGTCTCATGTGCCCGGAGAAGTTCCGGGCACGTCCACCAGCGGGCTCCCACGACGCTGCGCCGCTCCAGCTCGGTCAGCGCCGTGGCCGCGGTCGCCGTCTGGGCGGTACGGGCGAGGTAGTACCACTCGTCCTGGTCCCAGCGGCGCCCGGCGAACGGGAAGGAGCACTTCCGCCGCCACAGCACGGGCCCCAGTTCGACCTCCGTGATGCCGGTCTCCTCGGCGAGTTCCCGCAGTGCGGCCTGCTCACGGGTCTCGTCGCCCTCCACGCCCCCGCCGGGCGTGAACCACCAGTCGTCGGCGGGGTCGTCCGGTTCGTGGCCGTGCAGGAGCAGGATGCGGTCCCGCGGGTCGAGGAGCACGACCCGGGCGACTCGGCGCAGCCCGCCGTCGCAGGAGTCCCCGGCCGCCGGGACGGGCTCAGCGGACACCGGCGGTCCCGGCGTCGGCCCGGCCCCGCGCCGCGCCCGCCCGCTTGGCCAGGGGATCGTACGCGGCCCCGCCGAGCACGAGCACGGCGCCCGCGATGACCATGGCGACCACGGTCCTCAGCGGACCGGGCGAGGAGAGGGCCCCGAGCTGCTCGAAGCCGGTCGGTGCCGGCAGCATGCCGTCCATCGGCCAGACCACGGCGTCGACCCGGGCCTGTACCGCGCCGCGGGAGACGGTGCCGCCGGCGGCGTCGCTCAGATGGGCCGTGGAGTCGACCGACCCGGAACGCTCGTCACCGAGCAGGAAGAGGCGGCCCCGCGGTACCGTCACCTCGGAAAAGCCCCCGGAGGCGGCCTGCGTGCCCTCGGGAAGATACGGTTCCTCGATCTCCCTGCCGTTGACCTCCAGCTTGCCGTCCCGGCAGCAGGAGACCGTGTCACCGCCCACGGCGACCACCCGCTTGATCACGGGGACGTCGGCCCACGTCGTGTCGGTGAAGACGACGACGTCACCGCGGCGGACGTCACCGCCGTCGACGCGCTGGGCCAGCACGCGGTCGCCGGAACCGATGGTCGGCGACATCGACGGGGTGGGGACGGTGTACGGCCGGTACACCACCGCTCCCCAGACGAATCCGCCGAGGAACAGCACCATGCCGAGGGCCACGGCCAGCCCGGACAGCCGCTGCCCGGTCCGGCTGCCCGCCCGGGCGGTGCCCGGGCCCCTGCTGCCGGGGACCGTACGTGTCGTGCGCTGACCACTCATGGCCGCACCCTACCCGGCGGTACCGGAGCGGGTCAGCCCTCCTTGCGGCCCTCTCCAGCGCCGCTGCGCCGGCGACGCCAGAGCACCAGCGGCACCGCGCCCGCCAGCGCGAGTCCCTGGGGCGCGGCCGACAGGGCCGCGGCGGACGACGAGGAGGGGTCGAGGCCGGGCTGGTCGAAGGTGTCCGGGACGGGCATGTTGGTCCAGCGGTCGACCGGCCAGGCGATGACGACGGCGCGGCCGACGACCTTGTCCACGGGGACCATGCCGCGGTTGCTGTCGGCCTGGTTGTACCGGGAGTCCCGGGAGTTCTGCCGGTGGTCGCCCATCACCCAGATGTGGCCCTCGGGAACCTCGACCTTGAACCGGCCGCCCTGGTCGTCCTGGCTGCACGGCGTGTTGCCAGGGTACACATACGGCTCCTCCAGCGCCTTGCCGTTGACCGTGAGCGGGCCGGTGCCCTTGCACTCGACGGTGTCACCGCCCACGCCGACGACCCGCTTGATCAGGTCCTTCTCCTCGGCGGACGGCATCAGACCGATCCAGCTGAGGACCTTCTGCAGGGGGTTGGGGGTGGGCGTCGGCTCGCCCGCCAGCCAGTTGTCGGGATCGTGGAAGACGACGACCTCGCCGCGCTCGGGCTCGGAGCCGAACCAGGGGGTGAGCTTGTCGACCAGGACCCGGTCGCCCTGCTGGAGGGTGTTCTGCATCGAGTCGGAGGGGATGGAGAACGCCTGCACCAGGAAGGTCTTGATCAGCAGCGCCAGCACCAGCGCGATACCGATCAGGATCGGCAGTTCCTTCCAGAAGGAACGGGGCTTCTTCGGCTGGGCCGGCGGATCGCCCGGCCCCTGGTCGCCGGCCTTCGTCCGGTCCCCGCTCACCGCGCCGTCCTCGACCGGCCGCGCGTCATTCCCGGAGGGTACGACGCGGTCCGCGTCCGGGCCGGCCGACTCCGCGGGGCGCCCGCGGTTCTCCTCGCCGCCCTGACCGGACCGTGCGCCAACCGCCACATCCCCCACGCCAACTCCTCACTCTCTGCCGCCGCCCGCGCCAAGCACGACGCAGGCCCACCACTCCCATAACGAGCGGGAGTTCCCCAGGGCTCGGGAGCTGGACCATTCCGTTCGGACCGTCCGGGGCAACCCTATGCGACAGCGGGGCGGCGGCGGTCGACCCGGGCGCCGAGTCCGACACGGACGCGTAGGTCGTGGGTTCCTCCAGCGTGCTCCAGTGGCCGAGCGGCCAGGCGATGACCACGGCACGGCCCACCACCTCGTCCTCGGAGACGGTGCCGCCGTAGTCGGTGTCCTGGTGGGAGCGGGAGTCGGCGGAGTTCTCCCGGTGGTCGCCCATCACCCACAGCCGCCCCTCGGGGACGGTGATGTCGAACGGCGTCGTGGAGGGGGCGTTGCCCGGGTACAGGTAATCCTCGTCCAGGGCGACGCCGTTGACGGTGACCCGGCCCTGGGTGTCGCAGCACCGGACGCGGTCGCCGCCGACGCCGACGACCCGCTTGATGAGGTCCTTCTCGTTCTCGGACGGCAGCAGTCCGATGAAGGTGAGCCCTTCCTTGACCTGCTTGATCCCGACGGGGTCGTCCTTCTTCGGGGCGGTCCGCTCGTTCTGGAGCCAGCCCCCGGGGTCCTTGAAGACGACGACGTCCCCGCGCTGCGGCTTCGAGCCGAACCAGGGGGTGAGCTTGTCGACCAGCACCCGGTCGCCGATCCGGATCGTCTGCTCCATGGAGCCGGACGGGATGACGAAGGCCTGGACGAGGAACGTCTTCAGCACCAGCGCTATCAGGACGGCGACACCGATGAGGAGGGGGATCTCCTTGACCGCGCTGCGCCTGCGGCGCCGCTTGACCTTGCGCTGGAGCCTGCGCCGCTCGGCCCGGCTGCGACCGGGGGCCGGGCCCGCCGCACGGCGGGCGCCGGTGGGCAGCGGACTGTCCGCGGCGCTCTGCTGAACGCCGCGGGGCCGGCCGCGGTTACCCATGGGCGCCCACCGCCGGGTGCGCCGCGTCCGCCTCCGGAGCGGGCACGCGCGCGTAGGCGCCGGGCCGGTGCAGCCGGGTGGCGTGGCCGGGGGGCCAGACGATCCCGTCGGCGCGGCCGACCACGACGTCCACGGGGATCATGCCGCCGCCGGGCGAGCCGAGGTGGTCGCGGGAGTCGCTGGAGCGGCTGCGGTGGTCACCGAGGACGAACAGCCGTCCGCCGGGCACGACGACGTCGAACGGCACCGTGGAGGGGCTGTCTCCGGGGTACAGGAAACCCGACTCGTCGACCGACCGGCCGTTCACCCGGATCCTCCCCTCACCGTCACAGCAGACCACGTGGTCCCCGCCCACCCCGACGACCCGTTTGATGTAGTCGGCCTCACCGAAATACCCGGAGCCGTCGAACACAATCACGTCCCCGCGGAGCGGCCCGGCGCCGAGCCGGTACGCCAGCTTGTTGACGAGGACCCGGTCCCCGACCCTCAATCCGCGTTCCATCGACCCGCTGGGGATCTCGAACGGCCGCGCCGCGAACGTGCTGACCGCCGCCAGGAACAGCAGGCAGAGCAGCAGGGTCAGACTAATGCGCCCGCCCGGAAGCCACTCCGTGATGCGCGACACCAACGCGGAACGCGACCGCCCCTCCGGCCCCGTCCTCTCCGAGGTGTCCTCGGGTCCGTCCGGGGGGAAGGAGCGGTCGCGCTCCGTCGGTCGTGCTTCGGTGTCCATCGGGGCCAGATGCTATCCGGCCGCGATATGACGCCGGTAAAGCGCTCAGTTGTCGCGCTTCTCCTTGATCTTCGCCGCCTTGCCGCGCAGCTCGCGCAGGTAGTACAGCTTGGCGCGACGCACGGCACCGCGGGTGACGAGCTCGATCTTCTCGACGATCGGGGTGTGCACCGGGAAGGTGCGCTCGACGCCGACGGAGAAGGAGACCTTGCGGACCGTGAAGGTCTCGCGCACGCCGGAACCCTGGCGGCGGATCACCACGCCCTTGAACTGCTGCACACGGGAGCGGTTGCCCTCGATGACGCGCACGTGGACGTTGACGGTGTCGCCGGGACGGAAGGCCGGGACGTCGGTGCGCAGCGACGCGGAGTCGACGGAGTCGAGCAGGTGAGACATTTCGTCTGCTTTCTTCGCTGATGCCGCAGGTCATCAACGGCAACTAGAGTTTTCGGAATCCGGGTGTGCGGTTCGGGGCGGACGTCGTGTCCCCCTGCGGCAGGGGCGCACGCCGGACGACGCACAACAGCGGCCTATTCTTCCACGCCGCCGGTCCTGCGCCAAAACCGGCCGTACGGCTCCCCCGCCGGGTCCGGTTCCCAGCCCAGGATGGACAGCATCTCGCGGTCCTTCTTGTCGAAGGCCTTGGGATCACAGTCCTCGATGAGATCGGGCCGGTGGACCGTGGTGCGCCTGAGCGCCTCGTCGCGCCGCCAGCGGGCGATCTTCCCGTGGTGGCCGCTGAGCAGCGTCTCGGGGATCCCCCGGTCCCGCCAGACGGGCGGTTTGGTGTAGACGGGGCCCTCCAGCAGGTTGGCCATGGCGCCGGGCGCGAAGGAGTCGTCGCGGTGCGACTCGGCATTGCCCAGGACGCCGGGGAGCAGCCGGGCCACGGCCTCGGTGATCACCAGGACCGCCGCCTCGCCGCCGGCCAGCACGTAGTCGCCGATGGACACCTCGTACACGGGCATCCGGGTCGCGTACTCGTCGACGACGCGGCGGTCGATGCCCTCGTAGCGGGCCGGGGTGAAGATCAGCCAGGGGCGCTCGGAGAGCTGGAGGGCGAGCTCCTGGGTGAAGGGGCGGCCGCTGGGGGTGGGCACGATCAGGGCCGGTGCGCGGGAGCCGGTCTCGTAGCCGTCCGCCAGGACCGAGTCCAGTGCGTCGCCCCACGGCTCGGTCTTCATGACCATGCCGGGGCCGCCGCCGTAGGGGGTGTCGTCGACGGTGTTGTGCCGGTCGTGGGTCCAGGAGCGCAGGTCGTGGACGTGGACGTTCAGCTGCCCGCGCGCGCGGGCCTTGCCGACCAGGGAGACGTTCAGCGGTTCGAGGTACTCGGGGAAGATCGTGACGACGTCGAGCCGCATCACGCCTCGTCTCCGGAGTCCCGGGAGGACGCGATCTCCGCCCGGTCGTCGATCAGACCGGGGGGCGGGTCGATGACCGCGCGCTGCTCCTCCAGGTCGATCTCGGTGACGATCTGCTCCACGAAGGGGACGAGCACCTCGCTGCCGTCGGGGCGTTCGACGACGAAGAGGTCCTGGGTGGGCAGGTGCGCGATCTCGGTGATCCGGCCGACCTCCTCACCGTCCTCGGTGACGACGTCGAGGTCGATCAGCTGGTGGTCGTAGTACTCGTCCTCGTCCTCGGGCAGTTCCTCCGGGTCGATCTCGGCGATGAGGAGGGTGTTGCGCAGGGCCTCGGCGGCGGTGCGGTCGTGCACTCCCTCGAAGCGCAGCAGGAGACGGCCGCTGTGCACGCGGCCCGTCTCGATGGTGAGCGGCCCGACGGAGGAGGGGTCGGTGGCCAGGACGGCGCCCGGCCCGAGCCTCAGCTCCGGTTCGTCGGTGCGGACCTCCACGGTGACCTCGCCCTTGATGCCGTGGGCGCGGCCGATGCGCGCGACTACCAGCTGCACGGTGCTCTTTCTCCTGGTCTTACGACTTCGGGCCGGGGACGGCCTCAAGGCCCTCCCCGGCCCGAGCCGGTTGCGATAAGCGTCAGCGGACGTGGTCCACGTCGACGAGGTCGACGCGGACACCGCGGCCGCCGATGGCGCCCACGACGGTGCGCAGAGCGCGTGCGGTGCGGCCGTTTCGACCGATCACCTTGCCGAGGTCGTCCGGATGGACCCGGACCTCGAGCACACGTCCGCGACGCAGGTCGCGCGAGGCGACCTGCACATCGTCAGGGTTGTCGACGATGCCCTTCACGAGGTGCTCGAGAACCTCCTCGAGCATGCTCAGGCCTCGGTCGACGCGGACTCAGCGGCGGCCTCGTCCTTCTTCTCAGCCTTCTTCTTCTGGGTGATCGCCTCACCCTTGCCCTCGTCTTCACCACCGAGCGCCTCGAACGACGGGCGGGCGGCCTTCTCGGCCCGCTGCAGCAGCGGGGCCGGGGCGGGCTCGCCCTTGAACTTCTGCCAGTCGCCGGTCTTCTTGAGGATGGCGAGCACGGGTTCGGTCGGCTGGGCGCCGACACCGAGCCAGTACGCCACGCGATCGGCGTCGACCTCGATCACCGACGGGTTGTACGTCGGGTGGTACTTGCCGATCTCCTCGATGGCCCGGCCGTCACGGCGGGTACGGGAGTCGGCGACGACGATGCGGTAGTGAGGCGAACGGATCTTGCCCAGACGCTTCAGCTTGATCTTGACTGCCACGGGAGTGGGTTCTCCTGGATTTGACGTGGTTGGGCACGGCGAGTGAAGCCGCGTGGGGTTGCGGTACCCGAGTGCCCGACGGACGCGTCAGCCGGAGGAGAGAGGGGTCCTGTGCGGCTGTCGAGTACAGCTAGCCATTGTGCCACACCCGGCCGAGCCCGCCTGACCGAGGTCGTGGAGGCGGGCCCGGCCGGGCGGCACCCGGTGTTCCGGTGGCCGTGGGCCGGTGCGCGGCACCCCCGGCACCCACGAGGTGCCGGGGTGGGTCAGCTCGCCGCCGCCACGACGTCGGGGATGTCGGGGATGCGGAAGGGCTTGCCGCAGCCGCCGCAGACGATGGGCGCCTGGGCCAGCACCGACGGGACCACGCGCACGTTGCGGCCGCAGTCGCAGACGGCCTTGACCCGCACGCCGCCCCCGGAGGAGCCGTGGCGGGCGGCCGGACCGCGGAAGCTGCGTGCGGTGTCGCCCGCCGTCGCCGCGGAGTGCGCCTTCAGTGCCCGCTGGAGACGCTCGGTCGTCTGACGGTAGCGGCGCTTCGCCTCGGGAGTGAGCGTGACCAGTGAGAAGCCGCTGCTGGGATGCGGTTCCTCGGGGTGGTCCAGGCCCAGTTCCTCGGCGATCGCGAGGAATCTGCGGTTGTGGTAGCGGCCGGCGCGGGAGGTGTCGCGTACGCCGCGCGCGGCGGCGACGCCGTGGACTGCTTCATGGAGCAGTCGTTCGAAGGAGAGTTCGTGCCCGCACGCGGACGACGACTCCCCGATCAGGGACTCGGGCGCGGCAAGATCGGGCAGCTCGGGGTGGTACCGCTGAATGTCGGCCCACGCCTGTGCCAGCTCTGCGGCGAGAACAGGTGGTGTCTGTGTCGTGCTCACGTAATGACAACGAGACGGGGTGCCCCTGTGTTCCGATTCCGGGGCATCCCAAATAATTTGCACGTACCCGTCAGTTGCCACTGATGCGCTCTGACGAGGGCGGGTGCGCTGATCTGCGGAGAAGCCTCACAGCTCACCTCAAGGTGGTGCGTAGGCTGACGTACGCCCCACGTGTGAACGGCCTGCACGTGCCGGTGCGGAGGGGCTCCGCGGGTGCGCAAGAGGCGTTTCGGCCGCCCCCCGGCGACCCGGCGTCCGGCTCACGGACCCGCCACGACCGTGACGTTACCGGGTCCGTGACCGGCCCGGCGCACCGCCCCGCCCGGGCACCCTCCCGTCCCCGCGGGCCCTGGCCGGAACCGGCGTCCGGGCGCCTTCGCCGTGGCGGGCCGTGCGGCCCGGGATTACCGGAATGTGAATTCTTGCCACTGGCACGAGCGACTACCAAGCCGTCGCCGCTTTCCACTGGACGACTCGTCGAGGGCGGAGTTTCCTGGCATACGGGGGTGCGCGGGCGCACTGCACGGGGGCCAGGGAACCGGACGGCGACAACTCTCGGCTGATTGGGGCGCTTACCTATGACACCTACGCTCGTGCGGCAGCACTTACCTCGTACGGGAGCCGTCCCGCGCGTGGACCTGCGGGCACGCGCGCGTGACTGGTCCGAGATCCAGGAGCGGATGCTCCTACCGCTCTACGAGGCCGTCTACGAGCGACTGGACGTGGGTCCCGCGACACGGCTGCTCGGCCTCGGCTGCGGTTCCGGGCTGGCCCTGCTGAGGGCGGCCTCGCGCGGTGCCGCGGTCACCGGTGTCGACACCTGCGCGGACCGGCTGGCCCTGGCCCGGGAGCGGCTGCTGCCCGACGCCCGGGACGCACGCGCGCGTCACGCCACCCGGATCGTGCGGGGCTCACCCCGCGACGCGGCCCGCGCGGACGTGTCCGCGTACACCGTGGTGATCGCCCTCGAGCCGATCGGCTGTCTCGCCGGCGACGCGGAGGGGCTGGGCGAGCTGCTCGCCGAGGCGACGCCGCTCGCCGGGCGCGGAGCGGCCGTGGTGCTGGCCGGCTGGGGGCCGCCGGAGCGGTGCGCCACGGCGTCCGTGCTGCGGGCGGCCACCGGGCCGGCCGAGCCGCCGCGCGGCGCGGGCACCTGGCGTCCCGCGGACCGTGACGACCTGGAGCGGGTGGCCGAGCGGGCCGGACTGAGGCCGGACGGCTCCGGACGGGTGGCCTGCCCGTTCGGCTACGCCGGCATGGACAGCGCGGTACGGGGCCTCAGGTCGACCGGACTGCTCGACCCGGCGATCACGGCCGCGGACCAGGCGCAGGTCGACAAGGAGCTGACGGAGGCCCTGCATCCGTACCAGCGGCAGGACGGGACCGTGTGGATGCCGAACGTGTTCCGGTACCTCGTCGCCCGCACCCGCTGAGACACGCCGCTGGGGCGCCCCCGGATGGGGGGCGTCCCAGCGGCGTGACCGGCGCGGGACTCAGCCCATGAACTTCCTGAACTCGTCGGGCAGCTCGAAGTCCTTGCCGCCCTGCTGCGGCAGGCCGAAGGCGTTGCCGCCCTCCGCGGCGGCGGCGCGGCGCGCGGCCTCCTCCTGCTCCTGCTGCTTGCGCTTCATCGGGTTGCCGGAGCGCTGCTTGCCCTTGGCCTGCTTCTGCTTCTTCTTCGCCCGGCCGGGGCCGCCGCCCATGCCCGGCATCCCCGGCATCCCCGGCATGCCGCCGCCCTGGGCCATGCGGGACATCATCTTGCGGGCCTCGAAGAACCGCTCGACCAGGTTCTTCACGGCGCTGACCTCGACACCGGAGCCCTTGGCGATACGAGCACGGCGCGAGCCGTTGATGATCGTCGGCTCCTGGCGCTCGGCCGGGGTCATCGACTTGATGATCGCGGCCGTGCGGTCGACGTCGCGCTCGTCCAGGTTGTTGATCTGGTCCTTGATCTGCCCCATGCCCGGGAGCATGCCGAGCAGCTTGGAGATGCTGCCCATCTTCCGGACCTGCTCCATCTGGGACAGGAAGTCGTCCAGGGTGAAGTCCTGGCCCTTCTTCGACGCCAGCTTGGAGGCCATCTTCTCGGCCTCTTCCTGACTGAACGTCTTCTCCGCCTGCTCGATCAGGGTGAGCAGGTCACCCATGTCGAGGATGCGGGAGGCCATCCGGTCCGGGTGGAAGGCGTCGAAGTCGTCGAGCTTCTCCCCGTTGGACGCGAACATGATCGGCTTGCCGGTGATCTGCCGGATCGACAGGGCGGCGCCACCGCGCGCGTCACCGTCGAGCTTGGAGAGCACCACACCGTCGAAGCCGACGCCGTCGCGGAAGGACTCGGCGGTGTTGACGGCGTCCTGACCGATCATCGCGTCGACGACGAAGAGGATCTCGTCGGGCGAGACCGCGTCCCGGATGTCCGCGGCCTGCTGCATCATCTCCTGGTCGATGCCCAGGCGGCCGGCGGTGTCCACGATCACGATGTCGTGGACCTTGGCCCGCGCGAACTCGATGGAGTCCTTGGCGACCTTCACCGGGTCGCCCACGCCGTTGCCCGGCTCGGGCGCGTAGACGGCCACGCCCGCGCGCTCGGCGACGACGCTCAGCTGGTTGACGGCGTTCGGGCGCTGGAGGTCGGCGGCGACCAGCACCGGCGAGTGCCCCTGCTCCTTCAGCCACCGGCCGAGCTTGCCCGCGAGGGTGGTCTTACCGGCACCCTGCAGACCGGCCAGCATGATCACGGTCGGTGGCTGCTTGGCGAAGCGCAGCCGGCGGGTCTCGCCGCCGAGGACGCGGACAAGCTCGTCGTTGACGATCTTGAGTACCTGTTGGGCGGGGTTCAGCGCCTTGGAGACCTCGGCACCGAGCGCGCGCTCCTTGACGTTCTTGATGAACGTGCGGACGACGGGCAGGGCCACGTCCGCCTCGAGGAGGGCGATGCGGATCTCACGCGCCGTGGCGTCGATGTCCGCTTCGCTCAAGCGCCCCTTGCCGCGCAAGTTCTTGAAGGTCGCTGAAAGGCGATCGGAAAGAGTGTCGAACACGGCGGCGTCGGTCCTCGGAGTCGGAGACGGGCTGGGGAATCGCCCTCCAGGGTATCCCGGCGCGACGGGACTCAGGAGTGTCCTCACCCACGCAACGTCTCCTCCAGTTTCCGGGCCACCGACACCGCCTCCTCGTCCGGGAGGGGCGTACCGTGCGAACCGGTCACGTAGAAGGCGTCGACCGCGTTCGCGCCCAGGGTGCTCGCGTGTGCGCTGCGCACCCGCACGGCCGCGTCCTCCAGCGCCCGCCCGATGCGGAACAGCAGGCCGGGCGCGTCCTGGGCCCGGACCTCGATCACCGTGGCGTGCCGGGAGGCGGCCGGGGCGACCGTCACGCGCGGCGGCGGTGCGACCACGCCCCGGCGCCGGGGGTAGGCGGCCTCCCGTTCGGCGAGGCGCCCTGCGATGTCCAGGGTGCCGTCCAGGGCGCGTACCAGGTCGGCACGGAGCCGGGTGGCCTGGGGCAGGGAGCCGTACTCGGCGGCGACCCGCCAGTCCAGCAGCAGCACGGAGCCCTCGACGCCGTCCGGGAGGTCCAGCGCCCGCAGCTCGGCGGTGCGCACGGTCAGCCGGTGCATGGCGAGCACCCCGGCCACCGCGGGCAGCACGCCCGGCTGGTCGGGCGCGGCGATGAGCAGTTCCACGCCCAGCGGCTCGGGGTCGCCCGCGGGCTCGGCGGGCGGTTCGGTCTGCGCGCGCAGGGCCAGCACCGGCGCGCCCGTGGCGACCGCCTCGATCGCCAGGCGCTCCTGTTCCGCGGTGGGCGCGGCCTGCTGGGGGCCGGCGGGGTCGTCTCCGGACAGCACGGCGGAGACCCGCTTCACCAGGTCGGTCACGAGCGAGGCGCGCCACGACGACCAGGCGGCCGGCCCGGTGGCGAGGGCGTCGGCCTCGGTGAGGGCGTGCAGCAATTCGAGGGCGCTCTGGGAACCGACGGCCTCGGCGACCGCGCGCACGGTGGCGGGGTCCTCCAGGTCGCGCCGGGTGGCGGTCTCGACGAGCAGCAGATGGTGGCGTACGACGGTGGCGATCACCGTGACGTCGTGCTGGTCGAAGCCGATGCGGGCGGCCACGTCCCTGGCGATGACCTCGCCGGCCACCGAGTGGTCGCCGGGCCAGCCCTTGCCGATGTCGTGCAGCAGCGCGGCGACCAGCAGCAGGTCGGGCCGGTGCACGCGCCGGGTGAACTCGGAGGCGCGGACGGCCGTCTCGATGAGGTGCCGGTCCACGGTCCACAGGTGCACGGCGTTGCGCTGGGGGCGGCAGCGGACCCGCTCCCAGTCCGGGAGCAGACCGGTGACCAGTCCCTCCGCCTCCAGCGCCTCCCAGACCTGCACCGTGGGCCGGCCCGAGCCCAGGAGGGTCACCAGTTGTTCCCGCGCCTCGGCGGGCCAGGGCGTGGGCAGGGGGCGGGCGGTGGCCGCCATGCGCCGTACGGCGTGCAGGGAGAGCGGGAGGCCGGCCTGGGCGGCGGCGGCCGCGGCCCGCAGCGGGAGCACGGGGTCGCGTTCGGGGCGCGCGGCACGGGCGAGCACCACTTCGCCGTCCTGTTCCACGACTCCTTCGGCCAGCGGGGAGCGCTCGGCACCCGGCTTGCCGCCGCCGGGCGCCCTCCCCTCGCCCACCACCGCCCTCCTGAGGAAGTCGCCTCGCTCCCTCGCCAGTTTGCGCAGCCGGGGCCGCACCGCGCGGGAGCGCAGGACGCGTCCCACCTCGCGCCAGGTGACGTCACCGGCGTAGGCGATGACGCGCGCGGCCTCGTAGACCTGGCGCAGCAGCGCGTCCGCGTCGAGCACGCCCAGTTCGGCCGCGACCTGGTCCTGTTCCTGGAGCGCGAGCCGGTCGGTGGCGCGGCCGGTCGTCAGGTGCAGTGCGTCCCGTACGTCGAGGAGCCGCCGGCGGGCGTCGGCGAGGCCCTCGCGCGGGGCGTCGGCGAGCCAGGATGCGGCGACGGCGCGCAGCGCGGTGGCGTCGCGCAGACCGCCGCGGGCCTCCTTGAGGTCGGGTTCCAGGAGGTACTGCAGCTCGCCCTGGCGTGCGGCGCGTTCCTCGCACAGCTCGCGCAGGGCGGGGAGCCGTTTCGGCGCCTGGTTGCGCCAGTCGGCGAGCACCGTCGTGCGCAGTGACGTGGTGAGGCCGAGGTCGCCGGCGATGTGCCGGGCGTCCAGCAGTCCCAGCTGCACCTTGAGGTCCTCGCCCGCGGTCCTGCGGGTCTCGGCCGGGGTCCGCACGGAGTGGTCGAGGGCGAGCCCGAGGTCCCAGACGGGGTACCAGAGGCGGTCCGCGAGGGCGGTGACCGCCTGGGCATCGCTGCCGTCGTGCAGCAGGAGCAGGTCGAGGTCGCTGCGCGGGGACAGCTCCGCCCGCCCGTAACCGCCCACGGCGATCAGGGACACCCCGCGCGCCCCCTCGGCGCCCGCCGTGAACAGCCCGGTGAGCCAGTCGTCCGTGAGGTCGGCGAGGGCGGCGCGGCGCGGCGGCCCGGACCGCGCCTCCTCGGTGAGGAGGCGCAGCCGGGCCGCCGCGTAGCCGCTGGGTCCCGGGTCCTGCGTCTCGTCGTGCATCTGCGTACCCGTCACCCGGCGGCTCCTGTTCTGTTCGACTGTCTCAGAGCGCGTCGGGGCCGCGCTCGCCGGTCCGTACCCGTACGGCCGTCTCGACCGGGACCGACCAGACCTTGCCGTCGCCGATCTTGCCGGTGCGGGCCGCCTTGACGACCACGTCGATCAGCTGCTCGGCGTCGTCGTCCTCGACCAGCACCTCGATGCGGATCTTGGGCACCAGGTCGACGGTGTACTCGGCACCGCGGTAGACCTCGGTGTGGCCGCGCTGGCGGCCGTAGCCGCTGGCCTCGGTGACCGTCAGGCCGTGTACTCCGAAGGCCTGCAGGGCCTCCTTGATCTCGTCGAGCCGGTGCGGCTTCACGACGGCGGTGATGAGCTTCATGCGTCCACCTTCTTGCTCTCGGCCGGGGCGACGGGGGCGGTGACGGCGGTGCGGGCCGCGCCGCCGCCGGCTCCGCTGAAGTCGTATGCGGTCTCGGCGTGCTCGGCCTGGTCGATGCCGGCCACCTCGTCGTCCTCGGAGACTCGCATACCGATGGTCCTGTCGAGGAGGAAGGCCAGGACCGCGGAGACGACCAGGGAGTAGGCGAGGACGCCGAGGACACCGGCGCACTGCTTCCAGAACTGGTCCAGGCCGCCGCCGTAGAAGAGGCCCGCGACGTCGGACTGGCCCTTGCCGGTGGCGAGGAAGCCGATGAGCAGGGAGCCGAGGATGCCGCCGACGAGGTGGACGCCGACGACGTCGAGGGAGTCGTCGTAGCCGAACCTGTACTTCAGGCCGACGGCCATGGCGCACAGCACACCGGCGATGACGCCGATGGCGATCGCGCCGAGCGGGGAGACCGCGCCGCCCGCGGGGGTGATGGCGACCAGGCCGGCGACCGCGCCGGAGGCGGCGCCGAGCGTGGTGAACGCGCCGTGGCGGATCTTCTCGTAGGCGAGCCAGCCGAGGACGGCCGCGCCGGTGGCGACCTGGGTGTTGACGAACATCAGCGCGCCGACGCCGTCGTCGTTGCCGAGCCAGGAGCCGGCGTTGAATCCGAACCAGCCGAACCACAGCAGACCGGCGCCGAGCATCACCAGCGGGAGACTGTGCGGGCGCATCGGGTCCTTCTTGAAGCCGATGCGCTTGCCGATGACGAGGATCACGCCGAGTGCCGCGGCGCCGGCGTTGATGTGGACCGCCGTACCGCCCGCGAAGTCGATGACGCCGAGCTCGAAGGCCCAGCCGCCGGCGCCCCACACCCAGTGCGCGACGGGGAAGTAGACGATCGTGGCCCACAGGGCGACGAACAGCGCCCAGGCGGTGAACTTCACGCGGTCCGCGAGCGCGCCGCTGATCAGGGCGGGCGTGAGGACGGCGAACATCAGCTGGAAGACCAGGAAGACGAAGACCGGGACGGTGTAGCCGTCCCACAGCTCGGTCAGGCCGATGTCGCTGAGGCCGACCCAGTCGGAGTTCCAGCCGATGACGCCGCCGGAGTCGGTGCCGAACGCCATGGAGAAGCCGTACAGCACCCACAGGACGGTGACGATCCCCATGCTGATGAAGCTCATCATCAGCATGTTCAGGGTGCTCTTGACGCGGACCATGCCTCCGTAGAAGAAGGCGAGACCCGGGGTCATGAGCATCACCAGGGCGGAACAGATGAGCATGAACCCTGTGTTGGCGGCAGACAGCGCGGGCGCGTCTGCGGCCAGGGTGATGGCTGGTGCCATCGGCGTCTCCTCGTCGTTGGTACGGCCCCGTGCGGGCGAAGCCTTGAGCGGATTGAGGGGTGGGCCGGTTGTGCGCCATGAGATTGACGCAGCGCCGTTTCGGTGGAAGCCCCTCGCTGTTTCGCCGCCGTGACGAAGGCACCCGGCGTGTTACGGGTCGATGAACTGCCGGATGCGGGGCGCGCCGATCGTTGTCGTGACGCAACCTGCGGTGCACGGCGGTGAGCCGCGCCCGGGGAGACACGCGACCGGCCGCGGCCGGCCTCCGTTCGACCTGGCCCGGGGGGAGCCGAGTCGGGCAGTTCGGGAGGGCCGGCCGCGGCCGGGGCCCGGCGGTCGCGCGGTGGTGTCAGACCGCCTCGGCGGACTCCGGCAGCTCGATCGCGAGCCGCTCGGTGAGGGCGACGACTTCGGCGAGATCCCCGAAGTCGCGTACGGCCGTGTCGACCGTCTTTCGGATACGAGTGTTGAGGCGCTCGGAACGGACTTTCGTGGCCGCCGTGATGGCCTCGGTGGCGAGAACCGCGCTCTGTTCGGGCTCGCGCTGGAGCAGATGGACCGTGGCCATGCCGATCAGGTTGAGGGCGTAGGACCGCTGGTGCTGGCCGCTCTCCCGGCCGAACAGTTCCACGGCCCGCCTCATCAGCGGCTCGGCGAGGGAGGCGTAGGTGGGGCTGCGGCCGGCGACGTAGGCGAGGTCGCGGAAGGAGTGGGCGTTCTCGGCGTACAGCTCGGCCTCGGAGAAGAAGAGGACCCAGTCGGGGTCGGGCTCGTCCCACTCGTCGGCGTCGGCGAAGGTGTCCTCGGCCATCCGGACCGCCCGCTTGCACCGGCTGGGCTGTCCCATATTGGCGTAGGCCCGGGCCTCCATCGCATACAGCATGGACTGGGTGCGCGGGCTCGCGCAGTCCCGGCTGCCGTACTGGGCGAGGTGGATCAGCTCCAGGGCGTCCTCGGGCCGGCCGAGGTGGATCATCTGCCGGCTCATGCTGGACAGCACGTAGGAGCCGAGGGGCCGGTCACCGGCTTCCTTGGCGGCGTGCAGCGCGAGCACGAAGTACTTCTGCGCGGTGGGCTGCAGCCCGACGTCGTACGACATCCAGCCGGCCAGTTCGGCGAGTTCGGCGGCGACCTTGAACAGCCGCCGGGTGGTGGCCTCGGGCTGGGGCTCCTGGAGCAGGTCGGTCACCTCGTGCAGCTGCCCGACCACCGCCTTGCGGCGCAGGCCGCCGCCGCACTGGGCGTCCCACTGCCGGAACATCACGGTCGTGGTCTCGAGCAGGTCCAGCTCCGGCCCGGACAGCCGGCCCCGGGCGCGCGCGGAGGAGGACACCGGCTCGGGTTCGGGCCGGGAGTGCGCGGCGGACGGGGCGGGGACGAGCCAGCGCTGCATGGGCTCGATGAGGGACGGGCCCGCGGAGAGGGCCAGCGAGCTCCCGAGGAAGCCGCGCCGCGCCAGCATCAGGTCGCTGCGCGAGAACTCGCTGAGCAGGGCCACGGTCTGCGGGCCCGTCCAGGGGAGGTCGACCCCGGTCACCGAGGGTGCCGGGCGGGTGGTGCGCAGGCCCAGGTCCTCGACGGAGACGACGACGCCGAAGCGTTCGGAGAAGAGCTCGGACAGGATTCTGGGGATCGGCTCGCGCGGGTTCTCCCCGTCCAGCCAGCGGCGCACCCGAGAGGTGTCGGTGGAGATGTGGTTGGCGCCCAACTGGCGTGCCCGGCGGTTGACCTGGCGGGCGAGTTCACCCTTGGACCAGCCGCTGCGGACGAACCACGAGGCGAGCAGCCCGTTCGGGCGTTTCTCCCCGCCCGCAGCATTCGTCCCGCCACCGCCGTTGCCGCTCACTGGAACGCCCCCATCCCTGAAGACCACTTGTCGCCGAGTGCGCCAAGCCCTATCAGAATGCCGGTTGTCGAGGCCGCCCGTCCGGCGGTTACCACCCTTCGAACGGACAGCCGAGTTGCCTCCGGCATACCCACGAGTGCATGTGCCCCAAGAAGCCGTGCACACAAAGTAACCCTACGATCACCCGTCTCACCATGGCGGAATCGCAATCGCCACCATTCGCCACCCCTTCGAATGAACTCACCGTGGTCGAGGCGCGATTCACTTGACACAGGACGGCCAAGAGTGGACGCACCGACGCGCACAGGGGCGCGCATCGCCGGACGTACCACCCCGGGCACCGCACGGCGCCGGTTGGGCGGAACGGTGCGGGGAAGCCGGAAACACAGAGTCACGTTCCGCGTCCGCTGCGTAACCGCCGGTGTGTCGGACCCGTTGGAGGGGGCATGGTCTTCACGATCGCCATCGGTCGGGGCATCCGCGACATCCGGTCCGGCTCGCGCCGCCGCGGCCGCTCGTCGGACGGCACCGCCGTGGCGGAGTACACGGGACTGTGGGGCTGGGACGTGGTGCCGGGCGTCCGGGCCGCCGCGGGCGCGTGCTCCTGCGGCCGTGCCGGCTGCCGGGCACCGGGCGCGCATCCGCTGGACCTCGCGCCGGTGATCCGCGCCGGGGCGCCGCTGGACGAGGTGACCGGGATCTGGTCCGCGTTCCCGGGGGCCTCGGTGATGCTGCCGGTCGGGCGGGCGTTCGACGTGATCGAGATCGCCGAACCGGCCGGGTGCCACGCCCTGGGCCGGCTGGAGCGCATGGGCCTGCCGGTCGGCCCGGTCGCCGCCACCCCGGACGGCCGCGCCCAGTTCTTCGTCGCCCCCGGTGCCGCCGCCGTGCTGCCGGAGCTGCTCTACCGCATGGGCTGGGACGACCCGGGCGCCCTGGACCTGCGCGGCCTGGGACCCGGTGCGCACATCACGGCGCCGCCGTCCGACCGGGGCGGCCTGGGCCCGGTGCGCTGGCTTCGCTCCCCCGCCCTGGACTCGGCGTCCCGGCCGCCCGAGGCCCGGCTGCTGCTGGGCACCCTGGCGTACGTGGCACACCGGTCGGGGGCACAGTGCCGCGGCGCCGGGTTCCCGGAGGCATCCGAGTACGCGGCACGGCGAAGCGCCCGTCCCCCGACCGGTTCGGGGGCGGGCGCTTCCTCGCGTCTGCCGGATGTGTCCGCGGCGCCGGACGTCACTCCCCGATGAGGGCGTCCACGAACGCCTCCGGCTCGAACGGCGCCAGGTCGTCCGCGCCCTCGCCCAGGCCGATCAGCTTGACCGGCACACCCAGTTCGCGCTGGACGGCGATGACGATGCCGCCCTTGGCCGTGCCGTCCAGCTTGGTGAGCACGATGCCGGTGATGTCGACGACCTCGGCGAACACCCGGGCCTGGACGAGACCGTTCTGACCGGTGGTGGCGTCGAGCACGAGCAGCACCTCGTCCAGCGGAGCCTGCTTCTCCACGACCCGCTTGACCTTGCCGAGCTCGTCCATGAGGCCGGTCTTGGTGTGCAGCCGGCCGGCGGTGTCGATGAGCACCGCGTCGGCAGCCATCTCCTTGCCCTCCTTGACCGCGTCGAACGCGACGGAGGCCGGGTCACCGCCCTCCGGGCCGCGCACGACGTGGGCGCCGACCCGCTCGCCCCAGGTCTGCAGCTGGTCGGCGGCGGCGGCGCGGAAGGTGTCGGCGGCGCCGAGCACGACGGTGTTGCCGTCGGCCACCAGCACCCGGGCGAGCTTGCCGGTGGTGGTGGTCTTGCCGGTGCCGTTGACACCGACGACCATCACGATGCCGGGTCCGCCGGCGGCGTTCTCGGTGTGCACGGTGCGGTCCATGGCCGGGTCGACCAGCGTGACCAGCTCCTCGCGGAGCAGTCCGCGCAGCTCCTCGGGGGTGCGGGTGCCGAGCACCCGCACGCGCTCGCGCAGCCGGTCGACCAGTTCCTGGGTGGGCTGCACACCGACGTCGGCGGTGAGCAGGGTGTCCTCGATCTCCTCCCAGGTGTCCTCGTCCAGGTGCTCGCGGGACAGCAGGGTGAGCAGGCCCTTGCCCAGGGCGTTCTGCGATCGGGAGAGCCGGGCGCGCAGCCGGATCAGCCGGCCCGCGGTGGGCTCCGGGATCTCGATGACGGGAGCTTCCGCGGCGGGCGGCTCCTCGATGACGACGGGGCCCGCGCCCGCCGGAAGATCAACCTCCTCGATGGTGCGCCGCGGTTCCTCCCGCGGCGTCTCGGCCTCTTCGCCGACGTGCGGCTCGGCCGGTGGGGCGGTGATGTCGGGCGCGACGGGCGGCGGCGGGGGCAGCGGCTTCTTGCGCCGGCTGCCGACGATGAGCCCGCCGAGCGCGACGACCGCGACCACGGCGATGACTACAACAAGGATGACGATGTCCATAACGCGTCCAGTATCGGCCATGGACTCCCGGCCGCCCCGATGGCGACCCGTGCCGGGCGCCGCGTGGCGCGGACGGCCGGCCGGCCTGACACCCCGTCACGCGATGTCCGCCGCACGGCCGCCCGGTCACGGGGCGCCGCGGCCGGCCGCGCCCCTCGGGGAGCGCCCGGCCGCGGCGCGGGCAGGCCCGGGTGCCTGCTCCCGGGAGCAGGCGCCACCGCCCCGACCGCCGGACGGGCGGACCCGGGACCGGGAGGCCCCGGAAACCCGCGCCGCCACCACCCTCCGACCGGCCAGACGGTCAGGTCCCGGAGGCGGGCCCCGGGAGCAGGCGCCACCGCCCCCGGGCCCGTCACCCGGACAAGCCCGGGCCGCAGGCGCGGGGAGAACGTGCCGCCGCCCCGGCTCGGGCGGTGGCCCGAGCCGGGGCGGCGGGTGGGGGGTACGAGGAGAGGGGCAGCGGGGACCGGGCCCTTCTCCCCGGGTCCGGGGGCTGTTGGCTCAGCCCATCTCCTCCAGTGACTTGCCCTTCGTCTCCTTCACGAACTTCAGGACGAACGGGATGGAGAGCGCGGCGCAGACCGTGTAGATCACGTAGGTGACCGACAGGTTCCAGTCGGCCAGCGAGGGGAAGCTCGCGGTGATGGCCCAGTTGGCGATCCACTGCGCGGCGGCGGCGACGCCCAGGGCGGCGGCGCGGATCCGGTTGGGGAACATCTCGCCGAGCATGACCCAGACGACCACACCCCACGA
Organism: Streptomyces sp. NPDC016640; assembly: GCF_043076215.1. NCBI lineage: Bacteria > Bacillati > Actinomycetota > Actinomycetes > Kitasatosporales > Streptomycetaceae > Streptomyces > Streptomyces sp. NPDC016640. Next base: position 149,675 of record NZ_JBIBRG010000009.1, read on the forward strand.
CAGGGCGAAGAAGAGGACGAAGACGTGGGCGGCGACCAGGGCGATCCAGCCCTGGGTCTCGGGGAGCTTGCCGTCGACCAGGTCGAAGGAGAACGCCCAGGCCTCCAGCGCGAGGCCGATCACCATGCCGACGGAACCGATGATCGCGAGCGGCCTGCGGCCGATGCGGTCGACGAAGATCATCGCGATGACGGTGCCGACGATGTTGATGATCGACGTGGTGAAGGAGTAGAGGAAGGAGTCCGCCGGGTCGACGCCGACCGACTGCCACAGCGTCGCCGAGTAGTAGAACGCGACGTTGATGCCGACGAACTGCTGGAACACCGACAGGCCGATGCCGATCCAGACGATCGGCTTGAAGAGGAAGCTCCCGCCGAGCAGGTCCTTGAAGCTGGACTTCTCCTCGCGGTGCATCGCCGTCTCGATCTCGGTGACGCGGGCGTCGAGGTCGAGGTCCTTGCCCTCGACCTCTTCGAGGATCCGCCGGGCGCGCTCGTGCTTGCCGACGGAGATCAGGTAGCGCGGCGACTCGGGGATGACGAAGGAGAGCAGGCCGTAGAGGACGGCGGGGACGACCATGACGCCGAGCATCAGCTGCCAGGCCTCCAGGCCCAGGAGCTCACCGCGCTGGTCGCCGTCGGCGGCGTTCAGGATGCCCCAGTTGACCAGCTGCGACACCGCGATGCCGACCACGATCGCGGCCTGCTGGAAGGAGCCGAGCCGGCCGCGGTAGGCGGGCGGGGCGACCTCGGCGATGTAGGCCGGGCCGATGACGGAGGCCATGCCGATGGCGAAGCCGCCGACGACGCGCCAGAAGGCGAGGTCGTACAGCGAGAAGGGCAGCGCGGAGCCGACGGCGCTGACGGTGAACAGGACGGCGGCGATCTGCATGCACCGGATGCGGCCGATGCGGTCGGCTATCCGGCCGGCGGTCGCGGCGCCGACGGCACAGCCGATCAGGGCGACGGCGATGACCTGGGCGAGCGCGGCGGAGCCGATGTCGTAGCGGTCGCGGATGGCCTCGACGGCACCGTTGATCACGGAGCTGTCGTAGCCGAAGAGGAAACCGCCCATGGCGGCCGCCGCCGCGATGAAGACGACATGCCCGAGATGTTCGGGGTGAGCCGTCCCGGCTCCTGACTGTTGTGCCTGCGCGGTGCTGGTCACGTGTACTCCTCGGGCCACCGGCAACGTCGCCGGATGGGGGGTCAGCCCTTCGAGGTCCAGCTGAAGGTACCTGAAGGTGAAAACAACGTTTCAGAGAATATGCCTTCAACTATTGAAGTCAATAGGCCGAGTCATGTGAGTTCCGAGACACAAAAAAGGAGAGATTGCGTTCATGAATTGAAGGTTCAGCGCAGACGCTGGCTGATGACCTTGGACACGCCGTCGCCCTGCATGGAGACGCCGTAGAGCGCGTCGGCGACCTCCATGGTCCGCTTCTGGTGCGTGATCACGATCAGCTGGGAGGCCTCCTGCAGCTCCTGCATGATCCGGATCAGCCGCTGGAGGTTGGTGTCGTCGAGGGCGGCCTCGACCTCGTCCATGACGTAGAACGGACTGGGCCGCGCCTTGAAGATCGACACGAGCATCGCCACGGCGGTCAGTGACCGCTCACCGCCCGAGAGCAGCGACAGCCGCTTGACCTTCTTGCCCGGCGGACGCGCCTCGACGTCCACGCCCGTGGTGAGCATGTCGTCGGGGTCGGTCAGCACCAGGCGTCCCTCACCACCGGGGAAGAGCCGGGAGAAGACGCCCTCGAACTCGCGGGCCGTGTCCCGGTAGGCCTCGGTGAAGACCTGCTCGACGCGCTCGTCGACCTCCTTGACGACCTGGAGCAGGTCCGCGCGGGTCTTCTTCAGGTCCTCCAGCTGCTCGCCGAGGAACTGGTGGCGTTCCTCCAGTGCCGCGAACTCCTCCAGGGCGAGCGGGTTCACCTTGCCGAGCTGCTGGTAGGCGCGTTCGGCGGCCTTCAGGCGCTTCTCCTGCTCGGCCCGCACGAAGGGGCGGGGCCTGTCACGCGGGTGCTCCTCCGCGGCGGAGCCGCTGTGGGAGCCGGCCTCCGGCAGCGGTTCGCCGTCGGCGGGGGGCGAGGACGGCACCGGCTGGTGCGGGCCGTACTCCGCCACCAGCCCTGCCGGCTCGACACCCAGTTCCTCCAGCGCCCTGGTCTCCAGCTGCTCCATCCGCAGCCGCTTCTCGGCGCCGAGTACCTCGCCCCGGTGAACCGAATCCGTCAGCTTGTCGAGTTCCGCCTTGAGATCGCGCCCCTCGGTGCGGGCGCGCGCCAGTTCCTGCTCGCCCCGGGCCTTGGCCGCCTCGGCGGCGCCCCGTTCCCCGTCGGCGCGGGCCACGGAGACCTCGACGTGCGCGAGCAGCTGCCGGGCGCCGGAGGCGACGGCGCCGGCGACGGCGGCCTCGTGACGCAGCCGGGCCCCGCGCTGTTCGGCACGCGCGCGTGCCTCCCGTTCCGCACGGGCCGCCCGGTCCAGGGAGTCGGCCCGTCCGGCGAGCCCCTTGGCCCGCTCCTCGTGCGTACGGAGCTGGAGGCGGGCCTCCATCTCGGTCTGGCGGGCGTTGGCGCCGTCGGCGGCGAGCCGGTCGCGCACCGAGGTGTCGGGCTCCTCCGCCCCTTCCCCGAAGGGGGCACTCTCCTGCGCGACCGCGAGTCGTTCGGCGAGTTCCTCGACGTCGGTGAGCGCCGCGTCGAGGGCCTCCTGCGCCCGGGCCGCGGCGGCGTCCGCCCGCTCGGCCTCCCCGGCGGCGCCGCGCGCCTGCCCGGCGAGCCGGCCGAGCTGCTGGGCGACGGAGGACTTCTCCCGGTCGGCCGCCCGGCGCCGCTCGCCCAGTTCCTCGACGAGCGCCGCGCACTCCCGGCGGTGCCCGGCCGCCGCCTCCTGCGCCTCGGCCAGCTCCTCGCACCGCACGGCCAGCTCGTCCAGTTCGGCGGCGGCCTCGTCCACGGACGCCTGCACCTCGAGCAGGCTCGGCGCCCCGGCGGACCCGCCGTGCGCGAAGTGCGCGCCCAGCAGGTCGCCTTCGGCGGTCACGGCCGTCAGCTCGGGCCGCGCGTACACCAGCTCCTCGGCATCCTCCAGGGTGCCGACGACGACGATGCCCCGCAGCAGCCGGCGCACCGCGGGCATGAGCTCGGCGGGCCCGCGCACCAGGTCGGCGGCGCGGGGCGGCCCCTCCGCACGCGCCCCGTTCGGTCCGTCGGCGCGCCCGTCCGGCGCCACGTCGTCCGGGGCCCCCGTGAGGAGCAGAGCCGCCCGGCCCGCGTCCTGTTTGCGCAGGAGGCGGATGGCGTCTGCGGCGGCGGACGGGGTGGCGACGGCGAGGGCGTCGGCGGCGGTGCCGAAGGCCGCGGCCAGCGCGGTCTCGTGGCCGGGGGTCACGGTGAGGAGTCCGGCGGCGGGTCCGAGGAGTCCGGAGAGCCGGTCCTTCGCGGCGAGCAGCGCGCCGGTGCCGTCCTTGCGGCGCAGGCCCAGGGCGAGGGCCTCGTGGCGGGCCTGGGTCGCCGCGCGCCTGCGTTCGGCGGCGGTGGCCGCCTCGCGGGCGGCGGTGAGGGCCGTCTCGGCCTCGGCCAGCCGCCGCCTGGCCGTCTCGTGCCGCGAGCCGAGTTCCGCGTCCCCCGCGTCGAGGCCGTCGACCTCGGCCCGGAGGGACTCGTACTCCTCCTGGGCGGTGACGGCCCGTTCCCGGGCCTCGTCACGGGCGGCGGCCAGGCGCTCGATCTCGGCCTGCGCGGCGGCGGCTCGCGAACGGGCCGCGCCGACCTGCCCCTTGAGCCGGGCCAGCCCTTCGCGCCGGTCGGCGATCGCCCGCGCGGCGTCCTTCAGACGCCGTTCCTCGTGGGCGAGTTCGCGTTCCAGCTCCGCGCGGTGGGCGACGGTGTCCTCCAGGGCGCGTTCGGCCGCCTCCAGAGCGGCCTGCAGTTCCGCCTCCTGCTCACGGATCCGGGCGGCCTCGCGCTCCATGTCCTCGGGGTCCCGGCCGCGTCGCTCCTCGGGGGGCGCGGAGGTCGCGCTCTTCACCCGCGCGTCGGCCAGCGAGATGGTGCCGCGCACCCGCTCGGCGAGCTGGGAGAGCTCGTACCAGGTCTGCTGGGCGCTGTGCAGCCGCGGGGTGAGCCGTCGTACCCGGTCCTCCAGCAGGCCCTCGCGCTGGAGGGCCTTCCTCAGCTCGGTCTCGGCCGCTTCCTTGCGCTCCTTGAGGGCGGCCTCGTCGGCGATCTCCGCCTGCAGCGCCTCGCGCAGCCGTACGAGGTCGTCGGCGAGCAGGCGCAGCCGGGCGTCGCGCAGGTCGGCCTGGATGACGGCGGCCCGGCGCGCGGCCGCGGCCTGGCGGCCGAGGGGCTTGAGCCGGCGCCGGAGCTCGTCCGTGAGGTCCTGCACGCGGGCGAGGTTGGCCTGCATCGCGTCGAGCTTGCGCAGCGCCTTCTCCTTGCGCTTGCGGTGCTTGAGGACGCCGGCGGCCTCCTCGATGAAGGCGCGGCGGCCCATGGGGTCGGCGTGCAGCACGGAGTCGAGCTGGCCCTGGCCGACGATGACGTGCATCTCACGGCCGATGCCGGAGTCGGAGAGCAGTTCCTGGATGTCGAGGAGACGGCACGTGTCGCCGTTGATCTGGTACTCGCTGCCACCGTTGCGGAACATGATCCGCGTGATGGTGACCTCGGCGTACTCGATGGGGAGGGCACCGTCGGAGTTGTCGATGGTCAGCGACACCTCGGCACGGCCCAGCGGCGGGCGGCCGGTGGTGCCGGCGAAGATGACGTCCTCCATCTTGCCGCCGCGCAGCGACTTGGCGCCCTGCTCCCCCATGACCCAGCTGAGCGCGTCCACGACGTTGGACTTGCCCGAACCGTTCGGGCCCACGACGCAGGTGATGCCCGGTTCGAACCGGAGCGTGGTCGCCGAGGCGAACGACTTGAAGCCGCGGAGGGTCAGGGCCTTGAGGTGCACGCCGCCGGACTCTACCCGCCGGCCATGTCTCACTCCATGAACGTACGGTTTCGCGGGTGAACGCGCAGGGCACACCAGACGGTGAAGAGGGTGAAAGGACGCGCGGGACGCGGAGCCCGGCGCGTGGGGGGCGAGGACGCGGAGGAGAAAGAAAGAAGGGACGCCGGGGGCGTCCCTTGCACTTCTGACTGCTTGGCGGTGGTGACGGGCGGGCCCGACCACTGCTGAGCTGTTCGTGGAGCGATGCAGTGATCAGGTGAGCGCAGGCTCCGCCTGGTGTGCGTCAACGCTCTCCATGATCCTGTCGTGAGAAGCGGCAGCCGCCAGCGCGTCCTTCTCCGCCTGGATCCGTACGAGCTCGGATTCCAGGTCCTGTACGCGCTTCTGGAGCCGTCGCATCTCGGCGAGGAGTCGCGGGTCGGAGCCGCCGACGTAACCGAGAAGCGCCTTTGCCATGATGGATGGTCCTCCACAATGAGTGACCGACCGATGCGGTGTGGGTCGTGAGGGATTCGCACCCGCGGTGTTTGACAGGCCTGGAGTCGTGCTGCCGTTCAGCCATGCCAAACAGCTGAGGTGCGCGGGGCTTTCAGCGTCTCACCAAAAAGTTTGAGGGTCAACACGATCACGCCCCGTATTGGCGGACTACCGGGCGCGCACGGCCGGGAAACGGCGGCGCCGAGACTCCTGCGGGTCCTCGGGACGTGACGATCATCTTGGCGGCCGGCGTCGCCCACGGCAAGCCTCCGTCGGCAATCACCAGGACGTTTTCTTCGCGGCGGGCCCCCCGCGCGGGCCGTTGCGGGGCGGTGGGGCCTGCCGGCGGGGGCGGGGTCAGCGGATGGCGAAGCCGTCGTAGCCGCCGCGAGGTGTGTCCCAGATCTCGGTGACTCCGTCCACACACCCGGGCGTGTCGCCGGCCTGGAGCCAGTCGAGCAGTCCTTCGCAGCGTTCGCGGGAGCCCTCGGCGACCACCTGGACCCGGCCGTCGTCCAGGTTGAGGGCAAAACCACTCAGGCCGCCGATCTCCAGCGCCCTGGCCCGCGTGAACCAGCGGAAACCCACACCCTGGACACGCCCGCGTACCCAGGCGACCAGTCGCACTTCCTCGCTCATGGCTGCAACCTAACCGGACAATGTCACTCGGGGCACTCCCTCCCCCGGCGCCATGCGGTAGCGTCCCCCTCCATGAATCTCATATGAAACTCACTCCTTCGTGTGAGTTTCGTGATCATCGAGTTTCGGGTGGTCGCCAGGACGAGTCGACCGCAAGGACGAGGAAGGCCAGGACATTGGGACGCCACCGACGCTCCGCCGCCGGCCGCGCCGCCACGGGCCGCGCCACCGGGGCCACTCACCACGACGGCCCCTGCGACGGCAGCCCCGACCCGCTGAACGACCGGGCGGACGGGCCGCCCGCGATGGGCATAGCGCCGTATCTGAACCCTGAGGCCTACGCCGAGACGTACGCGAGGAGCGAGGCGTACCTCTACGCGACGGACGACGGCGCCGGTCACCGCGCCGAGTACGACTTCACCCGGGGCGGTTTCCCGGGCGGCGGCTTCTCGACGGGCGGGGACCGGCCCGGTCACGCCTTCGCCGGCGGCGGTTTCCCGGACGACGGCTTCGCGCCCGACGAGGGCGCCCGGGGCGCCGGTGGACGGCGCCGCAGGAAGAGGGCCGCGGCACCGGTCCGCACCGGTCTGCTCGGGGTCTCCGCCGCGGTGGCCCTCGGCACGGTCGCGGTGGCCACGGGCGCGGTGCCCGGTCTGGAGAACTACAAGCTCGGCGGCGACAGCACCTCCGGCGACACGGTGCAGGCCGGGGACACCCCGACCAGCCTGCCCAGCGAGCAGGGCGGCACATCCGGCAGCGCCGAGGCCCGGGAACGCGACGCCGGCACCCCGGCGAACAGCGGTACCGGGCGCTCGGCCTCGCCGAAGCCGTCCGCGTCGGCCTCCACGTCCGCGGAGCCGGCGAAGACGCCCGAGAGGAAGCCGGAGAAGAAGGAGACCGAGGCGGCCCGGAGCGGGACGGCGCAGAGCACGCCGACCCGCGAGGCCGCGCCGGAGCCGGAACAGCGGACCAGCAGCCCGGCGAACGTGCCGGCGGAGGCCGCCGCCGGAGCCGAGGTGCTCAGGCTGGTCAACGCGGAGCGGGCCAAGGCGGGGTGCGGGCCGGTCGCCGCGGACGGCGCGCTGACCGACCTGGCCACGGCGTTCAGCGCCGACATGGCCCAGCGGGACTTCTTCGACCACACCGACCCCGACGGCGACACCCCGTGGGACAGGGCCAGGACGGCAGGCGTCGGCAACCTCGGCGGCGAGAACATAGCCCGCGGCCAGGCCGACGCCGAGGCCGTGATGGAGGCCTGGATGAACAGCCCCGGCCACAAGGCGAACATACTGAACTGCGACTTCACCACGCTGGGTGTGGGCGTCCACATGGGCCCGGGCGGCCCCTGGTGGACCCAGAACTTCGGCTTCTAGCGGCAGGCGACGGCAGTCCGCGGGTTGCGCTGACTTGTGGTCAGCGCAACCTGTCGGTCAGCGCTGCGCTGACGTAGGCTTCCCGTATGGCCACCACGCAGCGGCGCCCGGAGGGACAGGAACTCCCCTTCAACGTGTTCGCCAAGGCGTGCCCCTCCCGCGGCACGCTGGAACACGTGACGGGACGCTGGGGCGCGCTCACCCTGGGCGCGCTGCACGAGGGCTCGCTCCGGTTCAACGAGCTGCGCCGCCGGGTCGACGGCGTCAGTGAGAAGATGCTGTCCCAGACGCTGCACGCGCTGGAGCGTGACGGGCTGGTGCACCGCGAGGCCCAGCCGACCAACCCGCCCCGGGTGGACTACGAACTCACCCCGCTGGGCCATGAGGTGGCCGAGCGCCTGCTGTCCCTCATCCACTGCGTCGAGGGCAGTATGGAGACGGTGCTCCGGGCGCGTGAGCGCTACGACGGGACGCGCGGCGCCCGCTGACACCTCGGGCAGAAGCAGCTGGAGCGGTTCATCCACGCCCGCCGGCGCATCGGCGTACCGCAGCGGCGGCAGGGCAGGCCCTCGCGGCCGTAGGCGTCCAGGGACCGGTCGAAGTAGCCGGACTCGCCGTTGACGTTGACGTACAGGCTGTCGAAGCTGGTGCCGCCCACCGCGAGAGCCGCGTTCATGACGTCCCGGACGTGCCCCAGCAGGAGCAGGGTGCGCGGGCGGGTGAAGCCGGACGTCGGGCGCTCGTAGTGGACGCGGGCCCGCCACAGCGCCTCGTCGGCGTAGATGTTGCCGACGCCGCTGATCAGTGACTGGTCGAGCAGGGCCCGCTTGATGGTGGTCCGCTTGCGGCGCAGCGCGTGGTGGAAGGCCTCGTCGTCGAAGAGCGGGTCGAGGGGGTCCCGGGCGATGTGCGCGATGACGTCGGGCAGGCCGTCGGGGGTGTTGTCGTGCAGCGACAGCCCGCCGAAGGTGCGCTGGTCGACGAAGCGCAGCTCGGTGTCCAGGGCGTCCGTGAAGCGGACGCGGACGCGCAGGTGCTTCTCGTCGGGTGCCGTGTGCGGCTGGACCAGCAGCTGGCCGCTCATGCCGAGGTGGGCCAGCACCGACTGGTCCGTGTCCTCCAGCGGCAGCCAGAGGTACTTCCCGCGGCGGCTGGGGACGCCGACGCGGTGGCCCTCGAGCCGGCGTGCGAAGTCGTCGGCGCCGGCGAGGTGACGGCGCACCGCGCGCGGGTGCAGCACCTCGGCCGCGGCGACGGTCCGGTGGGCGACCCACCGCTGGAGTCCGCGCCGTACGACCTCGACCTCGGGCAGCTCGGGCATGTTCCCCTCCAAGGACCGGGATACGAGCGCCGAGCGCCCGCCCCGGGTCGGGGCGGGCGCTCGGGTCGCTCTGTTCGTCAGGCGGAGGCCGACGGGGCGTCGGCGCTCCTGACGGAGGCTTCGGCTTCGGCACCGGCGCTCCTGACGGAGGCTTCGGCTTCGGCTTCGGCGTCGGCGCTCCTGACGGAGGCTTCGGCTTCGGCACCGGCGCTCCTGAGGGAGGCTTGGGCTTCGGCGGCGGCGACGACCTCCTCGGCTTCGGCGGCCGCCTTGGCGCGCTCGTCCGCCGCGGCCTTGATGGCGCGCCAGGCGGACTCGGCGGCCTGCTGCTCCGCCTCCTTCTTGCTGCGGCCGGTGCCGGTGCCGTACGAGACGCCTCCGACGCGGGCGGCAGCAGTGAAGGTCTTCTCGTGGTCGGGGCCGGTCTCCGTGACCAGGTACTCGGGCACGCCGAGCCCTTCGGTCGCGGTCAGCTCCTGGAGACTGGTCTTCCAGTCCAGGCCGGCACCGAGGTTCGAGGACTTCTCGATCAGCGGGTCGAACAGGCGGTGCACCAGCTCCGCCGCCGAGCCCAGGCCCTGGTCGAGATAGACGGCGCCGATCACCGCTTCCAGGGTGTCGGCGAGGATGGATGCCTTGTCCCGGCCGCCCGTGCCCTCTTCACCGCGGCCGAGCCGGATGAAGGAGCCCAGTTCGAGCCCGCGGCCCACTTCCGCCAGCGCACGCGAGTTGACCACCGCGGCCCGCAACTTGGCCAGCTGGCCTTCGGGCAGGTCGGGGTGGGTGCGGTACAGCGTGTCCGTGACGACGAGGCCGAGCACGGAGTCCCCGAGGAACTCCAGCCGCTCGTTCGTCGGCAGACCGCCGTTCTCGTACGCGTAGCTGCGGTGGGTCAGCGCTCGCACCAGAAGGGCGGACTCGACCTGGTAGCCGAGCCGCCCTTCCAGAAGCGTGTGGGACGAGGCCTGGTTGTCCGCGGGGTTTTTCTTCGGCGTGGACACAGTGCCTCTCACCAGCCGCTCAGACCTCGAGGACCTGGCGCTTGTTGTAAGTGCCGCAAGACGGGCACGCGATGTGCTGCTGCTTGGGCTCGTGGCAGCGCTCGCACGCAACCAGGGTGGGGACCGCAGCCTTCCACTGCGACCGGCGGTGGCGCGTGTTGCTGCGCGACATCTTCCGCTTCGGAACAGCCACGGCTACTTCTCCTGCTTCTCGTCGACGTCCGGTTCGGCGCCGCTCATCTCGTCCTTCTCGCCGTCCTTCATGGTGCCGGCGAGTCCCTGCAGTGCCGCCCAACGGATGTCGACGGCGTCATGGTGGTGGTCCGGGTCGTCGGCGAGCCGTGCTCCGCAGTCGGAGCACAGACCCGGGCAGTCTTCCCGGCACACCGGCTGCATCGGCAGTGCGAGCACCACCGCATCGCGCAGCACGGGCTCGAGGTCGAACAGACCGTCCTCGATGAAGAGCCTGTCCTCGTCGTCCTCGGCGTCGTCGCCCGGTTCCGCGATCACGCGGCCCCGGTCGTCGGCGTCAGGGTACGAGAACATCTCCTGGAAGTCCGCTTCGAGCTCCAGCTCCAGCGGCTCCAGACACCTTACGCACTCCCCCCGGGCCGTCGCACGGGCGGTGCCTGTGACGAGCACACCTTCCATGACCGACTCGAGCCTGAGGTCGAGTTCCACCGGAACGCCTTCCGGCACTCCGACGACCCCCTGGACCCCGAAGTCCTTGGGGGCGTCGACCGTGCGGTTCAGGCGCTGCAGCGCACCGGGCCGCCGCCCCAGCTCGTGCGTGTCGAACACGAGGGGGTTGCGGTGGTCGAGGCGGGCGTTCAGGGCCATTCCTGCTTTCGGTCTTCGAGCTCAGAGGAGCGCTGCGGTGCGGTGTTCCCGGGCAGCACGGGCCGCGTACGTACGCGCGACCGAAGAGCCAGGATACTGGACCTTTCGCTCTCGGCCCAATCCGCCCCTACAGGCCCCGCTCGCGCTCATAGGCCCGCAGCTGTTCGGGCGTGATCATGCTGGTGTCGAAGAGGCTGGTCTCGTCCAGGGCGTAGCCCTGCTGGGGCTGCTGGGCCTGCCGGTCGTGCGCGGGCTGCTGCGTCCGGTTCGGGTCGTACGCCTGCTGCCCGCCGTCGTAGCCCTGGTAGGCGGCGTACGGGTCGGCCTGCTGGAGGGGGGCACCTTCCGCCGGGGCGTAGCCGGAGGTGGGGGCGTAGGGGTCCTGCCCCCCGCCGTACTGCTGCTGGTAGCCGGCGTAGGGGTCCGGCTGCTGCGGGACGGGGGCGCCTCCCGCCGCGGCGTAGCCGGCGGTGGGGGAATAGGCGGGCTCGGGCGGGGCGTACGGCTGCTGCGGTTCCGGCTGCCTGACGGGGGTGCCCCGGTCCGCGACCCTCGCGAGGTCGGCGAGGTAGTCGGCGTCGCTGGAGTGCTGGACGGTCGTGAGGTCGTCGGCGAGGGCGCCGAGGTCGTCGGAGGCGATCCGGCCGTGCAGCTTCTGGCGGCCCCGGCCGACCGCCTCGAGGGTCTTGGCGAGGACCGCCTCGAAGGCGCCGAGTTTGACGTCGACGTAGTCGTCGGCGCTGCGGCGCAGGGTCTCGGGATCGTGACTGCGCTCGGGGGCGTCCTCGTCCTCGTAGCCCTGTTCGTCGAGGCCGGGTCCGGTGCCGAGCAGCTTCTCGCGGCCGCGGCCGACCGAGCCGAGGGTCTTGGTGAGGACGACCTCGAAGTTGGCGAGCTTGGAGTCGACGTAGTCGTCGGCCTCCGCGCGGATCTCCTCGGCCTCCTGGCGGGCCTCGGCCAGGATCCGGTCGGCCTCGGCCTGGGAGCGGCGGGCGATCTCCGTGCCGGAGACCAGGGAACCGCGCTGGGCGTGGGCGCTCTCGATGATCCGCTCGGCCTCCTGGCGGGCCTGCTCGACCATCTGCTCCCGGCCGCCGATCAGCTCCTGCGCCCGGGCGAGGGAGTCGGGCAGCGCCGCGCGCACCTCCTCGAGCATCGCGAGCAGTTCGGCGCGGTTGACCACGCACGAGGCCGACATGGGCATCGACCTGGCACCGGAGACCGCGGTGACGATCTCGTCGAGCTTCTTCTGCACGTCCACCGTGTGCTCGCCACTCTCTACAGCTGTGTTGGAGACGGACGGGACGACTTTACGGCCACGGGGCCCGCGGGGGACACCGGCCGGCGGTCCACCGGCCGGCCGGACGTCCCGGGGTGCCCGGGTGCCGGGGCCGGGACGTCCCGGGGTGCCGGGGCCGGGCCCGCGTCAGTCCCTGCGCAGGCGTTCGGTGAGGACCTCCAGGACCTCCGGCGGCACCAGGTGGGAGACGTCGCCGCCCCAGGCCGCGACCTCCTTGACGAGCGAGGAGGACAGGAAGCTGTAGGTGGGGTTGGTGGGGACGAAGAGGGTCTCCACGCCGGAGAGGCCGTTGTTCATCTGGGCCATCTGCAGCTCGTAGTCGAAGTCGCTGACCGCGCGCAGGCCCTTGACGATGGCGGGGATGTCACGCTGCTTGCAGAAGTCGACGAGCAGGCCGTGGAAGGCCTCGACGCGGACGTTGTCGTACTCGGCGGAGACCCGGCGGATCAGGTCGATCCGCTCCTCGATCTCGAACAGGCCCTTCTTGGACTGGTTGATCATCACCGCGACGTAGACCTCGTCGTACAGCCGGGAGGCCCGGGCGATGATGTCGAGGTGTCCGTTGGTGATCGGGTCGAACGACCCGGGGCATACGGCGCGGCGCACCAGTGATCCCTCGCTCTCCGGTCCGGTCATCGTGCGGCTTCGCACATAGAGGCGGCGCGACCGTACCAAAACGTTCCCTCGCCGTAGCGACGGGCCCGGATCGCCTCGAAACCGGCCGGCCAGCCGAATTCTCCGCCTCTGGTACTGCGCTCCACGGTGACGAGGGCCTCCTCGGTGAGCCAGCCCTGCGAGCGGAGTGTGAGCAGGATCTCGCGAAGATCGCCGTCCGGGACGGCGTAGGGCGGGTCGAGGAAGACGATGCCGTACGGCTCCTGCGGGGGCGCCGTGCGGATGATCTGTTCCGCTTTGCCGGATCTGACCTCGGCGCCGGGGAGCCGGAGGGACTTCACGTTCTCCCGGACCGTGCGGACGGCCCGGGCGTCGGCCTCGACGAGCAGGACGTGCCCGGCACCCCGGGACAGGGCCTCCAGGCCGACGGCGCCGGAACCGGCGTACAGGTCGAGGACGCGCGCGCCGTCGAGCGGGCCGCCGAGCAGGGACTGCCAGGTGGAGAAGAGGCCCTCTCGCGCGCGGTCGGAGGTGGGACGGGTGCCCTGTCCCGGCGGAACGGCCAGGCGGCGTCCGCCGGCCGCGCCGGCGATCACGCGAGTCATGTCCTCGGTCCTTGTCGGTGGGCTCGGTCGGTGGTCCTCCCAGTCTGTCAGCCCTTCTCCAGGTACTGCTCCCGCTCCTCGTCCAGCAGGGCGTCCAGAGCCGTGCGCAAGGCGGGCAGGCCGGTCAGGTCCGGGTCGGCGGCGACGGTCCTGGCGGCCTCCTCGCGGGCCTCGGCGATGACGCCCTCGTCCTCGATGACGGCGAGCACGCGCAGGCTGGAACGGGTGCCGGACTGGGCCTGGCCGAGCACGTCGCCCTCGCGGCGCTGCTCCAGGTCGAGGCGGGAGAGTTCGAAGCCGTCGAGGGTGGAGGCCACCGCGCCCAGCCGCTGGCGGGCCGCGCTCGCCTCGGGCATCTCGGTGACCAGCAGGCACAGGCCCGGGGCCGAACCGCGGCCGACGCGGCCGCGCAGCTGGTGGAGCTGGGAGACACCGAAGCGGTCGGCGTCCATGATCACCATCGCGGTGGCGTTCGGGACGTTGACACCGACCTCGATGACGGTCGTGGCGACCAGGACGTCGGCCTCGCCGGCGGCGAAGCGGCGCATCACGGCGTCCTTGTCGTCGGGCTGCATCCTCCCGTGCAGCACCTCGACCCGGAGGCCGTGCAGCGGCCCCTTCGCGAGCTGTTCGGCGATGTCGAGGACGGCGAGCGGGGGCCGCTTCCCGTCCTCGTCCCCGGGGGACTTCGTCCGGCCGGCCTTCTTCGGGTCGTCCTCCTCGTCGCCGATGCGCGGGCAGACCACGTACGCCTGGTGTCCGTTCGCCACCTCCTCGCGCACCCGCTCCCAGGCGCGGGCGAGGAAGTGGGGCTTGTCGGCGGCCGGCACGACATGGCTGGCGATGGGTGAGCGGCCGGCCGGGAGCTGGTCGAGGACGGAGGTCTCCAGGTCGCCGAAGACGGTCATGGCGACCGTGCGCGGGATGGGCGTGGCGGTCATCACCAGCAGGTGCGGGGGCTGCTTGCCCTTGCCGCGCAGGGCGTCGCGCTGTTCCACGCCGAAGCGGTGCTGCTCGTCGACCACGACCAGGCCCAGATCGTGGAACCGCACCTTGTCCTCGATCAGCGCGTGCGTGCCGATGACGATGCCGGCCTCGCCGGTGGCCAGGTCGAGCAGGGCCCGGCGCCGCGCGGCCGCCCCCATGGAGCCGGTGAGCAGCACCACCTTGGTGGCGTCGTCCCCTCCCCCGAGCATCCCTCCCTCGGCCAGCTCCCCCATCATCTCGGTGACCGATCTGTGGTGCTGCTGGGCGAGCACCTCGGTGGGCGCGAGCATCGCCGCCTGCCCGCCCGCGTCGACGACGGCGAGCATGGCGCGCAGGGCGACCAGTGTCTTGCCCGAACCCACCTCCCCCTGGAGCAGCCGGTGCATGGGGTGTTCGGTGGCGAGGTCGCCGAAGATCTCCTCGGAGACCTTTCGCTGGCCCTCGGTGAGGGTGAAGGGGAGGCGGTCGTCGAAGGCGGTGAGGAGGCCGTCCGGCCTGGGGCGGCGGGCGACGGCGGGAAGCTGGGCGTCGGCGTGCCGGCGGCGGGCGAGGGCGACCTGGAGGACGAAGGCCTCGTCCCACTTGAGGCGGGCGCGGGCGTCCTCGATGTCCGCCTTGGTGTGCGGGCGGTGGATCTTCAGCAGGGCCTCGGGGAGCGGGAGCAGTCCGCGGCCGTCGCGCAAGGGCGGTGGGAGCGGGTCGACGGCCTCCTGGGCGCTGGGCAGGACCGTCTGCAGCGCCTTGCCGATCTTCCAGGACTCCAGCTTGGCCGTGGCGGGGTAGATCGGGATGAGGGCGCCGGCCCAGGTCTCGACCGTCTCCTCGGTGTCGCCGCGCAGCAACTCGTATGCCGGGTGAGCCAGCTGCAGGCGGCGGTTGAAGACGGATACCTTGCCGGCGAACAACGCGCGGGTGCCCGGCAGCAGTTCCTTGTGCGGCTTGTGGACACCGGCGCCGAAGAAGACCAGTTGCAGCCGGCCGCTGCCGTCCGTGATGGTCACCTCCAGGCGCTGGCCCTTGCCGCGCGGGGCCTTGGCGGAGGCGAAGGTGTGCAGCCGGGCGTCGGCGACCTGGGCGACCACCGTGACGTGCTCGTCCATGGGGAGGTCGGCGAGGTGGGTGAGCTGGCCGCGCTCCTCGTATCGGCGCGGGTAGTGGTGGAGGAGGTCGCCGACGGTGTGCAGGCCGAGATGCTCGGCCATCACCTTCGCGGTGGCGGGGCCGAGCACCGACTTCAGGGGTTGTCGCAGGGGTTCTTTCAGCGCGGGCACGGGATCCATTGCACACCACGCCACCGACAACGGGTGGGCCGCGAGCCGGCGACTTCGGTCGAGTCTGGGGAAATCCCTGGTCAGACCGCTGCCCGAGTTCTAGGATGACGCGCTCCGGCCCGCTTCGCGGTCACCGCCTCACCGGGACCGCCCGACCCCGCGCCGTCGCGAGTCCCCCCACCGGCGCTGTGATGATGGACTCCCAGACCTCACAGACCTCACAGTCCTCCCAGAGTTCCCAGAGCTCACAGGCCTCCTCTCAGAGCTCACAGGCCTCCCAGGGATCTCAGTCGTCCCCGTCACCTCATACGTTCCAGGTCGACCTGCGCGGCCTGGTGGACCTGCTCTCCCATCACCTCTACTCCAGCCCCAAGGTCTATCTGCGCGAACTGCTGCAGAACGCCGTGGACGCCATCACCGCCCGGCGTGCCGGGGAGCCGGACGCCCCGGCCCGGGTGCGGTTGTCCGTGGACGCGGACTCCCTGCGGGTGGAGGACACCGGTGTGGGGCTCACCGAGACGGACGTGCACAGCCTGCTCGCCACCATCGGGCGCAGTTCCAAGCGCGCCGAGGGGCTGCAGGAGGCCCGCTCGGACTTCCTCGGGCAGTTCGGCATCGGCCTGCTGGCCTGTTTCGTGGTCGCCGAGCGGATCCGGGTCGTCAGCCGCAGCGCCCGTACGCCCGACGCGCCGCCCGTGGAGTGGACGGCGCGCGACGACGGTTCGTACACCGTGCGGACGCTGCCCGACGGGGCACGGCCCGAACCGGGCACCACCGTGCACCTGGTGGCGCGGGCGGGGGCGGCCGAGTGGCTGGCCGAGGAGCGGGTGCTGTCCCTGGCCCGGGACTTCGGCTCCCTGCTGCCGTACGACGTGCGGGTGGGCGAGGTGGCGGTCACCGACCTGCCGGCGCCGTGGGACAGGCCGCACTCGAGCCCGGCGGCGCGCAGGGTCGCGCTCGCGCGGCACTGTCACGAGCTGTTCGGCTTCACCCCGCTGGACGCGATCGGCCTGGACGTGCCGCTGGCCGGGATCCGGGGGGTGGCGTACGTGCTGCCGTCGGCGGTGAGTCCGGCGCAGCGCGCGGGCCACCGGGTGCATCTGAAGGGCATGCTGCTCACCGAGCGGGCCGAGCAGCTGCTGCCCGACTGGGCGTTCTTCGTGCGCTGTGTCCTGGACACCGACAGCCTGCGGCCCACGGCCTCGCGCGAGTCGCTGTACGAGGACGAGACGCTGGCCGGGGTGCGGGAGGCGCTGGGCGAGCGGATCCGTGACTGGCTGACGTCCCTGGCCGCCGGCGATCCGGAGCGGCTGACCGCGTTCCTGTCGGTGCACCACCTGGGCGTGAAGTCGCTGGCGCGGCACGACCGGGAGATGCTGCGCACCATGCTGCCGTGGCTGCCGTTCGAGACCACCGACGGGCGGCTGTCCCTGGAGGAGTTCGCGGGGCGGCACCCGGTGGTGCACTTCACGCGGACGGTCGAGGAGTACCGGCAGGTCGCGCCGATCGCGTCCGCGCAGGGCATCGGGGTGGTCAACGGCGGCTACACCTACGACAGCGAGCTGGTCGAGGCGCTGCCCTCGGTACGGCCGGGCACCGCGGTCGCCGAGCTGGACGCGGACACCGTGACCGCCCATCTGGACGCGGTCGACCCGGCGGAGGAGCTGGCCCTGTCCGGGTTCCTGGCCGCCGCGCGGGCCCGGCTGGACCCGCTGGGCTGCGACGTGGCCCTGCGTTCCTTCCACCCGTTGTCGGTGCCCGCGCTGCATCTGGACGACCGGGAGGGCCGGCACGAACGGGCCCGGGCGGAGGCCGAGGAGCAGGCCGACGACCTGTGGTCCGGCATCCTCGGCTCGCTGCGCGGCAGCGCCCCGCGCGCGCGTCTGGTGCTCAACCACCTCAACCCGCTGGTGCGGCGGATCGGCTCGCTGGGCGACCCCGAGCTGATCGGCACCGCCACGGAGTCCCTGTACGGGCAGGCCCTGCTCATGGCGCAACGGACGCTGCGGCCCGCCGACTCGGCCCTGCTGAACCGGGCGTTCATGGGTCTGCTGGAGTGGGCCACCCACACCGACGACGACACCGCGGGGGGCCGTCACCGATGAGCGCGATCACGGATCTCGACGCGTTGCGCCGGGCGATGGCGGACAACTCCGAGCGGCCGGAGGGCCCGGCCCGCAACGCCCGCGCGGAGCACCTGCTCGCGGAGGCCGAGAAGCTGAACGTCCCGCTCGCCGTGATCGAGGCGCTCGGACACCAGCTGAAGGTCTACAACTACAGCTCCGAGAAGGCGAAGATGTTCGTCCCCTTCGCGCGGCTGCTGCGGATGTGGGACGAGCGGCCCGAGGACTTCGACGCGTACGAGACGCACTCGCTGCACTGGGTGTTCAAGTGGATGTCGGCCGGCATGCTGGACCAGCCGCACATCCCGCTCGCCTCGGTCGAGAAGTGGCTCGGCGAGATGGAACACCGCTACCGGCTCGCCGGGCACTCCGAACGCGCGGTGCGTGGCGCCGAGTTCAGCGTGGCCGCGCACGTCGGCGACGTGGAGCGGGCCGAGCGGGCGTACGCCGCCTGGCTGGCCGCCGACCGGGACTCGATGGCCGACTGCCACGCGTGCGAGCTGCACGGGCAGGGCTGGTGGCAGGCGGAGCGCGGCCGGGACCGGGAGGCCCTCGAGCTGTGGCGGCCGGTCCTGGACGGCGAGTTCAGCTGCGCCCACGAGCCGCACACGGTGCTCGCGTCGTCCCTGGTGCCGCTGCTGCGGCTGGGCCGTGCGGACGAGGCGCGCGCGAACCACCTGCGCGGTTTCCGGCTCGTACGGCCCATGGAGAGCATGCGGGGCGCGTACGCGGACCACGTGGAGTTCTGCGCGCTCACCGGCAACGAGGCGCGCGCCCTGGAACTGCTCGCGCAGCGGCCGGCGTACTTCACGGACGAGGGGCAGCCGCGCAGCAAGCTGGACTTCCTGAGCGTGGTGACGCTGCTCATGGAGCGGCTGACCGGACTCGGGCTGGGCGAGCGGCAGGTGCCCGGTCCGGCGGGCCGGACCTGGACCGCGGCGGAACTGGGCGCACGCACGCGCCTGGAGGCGTCCGCCCTGGCGGCGCGCTTCGACGAACGCAACGGCACCCGGCACGTCGGGGAGCGGGCCCGCGCGCGGATGGCGCGGCGCCCGCTGGTGGAACGGCTGCCGCTGGGTATGCGCTCGCCCGGCGCGGTCCCGGCGCGGCGGCCCGTGGCACCGGCGGGCGAGCCGCCGCGGGCCGCGGGGGCGGCCGGTGAGCCGGGCCTGCCCAAACTGCTCGCCGAGGCACGGCGGCTGTCGGACACCCTGCGGCCGCACGCCGTCGAGGCGTGGGCGGCGGTGGCACGGGCGGCCGAGGCCACGGCAGGCCGGGAACTGGAGGCCCGCGACCGCGCGGAGATCGCCGACCACGAGGCGATGGGCCTCGGTCCCGCCGGCGTGCACCTCTTCGAGCGGGCCGCGGAGCTGTACGCGGAGGCGGGCGATCCCGGGGAGGCCCTGGCCGCACGCGCGCGTGCGGCCCAGGTGCGGGCGCTGGCGGGCGAGCTCGACGAGGCGCTCGCGGCGGTCGCGGGACCGCACGAGGAGGTCCTCGCGCTGTACGCCGGGGGCGGAACGGGGATACGGCAGACGGCGTCGGTGCTGATGGCGCGGGCGCGGATCCTGATGCGGCGGGTGCACGCGGCCGAGGAGCCCGGTCCGGCCGTCCTGGCCGACGCCGAGACCGCCGTACGCGCGGTGACGGAGCTCGTCGGGGAGCACACCGGCGAGGACGTGCGGCTCGCGGCGCGTGCCGCCGAGGCGCACGCCATGCTCGGCGAACTGGCGGGCCACGGCGACCTGGAGCGGGCGGTGGAGCTGTTCGGACGCGCCGCCGAGGAGTTCACCGGGGCGGGGCTGCCGTGGTTCGCGGCGGAGTACGAGATCCGGCTGGCCCAGCTCGCGCACCACCTCGGCGACGACGCCGGGGCGGAGCGGGCGCTGCGGGCGGCCCTGGAGCACGGCGGACCGCATCTGGAGCCCGCCGGGCGCGCGCAGCTGCACCTCCAGCTCTCCGAGATCGCGGAGGGTGACGGACGCGTGGGGGAGGCGGCCGGGCACGCCCTGGAGGCGGCGCACTGGGCCGACGAGGCGGGTGAGGGCCCCACGCTGGGCGCCTGGGCGCGGCACCGGCTCGGTGGGTGTCTGCTGCGGCAGGGGCGGTGGGCCGAGGCGGCGGAGGTGCTGGAGTCCGCGCTGCCGGACATCACCGCCGAGACGCACGGCGACGGGGCGGTCGTGCAGACGCTGTGGTGGCTCGGGGACTGCCTCGGTGAGCTGCGGGAGCACCGCGCGGCCGCCGAGCGGCGGTTGCAGGCCGCGGAGATCGCCCGGCACTGGCCCGAGCAGCGGGACCACGCCGTGCTGGCCCACCTGGCCGCGTCCAGCCTCGAGCTGGCGGGCCTGCCCGACGAGGCGGCACAGGCGTACGCGCGCGCGGGCCGACTGTGGCGCACGGTCGGCGACGTCTCCGGGCTGGTCCGCTCGCTGCGCGCCCGCGCGTGGCTCGCGCTGCGCGCGGAGGACGGCCGGGACGCGGCGCGCGCGCTGATGACGGAGGCGGTCCAGGAGTGCGAGGCGGCGCGGGACGCGGCCGCGGACGACGGGACACGCGTGCGGCTCGTCGCCGAGCTCGGCGACACGCACCGCCAGCTCGCGGACCTGCTGGTCCGGTCGGCCGGCGGGCCCGGCCGGGGCGGCGAGGCGGCCGAGGAGGCCGTGTCCGCGCTGGACCGCGCGAGCGCCGCGTTCGGTGTCCTCGGCCCGGCCGCGTTGCACGACCGCGTGCAGGCGGAACTCGCGGCGGCCTGGCTGGAGACCGATCTGGACCGGCCCGCCGCGGCGGCGGTCCGCGCGCGTGCCGTCCTGGCGGCGTACGAGGACGCGCCCGGGGAGGACGAGACCGTCCGGAGCCGGCGCGCGGAGGCGGAGCACCTGCTGGGGCTCACGGCCGGGCGGCAGCGCGCCGCGGACTGAGTCCCGCGGGCGGCCGCGCGGACGGTGTGCCGGAGGACCGGCCGCGCGGCGGTGCCGCAGGGGTCACTCGACGCCGATGAGCAGCAGGGCGCCCTGTCTGCCGCCGTGGTGGATCACCGTGTCCACGGCGAGGTAGCCCGCACGGACCCGCTTCTCCAGACGGGCGGCGACGGCTTCCGGGACGCCGTCGCCCAGGACCAGGGTGACCAGTTCGCCGCCGGCCGCGAGCATGCGGTCGAGGACGGCCTCGGCGGTGGCGGTGAGGTCCTGCCCGATCACGGCCACGTCCCCGTCGACCAGGCCGAGGACGTCCCCGGCCTGGCAGATGCCCGCCATGGTCCAGGACTGGCGCTCGGCCACGGTGACCTCGGCGTAACGGGTGGCGCCCGCCGCCGAGGTCATCGACACCACGTCCTCGTCGAAGCGGCGCTCCGGCTCGTGCACCGCGAGCGCCGCGATGCCCTGGACCGGGGAGCGGGTCGGGATGAGGGCCACCCGGATCCCCTCGGCCCGGGCCTGTTCGGCCGCCGCGGCGGCGGTGTGGCGCAACTCCGCGTCGTTGGGCAGCAGCACCACCTCGCGCGCGTGCGCACGGCGTACGGCCTGGACGAGTTCACCGCTCGCGGGCGGCTCCCCGGCGCGGGCGAGCACGGTGGTCGCCCCGGCCCCGGTGTACAGCCCCGCCAGGCCCTCGCCGGGCACCACGGCCACGACGGCCCGCTGGGCGCGCTCCCCCTGTGCCCGCTCGGCCCCCGTCGTGTGGACGTCCCCGGCGCCGAAGTGGGTGATCCGGATCCGGTAGGGGCGTCCCGCCTCCACACCGGCCTCCACGGCGGCGCCCGCGTCGTCGACGTGCACATGGACGTTCCACAGCCCGTCCCCGCCGACCACGACGAGCGAGTCGCCCAGCCGGTCCAGCCGCTCCCGCAGCCGCGCGACGGCCGCGTCCCCGGCCTCCAGCAGGTAGATCACCTCGAAGGCGGGCCCTCCCGGCCCCGGTGCGTCACCGCCGTCGGCGCACTCGGCGGTGTCCCCGTGGGACTCCGCGCGGTCCCCGGGCGCGTGGTTCCGCTCCGCCCCCACCGCCCCGGCCGCGTTCCGGGCGTGCTCCCCGCGCGCGTGCTCCCCCGGGCCGGCGACGCGTACGGAACCGCTCCACGGTGCCCCCGCCGCCGGCAGGCCGCGCGGCGCCTCCCCCGTGAACGTCTCCACCAGGGCCGCGAGCACCGCCACCAGTCCCCTGCCGCCCGCGTCCACCACCCCCGCGCGGCGGAGGACGGCCAGCAGGGCCGGCGTCTCGGCGAGGGCCGCCCGGGCTCCCGCGTAGGCCGCCCGCGCCACCGCGCCGCAGTCGCCCCGCGCACCGCCGGCGGCGTCGGCCGCGGCCGAGGCGACGGTGAGGACCGTGCCCTCGACGGGATGCGCCACGGCCCGGCGCGCGGAGTCGGCCGCGTGCCGCAGCGCGAGGGACAGTCCGGGGCCGTCGACGCGGTCCGGGGCCTCGTCCCCGGCCAGCACCTGGGCCATTCCCCGCAGCAGCTGCGCCAGGATCGTCCCGGAGTTCCCGCGGGCCCCGATCAGGGCGCCGTGCGCCATCGCCCGTGCCGCGTCGGCCAGCGTCGGCGTCCGGTCCCCGCCGGCCTCGTGCCCGGCGAACACCGCCTCGACCGCGGCGGCCGCCGACTCGACGGTCAGGTACAGGTTGGTCCCGGTGTCCCCGTCCGCCACGGGATAGACGTTGATCGCGTCGATCTCCTCACGGGCCCGGCCCAGCGCATCGAGCGCGAGACCGCACCAGGCGCGCACCGCGAGAGCATCGAAGAATGTCTGCGGCACCTGCGCCACCTGCGCCTCCCTGAGCTGCTGGACGTGGCACGCAGCGTAGACCGTGGGGGCCTGTTCACCGGAAGAGGGCCGCAGGCGGACCCCGATCCGCCATGGTAGTTTCGTTCCACGGATGCAGCCGTTGTATGCTGCTCCGGTTGCCCGATCCGATCGGGCCTCTCCCCTGGCACCGCCACTCAGATTCCTAGGGCTCCCAGAGTCCTGGTTCTTGATTCCGGCATGCCGGGATCAACCGTAAGTGCATCTGAAGTCTTTGGAGTGACCCGTGGCTGCCAACTGCGACGTCTGCGGCAAGGGGCCGGGCTTCGGCAACAACATCTCGCACTCGCACCGCCGTACGTCCCGTCGCTGGAACCCGAACATCCAGCGTGTGCGTACCGTGGTCGGTGGGACGCCGAAGCGCGTGAACGCTTGCACCTCGTGCATCAAGGCCGGCAAGGTCTCGCGCTGACGCTCCCGCTGAGCGCGCGGCCACAGCCGGTTCGCCGCATGAAGCCGGTCCACCTCGTGTGGACCGGCTTTCTGCTGTCCCCGGGCGGCCGGCCGGGCCGCCCCTGAACGGCCACCGGACGACCCGGACGACGGCGCGGCTCACCCGGCTCCCCGCCCGAGCCGCCACCCGTGGTCCACGGGGCCGATCCCGGCACCCAGCGCGAAGCCGGCCGCGATGGCCCCGGTGACGTACTCCTTGGCCGCCGCCACCGCCTCCGGCACCGGCCGCCCCTTCGCCAGCTGCGCCGCGATCGCCGACGCCAGCGTGCAGCCCGTGCCGTGCGTGTGCCGGTTGTCGTACCGGGGGGCGCGCAGCCAGTGCTCCCGTGTGCCGTCCGTCAGCAGGTCGACGGCGCGGCCCGTCTCCGCCGCGAGGTGACCGCCCTTGATCACCACCCAGCGCGGCCCGAACTCCAGCACCGCCCGGGCCGCCGGGCGCAGATCGCGCTCGGATGCGACCCGTACGCCGGTGATCTGCTCCACCTCGTCCAGGTTCGGGGTGGCCACGGTCGCCACCGGCAGCAGCCGCGTGCGCACGGAGTCCAGCGCCGAGGCCGCGAGGAGCGGGTCACCGTGCTTGGAGACGCCCACGGGGTCGACCACCGCCGGCGCGTCCGTAGCGGCGATCAGGTCGGCGACCGCCTCGACCAGTTCGGCGGAGGACAGCATGCCGGTCTTGACCGCCTGCACGCCGATGTCGTCCACCACGCTGCGGTACTGGGCCCGCACCGCCGCCACGGGAAGCTCCCAGACGCCCTGTACGCCCAGGGAGTTCTGCGCGGTCACCGCGGTGAGCACGCTCATGCCGTGCACCCCGAGCGCCAGCATCGTCTTCAGGTCGGCCTGGATGCCCGCGCCGCCGCCCGAGTCGGAGCCCGCCACGGTGAGCACCCGGGGCGGGGCGGTCCGGCCGCTCACGACTCGATGTCCCCGAAGTGGTCCCAGCCGCCCTGGGCCGTCCACGGTGCGCCGTCGACCGTCACCTGGGGCAGCGCCGAGGGGTTGAGCACCTCGCCGATCACCTTCCAGCGGGCGGGCAGTTTCACGTCCGGCGGGAAGGTCGCCACGATCGCGTGGTCCTCCCCCCCGGTCAGCACCCACTGCATGGGGTCGACGCCGACGGCCTGGCCGATGTCGTTCATCTGCGAGGGGATGTCGATCGTCCCGGACCGGATGTCGATCCGCACCTTGCTGGCCTCGGCGATGTGCCCGAGGTCGGCGATCAGCCCGTCGCTGACGTCGCACATGGCGGTCGCGCCCAGTCCGGCGGCGGCCGGTCCCGCGTGGTACGGCGGCTCGGGGCGCCGGTGCGCCTCGACGAAGGCGCGCGGCGAGCGGAAGCCGCGGGAGAGCACCGCGTGCCCGGCGGCGGACCAGCCCAGCCAGCCGGTCACGGCGACGAGGTCGCCGGGCTGCGCGCCGCCCCGGGTGACGGGTTCCTGGTTGCGCAGATCGCCGAGCGCGGTGATCGACACCATGATGGTGTCGCCGCGTACGACATCACCGCCGACCACGGCGGCGCCCGCGACCTGGCACTCGTCGCGCAGCCCGTCCATCAGCTCGCTCGGCCAGGTCACCGGCAACTCCGCCGGGACGACGAGGCCGAGCAGCAGCGCGGTCGGTACGGCGCCCATGGCGGCGATGTCGGCGAGGTTCTGCGCGGCGGCCTTGCGGCCGACGTCGTAGGCCGTGGACCAGTCACGGCGGAAGTGCCGGCCCTCCAGCAGGATGTCCGTGCTGGCCACGACCCTGCGGTCGGGCGCGGAGACCACCGCGGCGTCGTCGCCGGGGCCGACCCGGACCGCCGGTGTGGTGGTGAGACGGGAGGTGAGCTCCCTGATGAGCCCGAACTCCCCGAGCTCACCAACAGTGCCCTTCATTACCCTTTCGCCCCTTCTGTACCTGTCCGTGCCCGGTCGCGGGTCGTCCGAGTCCTCGCTACGGTCGAAGTGACCGTCGGCCTGCCTCGTGCCTGTACCCCGGCGCGCAAGACCCGGCTCCCGCGGGTCTCCCCGCGACGAGCGGCGACGCGATACCGTGGCGTTCCTTTTCCCCACATGATCCTCGTGGCCGCCCTGGAGGTTCCGTGGTACAGGCGTACATCCTGATCCAGACGGAGGTCGGCAAGGCGTCGACCGTCGCCGAGCTGATCGGCAGGATCCCTGGAGTCATCCAGGCCGAGGACGTGACCGGACCGTATGACGTGATCGTGCGCGCCCAGGCCGACACCGTCGACGACCTGGGCCGGATGGTGGTCGCCAAAGTCCAGCAGGTGGACGGCATCACCCGCACCCTGACCTGCCCGGTCGTCCATCTGTAGCCCCCGTCTACCCTGTGCCGGTGAACTCCTTCCGTCACCGGCACACCGTACTGCCCGCACTCGCGGTGCTGATCACCGCCGCCGGCTGCTCCTCAGCAGACGACGGCGCGTCCGCGGCGGTTCCCGGCCCGGACGCGAAGGTCACCAAGCTGTGTCAGGACCTGGACAAGGTCCTGCCGGCGGCGGTGGACGGTGAGAGTCGCGACGACCCCGAGCCCGCGTCCGAACTGACCGCGGGCTGGGGCGGCGTGGCGATCATACTGCGGTGCGGTGTCGAGCGGCCCCCGAAGATGGCCGATCCCAAGGTGGCCAACGGTCACGACGCCGACGCGGTGCCGGGCGGAGTGAACGGCGTCGACTGGCTGATGGAGCGGCGGGACGACGGCACGGACCGCTTCACCACGGCCAACCGCGAGGCGTACGTCGAGGTGGAGGTGACCGGCGGACGGGACGGCACGGGCGTACTGATCGATCTGGCCCCGGCCGTCAAGAAGGCGATCCCCGAGGGGATCGCCTTCTGAGCGGTGCGTCCGCCGCTCAGCGCAGCCCGGTGGACCGGCGCATCGCGGCCCGCACCAGCAGGTCCACCAGCTCCGGGTAGCTCACCCCGGTGGCCTGCCACATCTGCGGGTACATCGAGATGGGCGTGAAGCCGGGCATGGTGTTGATCTCGTTGATCACGAACTCGCCGTCCTCGGTGAGGAAGAAGTCCGCGCGGACCAGTCCCTCGCAGGAGGCCGCGTCGAACGCCTCCACCGCGAGCCGGCGCACCTCGGCCGTCTCCTCCTCGGTCAGCGGCGCGGGCACGATGCCCGGGGTGGAGTCGATGTACTTGGCCTCGAAGTCGTAGTACGCGTGCGCGTCGGGCGGCGGGATCTCGGCCGGCAGCGACGCGCGCGGGCCGTCCTCGAACTCCAGCACCCCGCACTCGATCTCGCGGCCGCGCAGCGCCGCCTCCACGAGGATCTTGGGGTCGTGGCGCTGGGCTTCGGCGATCGCCTCGTCGAGCCCGGAGAGATCGTCGACCTTGGTGATGCCGATCGACGAGCCCGCGCGCGCGGGCTTCACGAACAGCGGCCAGCCGTGCTCACCGGCGAAGTCGACGATCTTCCTGCGGGCGGCGGACCGGTCCTGCCGCCACTCGCGCGGCCGGATCACCACGTACGGGCCGACCTTGAGCCCGAAGGAGGTGAACACCCGCTTCATGTACTCCTTGTCCTGGCCGACGGCCGAGGCGAGCACGCCCGCGCCGACGTAGGGGACGCCGGAGAGCTCCAGGAGCCCCTGGAGGGTGCCGTCCTCGCCGTAGGGGCCGTGCAGCACCGGGAAGACCACGTCGACCTCGCCGAGCGCCTTGGGCACCGAACCCGGCTCGCTGTAGACCACTTCGCGGCTGGCGGGGTCGACGGGGAGCACCACGCCGCCCTCCGTCGACTCGGCGAGCTGGTCGACGCTGGGCGTACGGCGGTCGGTGATCGCCATGCGTTCCGGCTCGTCGGCGGTGAGCACCCAGCGGCCGTCCTGGGTGATGCCGATCGGCAGGACGTCGTACGTGGTCCGGTCGATGGCCCTGAGGACGGCGCCGGCGGTGACCACGGAGATCCCGTGTTCGGAGCTGCGCCCGCCGAACACGACGGCCACACGCGGCTTGCGGGACGGCTGCCCGGGGCTCTGGGGAAGGTTCTCGGTGCTCATAACGCGATGAGACTACCCGCCCGTAGGGCCCCGAGACAGCGTCGGCGGGGCGGTGCGGCGCGGCGGTCGCTCAGCGTCGTTCGGGCTTCGCGCTGCGCGACATCAGCTCCTCGACGGCGACCACGGGAGGCTTGCCCTCGTGCACGATGCCGACGACCGTCTCGGTCAGCGGCATGTCGACGCCGTGCCGTCGGGCCAGGTCCAGCACCGACTCGCAGGACTTGACGCCCTCGGCGGTCTGCCGGGTGACCGCGATGGTCTCCTCCAGGGTCAGGCCCTTGCCGAGGTTGGTGCCGAAGGTGTGGTTGCGCGACAGCGGCGAGGAGCAGGTGGCCACCAGGTCGCCCAGGCCCGCGAGTCCGGAGAAGGTCAGCGGGTCCGCGCCCAGCGCGACTCCGAGCCGGGTGGTCTCGGCGAGGCCGCGGGTGATGAGGGAGCCCTTGGCGTTGTCGCCCAGGCCCATGCCGTCCGCGATGCCCACGGCCAGCCCGATCACGTTCTTCACGGCGCCGCCCAGTTCGCAGCCGACGACGTCGGTGTTGGTGTACGGCCGGAAGTACGGCGTGTGGCAGGCGGCCTGCAGCCGCTGGGCGACGGACTCGTCGGTGCAGGCCACCACGGCGGCGGCCGGCCTGCGGGCGGCGATCTCGCGGGCCAGGTTGGGGCCGGTGACGACCGCGATGCGGTCGGGGTCCACCTTGGCGACGTCCTCGATCACCTCGCTCATCCGCATCGCGGACCCGAGTTCGACGCCCTTCATCAGCGACACGAGGACCGTGCCGGGCGCGAGCAGCGGCACCCATTCGGCGAGGTTGCCGCGCAGCGTCTGCGAGGGGACGGCGAGGACGGTGAAGTCGGCGTCCCGCGCGGCCTCGGCGGCGTCCGCGGTGGCGCGCAGGTTCCCGGGGAGTTCGACACCGGGAAGGTAGTCGGGGTTGGTGCGGGTGGAGTTGACCGCTTCGGCGACTTCGGGGCGCCGCCCCCACAGCACGACGTCGCAGCCCGCGTCGGCGAGGACCATGCCGAAGGCCGTGCCCCACGATCCGGTGCCGAAGACGGCCGCCCTGACCGGCTTGCTCACGTGCTCAGCCCTTCTTCCCGCGCGGTGGGCCTGCCGCCCCGCGTCCGGTCGTACCGCTGTCGTCCCTGCTGGGTGCGCCGCCTCTGCGCGTACGTCCTGTGGCGCTGTTCGATCCGCTCCCGGCGCGGGTCGTAAGGCGTCTCGGGAGCCTTCTCGCCGCGGATCTGCTCCAGCTGGCGGGTGACGGCCGCCATGATGGCCTCGGTCGCCTCCTTGAGCAGTTCCGGGGTCATCTCCCGGTCGTAGAAACGGTCGAGGTCGACCGGCGGCCCGGCCAGCACGCGGTGGGTCTTGCGCGGCATCAGGCTGGGCTTCCTGGCGTACGGCGGCAGCAGTTCGTTGGCGCCCCACTGGGCGACCGGGATCACGGGGCACCTGGTCTGCAGGGCGACGCGCGCGGCGCCGGTCTTGCCGGTCATGGGCCAGCCGTCCGGGTCCCGGGTGAGGGTGCCCTCGGGGTAGAAGGCGACGCACTCGCCGCGCTCGACGGCGTCGATCGCCGCCCGGAAGGCGCTGAGCGCGTCCGTGCTCTCGCGGTAGACGGGGATCTGACCGGTGCCGCGCATCGCGGCACCGACGAATCCCTTGTTGAAAAGGCCGCTCTTCGCGAGGAACCGCGGAACGCGTCCGGTGTTGTACTGAAAGTGCGCGTAAGCGAAGGGATCGATGTGCGAATTGTGGTTCACCGCGGTGATGAATCCGCCCTCGGCCGGAATGTTCTCCATTCCACGCCAGTCCCGCTTGAGCAGAACCACCAGCGGCGGTTTGCAGATCACCGCGGCGAAGCGGTACCAGAAGCCGATTTGGCGGCGCGGCACGAGTACACCTTCCTCTTCCGAACGGAGGGCCCAGGCCCGGACCCGGGGGCCAGGCGGGCCGCACAAGTGTCGCCCCGGGCCGCCGGTCTGTCGAGGACACCGTACGCCCCGGCCCCTCGGCGGCCGGGCCCCCCGGGTGACAATGGCCGCGACAAGAGAGGGACGTAACACTCGTGCAGTGGACCTTGGTGGTACCCCTGAAGCCGCTGGCCCTGGCCAAGAGCAGGCTCTCGGACGCCGCGGACGACGGCCTGCGCCCGGGTCTCGCGCTCGCCTTCGCCCAGGACACGGTGGCCGCCGCGCTGGAGTGTCCGGCGGTACGGGGTGTGGTGGTGGTCACGAACGACGCCCTGGCCGGCCGCGAGCTGGCCGCGCTGGGTGCCGCGGTCGCCCCCGACGAGCCGCGCGGCGGTCTGAACGCGGCTCTCGCCCACGGCGCCGCGGTGGTGCGGACCTCCCGGCGCGCGGAGGGCGTGGCCGCCCTCAACGCCGATCTGCCGGCCCTTCGCTCCCGGGAACTGACCCGGGTCCTCGACGCGGCCGCCGCGTTCCCCCGCGCTTTTCTCGCCGACGCCGCCGCGCTCGGCACGACGTTGCTGGCGGCGGCCCCCGGCCGGGACCTGCGCCCGTGCTTCGGCCCCGATTCGCGGGCCCGGCACCGGGCGTCCGGAGCCGTGGAACTGCGCCTGGACGCGGTGGATTCCGTACGGCAGGACGTGGACACCGGTGATGATCTGCGGGCGGCGCTGGCGCTCGGGGTGGGACCCCACACGGCCGCGGTCGCCGCGCGGTCGCTGATGACGGAGCAGTAGGCTGCCGGTATGCAGGCCACCGCGTACACCTACGACCCCGTCAGCCGCAGCGGCCAGGTGCTCCTGGACGACGGCACGCCGGTGTCCTTCGGCGCTCCGGCGTTCGACGCGGGGGGCCTGAGGCTGCTGCGTCCCGGGCAGCGGGTGCGCATCGAGACCGAGGGTGAGGGCGAGGCCCGGCGGATCACGCTGGTGACGCTCCAGACGTTCTGACCGCGGCGGGCGCCGGCCCCGGTGGACACACCGCGGGCCGGACTCGCGTGCGGAGTCCGGCCCGGCGCGTGAGAACCGCTCTGGCCCGAGGGCTACTTCTTGCGGGCGGTGGTCTTCTTGGCGGTGGTCTTGCGGGCGGTCGACTTCTTGGCGGGCGCCGTCGTGGCGGTCGCCTTCTTCGCCGGGGCCTTCTTGGCGGTGGTCTTCTTCGCGGCGGCGGTGGTCTTCGCCCCCGTGGTCTTGGCGGGCGCCTTCTTCGCCGTGGTCTTCGTCGCCGCCGCCGTCTTGGTGGTGGCCTTCTTCGCCGGGGCCTTCTTGGCGGTGGTCTTCTTCGCGGCGGCCTTCTTCGCCGTCGTCTTCTTCGCGGCGGCCTTCTTCACCGTCGCCGAAGCACCGCCGGTCAGACTGCCCTTGGGCGCCTTCTTGACCGCGACCTCACCGCCCCGCGGCAGCTTCTTGGAGCCGCTCACCAGGTCCTTGAAGCCCTGGCCCGCACGGAAGCGCGGCACGGAGGTCTTCTTGACCCGAACCCGCTCGCCCGTCTGGGGGTTGCGGGCGTAGCGGGCCGGGCGGTCGACCTTCTCGAACGAACCGAAGCCGGTGACCGAGACCCGCTCCCCCGAGACGACCGCGCGGACGATGGCGTCCAGTACGTGGTCGACGGCCTCGGCGGCCTGCTGGCGGCCGCCCATCTTGTCGGCAATCGCTTCTACGAGCTGCGCCTTGTTCACGTCTTCCCCTTCGGAGGCATCGCCGGAACGAAAGTGTTCAAGCTTTTTCGCACGTTAGGCAGATATATACCGCAAATCAAACACGAAACGGGCTAATCACCCTTGTGCCGCAACGAACTCGGCTGTCTCGACCGGCTCAGCGTTCCTCTTCGGGGAACCGCCCCTCGTCGAGGTCCGCGACGAACCGTTCCAGACGCCTTGCCGCGTCGGCGAGATCGTGCTTGGCCGCGGCCGTAATGACCAGCAGCTTCCGGGTCAGCGCCATCCGTACGCCCTCCGGGACTTGCAGTGCGCGCACCTTCGCATGCGCTTGTTTCAGCTGGATCGCGACAGCCGTATAGAGCTCGAGTTGGCCGTCGTGTTCCATGCACAGATTGTGCCATCTGGGGCGAGTTGTCGCCTGCGCAGGGGGTAACTGGCGCCTCGGACGGTCGTCCGCGCACACGTGGGGAGCACTGCCACGTGACACGTGTACCCTCGCAACCACCTTCATAACGCGGCAAGTTGAGGGCCCTCAAGAGGGCACGCGGGGCCGAACGGGTGCAGACACGGCCGTACCCCCGATCGGACCGATCGGGGGTACGGCAGGGGTGACTCGGTGGCCGAAAGTCGACCTCTCGCGAGGACTTCGGCGGCGGCTCGGGTCAGGCCGTGAGCGTCCTCGGCTTGAACGACGGGCGCTTCGCCTCGTACGCGGAGATGTCCGCCTCGTTCCGCAGGGTGATGGAGATGTCGTCGAGCCCGTTCAGCAGCCGCCAGCGGGAGTTCTCGTCGAGCTCGAAGGAGGCGGTGACGCCCTCGGCGCGCACCTCGCGGGCCTCGAGGTCGACGGTGACCTCGGCGGTGGGGTCGGCTTCCGTGAGCTCCCACAGCGTGTCCACGGTCCGCTGGTCGAGGACCACCGTGAGCAGCCCGTTCTTCAGCGAGTTGCCGCGGAAGATGTCGGCGAAGCGGGAGGAGATCACGGCTTTGAAACCGTAGTTCTGCAGCGCCCAGACGGCGTGCTCGCGGGAGGAGCCGGTGCCGAAGTCGGGGCCGGCGACCAGCACCGTGGCGCCCTTGCGCTCGGGCCGGTTGAGCACGAACTCCGGGTCCTTGCGCCAGGCCTCGAACAGCCCGTCCTCGAACCCGTCCCGCGTCACCTTCTTGAGCCAGTGGGCGGGGATGATCTGGTCGGTGTCGACGTTGCTGCGGCGCAGCGGGACGGCCCGGCCGGTGTGGGTGGTGAATGCTTCCATGACTGATCAGACTCCAGCGGGCGTACGGGCGTCGGCGTCGGCGAGGTCGGCCGGGGAGGCCAGGTGGCCGAGGACCGCGGTGGCGGCGGCGACCTGCGGGGACACCAGGTGGGTGCGGCCGCCCTTGCCCTGCCGGCCCTCGAAGTTGCGGTTGGAGGTGGAGGCGGAGCGCTCACCGGGGGCGAGCTGGTCGGGGTTCATGCCCAGGCACATGGAGCAGCCCGCGTGCCGCCACTCGGCGCCGGCCTCCTTGAAGACCACGTCCAGACCCTCGGAGACGGCCTGCAGACCCACCCGCGCGGAGCCCGGGACGACCAGCATCCGTACGCCGTCGGCGACTTTGCGGCCCTTGATGATGTCCGCGACGGCCCGCAGGTCCTCGATGCGGCCGTTGGTGCAGGAACCTACGAAGACGGTGTCCACGCCGATGGAGCGCAGCTCCTGGCCGGCCTCCAACCCCATGTACTCCAGGGCCTTTTCGGCGGCGAACCGCTCCGAGGCGTCTTCGTACGAAGCCGGGTCGGGGACGGACGAGGAAAGCGGAGCGCCCTGGCCCGGGTTGGTTCCCCAGGTGACGAACGGCGACAGTCCGGCGGCGTCGATGACCACCTCGGCGTCGAACACGGCGTCGTCGTCGGACCTGAGCGTCTTCCAGTAGGCGACGGCCGCGTCCCAGTCCTCGCCCCGCGGGGCGTGCGGACGGCCCTCGAGGTAGGCGAAGGTGGTCTCGTCGGGGGCGATCATGCCCGCGCGGGCGCCGGCCTCGATCGACATGTTGCAGATGGTCATCCGCGCCTCCATCGAGAGCTTCTCGATGGCGGGGCCGCGGTACTCCAGGACGTAGCCCTGGCCGCCTCCGGTGCCGATCTTCGCGATGATCGCCAGGATCAGGTCCTTGGCCGTGACACCGTCGGGCAGTTCCCCGTCCACGGTGATCGCCATGGTCTTCGGGCGGGCCATCGGCAGCGTCTGGGTGGCCAGGACGTGCTCGACCTGGGAGGTGCCGATACCGAACGCCAGACCGCCGAAGGCGCCGTGCGTGGAGGTGTGGGAGTCGCCGCAGACGACGGTCATGCCGGGCTGGGTCAGGCCCAGCTGCGGGCCGACGACGTGCACGACGCCCTGCTCGACGTCGCCCAGCGGGTGCAGCCGGACGCCGAACTCGGCGCAGTTCTTGCGCAGCGTCTCCAGCTGGACCCGGGAGACCGGGTCGGCGATGGGCTTGTCGATGTCCAGGGTGGGGGTGTTGTGGTCCTCGGTCGCGATGGTGAGGTCGAGGCGGCGCACGGTGCGGCCGTTCTTGCGGAGACCGTCGAAGGCCTGCGGGCTGGTCACCTCGTGCAGCAGGTGCAGATCGATGAAGAGGAGGTCGGGCTCGCCCTCGGCGCGCCGGACGACGTGGTCGTCCCAGACCTTCTCCGCGAGTGTCCTACCCATCGCTTTCCCTTCGGCCGGCACGAACCGCTCCGGCCCAACTAGAGATCTGTGAGGAGACGGCGCCCACACCCCTTGTTCCGGGCGTCCGCCGCCAGGCCCGGTGGTCCACGGGCCGCGTTGCTTCCGTACGTCCAGAGTGGCGGGTTCCACGGAAAATTGAACTTGCGTTTCACAGAGTGAGACGCAAGTATCGTTGCATGGACAACAGTAGCGGCGTCGGCGTTCTGGACAAGGCAGCCCTCGTCCTGAGCGCCCTGGAGTCCGGTCCGGCCACCCTCGCGGGGTTGGTCGGGGCGACCGGACTGGCACGACCCACGGCCCACCGCCTGGCCGTGGCGCTGGAACACCACCGCATGGTGGCCCGTGACATGCAGGGCCGTTTCATCCTCGGTCCCCGGCTGGCCGAACTGGCGGCGGCTGCGGGCGAGGACCGGCTGCTCGCCACGGCGGGTCCGGTGCTCACCCACCTCCGGGACATCACCGGGGAGAGCGCGCAGCTCTACCGCCGCCAGGGCGACCTGCGCATCTGCGTCGCCGCGGCGGAGCGCCTGTCGGGCCTGCGGGACACGGTCCCGGTGGGCTCCACGCTCACGATGAAGGCCGGTTCCTCGGCGCAGATCCTGATGGCCTGGGAGGAGCCGGAGCGGCTGCACCGCGGTCTGCAGGGCGCCCGCTTCACGGCGACGGCCCTGTCGGGTGTCCGCCGTCGCGGCTGGGCCCAGTCGATCGGCGAGCGCGAGCCCGGGGTGGCGTCGGTCTCGGCACCGGTGCGCGGCCCCTCGAACCGTGTGGTGGCCGCCGTCTCGGTCTCCGGCCCCATCGAGCGGCTGACCCGTCACCCGGGCCGTATGCACGCCCAGGCCGTGATCGACGCCGCCGCCCGCCTCTCCGAGGCGCTGCGCCGCTCCTGACCGCTCTTTCCCGCACCGCTTCGCGGGACGGGCCCGCCTCAACGCCGCAGCGGGCCTGTCCCCGGCCGGCTTGCCGGGTCGCCCCCGGAACGCCGGAAGCCCTCCACCGAAGTGGAGGGCTTCCCTGTGTACCCCCGACCGGATTCGAACCGGCGCTACCGCCTTGAGAGGGCGGCGTGCTAGGCCGCTACACAACGGGGGCGTGGATCACGCGTTTCCGCGGATCCTGCTGGTCTACCTGGACTCGAACCAAGACTAACTGAACCAGAATCAGTCGTGCTGCCAATTACACCATAGACCAATGATGGTTTAGACCAGTCAGTACCCCCGACCGGATTCGAACCGGCGCTACCGCCTTGAGAGGGCGGCGTGCTAGGCCGCTACACAACGGGGGCCCTAGCGATCCTGCGTCGACGGCAGTGGGAGCTACCCTGCTGCCCTCGCGGGAAGGATCTGTACCCCCGACCGGATTCGAACCGGCGCTACTGCCTTGAGAGGGCAGCGTGCTAGGCCGCTACACAACGGGGGCTTGCGGATGTGATCCGCTGGTGCAGATGAGCTCTGCGAGCTGGCCTACCTGGACTCGAACCAAGACTAACTGAACCAGAATCAGTCGTGCTGCCAATTACACCATAGGCCACTGGAACGCAAGCCCCTGAGGGGTTCTTGTTCTAGTTCGACGCTCGGGGTTCCGGCCTTCCGGCCCGCTCCCGCGGCGCAGGAAGAACATTACCCGAAGGTGGACGGGGCTCCAAAACGAGTATCGGCGCGCAGCAGCGAGGGGAGTTCGGCGAGGGAGGCGATGCGGCGCGGCCCCACGGGCGGCTCGACGGTCGCGCGGGCACCCCCGCGGTCGATCCACACGGACAGCAGCCCGGCGTCCGCGGCGCCCCGGCCGTCGATCTCCGGGTGGTCACCGACGTACGCCACCTGGTCCGGGGGCAGCGCCAGCGCGTCGCAGGCGGCGAGGAAGGCGCCGGCCTCGGGCTTGGAGACGCCCAGCTCGGCGGCGCACAGGATGGCCTCGAAGCGGTCGTGGACCCCCAGGACGCGCAGCTTGCGGTCCTGGACGTGGAGGCTGGAGTTGGAGAGCACCGCGTGCCGGTGACTGGTGGCGAGGGCGTCGAGGACGGGCAGCACGTCCGGGAAGAGGCTCCAGGCGGACTCGTAGTGCGTGACGTACCGCCGGAACCAGTCGTCGGCCTCGGTGTCCGTCAGCTCCGGCCGGCCCAGGAAGATCCGGGTCCGGTCGCGCCGCTGCGTCTCGAAGTCCACCTCCCGCGCGGCGAACCGCGCCCACTGCTGCTCGGTGACCTCCCGCCAGCGCACGAGGGCCTCCTCGGCCGACCCGTACCCGGCGAGGAGCCCTTCGGCCACCAGGTGGGCGCGCATGCCCTCGCGGTCGGCGGTGGTGTAGTCGAAAAGCGTGTCGTCGACGTCCCAGACAACGGCTCGGATCGGCATGGGCCCCAGCCTAGGCGGCCGGAGCCGCGGGCAGGCCCGTCCGCTCCGGTTCGTCCCGCGTCCTCAGCTGTCGGGAAACCGTCCGGGGGATCGCCGCTCGGTATGGAATCATCCGGGCGCAGGCGCCGTCCCCTCGGGAGTCTCAGCGCCTCATCGAATGGCCGTCCCTTCGGGGGCGGCCGCAGACGTGTTTCGGAGGGTCCGGTGCGTCTGTGATACATCGGCGAGGCGGACGACGGGCAGACGCTCGATCCCGTGGGACCCGACGCCCCCGGTCCTCGTCGTCGGCGGATTCACCGTGCCCCGGGCCCGGGTCGGGCCCTGCCCGCTCGAGGCGCCCGCCGCCGCCCCGGGACAGGAGCGGGTGAGGGCCCGCCGCCTGCGCCCTGACGGCGGCTCGCGGGCGGGAAGCAGGGACGGGGGCGGCAGCCGCAACGGCTGCCGCCCCCGCCGGAGGTACGGGAAGGGTTACGCGGCGAGCTTCGCCAGGGCCGCGTCGATGCGGGCCAGCGTCTTCTCCTTGCCCAGGATCTCCAGGGACTCGAAGAGCGGGAGGCCCACCGTGCGGCCGGTGACGGCGACGCGGACCGGGGCCTGGGCCTTGCCGAGCTTGAGGCCGTGGGCCTCGCCGGCGGCCAGGACGGCCTCCTTCAGGGACTCGGGGGACGTCCAGTCCGCTGCGTCCAGCTTCTCGCGGGCGGTGCGCAGCAGGGCGTCGCTGCCCTCCTTCATGGCCTTGGTCCAGGAGGCCTCGTCGAAGACCGGCTCCGGCAGGAACAGGAAGTCGACGTTGTCCGTGATCTCGGAGAGGACCTTCAGGCGGGTCTGCGCGTGCGGGGCGATCGCCTGCCACTTGGCCTCGTCGAAGGCCTCCGGGGGCCAGGGCGCGAAGGGGGCCTTCAGCCAGGGCGCGCAGCGCTGCGCGAAGTCCTTCGCGTCGAGCATGCGGATGTGGTCGGCGTTGATCGCCTCGCACTTCTTCAGGTCGAAGCGGGCCGGGTTGGGCTGCACGTCGGCGACGTCGAAGGCCGCGACCATCTCCTCGACCGTGAAGACGTCCTGGTCGGCGGAGAGCGACCAGCCGAGCAGGGAGAGGTAGTTGAGCAGGCCCTCGGGGAGGAAGCCGCGCTCGCGGTAGAGGTTGAGCGAGGACTGCGGGTCGCGCTTGGAGAGCTTCTTGTTGCCCTCGCCCATCACGTACGGCAGGTGGCCGAAGGCCGGGATGTCCTTGGCCAGGCCCAGCTCGATCAGCGCCTTGTAGAGGGCGATCTGCCGCGGGGTGGAGGAGAGCAGGTCCTCGCCGCGCAGGACGTGGGTGATCTCCATCAGCGCGTCGTCGACCGGGTTGACCAGCGTGTACAGCGGGGCGCCGTTGGCGCGGACGATGCCGTAGTCCGGGACGTTCTCCGGGGTGAAGGTCAGCTCGCCGCGGACCAGGTCGGTGAAGGTGATCGTCTCGTCGGGCATCCGGAAGCGGACGATCGGCTCGCGGCCCTGGGCCTTGTACTCCTCGACCCGGGCGTCGGTGAGCTCGCGGCAGTGGCCGTCGTAGCCGGAGGGCCGGCCGGCGGCGCGGGCGGCCTCGCGGCGGGTGTCCAGCTCCTCCTGGGAGCAGTAGCAGTGGTAGGCGTGGCCGGCGTCGAGCAGCTTGGCGGCGACGTCCTGGTAGATGTCCATGCGCTGCGACTGGCGGTACGGCGCGTGCGGGCCGCCGGTCTCGGGGCCCTCGTCCCAGTCGAAGCCGAGCCAGCGCATCGCGTCGAGCAGCTGGGCATAGGACTCCTCGGAGTCGCGGGCCGCGTCGGTGTCCTCGATGCGGAAGACCAGGGTGCCGCCGTGGTGCTTGGCGAACGCCCAGTTGAACAGGGCGGTGCGGACCAGGCCCACATGGGGGTTACCGGTGGGCGACGGACAGAAACGCACGCGTGGGGGTACCCCCTGCGCGAGCGAGGCCGAGGGCTTGGGGGAGGGTGCGCTAGCCACGCTTGACAACCTTGTTGGTGAGAGTGCCGATGCCTTCGATGGTGACGGCGACCTCGTCGCCGACGTTGAGGGGGCCGACCCCTGCCGGGGTGCCCGTGAGGACGACGTCGCCGGGGAGCAGGGTCATGGCCTCGGTGATGTTGACGATCAGGTCCTCGATGGAGTGGATCATCTCGCTGGTGCGGCCGAGCTGGCGCTGGGCGCCGTTGACCGTGAGCTGGATGGTCAGGTCGCTCGCGGCGGCGAGGTCCAGGTCCGTCTCCACCCAGGGGCCGAGCGGGCAGGAGGTGTCGAAGCCCTTGGCCCGGGCCCACTGCTTCTCACGCTTCTGGACGTCGCGCGCGGTGATGTCGTTGGCGCAGGTGAAGCCGAAGATCACGTCCTTGACGCGCTCGCGCGGGACCTCGCGGCACATCCGGCCGATCACCACGGCCAGCTCGGCCTCGTGGTGCACCTCCTCCGAGAAGGAGGGGTACTGGATCTCGTCGCCGGAGCCGATCACGGAGGTGGCGGGCTTGAAGAAGGCGAACGGCGCGTCGGGCACCTCGTTGCCGAGTTCCCTGGCGTGCTCGGCGTAGTTGCGGCCGAAGGCCACCACCTTGTTGGGCAGTACCGGGGGCAGCAGCCTGACCTTGTTCAGCGGGACCTTGGTGCCGGAGAGCTCGAAGTCCGCGAACGGGATGCCTTTGATGATGTCCA
Source organism: Streptomyces sp. NPDC016640 (assembly GCF_043076215.1). Lineage (NCBI taxonomy): Bacteria > Bacillati > Actinomycetota > Actinomycetes > Kitasatosporales > Streptomycetaceae > Streptomyces > Streptomyces sp. NPDC016640. The sequence continues at coordinate 187,854 of NZ_JBIBRG010000009.1, forward strand.
GGACGAGCTCGTCCTGCCTCTCGCCCTCGACCGCGCCGAAGGCGACGTTCCCGTCGATGGAGAATCTGGCGATGCGCACGGGATGCTGGTCCCCTTGACTCGAGCGGCTGGCGTCTGATGCTCCAGGCTAACGCGGAAGGGGTTCCCCGCCTCGCGCATGACGAGGGGCGCCCCGTGGCCGCGGGACGCCCCCGGTGCGCGTGCGACGGGCGGGTGCCGCTGTCCGGGCGCGGCGGCCGCGAGCGTTTCGCGGCCGGTGCGCGTGCGGACCGGTGTTACTTCTCGGCGCCGACCGAGGCCGGAAGCTCCATGAGGACGGTGCGCCTGGGGTTGGCGGTCTGGGCCGGGAGTTCGACGGGGTGCTCCTGCTGGACCGGCGCCTGCAGTTCCCCGGCGCCGTCGAGGTGCGCCAGCGTGGTGCGCCGGGGGTTGGCGATCTTGTGGAACATCGTCGTCGTCTTCACTGTTTACTTGACCCCGTCCTGAGTCACGGGCGCCCGCAACGGGGGTCAAGGACCCCGGCGCGGGCGCGGGTTGTCGGTTCTGCCATCCCTGTAAAGCGTCAGGCTAAACATGCGATTCCCGGCCGACGGCGCCGGAAGACCGTGATCTAGGTGTGAGTTTGCTCACGAAACGACAGGCAAGTCGGACAATTCGAACCGATCCCCCGGTTGACGGAATCGGACATTACACCCCTGAAGCCACCATTCCGCTCCTGATCATGTCGACTGGGACACCCGGCCCGTCCGGCCGACCCGTAGGCATACGTCCCCTTTGAGCGGGATCCCTTTCTACCAGCGGTGATTCGTCACTCACGCCGTGTCACGTATCTCACGCGTAAGCCCTCGGGCCTTGTTGGAGTTCCTGCACTGTGCTGGAATTCCACGGACCGCCGCGAGATCGAGCCGGCGCACAGGGGGCGCACCGACGCGCCGAGTGGCGGGCGAGAACAGGGGAAACCAGCGCCGGTCGCTCACGACCATCACGGGGGCGTATTCAGGGCGCCCCAAGACGCCGACACCGTGCCTCGCCGTTCACGCGGAGAGGCGCCTGGTCCAGAGGTTGCGACGCTAGTGCAGGGACGTTTCAAGAGGGATGGCAGCGCTTCGGCGGAGCCGGAGCCGCAGGGCGGGACTGGCCCCAAGGCCGTCAGCTCCTCGCCCCAGCACGCTCAGAACCAGGGCCCGGCCGGGAACGGTGGCGGCCGTGCCGGTGCGTCCGCGCCGAGTCCGGCTCCGGCCGCCCCGAAGGACCCGACCGGTCCGGGGTCCCGAATAGCGCTGCGCAACTGGCGTATCTCGACCCGTCTGGTGTCGCTGCTCGCCCTCCCGGTGGTCGCCGCCACCTCGCTGGGCGCACTGCGTATCAACCAGTCGCTGGACGACATCCAGCAGCTCGACAACATGAAGCTGCTGACGGACATGACCCAGCAGGCCACCGAACTGGCGGCCGCGCTCCAGGAGGAGCGCGACCAGTCGGCCGGCCCGCTGGCGCACGGCGGAAAGGCCACCGACTTCTCGGTCAAGGGCTACCGCGACAAGACCGACCGCGCGATGTCGAACTTCCTCGACGGCTCCGAGGAGATCGACGCCGCGAGCAAGAACGGCAACCTCACGGGCGTCCGCGACAACCTGGTGCAGCTCGCCGGCGAGCTGGGCAACCTCGCGAAGACCCGCAACACGGCCTTCACCTCGGAGCAGAACTCCACGCAGACCGTCGAGGGCTACCACCGCCTGATCGAGAAGCTGATCAAGCTCTCGCAGGACATGGCGGAGGCGACCAGCAACCCCGACATGATCCAGCGCACGCGCGCCCTGGCGTCCTTCTCCTCCGCCAAGGAGTACGCGTCGATCCAGCGCGCGGTCCTCGCCGCGGCGCTGCCCGCCAGCAACACCACCGCCGGCGACCTCTCCGAGAACGACCGGCTCTACGCCGAGTCCGCGCTGGAGAACCAGAAGTCGGAGATCCGCAGCTTCAAGAGCATCTACGGCGATGCCCCCGCCACCGATCTGCTGCTGCCGATCGAGGACGGCAACAGCACGATCAAGGCCACCGACGAGTACGCCGGGCGCGCGCTCGCCTCGGAGTTCGGCCTCCGGTCGGTGGGCAAGCGGTCCTACCGGGACTGGCTGGACGACAGCTCCACCAAGATCCAGCAGATGAAGAACATCGAGCACACGCTGCTCGAGGAGATGGAACAGAAGGCCCGCGAGCTGCGCAGCGCCACCGAGCGCGACGCGATCATCTCCGCCGCGCTGATCCTCATCGTGCTCGCCGTGTCGCTGGTCGGCGCCTTCGTCGTGGCCCGCTCCATGATCCGCTCGCTGCGCCGGCTGGAGGACACCGCCACCAAGGTCGCCCAGGAGCGCCTGCCCGAGCTGGTCAAGCAGCTGTCCGAGTCCGACCCGCAGGACGTCGACACGTCCGTGCAGTCGGTCGGTGTGCACTCCCGGGACGAGATCGGCCGAGTGGCCGCGGCCTTCGACGACGTGCACCGCGAGGCGGTCCGCCTCGCCGCCGAGCAGGCCCTGCTGCGGGGCAACGTCAACGCGATGTTCACCAACCTCTCGCGCCGCTCCCAGGGTCTGATCCAGCGCCAGCTGTCGCTGATCTCCGAGCTGGAGTCCCGCGAGGCCGACCCGGACCAGCTGTCCTCGCTGTTCAAGCTGGACCACCTCGCCACGCGTATGCGCCGTAACGGCGAGAACCTGCTGGTTCTCGCGGGTGAGGAGCCCGGCCGCCGGTGGACCCGCCCGGTCCCGCTGGTCGACGTGCTGCGTGCCGCCGCGTCCGAGGTGGAGCAGTACGAGCGCATCGAGCTGTCCTCCGTGCCGGGCACCGAAGTGGCCGGCCGGGTCGTCAACGACCTCGTGCACCTGCTCGCCGAGCTGCTGGAGAACGCGACCTCGTTCTCCTCCCCGCAGACCAAGGTCAAGGTCACCGGTCACGCGCTGCCCGACGGCCGCGTGCTGATCGAGATCCACGACACCGGTATCGGTCTGTCGCCGGAGGACCTGGCGGCGATCAACGAGCGGCTCGCCTCGCCGCCCACCGTGGACGTCTCCGTCTCCCGCCGCATGGGTCTGTTCGTGGTCGGCCGCCTGTCGCAGCGCCACGGCATCCGTATCCAGCTCCGTCCGTCCGACTCCGGTGGTACGACCGCGCTGGTCATGCTGCCCGTCGACGTCGCCCAGGGCGGCAAGAAGCCCCAGGGCAAGCCCGGTCAGCCGGGCCCGGGCGGCGGTGGTCCCGCCGCCGCGCAGGCGGCCGCCGGTGCCGCCGCCGCACGGCGTGCCGCCGGGGCCGGCCAGTCCGGCGGCGGTGCCCTCGGCGCCGGTACGCCCGGCGGCCGGATCGGTGCCGGTCAGGGTCCGCGGGCCGCGCTGCCCGGACGGGACGGCGCCGGCCGGCCGGGTGCGCGGGGACCGCAGGGTCCGTCGGGCAGCCAGCCGCCCTCGCTGTTCGACCAGGGGGCGCCCTCCGCGCCGCCGCAGGGCCGTCCCTCCCCCGCCGGCGCGGGCGCCGGCTTCGGCGGCGGACAGGTCCCCGGTGCCCCGCAGGGGTTCCAGGCCACGGGCCAGGGCGGTACGCAGGAACAGGACGTCTTCGGTGGCGGCCGGGGCCAGGTGCCGCAGCAGCGGGGCAACCAGAACACCGAGCGCGGACGCCGTCCGCAGCTCCCGCCGCGCGGTGGCGCGCGCGGCGAGCTGCCCGGCGGCGACCAGCAGCAGCCGCGCCTGCCCAGCTGGAGCGACGAGAACGCCCAGCCGCCGGTGCCGCGCGCCTCGCTGGACGCCCCGCGCGGCCACGAGGAGCCGGACGTCTCCCGGACGGCCTCCATGCCCCGCTTCGACGACCGCCAGGGTCCCGGCGCGACGGCGGAGATCCCCCGCTTCGACGACCGGCAGAACACCGGCTCGCCGTCCTACGACACCTCGCAGGACACGGGCCAGTACGCACAGCCCGGGGCGAACGGCGTGCAGAACGCCGGCCAGTTCGTCCGCGGTGACATCTTCGGTCCCCCGCAGGGCCGGACGGGCGAGCAGAACCCGTCCGGGACGGGCCGGTTCCCCGCCCCGCAGGGCTACGACACCGGCTCCGCCGGCCAGTACCCGGCCCCGGACCAGGACAACGGCTCCACGGGCCGGCACTCCCTGCCGGACCGGGTGAACCCGGCCGCCACCGGCCAGTTCGAGCGTCCGCAGACGAACGGCGGACGCGGAGCCGACTTCGGCGCCCCGCGCCCGCCGGCCCCGCAGCAGCACCCGGTCCGCCAGGACCCGGGCAACGGCGGTGCCGCCCAGCAGCCCGATCCCCTCCGGGACCCGTCCGACGCCTGGGCGCTGCCGCCGGCGTCCGGCCCCGGTGACGGTCGTACGCCGTTGTACGACACGCTCGAGACCAACTGGTTCCACGGGCAGGGACAGGAGCAGGCCAACGGCGCGCCTCCGGCGCCCGAACAGCCGCAACAGCAGCCGCAGGGCCCCACCGGTCCGCAGCGGTCCGCTTCCAGCGCCTGGCGCAGCTCGCCCAACGACGAGCTGGTCCGGCAGGCCGAACGCGTCCGGCAGCCGGCCGCGGGCGGCGTCACCACCTCCGGCCTGCCGCGCCGGGTGCCCAGGGCGAACCTCGTCCCGGGTACGGCTCAGCAGCAATCGCACCAGAGCGGTCCTCAGGTCTCACGCGCGCCCGATGACGTGCGCGGCCGGCTGACCAATCTCCGTCGGGGTATCGCACAGGGTCGTCAGGCCGGTCCCACCCAGACCGGCAGCTTCCCGCACCCCACTCACCAGCAGGAGCGTTAGTTGAGCCCGATGAGCCAGGCGGCACAGAACCTCAACTGGTTGATCACCAACTTCGTGGACAACACCCCCGGGGTGTCCCACACCGTCGTCGTGTCCGCCGACGGTCTCCTTCTGGCGATGTCCGAGGGCTTCCCGCGCGACCGCGCGGATCAGCTCGCGGCCGTCGCTTCGGGACTGACCTCCCTGACGGCCGGCGCGTCCCGGATCTTCGAAGGCGGCAACGTCGCCCAGACGGTCGTGGAGATGGAACGGGGATTCCTCTTCCTCATGTCCGTCTCCGACGGTTCGTCCCTGGCGGTCCTCGCGCACCCCGAGTGCGACATCGGCCTCGTGGGCTACGAAATGGCGCTCCTGGTCGATCGCGCGGGGGCGGTCCTCACCCCGGACCTGCGCGCCGAACTACAAGGAAGTCTGCTTCACTGATCGGCCCCGGCACCACCCGTCACACCAAATCACCGTCCGGCCGCCACATTCCCCCCACCGGCCCCGTCAGACGGCTTGATGACCGACTTGCTGTCCCGCCCGGAGGACCCATGACCCCGCCCACCGCCTCTCATGATCCGTACGCGGAACCGTACGAGGACGAGGGCGACCAGCCACTGGTTCGTCCCTATGCGATGACCGGTGGCCGGACCAGGCCGCGCTACCAACTGGCCATCGAGGCCCTTATCAGTACGACGGCCGACCCGGCAGCGCTCATGGGGCTCCTTCCCGAGCACCAGCGCATCTGCCACCTGTGCCGTGAGGTGAAGTCGGTCGCCGAGGTCTCGGCGCTGCTCAACATGCCCCTGGGTGTCGCCCGGATCCTGGTGGCGGACTTGGCGGAGGCGGGACTCGTCGCCGTGCACCAGCCGGGCGGCGACGAGACGACCGGTGCGCCGGACGTGACACTGCTCGAAAGGGTGCTCAGTGGACTTCGCAAGCTCTAGCGGCGGGACGGTTTCCGACAGCCGTGCCACCACGTCCGCGAAGATCGTGGTGGCAGGTGGCTTCGGCGTGGGCAAGACCACGTTCGTCGGGGCCGTTTCGGAGATCAACCCGCTGCGCACGGAGGCCGTCATGACGTCCGCCTCGGCGGGCATCGACGACCTCACCCACACCGGGGGCAAGACCACCACCACGGTGGCCATGGACTTCGGCCGCATCACCCTGGACCAGGACCTCATCCTGTACCTGTTCGGCACCCCCGGCCAGGACCGCTTCTGGTTCATGTGGGACGACCTGGTGCGCGGCGCCATCGGCGCGGTCGTCCTGGTCGACACCCGCCGGCTCTCCGACTGCTTCCCCGCGGTCGACTACTTCGAGAACTCGGGTCTCCCCTTCGTGATCGCCCTCAACGGCTTCGACGGCCAGCAGCCGTACACGCCCGAGGAGGTGCGCGAGGCGCTGCAGATCGGGCCCGACACCCCGATCATCACCACCGACGCCCGGCACCGCGCGGACGCGAAGAGCGCGCTGATCACACTGGTCGAGCACGCTCTGATGGCCCGTCTCAGGTAGCGGCGATTTCATAGCGACTTACGGCAGTTGTCGTAGATGTACCGGAGCCGGCCGTGTCCTTTGACGCGGCCGGCTGCGGTGTTCATAACGTTTCGGCAGAGGAATGGGGTAGTGCCGACACGCGACGCGGTCGAGCGGTGCCGCTGCGCGCACGAACGGCCCGCCTTTTGCCGTTGCTCGCTCTTTATGACCGTTTTATCTAGGGTTTACATCACTCTCCCCATGCTCCTTCCACTGTTTGGAAGAGCGCTGGTCGTCATGCTGGAATGCCTGAACTGCCCATGGGTCAAAGACGTACTCAGTAGTCGATGGCATACCGGGCTCTGAGACACTGCGGCACGACGAAGGTGCCGACCGCCGAGAGGTTGTTGGTCGAGTGAGGCGAAGCAAGAACAGTCCCGAGCCGTCGGCCCGGGGCAACTTCACGCCGCCGCCGCGCACGGCGGCGCCCGCCCCTGTGCCCGGCCCCGAGTCGACGGCCCCGCCCGCCCCGAGCGGAGGACGTCTGTCCCCGCGCAACTGGCGGGTGGCCACCAGGCTGAACGCGATCCTGCTCATACCCGTGCTGGTCGGTCTCGTCATGGGCGGCTTCCAGGTGAAGAGCTCGATCGACACCTGGCAGGAGGCCGAGGACGCGGAGAACACCGCGCGTCTGGTGCGTGCCTCCCTCGCGTACGCCGACGCCCTCTCCCACGAGCGCGATGTCACAGCGGCCCCGCTGCTGCAGGGCAAGGGCCAGGACGACCCGGCCGTCGCCGAGGCGCGCGCCGCGACCGACAAGGCCGCCGACGGTTTCGACGAGGCCGCGCGGAGCATGCCGGACAAGCCCGGACTCGAGCGCCGGCTGAAGCTGTTCCGCCAGACCGAGCCCCAGCTCACCGGGCTGCGCGCCGCCGCGTACACCTCCAAGCTCAAGGGCGTGCAGACGGAGGAGGGCTACGTCGCCGTCGCCCACCCGCTGATGGAGTTCGCCAACGAGCTCGGCCTGGGCACCGGAAACATCACCAGCTACGGACGTACCGTCTACGCGATCTCGCTCACCAAGGCGGCGCTGTCGCTGGAGCGGTCCATCGGCATGCACCTGCTGGTGAAGCCCGGCCCCACCGACAGCCAGCTCGCCAGCCAGCGCGTCGCCCTCACCTCCTACGCCTATCTCGAGGGCATCGCCGTGGAGGAGTACCTCGGCGGTGGCACCGAGGCCGACGCGGCCAAGCTGGAGCAGGCCAAGGAGAGGATCCAGGCCGAGGGCGCGGCCATGGCCAAGGAGGCCGAGCAGAGGGATCCGGACTACGTCGCGCCGCCCGTCAAGCCGGAGACGATGATCTCCGAACTCGGCCGCCTCCCCTCCACCGACCCGGCCGCACGCGCCGAACTCGCCGGCCAGGGCATCACCCCCGCCAACTGGTGGGCCGTGAACACCCTCAAGTTCGACGGCTACCGCGAGATCGAGTCGGATCTGGCCGACACCGCGGTGAACGAGGCCGCGCAGATCGCCGACGAGGCCCAGCGCGACGCCCTGATCACCGGTGCCGCCGTCGTGATCGCCCTGCTCGCCGCGTTCGTCCTGGCCGGCATGGTGGCCCGCCAGATGAGCCGCTCCATGCGCCGGCTGCGCAACGCCGCCTTCGGCATCGCCGAGCAGCGCCTGCCGATGCTCGTCGACCAGCTCTCCCGTACCGACCCCGGCCGGGTCGACACCAAGGTCGCGCCGATCCCGGTCTCCTCGACCGACGAGATCGGCGAGGTCGCCCGCGCCTTCGACCAGGTCCACCGCGAGGCCGTCCGGCTCGCCGCCGAGCAGGCGCTGCTGCGGGGCAACATCAACGCGATCTTCACCAACCTGTCGCGCCGCAACCAGTCGCTGATCGAGGGCCAGCTGACCCTGATCACCGACCTGGAGAACAACGAGGCCGACCCGGACCAGCTGGAGAACCTCTTCCGCCTGGACCACCTCGCGACCCGTATGCGCCGCAACGGCGAGAACCTCCTGGTCCTCGCCGGTGAGGAGCCCGGCCGCCGCTGGGACCAGCCGGTGCCGCTGGTCGACGTGCTGCGCGCGGCCTCCTCCGAGGTGGAGCAGTACGAGCGCATCGAGCTGTCCGGCGTCCCCGAGGCCGAGATCCACGGCCGCGCGGTGACCGACCTCGTGCACCTGCTCGCCGAGCTGCTGGAGAACGCCACGACGTTCTCCTCCCCGCAGACCAAGGTCCGCGTCACCGCGACCCGTCTGCCCGACGGCCGCGTGATGGTCGAGATCCATGACAAGGGCATCGGCCTGACCGCCGAGGACTTCGCGGACATCAACCACAAGCTGGCCAACCCGCCCACCGTGGACGTCGCGATCTCCCAGCGCATGGGCCTGTTCGTGGTCGGCCGGCTGTCCGAGCGGCACGGCATCCGGGTCCAGCTGCGCCCCTCGGGCGAGCAGGCCGGCACCACCTCGCTGGTCATGCTGCCGGACGCGATCACCCACGGTGGCGGCGGCGGGCAGCCGGTGGACCGCAACGAGTTCACGGTCTCGCAGATCATCCCGGAGCAGAGCCCCCAGGGTGAGAACTTCACCCAGCAGCCGATGCGCACCGCCGCGGAGCTGGGCTTCGACGACAGCCGCTACACGGAGGTCCCGGACGACATACGCGACCTGGACCCGGTCGGCCGTTCCCTGATACGCGAGGAGCGCCGGGCGGCCCTGGAGGCGCAGGCCCAGCCCGAGCCGACCGCGCCGAACGCCCAGCAGTCCCCCGGGACGCCCGCCCACCCGGACGGGTTCGCCGCCCCGCAGGGCTACGACAGCGGTCAGGGCTACGCCGGGGGTCAGGGCTTCGACGGGGGCCAGGGCTTCGACGGCGGCTACCAGAACCAGCAGACCGCCGGGTACGACCAGCAGGCGTACGACAACGGGCAGCAGACGTACGACAACGGGCAGCAGACTCCGTACGAGGAGCAGCGGCAGCCGTCGTACGGCGAGGGCCACTACGCGCCCGACGGCGGACTGCCGCAGAACGGCACCTTCTCCCCCGGCGGCGGCTACCCCGGCCCCTCCTCCACGGAGCCGGCCCAGGGCGGCCACGCCGCGGCGGGTGCCTCCGAGCCCTTCCCGTCCTTCACCGAGCGGCGCCGGGACGACGACTGGCCGCAGCAGGACGGCTACCACAACGGCTACCCGGCCCAGTACCCTGCTCAGACCCCGGACGCGGAATCCACGCAGGCCGCTGACGCGGGTGAGCGGGACGGCGTAGGCTTCGACCGTCCGGGACCGGCTCCCTCCGAGGTCCGCGACCTGACCGAGGCCGGGCTCCCCCGTCGCGGATCCACCGCGGGCGGCGCGAACGGCACGGGCGGCGCACGGCAGGCGGCCCCGGAACCGTCGGCCTCCGCCCCGGAGGGCGACGGCGACAGCACCTGGCGTTCGGCCAACGACGAGCGCTGGCAGCAGGCTTCGCAGCTCCGGAAGCCCAAGGCGGGCGGAGTCACCTCCTCCGGTCTGCCGCGACGGGTCCCCAAGGCCAACCTGGTCCAGGGAGCCGCCGAATCCACCCCCCAGGGAGGCCCACAGGTCTCCCGTGCCCCGGAGGATGTCCGGGGCAGGCTGAGCAACCTGCGTCGTGGTGTCCAACGGGGCCGCAACGCGGGCAGTGAAACGAACGGTCAGACCACCAGGAATCAGCACGGTGGCCCTGACAGCACCTACAACCAGGAGCGTTAGTGTGAGCCCGATGAGCCAGGCGGCACAGAACCTGAACTGGTTGATCACCAACTTCGTGGACAACACCCCGGGGGTGTCCCACACGGTGGTGGTCTCCGCCGACGGACTCCTTCTGGCGATGTCCGAAGGCTTCCCCCGTGACCGCGCCGACCAGCTCGCGGCCGTCGCCTCCGGGCTGACGTCGCTGACGGCGGGCGCGTCCCGGATCTTCGAGGGCGGCAGCGTGAACCAGACGGTTGTGGAGATGGAGCGGGGGTTCCTGTTCATCATGTCCATTTCCGACGGTTCGTCTCTCGCCGTTCTCGCACATCCGGAGGCGGACATCGGCCTCATTGGGTACGAGATGGCCCTTCTGGTGGACCGTGCCGGTACGGTCCTGACTCCGGACCTTCGCGCGGAGCTCCAGGGGAGCCTTCTCAACTAAAGGACAGACGGTGCGTTTTGGCGCCCCTTGGCCGTAAGGTTTCGGGACGCGGCTCCACAACGTCGGGTGCCAGGCACGGTCGAAGGAGGAGAAAAGTGGCTACACCCCCAGGCGGCGCGTCCTCGGACAACTGGTCGTACGGTCCCTCCCAGGGCCGGCACGACGGCGGCCAGAGCGGATACGGCTACCCCTCCACCCCGAACCACCGGCAGCCGTACGCGCCGCAGGGCCCCGGCCCTTCGCCGTACGACCAGCCGCACGCTCCGCGCATCCAGCCGGTGCAGCCGCAGCACCGAGCGCCCGAACCGGCCCCGGCCGGATCGTCGCACAATCCCCTGGTGCGCCCGTACGCCATGACGGGCGGCCGCACCAGGCCCAGGTACCAGCTCGCCATCGAGGCGCTGGTGCACACCACCGCGCAGCCGCACCAGATGCAGGGCCAACTGCCCGAGCATCAGCGGATCTGCACCCTCTGCCGGGAGATCAAGTCGGTGGCCGAGATCTCGGCCCTGCTGACCATCCCTCTCGGCGTGGCCAGGATCCTCGTCGCCGACTTGGCGGAGGCGGGACTGGTCGCCATCCATCAGCCCGGCGGCGACGAGAGCGCCGGCGGCCAGCCAGACGTGACACTGCTCGAAAGGGTGCTCAGTGGACTTCGCAAGCTCTAGCGGCGGTCCTTCCCGCTCCACCACCTCGGCGAAAATCGTGGTGGCGGGTGGCTTCGGCGTGGGCAAGACCACGTTCGTCGGGGCCGTTTCGGAGATCAACCCGCTGCGCACGGAGGCCGTCATGACGTCTGCTTCGGCGGGCATCGACGACCTCACCCACACCGGGGACAAGACCACCACCACGGTGGCCATGGACTTCGGCCGCATCACCCTGGACCAGGACCTCATCCTGTACCTGTTCGGCACCCCCGGCCAGGACCGCTTCTGGTTCATGTGGGACGACCTGGTGCGCGGCGCCATCGGCGCGATCGTGCTGGTGGACACCCGCCGGCTCGCCGACTGCTTCCCCGCGGTCGACTACTTCGAGAACTCGGGTCTCCCCTTCGTGATCGCCCTCAACGGCTTCGACGGCCAGCAGCCGTACAACCCGGACGAGGTCCGGGAGGCTCTTCAGATCGGCCCCGACACACCGATCATCACGACGGACGCGCGGCACCGTGCCGATGCGAAGTCGGCGCTGATCACTCTCGTGGAGCACGCCCTGATGGCGCGCCTGCGCTAGTGGGTCCGGCCTCGCGGCCGGTCCGCCCCGCCTACGGGCCCGTACGGCTTCCGCCGACGGGCCCGTTGGCTTGTTGTTTTGCCCTCGGGCCCGTTCGGCGGGGGCCGTGGACCCGTTCGTCGCTCGCAGGGGCCCGCTCCGGGGCGTGGTGGGTGCCCGTTCGGCGGGCGCTGCGGGCCCGTTGGGTGTCGGCTGCGGGTGAGGGGGCTGGTCGCGCGGTTCCCCGCGCCCCTGAGGGCGTTGCCCTGGCGGTGACGCAAGAAGAGGCCCCTCCTTCCGGGAGGGGCCTCTTCTGTCGTGCTGGGGTCAGCGCCAGCTGTGCGGGGCGCGGAAACCGCCCTCGCGCTCCAGGCGGCGCCAGCCGGCCCTCGCCCGGCCGCGGTGGGCCGGGGCGTCGCCGGACGGCTGGGCGGCCGCGCGGGCCAGCAGGAGCGCCGTGATGGCGGCGACCTCCTCGGGCCCCGCGTGGCCCTTCTCGACACGGATGTCAGGTGTGCTCATGGGTCTCAGTCTCCCTGGGGAAGATGTCCGCCGGGTTACTGCGGCGGGTTGCCGTGCTTGCGGGACGGCAGATCTGCGTGCTTGGTCTGCAGCATCGCCAGCGAACGGATCAGCACCTCGCGGGTCTCGGCCGGGTCGATCACGTCGTCGACCAGGCCGCGCTCGGCCGCGTAGTACGGGTGCATCAGCTCGGACTTGTACTCCTTGACCATGCGGGCCCGCATGGCCTCGGGGTCCTCGGCCGCGGCGATCTGACGGCGGAAGATGACGCCCGCCGCGCCCTCGGCGCCCATCACGGCGATCTCGTTGGTCGGCCAGGCGTAGGTGAGGTCGGCGCCGATGGACTGGCTGTCCATGACGATGTACGCGCCGCCGTACGCCTTGCGCAGGATCAGCGAGATCCGCGGCACGGTGGCGTTGCAGTAGGCGTACAGCAGCTTGGCGCCGTGGCGGATGATGCCGCCGTGCTCCTGGTCGACGCCCGGGAGGAAGCCGGGGACGTCCAGGAAGGTGAGGATCGGGATGTTGAAGGCGTCGCACATCTGGACGAAGCGGGCGGCCTTCTCGGACGCCTCGATGTCCAGCACGCCGGCCAGCGACTGCGGCTGGTTGGCGACGATGCCGACGACCTGGCCGTCCATCCGGGCCAGGGCGCAGATGATGTTGCGCGCCCAGCGCTCGTGGACCTCCAGGTACTCGCCGTCGTCGACGATCTCCTCGATGACCTTGGCCATGTCGTAGGGCCGGTTGCCGTCGGCCGGGACCAGGTCCAGCAGGACCTCGCCGCGGCGGTCCGCGGAGTCGGAGCACTCCACCCGCGGCGGGTTCTCCCGGTTGTTCTGCGGGAGCAGGGAGAGGAGGTAGCGCACCTCGTGGATGCACGTCTCCTCGTCGTCGTAGGCGAAGTGGCAGACGCCGGAGGTCTCGGCGTGCACGTCCGCGCCGCCGAGCCCGTTCTGGGTGATCTCCTCGCCGGTGACCGCCTTGACCACGTCGGGGCCGGTGATGAACATCTGCGAGGTCTCGCGGACCATGAACACGAAGTCCGTCAGGGCGGGGCTGTAGGCCGCGCCGCCCGCGCACGGGCCGAGCATCACGCTGATCTGCGGGATGACGCCGGAGGCCTTGGTGTTGCGCTGGAAGATGCCGCCGTAGCCGGCGAGGGCGGAGACACCCTCCTGGATGCGGGCGCCGGCGCCGTCGTTGAGGGAGACCAGCGGCGCACCGGCCGCGATGGCCATGTCCATGATCTTGTGGATCTTGGTGGCGTGGGCCTCGCCCAGCGCTCCGCCGAAGATCCGGAAGTCGTGGGCGTAGACGAAGACCGTGCGGCCCTCGACGGTGCCCCAGCCGGTGATCACACCGTCCGTGTGGGGCTTCTTCGTCTCCAGACCGAAGCCCGTGGCCCGGTGCCGGCGCAGCTGCTCGACCTCGCGGAAGGACCCGGGGTCCAGCAGCAGTTCGATGCGCTCCCGCGCGGTCAGCTTGCCCTTGGCGTGCTGCGCCTGGGTCGCCTTCTCGCTCGGTCCGGCCAGTGCCTGGGCACGGATCTCGTGCAGTTCGGCCACGCGTCCGCGCGCGTCGGTCGGCTCGCCCGGCGCCTCATCCAAAACGGTCATGTAGTGACCTTACGAAGACCACCCGGAAATGCGAGCCGTCGACTCCTCACAGTCTCCGGGGTGTTTTCCTGGTGCCACTGAACAGAACCACGGGGGCAGGCGGGCGTTTCGACTGCTCAGAGGGCATCCGGCTTGTAGAGGTCACACAAAGTCGTCAGCTGAGAGCCACCTCACATTCACGGGCGGCGCATGCCTCCCCGGGAGTGACGCGCGGCCACGGCCGACCGCCGGTGGCCGGGATCCCCACGGGCTCCGGGGCCCTCGGCGCGCGCCGCACCGGGTGATCCCGGACGTTCTCCACCGCTTCACCCGTTCGGGTTGGTTCGCTCACGCGGAGGGTGACGGTACGGCCGTGGCGGTGGGGCAGCGCACGCCGGGTGGGGCCCGGGAAGGCCCGGCGTCCGGGCCTCGCACGCACCGCCTCCGCCGCCGGGAACGGCGGGGACCTGCCCGGACACCGGCGCGCCGGCGCGGGCCTCAGCCGAAGTGGCGCAGGAGCCGGCGGTAGAGGCCGGGGGTGAGGGCGCGTACCCGGCCCGGGAGGGCGAGCCAGGCGGGGACGTAGGTGTCGTCGCGTGCCTCACGGACGGCGTCCCAGACCGCGGCCGCGACCCGGCCGGGCGAGGTGGGGCGCGGACGGGAACGGCGGTAGGGCCTGCCGCGGCGGGCGAAGAAGCCCGTGTCGACGGCGCCCGGCACGACGAGGGTCACCCCGACGCCCGTACCGCGCAGTTCCTGCCGGAGCGCCTCGGCGAACGCGGCGAGTCCGGCCTTGGCGGCGGAGTACACCGCTTCCTCCCGCACGCCCACGCTGCCGGCCACCGAGCCGACGAGCACGATCCGGCCCCCGCCGGCCCCGACCATGGCGGGCAGCAGCTCCCTCACGAGGTGCAGTGTCGCGTTGAGGTCCAGGAACAGCACCCGGTCGATGTCGGTGTGCGGCATGGTCAGGAACGGCCCCGCCCAGCCGATGCCCGCCCCGGCGACCAGGACGTCGATCCGGCCGGTGGCCCGCAGGGCGGCCTCCGCCAGCCGCCGCGCGCCCTCCGGGGCGGCGAGGTCGGCGGGCAGCAGGACCGCGGACGTGCCGGACGCCGTCTCCTCCAGGCGGCGCCGGTCCCGCCCGCTGAGCAGCAGGTGCCAGCCCTCGGCGCCGAAGCGCCGCGCGGTGGCCGCGCCGATGCCCGAGGACGCGCCCGTGACCAGTGCCACGCGCCGGTCCGTGCGCGGCGGCGGCCGGTGTCCGCGCGCGGCGGCCGGGGCGGCACCGCGTGCGGGATCCGCCGGGGGGTCGTAGGTGGAGCCGGGGCCGGTGGTGGTCACGAGTCGGTCTCCCTGCGCTGTCGGTCCGCTTCGGTCTCGTGGTCGCTGCGGGTCCTCGTCCTCCAGGACACCCCCACCCCGGCGCACCGCGCCAGCGCTGGCCCGTCCGCCCGGCCCCGGCGCCGCCCGGTCCGGCGCGCGCCGTCCTCCGCCGGCGGCCGGGTCACGCGGGCCGCCGGGGGCGGTGTGCCGCGGCGCGGGACCACTCCTGCGTGCCGCGCGATGCGGCCAGGCGGGTGTACGGGGGCAACGCGGCGGGCCGGCGCGGGATACGAAGGGGACACCCCTTTCCGTCCGAAGGGGACACCCTTTTCCGTCCGGTCCGTCCGGCCCCCGTGGCAAGGTCACCATGCGTCTGCTGCTCGTCCACCCCAGCGCCCTGATGTACTCCGAGATCTTCCTCCGGCTCGAACCGCTGGGCCTGGAACGGGTGGCGGGCGCCGCCCGGGCGGCCGGCCACCAGGTCCGGGTCGTCGACCTGCAGGTGCTCGGCCCCGGCCGGCTGCGCGACGAGGTGCGCTCCTTCCGGCCGCAGGCCCTCGGCATCTCGCTGAACTACCTGGCGAACGTCCCCGAGGCGATCGAGCTGGCCGCGCGGGTGAAGCAGGAGGTACCGGGCTGCTTCGTGTTCCTCGGCGGGCACAGTGTCTCCTTCGTCGCCGAGGAGGTCATCGACCAGGCGGCGGGCGCGGTCGACGCGGTGGTCCGCGGGGAGGGGGAGCCGGCTCTCGCGCCGCTGCTGGAGGCGGTGCGCGACGGCGGGGTGGAGGGCGTGCCGGGCATCGTCACGCCCGCCGGACGCGGCCCCGCGCCGCTGATGCTGCACAGCATCGACGCGCCGTCCCCGGCCCGCGACCTGATGCGCAGCCGGCGCCGCTACTTCATCGGCGAGCTCGGCCCGTGCGCCTCCGTCGAGTTCACCCGCGGCTGCCCCTGGGACTGCTCGTTCTGCTCGGCGTGGACGTTCTACGGCCGCAGCTACCGCAAGGCCTCGCCGGAGGCGGCGGCCGAGGAGCTGGCGGGCATCCGCGAGCCGAACGTGTTCATCGTGGACGACGTGGCGTTCATCCGGCCCGAGCACGGCAACGCCATCGCCGCGGAGGTGGAACGGCGCGGCATCCGCAAGCGGTACTACCTGGAGACCCGCTCCGGCGTCCTGCTGCGCCACCCCGAGGTGTTCGAGCGGTGGGCGCGGCTGGGACTGCGCTACATGTTCCTCGGCATGGAGGCGATCGACGCCGAGGTGCTCGACCTGTACCGCAAACGGGTCAGCCCCGACGAGAACCTCGAGGCGCTCCGGACGGCCCGCCGGCTCGGCATCCAGGTCGCCGTCAACCTGATCGTGGACCCGGCCTGGGACGAGGAACGCTTCCGCGCGGTACGGGAGTTCGCGCTGGCCGTACCGGAGATCGTGCACTTCACCGTGATGACGCCGTATCCGGGTACGGAGATCTGGCACACCGAGTCGCGCCGGCTCACCACCCGCGACTACCGGCTCTTCGACATCCAGCACGCGGTGGTGCCGACCACGCTGCCGCTGGAGCGCTTCTACGAGGAGCTGGTGCGCACCCAGGCGGTCATCAACCGCAAGCACCTGGGGGTGCGCACGGCGTTCGGCGCGGCACGGGTGCTCACCCGCGATCTGCTGCACGGGCAGACCGACTTCGCCCGCATGCTGTGGAAGTTCAACCAGGTCTACGACCCGCGCCGGCAACTCGCCGACCACGCGCGGCCGGTGCGCCACGAGCTGCCGCTCCCCCAGCGCCTCGACGTCGGCGACCGGCGCGCGCTGTACGTCCACACCCGGGGGGCGACGCGGGACGCGCCGGCCCGGCGGACGCCGGACTGACCGGCCGGCGGGGGTCGTTCCGTCATGGGGGTCGCCGTCCTCGCCGCGCTCGCCGCCGCTGTCTGCTTCGCCGTCGCGGGGGTCATGCAGCAGTGGGCGGCGGCGGCGCGGCCGGACGCGGAGGCGCTCACCGCGCGGCTGCTGGGGCATCTGGTGCGGGACCGGCTGTGGCTGTGCGGGATCGGGCTGGCCGTGGTGGCGTACGGCTTCCAGTCACTGGCGCTGGCGTTCGGGCCGCTGAGTCTGGTGCAGCCGCTGATCGTGGCCGAACTGGTCTTCGCCGTGCCGCTGTCGGCGCGGCTGCACCGGATGCGGCTGGGGCGCCGCGAGTGGCTGGGCACGGCCGCGGTGGCCGCCGGGCTCGCCCTGGCCCTGCTGTCCGCCCGTCCGCGCGGCGGTGATCCGCGGGCCGCCGGGCCGATGTCCTGGCTGCTGGTCGTGGGGGTGGTCGCGGCCGTGGTGGCCGCCGCCCTCGCGGGGGCGCGGCTGCTGACCGGCCCGTGGCGGGCCTCGGCGACGGCGCTCGCCGCCGGGGCGGTGATGGGCACCCAGTCCGTCCTGCTGGCCGCGACGGTGGACCGGCTCCGGCACGGGCTGCCCACGGCCCTGGCCGCCTGGCAGACCTACGCGCTCGTCGCGGCCAGCGTGGGCGGCCTGCTGCTCATCCAGAGCGCCTTCCAGCGGGGGCCGCTGACCGCGAGCATGACCGTCCTGGACGCGACGGAACCGGTGGTCGCGGTGAGCGTGGGCGTGCTGCTGTTCGAGGAGACCGTCCGCACGGGCCTGCCGGTCTCGGCGGTGACGGTGACGGGGCTGGCGCTGGTGGCGGCGGGGATCGCGGCCCTGGACACGTCCCCGGTCATCGCGGCGTCGCACGGGCGGGGACGGGACGGCGTCGGGACGTGAGGCGGGCGGCCCGGCCACGGGGGCTCAGCGGCCGGGGCCCGGGGTGTGCCGGGGGGTCCGGGCGGGAGGGCACCAGACCGGGAGGAGGTCCTCGCGCAGCACCCGGTCCCAGGAGGGGTGGCTGTGCCTGGACGTCGCCGCCGCCCGGTGGCGTACCGCCTCGCGCAGGGCGGGCCGGTCGAGCAGCCGGCCCAGGGCGTCCGCCCAGGCTCCCGGGTCGTCGCGGGGGACGACGATGCCGTCCCGGCCGGGTGCCGTCAGCCAGCGGGTGGTGTGCGCGCCCTCGGGCAGGACGACCGCCAGGCCGGACGCCATCGCCTCCGCGACGACGTTGCCGCTGGTCTCGGTGCGGGAGGGGAAGGCGAAGAGGTCGCAGCCCGCGTACACCCGGGCCAGCCGTTCCTGCGGGAGCGTCCCGAGCAGGGTGACGTCCGGGCCGAGCGAGCGGCGTACGGCGTCCTCCCCGGCGCCCGCCCCCGCCATGACCAGGTGCGCGGCCCGGCCCCGCGCGCGCAGCAGCCGGACGCTCTCGGTCAGCAGCGGTACGCCCTTGGTGGCGTCCAGCCGGCCGGCGAACAGCACCAGCGGGCGGTCGGCCGGGACGCCGTACTCGCGCGCCAGCCGGGCGCGTGCGGTGGGGTCGGGCCGGAAGAGGCCGTGGTCGATGCCCCGGCGCAGCGGGGCGACGCGGTCCGGGCCGAGGGTGCGGGCGAGTTCCGCGCGCCCCTGCGGGGTGGGGGCCAGGACGCGTTCGCAGCGGGCCAGCAGCCGGTCGCGGCGCCGGCGCAGCCAGGTCTCGGCCCGGTCCGCGAGCAGGCCGTCCAGCGCCGGGTGGGTACCGGGCAGCCGTCGGCCGGCGAGGTGGCGGGCGTAGACGGAGGCCAGCAGCGGTACGTCGGTGTGCACGGAGGCGACGATCCGGGGGCGTGGGCCGGATCGCCGGGCGGTGCGGCGGTCCAGCCGTACGGCGGTGGTGGCGAAGGCGAAATCGTGGGTGAGGTGCCAGACGTCGTGCCGGGGCAGCAGCGCCGCGAGCCGCGGGTGCCAGGGCGCGAGGTCGCAGACGTCCTCCGCGCCGTCGGCCGACCGGAGGGCCGCCGTGCCGAGCACCGGCCGGAGCATGGCGTACCGGACGTGCGGGGCCAGCGGCTCGGTCCGCTCCTGGTCACCGAGGAAGTAGACGGTCAGGTCGAGCGGGGTGTCGCCGGGCCCGTGCGGCAGGCGTTCCGGGAGGCGGGCGGCGCACCGCGCGAACCGCTCCCAGCACTTCACCTGGCCGCCCGACGTGTCGCGCCGCACCAGCTCCACCAGCACCGCTACCGAGGGCACGGCCTGCGGGTACCACGCGTTCCGGCGGTCCAAGCACGGGACCTCCCCGAAGATGTTGAATGTTGAAGGGAATGGGTCTACGGTGGGTTCTGTTCAGTTAGTTGAACATTCAACGTGATCTCAGGAGGAACGTCATGGGCATCTTCGGCCGCAGGAACGACCAGACCGCCACCGCCACCGCCCCCGTGAACCCGGACCTCGCCGCGCTGACCGGCGAGTACACGATCGACCCGGCGCACAGCACGATCGGCTTCGTCGCCCGGCACGCCATGGTCACGAACGTCAAGGGCGGCTTCCAGGAGTTCACCGGCACGCTGCGGCTCGACGGCTCCGACCCCTCCCGGTCCACGGCCACGATCGACGTGGTGATGGACAGCATCGACACGGGCAACGCCGACCGCGACGGCCACCTGAGGACCGCGGACTTCTTCCGGACCGAGGAGTTCCCGGCGATGACGTTCCGATCCACCCGGGCGGAGGCCCTCGGCGGCGACGACTACCGCATCACCGGCGACCTGACCATCCTGGGCACCACCAGGCCGCTCACCATCGACCTGGAGTTCAACGGCGCCGCGACGGACCCCTTCGGCAACGAGCGCGTCGGCTTCGAGGGCAAGGCGGAGATCCTGCGCTCCGAGTGGGGCCTGACCTGGAACGCCGCGCTGGAGACGGGCGGCGTCCTGGTCTCCGACAGGATCAGGCTGAGCCTCGACATCTCGGCGATCCGCAAGACCGCCTGACACCCCCTGCGGCGCCCCGTCCGGCGCCACCCCCTGAGCGCGCCCGCCTCCCCGCACGGGAGAGCGGGCGCTCGGCGTGTCCGGACCGCGGGGGAGACGCACGGGGGCCGGTGGAGACCCTCCCCGCCGCCCGTTCAGAGGCCGCCGCCGAAGTCCCCGCCGCCGCCCCCGAAGTCGCCCCCGCCGCCTCCTCCGAAGTCACCGCCGAAGTCACCGCCGTCGAAGTCCGCGCCGGAGACGTCGCCGCCGCCGTAGCCGTTGAACTCGCCGTAGCCGGCGCCGTAGTCGGCCGCGTAGCCGGGGCCGGCCATCATGCCGCCGAGCATGGTGCCGACGAGCAGGCCGGGCAGCAGGCCGCCGCCGAAGTAGCCGCCGGCCCAGGGGCCGTAGGCGGGACCGGCGTCCCAGTAGGGGCGGCGGCCGTGGTCGGTGTCGACCTCGCGGACCGCGGGGTCCAGGCCGTCGGCGAGGCGGGCCCGGTCGGCGGCGCAGACCGGCACCTCGCGCTCGGCGCCGCCCGGCGGCGTCCAGACGGCGTCGGCCACCGAGGGACCGTGGCGCGGGTCGAAGAAGCAGGGCGGCCTGCGCTCCGGCGGCGGGCGCCCCTCGCGGCGGGCGGTGAGGGAGGCGAGGGCGAAGCGGCCGTCCTCCACGGCCTGGGTGACGGCCCGGACGTCCTCCGGTTCGCGCGCCTCGGCCATGAAGGTCTTGGACTGCTCGTAGGCGTCCAGCGCGTGCTCGTAGTCCGCGCGCATCGCGTCGTCGGCGCCGCGTTCGGCGGGATGGAAGTCGAGGCGGTCGAGTTCCTCGCCGAAGGCGGTGATGTCCTCGTCGACCACCACCCGCAGCCTCTCCAGCGCGGCCCGCCGCTCCTCCTCGTGGCGCCGCCGGTTGCGGCGGACCACGGCGTACGCCCCGGCGCCGCCGGCCGCCAGCACGGCGCCGACGGTGATCAGCCCGCCGACGGGCACGTCGCCGCCGGACCCCTCGCTCCAGGAGCCCGGCGCCGAGCCGCCGGTGTTGCGCAGCGCGCCGTCGACGAAGTCGTTCAGCTGGGCCTTGGCGTCCCCGGCGCCCCGCACGGCCGTGACCAGGTTCCGCACCCCGTCGCGGCTGAGCACACCGCTGTCGGCGCGGGCGTCGAACCCGTCGCCGAGCCGGATGCCGTACAGACCCGTGACGCCGGTCTCGGTCCGCAGGTTCCGGAAGAGGTCCCGGGTCGGGTAGTCCGCCGGGAGCACCACCACGAAGACCGGTTCGTCCGCGTCCTCGATCTTGTCGGCCAGGGCCTCGGCGTCGGACCGGGCGAGGATGTCCTCGGCCCCGGGATCGACGTAGACGGGGCTCTCGCGCAGCTTCTCGGCGACGACCGAGAGATCCGTGACCGCCTGCGCCCCGGGCGCACCGGCGATCAGGACCGCCAGCGCGGCGGCCATCGGCACGATGAAGAGGCGTACGAGCGTACGCGACAGCGCGTCCATATGTTCGAAGCTACCTGAATCGGGAGCGAAACGGACATCCGGACCGGCAGGGGTTTCCGGTGCCACCCCCGCCGGCACCGCCCGCTACGCCGCCGGCTCCACCCCGGCCCGCAGCAGCCCGTACGCGTACGCGTCCTCCAGCGCCTGCCAGGACGCGGCGATGACGTTCTCCGCGACGCCCACCGTGGACCACTCCCCCGCCCCGTCGGACGTGGAGATCAGCACCCTGGTCGTGGACTGGGTGCCGTGCTTGCCCTCGAGGATGCGGACCTTGTAGTCGACCAGCTCCAGCTTGGCCAGCTGGGGGTAGATCTTCTCCAGGGCGACGCGCAGGGCGCGGTCCAGGGCGTTGACCGGGCCGTTGCCCTCGGCGGTGGCGACGATGCGCTCGCTCTTGGCCCACAGCTTGACCGTGGCCTCGTTGGCGTGGGTGCCGTCGGGGCGGTCCTCGACGATGGCGCGCCAGGACTCGACCTCGAAGTACTTCAGCGGCCTGCCCTCGGCCTCGGCGCGCAGCAGCAGTTCGAAGGAGGCGTCGGCGGCCTCGTAGGTGTAGCCCTCGAGCTCGCGCTCCTTGACCCGCTCGACGACCCGTCCGACCAGTTCGCGGTCGTCGCCGAGGTCGATGCCGAGCTCCTTGCCCTTGAGCTCGATGGAGGCGCGGCCGGCCATGTCGGAGACCAGCATGCGCATGGTGTTGCCGACCTGCTCGGGGTCGATGTGCTGGTAGAGGTCCGGGTCGACCTTGATGGCGGAGGCGTGCAGGCCGGCCTTGTGCGCGAAGGCGGAGACACCGACGTAGGGCTGGTGGGTGGAGGGGGTGAGGTTGACGACCTCGGCGATGGCGTGCGAGATGCGGGTCATCTCGCGCAGCCGGCCCTCGGGCAGGACCTGCTTGCCGTACTTCAGCTCCAGGGCGGCCACGACCGGGAACAGGTTGGCGTTGCCGACCCGCTCGCCGTAGCCGTTGGCGGTGCACTGGACGTGGGTGGCGCCCGCGTCGACGGCGGCGAGGGTGTTGGCGACCGCGCAGCCGGTGTCGTCCTGGGCGTGGATGCCGAGCCGGGCGCCGGTGTCGGCGAGCACGGTGGAGACCACGGCCTGGATCTGGGCCGGGAGCATGCCGCCGTTGGTGTCGCACAGGACGACCACGTCGGCGCCGGCCTCGGCGGCGGCGCGGACGACCGCCTTGGCGTACTCGGGGTCGGCGCGGTAGCCGTCGAAGAAGTGCTCGCAGTCGACGAAGACCCGGCGGCCCCGGCCCTTGAGGAAGGCCACGGTGTCGCGGACCATCTCCAGGTTCTCCTCGAGGGTGGTGCGCAGGGCGAGCTCGACATGGCGGTCGTGGGACTTCGCGACCAGGGTGATCACCTGCGCGCCGGAATCGAGGAGCGCCCTGACCTGCGGGTCCTGCTCGGCGGTGGTGCCGGCGCGGCGGGTGGCGCCGAAGGCGACCAGCTGGGCGTGGCGGAACTCGATCTCCTGCTGGGCGCGGGCGAAGAACTCGGTGTCCCGCGGGTTCGCGCCGGGCCAGCCGCCTTCGATGAAGCCCACGCCGAACTCGTCCAGGTGCCGCGCGATGGCGAGCTTGTCGGCGACCGTGAGGTTGATCCCCTCACGCTGGGCGCCGTCGCGCAGGGTGGTGTCGAAGACGTGGAACGAGTCGTCGGTCTCGCTGGTTGCGGTCATGGTCTGAAGGCTCCTGTGTTGGATCTCGGTCTACCGGAATGACCGGCTCCACCGTCCCCCCATGCTCCCTCGCGCCCCGTTCCCGGCTGCGGATGGGCCGGGAAACAGAAAAACCCCTCGCGGGTGCGAGAGGTCTGCGCGCGGGTCGAGGACGACGGTGTCCGCCCGTACCGTGTCGTACGTGCGGTCACTGCGGACCGGCGCGCCTGCTGCCAATAATCGTGGCGAACGAGAGCACGGAGGCAGTCTGGCACAAGCGGCCCCGTGCTCACGATCCGTCTCAGGATGCGGGCGGTGCGTGTTCGGCATGGAGGAGTCGCCGCCGGCCCGGGCGCCGTCCGGGCCGACGGCGGCCCGCTCGACGGTCCCCTCGCGCGGGTCGCGCACGGGGACGTCGGGTCGCGCACGAAGACGTCGGTCAGCCCGCCGGTGGCGCCGGGCACCCGGCTGGACGCGTCCTCGCGCGGCGGGACCCGCCTGCGCCCACCCGGCATCCGCGTCTCCTGGATCTTCCGGGCCTTCGGCTGCCGCCGGGTGGCGCAGTGGATGCCGGGCCGGAGTTCGAGCGCCGCCGCGAACTCGGGTGCGGGCGTTGCCGGCGCCCTGTGCGATCCGCATCGAGCACCACTCGGAGCGACGCTTGCCGGCGGAACGCCGCCGGGGCCGCTCCGGCGCGATGCCGGAGCGGCCCCGGCGGGGAGGCGGGACGGCGGGACGAGGATCAGCCGAGGCGGTGCATCCAGCCGTGCTTGTCCTCGACGGTGCCGCGCTGGATGTCGAGCAGGGCCTGGCGCAGACGCAGGGTGACCTCGCCGGGCTCGCCGCCGCTCTGCCGCCATTCGGCGCCGGCCCGCTTGACCGTGCCGACCGGGGTGATGACGGCCGCCGTGCCGCAGGCGAAGACCTCGGTGAGGCTGCCGTTCTCGGAGTCGCGCTGCCACTGCTCCACCGAGACGCGCTCCTCGACGGCCTCGTAGCCGAGGTCGCGGGCGACGGTCAGCAGGGAGTCACGGGTGACGCCCTCCAGGATGGAGCCGCTGAGGGTGGGGGTGACGATCCTGTCGCCGTACACGAAGTACAGGTTCATCCCGCCGAGTTCCTCGACCCAGGTGTGCTCCACGGCGTCGAGGTAGCAGACCTGGTCGCAGCCCTTGGTGGCGGCCTCGGCCTGGGCGAGCAGGGAGGCCGCGTAGTTGCCGCCGGTCTTGGCGTCGCCCATGCCGCCGGGGACGGCACGGACGTGGTCCTCGGAGACCCAGATGGAGACCGGCTTCACACCGCCCGGGAAATAGGCTCCGGCCGGGGAGGCGATCACCAGGAACAGGTACTCGTTGGCGGGCTTGACGCCCAGGCCGACCTCGGTGGCGATCATGAAGGGGCGCAGGTAGAGGGACTCCTCGCCGCCGTGCGCCGGCACCCACGCGCTGTCCTGCGCGACCAGGACGTCGCACGCCTCGATGAAGGTCTCGACCGGCAGCTCGGGCATCGCGAGGCGGCGGGCGGAGCGCCGGAAACGCTCGGCGTTCTTCTCCGGACGGAAGGTGGCGACCGAGCCGTCGGGCCGGCGGTAGGCCTTCAGACCCTCGAAGATCTCCTGCGCGTAGTGCAGGACGGTGGTGGCGGGGTCGAGGGGGATCGGCGCGTACGGGACGAGCTGGCCGTCGTGCCAGCCGCGGCCCTCGGTCCACTTGATCGTCACCATGTGGTCGGTGAAGTGGCGGCCGAACCCGGGGCCGGCCAGGATCGCCTCGCGCTTGGCGTCCGAGAGCGGGTGGGCCGAGGGCTTGAGCTCGATCGTGGGCGTCGTCATGAGTGGTTGTCCTTCACCGGTTGTAGTGACGGGCCGCGCACACGCCCGTACGGCCTGTGGCCAGTACTAGGACGTCCGAGCACTTCCCCATTCCGCGGCTCCGTGTCCGATTATCGCCCGGGGGGTGACAGCGGAAGGAACGGGGTGAATGCGGCCCGATGGTTGATGGTGGCACCCGGCGGGGACATGCGGAAGCCGCCGGGAGCGGATGCGGCCCGGCGGCTTCGAGGTGGCTCGAGTGGGTGCGCCGGGTCAGCCGGCTACTCGCGCGACGAGGGCGTCGCCGATCTCCGAGGTGCTGCGGGCGGGCAGGCCGACGCGCTCCGCGAGGTCGGCGGAGACGGCGTCCTCGATGCGGGCCGCCTCGGAGTCGTGGCCGAGGTGACGCAGGAGGAGGGCGACGGACAGGACCGTGGCGCTGGGGTCGGCCTTGCCCTGGCCGGCGATGTCCGGGGCCGAGCCGTGCACGGGCTCGAACATCGACGGGTAGTCGCCGGAGGGGTTGATGTTCCCGCTCGCGGCGACGCCGATGCCGCCGGAGACGGCCGCGGCGAGGTCGGTGATGATGTCCCCGAAGAGGTTGTCGGTGACGATGACGTCGAAGCGGGCCGGGTCGGTGACGAGGTAGATCGTCGCGGCGTCGACGTGGATGTAGTCGGTGGTGACCTCGGGGTACTCCTCGGCCACCTGGTTGAAGACGTTCGTCCACAGATGGCCGGCGAAGGTCAGCACGTTGTTCTTGTGCACCAGCGTGAGCTTCTTGCGCGGGCGGGCCTGGGCGCGGGCGAAGGCGTCGCGGACCACACGCTCGACGCCGAAGGCCGTGTTGACGGAGACCTCGGTGGCGACCTCGTGCGGGGTGCCCTTGCGGATGGTGCCGCCGTTGCCGGTGTACGGGCCCTCGGTGCCCTCGCGGACGACGACGAAGTCGATCTCGGGCTGCCCGGCGAGCGGAGTGGCGACGCCCGGCAGCAGCTTCGACGGACGCAGGTTGACGTGGTGGTCGAAGGCGAAGCGGAGCTTGAGCAGGAAGCCGCGCTCCAGGACGCCGGAGGGGACGCTCGGGTCGCCGATGGCGCCGAGCAGGATGGCGTCGTGCCGCTTCAGCTCGTCGAGGTCGGCCTCGGTGAGGGTCTCACCGGTGGCGTGGTAGCGCTGGGCACCGAAGTCGTACTCCTTGGTCTCCAGCTTCACATCCTGCGGAAGGACGGCGGAGAGGACCTTCAGACCCTCGGCCACGACCTCCTGGCCGATGCCGTCACCGGGGATCACTGCGAGATTGATGCTGCGAGACATGCGGGCACCCTACTCCTCGTCCCACGGGATGACATGGACCGTCCGGCATACGGACGGTGACGGCGGGTCAGTGGCCGGCCGAGCCGCCGTTGTCCCTGCGGTCGAGGGCGCGCTGGAGTGCGGCGGCGGCGTTCTTGCGGTCGGCTTCGCTCGTGCGGGCGATGTGGCGGACACGGCGGCGGGCGGTCGTCTCGGGCATGGTTCATGACTCCTTCGGCATGCCTGGAGCACGGAAAGGGGGGCTTTCGAGACGCCGGATGGGGCGGGGAGCACCGGCCGCAGGGGTTGCCTGCACGGGCCCGGCTCACGACCGCCCTTCGCTGGATCGAGCGAGACGTTCGGCTCCTACAAAGCTAAGGGAGCGAGGAGCACCTGTCTCCACAATTACTCGGACTTCCTACTATCTGAGACGGTGGAGTGCGTCTCGCCGCGCCGAGCTGGGCTTTTCCCTGTCCGGGGTTCAGAGGACGTCGCCGTCCCGCCAGTCGAAAACGAGCTCGCTCCCGAGATCGGCCGGCACGGGCCACACATAGGTGGACCCCTCCTCGTCGGACAGCCGGACCACGCCGTCCGGACCGAGCGCGCAGATCCTCCCGTCCCAGGCCCGCCAGCCGCGCGCCGTGTAGAGCAACGCCCCGTCGTCGCTCGCGGACAGTGCGCCGAGATCGTAGGCCCGGGTGATGACACCCTCCAGGGCGGCCATGACCGCGCTGCCGAGCCCCTGCCGTCGTACGTCGTGCCGTACGGCGATCCCCTCCACGTATCCGACCCGCAGCCAGCGCGCCCGGTACCGCGCCCTCCGCATCACGACCGCGCCGTGCGCGGCGAGTCCCCGCTCATCGTGGACCAGGGCGTGCATGCCGCCCAGCGCATGCTCCCAGTCCTCGTCGGTGAGGTCGCCGTCGAAGGCGTCGCGCAACAGGGAACGGGCGGCGGTCAGTTCGGCGGGCGTGAGGTCGGCGGTGTGTGCGGTGCGGAGGGTCATGGCGTGATTGTGACGCGAGCGGGCCGGACCCCGTGCGGGATCCGGCCCGTCGTTGCCCGGTGAGGGCTCAGCCCATGTGCGGGTAGGTGTAGTCGGTCGGCGGGACCAGGGTCTCCTTGATGGCCCGGGTCAGGGTCCAGCGCATCAGGTTCTGGGGGGCGCCGGCCTTGTCGTTGGTGCCGGAGGCACGGCCGCCGCCGAAGGGCTGCTGGCCGACGACGGCACCGGTCGACTTGTCGTTGATGTAGAAGTTGCCGGCCGCGTAGCGCAGCTTGTCCATCGTGTACGCCGCCGCCGCGCGGTCGTTCGCGATGACCGAGCCGGTGAGGGCGTAGTCGGACACCGACTCCATCTGGGTCAGCATCTCGTCGTACTTCTCGTCGTCGTAGACGTGCACGGCGAGGATCGGGCCGAAGTACTCGGTGCGGAACACCTCGTTCTCCGGGTCGCCGCACTCGATGACGGTCGGGCGGACGAAGTAGCCCTCGGAGTCGTCGTAGGTGCCGCCCGCGACGATCGTGCAGGAGGCGTCCTCCTTGGCCCGGTCGATGGCGGCCTTGTTCTTGGCGAAGGACCGCTCGTCGATGACGGCGCCGATGAAGTTGGACAGGTCGGTGACGTCACCCATCCTGATGCCGTCGACCTCGGCGGCGAACTCCTCCTTGAAGCCGGAGTTCCAGATCGACGCCGGGATGTAGGCGCGGGAGGTCGCCGAGCACTTCTGGCCCTGGTACTCGAAGGCACCGCGGGTCAGCGCGGTCCTGAGGATCGCGGGGTCGGCCGACGGGTGGGCGACGACGAAGTCCTTGCCGCCGGTCTCGCCCACCAGGCGCGGGTAGGCGCGGTACTTCTCGATGTTCTGGCCGACCGTCTTCCACAGGTGCTGGAAGGTCTTGGTCGAGCCGGTGAAGTGGATGCCGGCCAGGTCCCGGTGCTCCAGCGCGACCTTCGAGACCTCGATGCCGTCGCCGGTGACGAGGTTGATGACGCCCTTGGGCAGGCCCGCCTCCTCCAGCAGCCGCATGAGCAGCACGGCGGCGTGGGTCTGGGTCGGGGACGGCTTCCAGAGGACGACGTTGCCCATCAGCGCGGGCGCGGTCGGGAGGTTGGCCGCGATCGCCGAGAAGTTGAACGGCGTGATCGCGTAGACGAAGCCCTCCAGCGGGCGGTGGTCGAGGCGGTTCCACACACCCGGGGAGTTGGCCGGGGGCTGCTCGGCGAGGATGCCGCGCGCGTAGTGGACGTTGAAGCGCCAGAAGTCGACGAGCTCGCAGGGGCTGTCGATCTCGGCCTGCTGGGCGGTCTTGGACTGGCCCAGCATGGTGGAGGCGGCGATGGTCTCGCGCCAGGGGCCGGCCAGCAGCTCGGCGGCGCGCAGGATGATCGCCGCGCGGTCGTCGAAGGACATCGCGCGCCAGGCGGGCGCGGCGGCCAGCGCTGCGTCGATGGCGTCCCGCGCGTCCTGCTGGGTGGCGTTGCGGTAGGTGCCGAGCACGGCCCTGTGGTTGTGCGGCTGGACGACCTGGAAGGCCTCGCCGCCGCCCATCCGGCGCTCACCGCCGATGGTGCAGGTGAGGTCGATCGGGTTGTCGGCCAGCTCCTTGAGCTTGGCCTCCAGCCGGGCCCGCTCGGGCGTCCCGGGGGCGTAGCCGTGCACCGGCTCGTTGACGGGGGTGGGGACCTGGGTCACAGCGTCCATGGGTTCCGTAACTCCTTATGTGAGCGGTGTGGTGTCAGCCCGTGGTGGCCGGCGGGCGGAGGGAGAACCGCGGGTCCGCCGGCTTCTCCGCGAGGCGGCGCACGCCGTGCCCACCCGGGCGGCCGGGGCCGGGGCACGGCCGGGTCGCCTCAGTCATGGCTGATCATGCTCCGCAGGAAGAAGCTCAGGTTGGCGGGCTTCTCCGCCAGGCGGCGCATGAAGTAGCCGTACCAGTCGGTGCCGTAGGCCGTGTAGACGCGCATGCGGTGGCCCTCGGCGGCCAGCCGCAGGTGCTCGTCGCCGCGGATGCCGTAGAGCATCTGGAACTCGTACTCGTCGGGCTTGCGTCCGGCGCGGTGGGCGAGTTCCTGGGCGATGGAGATCAGGCGCGGGTCGTGGGACCCGATCATCGGGTAGCCCCCGCCCTCCATCAGCGTCCGCAGGATGCGCACGTACGCCTTGTCGATCTCGTGCTTCTGCTGGTAGGCGACCTCGGCGGGTTCCTTGTAGGCCCCCTTCACCAACCGTACGCGACTGCCGTTCGCGGCGAGGCGGCGCGCGTCCTCCTCGGTGCGGAAGAGGTAGGCCTGGATGACGCAGCCGGTCTGGGGGACGTCCTTGCGCAGCTCCTCGTGGATGGCGAACATCGAGTCGAGGGTGGTGTGGTCCTCGGCGTCCAGCGTGACCGTGGTGCCGATCCCGGCGGCGGCCTCGACGACCGGGCGGACGTTGGCGAGCGCCAGCTCGTGGCCGCCGGGGAGGGCCTGCCCGAACATCGACAGCTTCACTGACATCTCGGCGCGGGTGCCGAGCTCCAGCGGCTCCAGCCGGTCGATGAGCTCCAGGTACGCGTCGCGGGCGGCGGTGGCCTGCTCGGGGGTGGTGATGTCCTCGCCCACGACGTCCATGGTCAGTTCCAGGCCGTTGCCGGTGAGCTCCCCGATGACCGGCAGGATCTCGTCGACGGTCTCACCGGGGATGAAGCGGTCGACGACCTGCTTGGTCACCGGGGCCGCCGAGACCAGGCGTCGCATCCGGTCGCTGCGCGACGCGGCGAGAATCACGGGACCCAGCACGGGGCACCTCCACAAGCTGCACGAGGCCGTCACCCGACCATTCGGGTACGGCACGGAGAACCACCGTGAAACCTAAGGATCCCCCCGATCGTGGGCCATCGACAGCTGTCACGCATCCGTGCGGCCGATCTCGGACAGATGTATGAAGGCATCGGCATCCTGGGGCAGAATGCCCGGGTGACACCGGAATACAGGGATGACTACCAGGAACTGGTGGACGAGATCTCGGAGCTGCTCGGCGCTCCGGCGACCCTGGAGAACCGCGACTTCGAGCTGATCGCCTTCGGGGCGTACGACAGCGAGGGCGACCTCGATCCGTCGGCGCTGGACCCGGTGCGCACCCGCTCGATCCTGACCCGCCGTTCGACGGCCGCCGTGCGCGCCTGGTTCGAGGGCTTCGGCATCACCCGGGCGACCGGCCCGGTCCGTGTCCCGCGCACCCCGGAGGCCGGCGTGCACCGGGGGCGCGTCTGCCTGCCGGTACGCCATCGGGGCGTCGTCCTCGGTTACGTCTGGCTGCTGGACTACGACCCGGGCCCCTCCGCGGCACAGCTGGACGCGGCCATGGGGGTGGCGGACCGGATCGGGGCGCTGCTGGCGGACGAGGCCCAGCACGGCGCCGACCTGACGCGGGAACTGCGGGCGGTGCTGACCGCCGAGCGGGACTGGCAGCGGGACATGGCGGTCGCCGACCTGCGCACCGCGCTCGGCCCCCGCGCCGAGGGGCCGCACACGGTGGTCTGCGTCGCCCCCTGGCCCTCCGCCGCGCCCGAGGACGCCCCCTCCGTCCGCACGGTGCCGGGGGCGACGGCGCTGTGCACCCTGCCGTGGGGCGCCACGGCGCTGTCCTTGGCCCTGCTGCTGCGGCTGCGCGCGACGGACGTGCTGACCCCGGCGACGACGGCGGCCTCCCGGCTGCTGGAGCGGGCGCGGGACAGCGGCGCCGCCGGCCGGGGCGGCCCCGCGGTGGCCGCGGGGATCGCCGCGCCCCGCGCGGGCCTCGCCGGCCTGGGCGCGGCCTGGGCGGAGGCCTCGGCGTCGGCGCGGGCGGCACTGGCCGAACCCCGGCTCGGACCGGTCGCCCAGTGGACGTCGATCGGCCCCTTCCGGCTGCTGACCGCACTGCCGCCGGGGGCCGCCCACGACCGGGCCGTCGGCCCGCTGCTCTCCCCCGCCCAGCGGGACCTCGCCCGCACCGCGGAGGTCTACCTCGACTGCGCGGGCCAGGCCGGGCGCACCGCCGCCGAGCTGGGCATCCACCGGCAGACGCTGTACTACCGGCTGTCCCGGATCGAGCAGCTCACCGGCCTCGACCTGGACGACGGGGAGGACCGGCTGCTGCTGCACATGACGCTCAAGGTGCACCGCCTGTAGTGCCGGCGGCCGCGATCAGGTGAACCGTTCCGACGAGCCGGGCCCGCTCCCGGCGGGGATCCGGGTGGGCTGGGAGGCGGCCGCGGAAAACGCCGGACGGGCTGATCCACTCAGCCCGTCCGGCGTGTGAGGACGATCCCGTTCAGGGCGAACGGGGGTCGGGGGCGGGGCCCCCGGTCACCTCAGACGAGGTTGACGGAACGCACCGACGTCGCGCCGATCTCCGCCGGGAGCTCGGCCAGCACCCCGGGGGACACCGTGTCGTCGACGGTCAGCACCGCCAGCGCCTCACCACCGACCGTGGCACGGGCGACCTGCATGCCGGCGATGTTGACGCCCGCCTCGCCGAGGATGCGGCCCACGGTGCCGACGACGCCCGGCCGGTCCTCGTAGCGCAGGACGAGCATGTGGTCGGCGAGCGCGAGGTCCACGTCGTAGTCACCGACCGCGACGAGCTTCTGGACGTGCTTGGGGCCGGCCAGCGTGCCGGAGACCGAGATCTCCTCACCGTCGGCCAGGGTGCCGCGCACGGTGACGACGTTGCGGTGGTCGGCCGACTCGGAGCTGGTGGTGAGGCGTACCTCGACGCCGCGCTCCTGGGCGAACAGGGGCGCGTTGACGTAGGACACCGTCTCGTCGACGACGTCCTCGAAGACGCCCTTGAGCGCGGACAGCTCCAGCACCTTCACGTCGTGCTGGGTGATCTCGCCGTACACCTCGACGTCGAGGCGGACCGCGACCTCGCCGGCGAGCGCGGTGAAGATGCGGCCGAGGCGCTCGGCGAGCGGCAGGCCCGGCTTGACGTCCTCCGCGATGACCCCGCCCTGCACGTTCACCGCGTCCGGGACCAGCTCGCCGGCGAGCGCGAGGCGCACCGAACGGGCGACGGCGATGCCGGCCTTCTCCTGCGCCTCGTCGGTGGAGGCGCCGAGGTGCGGGGTGCACACCACCTGGTCGAACTCGAACAGCGGGGAGTCAGTGCACGGCTCCTTGGCGTACACGTCCAGGCCCGCGCCCGCGACCCGGCCCTCCTTGAGCGCCGAGTACAGCGCCTCCTCGTCGACGATCCCGCCGCGGGCGGCGTTGACGATGCGGACGCCCGGCTTGACCTTGCGCAGCGCGTCGTCGCCGATGAGGCCGAGCGTCTCGGGGGTCTTGGGCAGGTGGACGGTGATGAAGTCGGAGACCTCGAGCAGCTCGTCCAGCGACAGCACCTTCACGCCCATCTGCGCGGCCCGCGCGGGCTGCACGTAGGGGTCGTAGGCGACCACCTTCATGCCGAAGGCGGACATGCGCTGCGCGACGAGGGCGCCGATCCGCCCCAGACCCACGACACCGAGGGTCTTCTCGGCGAGCTCGACGCCCGTGTACTTGCTCCGCTTCCACTCGCCGTTCTTCAGCGCGGCGTTGGCCTGCGGGATGTTGCGGGCGGTGGCGACGAGGAGACCGCAGGCGAGCTCGGCGGCGGTCACGATGTTGGAGGTGGGCGCGTTGACCACCATCACGCCGGCCTTGGTGGCGGCGGAGACGTCGACGTTGTCGAGGCCGACGCCGGCCCGGGCGACGACCTTGAGGCGGCTGGCGGCGGCGATCGCCTCGGCGTCGACCTTGGTGGCGGAGCGGACGAGGATCGCGTCCACGTCGGCGATGGCCGGCAGCAGTTCGGCACGGTCCGCGCCGTTGCAGTGGCGGATCTCGAAGTCCGGTCCGAGTGCGTCGACGGTGGCGGGCGACAGCTCTTCAGCGATGAGTACGACGGGTTTCGAGCTCACGTGAGTCCTCACAAGTCCAATGCGGACGGCCGTCCCGACGGCCGCAGGCGGTGGAGGGGTGCTTGCCGCGTGGAAGACGCACGACGCTGTGGGCCTGACGCGTATGTAGTGCAGCAGTCTAGTGGCGCCGAGGGCGTCGTCCCACGTGCTTCAAAAGGATCACCCGTCCGTGGTGGGGCGGGACGGACAACGCCGTACCACCGACGTTGCCCCTGTCCGCCCAAGGGGCCGGAGCATGTCGCTCCGGCCCCCGGCGGTGCGGCTTACGCCTCCTCGTCGACCCAGCTCATGAGCTTGCGCAGCTCCTTGCCGGTGGTCTCCAGCAGGTGCTCGGAGTCCTGCTGCTTGTACTCGTTGTACTTCTTCAGACCGCCGTGGTACTCGTCCATCCAGTTCTTGGCGAACGTGCCGTCCTGGATCTCGGCGAGGACCTTCTTCATCTCGGCCTTGGTGGCGTCGGTGATGATCCGCGGGCCGGTGACGTAGTCGCCCCATTCGGCGGTCTCGGAGATCGACCAGCGCATCTTCTCCAGGCCGCCCTCGTACATGAGGTCCACGATCAGCTTCAGCTCGTGCAGGCACTCGAAGTAGGCGATCTCCGGCTGGTAGCCCGCCTCGGTCAGCGTCTCGAAGCCCGCCTTGACCAGCGCGGCGGTGCCACCGCACAGCACGGCCTGCTCGCCGAACAGGTCGGTCTCGGTCTCCTCGGTGAAGGTCGTCTTGATGACGCCGGCGCGGGTGCCGCCGATGCCCTTGGCGTACGACAGGGCCAGCTCGAAGCCGTTACCCGTGGCGTCCTGCTCGACGGCGGCGATGCAGGGAACGCCGCGGCCCTCCTCGTACTGACGGCGCACCAGGTGGCCCGGGCCCTTCGGGGCGACCATGCAGACGTCCACGCCGGCCGGGGGCTTGATGAAGCCGTAGCGGATGTTCAGGCCGTGGCCGAAGAACAGGGCGTCGCCGTCGCTGAGGTTCGGGGCGATGTGCTCCTCGTAGACCTGGGCCTGGATCGGGTCCGGGACCAGGATCATGATGACGTCGGCCTCGGCGGCGGCCTCGGACGGGCTCACCACGCGCAGGCCCTGCTCCTCGGCCTTGGCCTTCGACTTGGAGCCCTCGTGCAGACCGACGCGCACGTCGACGCCGGAGTCGCGCAGCGACAGGGCGTGGGCGTGGCCCTGGCTGCCGTACCCGATGACCGCGACCTTGCGGCCCTGGATGATGGACAGGTCGGCGTCGGCGTCGTAGAACAGCTCGGCCACTTTGGGTTCTCTCCTTGGGTGCAGGTGTTGCGTCCCACCGTATGACGGTGGGGGGAGGGGAAGGTTCGGGGTCTCGGAATGCGGGCGGCCGGTCGTGTCCGGCCGCCCGTTCCGCGTCTTACGCCGACCGGTCCAGCGCACGCAGCGACCGGTCCGTGATGGAACGGGCACCGCGTCCGATCGCGATCGTGCCGGACTGGACGAGCTCCTTGATGCCGAAGGGCTCCAGCATCTTCAGCATGGCGGACAGCTTGTCGCTGCTGCCGGTGGCCTCGATGGTCACGGCCTCCGGTGAGACGTCCACGGTCTTGGCGCGGAACAGCTGGACGATCTCGACGATCTGGGAGCGCGTCTCGTTGTCGGCGCGCACCTTCACCAGAACGAGTTCCCGCTGGACCGCCTGCCCGGGTTCGAGTTCGACGATCTTCAGCACGTTGACGAGCTTGTTGAGCTGCTTGGTGACCTGCTCCAGCGGGAACTCGTCGACGCTCACCACGATGGTGATGCGGGAGATGTCGGCGTGTTCGGTGACGCCGACGGCGAGCGAGTCGATGTTGAAGCCGCGGCGGGAGAAGAGGGCGGCGATCCGGGCCAGGATGCCCGGGGTGTTCTCCACCAGGACGGAGAGCGTGTGCTTGGACATGATCTCTTCGGTCTCTCTCGCTCAGTCGTCTTCGTTGTCGCCGAAGTCGGGGCGGACGTCCCGGGCGGCCATGATCTCGTCGTTGGAGGTCCCGGCGGCGACCATCGGCCACACCATCGCGTCCTCGTGGACGATGAAGTCCACGACGACCGGGCGGTCGTTGATCGAGTTGGCCTCCTCGATGACCTTGTCGAGGTCGGCGGGGTCCTCGCAGCGGATCGCGTGGCACCCCAGGGCCTCGGACAGCTTCACGAAGTCGGGGACCCGCGTGCCCCTCGCCTCCGGGTTGACGTCGTCGGGGCCGGAGTGCAGCACTGTGTTGGAGTACCGCTGGTTGTAGAAGAGGGTCTGCCACTGGCGGACCATCCCGAGGGCGCCGTTGTTGATGACGGCGACCTTGATCGGGATGTTGTTCAGGGCGCAGGTGGCGAGCTCCTGGTTGGTCATCTGGAAGCAGCCGTCGCCGTCGATCGCCCAGACGGTGCGGTCGGGCACGCCCGCCTTGGCCCCCATGGCGGCCGGGACCGCGTAGCCCATGGTTCCGGCGCCGCCGGAGTTCAGCCAGGTGGCGGGCCTGTCGTACTCGATGAAGTGCGCGGCCCACATCTGGTGCTGGCCGACGCCGGCCGTGAAGATCGTGCCCTCCGGTGCCAGCCGGCCGATGCGCTCGATGACCTGCTGCGGGGAGAGCGAGCCGTCCTCGGGCTGGTCGTAGCCGAGGGGATAGGTCTCGCGCCAGCGGTTGAGGTCGGTCCACCAGGCGGTGCAGTCGCCCTGGTGGCCCTCGGCGTGCTCCTTCTGGACCGCCTGCACGAGGTCGGCGATGACCTCGCGCGCGTCACCGACGATCGGCACGTCGGCGGCGCGGTTCTTGCCGATCTCGGCCGGGTCGATGTCGGCATGGACGATCTTGGCGTACGGGGCGAAGCTGTCCAGCTTGCCGGTGACGCGGTCGTCGAAGCGGGCTCCGAGGGCGACGATCAGGTCGGCCTTCTGCAGCGCGGTGACGGCGGTGACCGAACCGTGCATGCCCGGCATTCCCACGTGCAGCGGGTGGCTGTCGGGGAACGCTCCGAGCGCCATCAGGGTGGTGGTGACGGGCGCTCCGGTGAGTTCGGCGAGGACCTTCAGCTCGGCGGTGGCGCCGGCCTTGAGGACACCGCCGCCGACGTAGAGCACCGGCCGCTTCGCGGAGGTGATCAGCTTGGCGGCCTCGCGGATCTGCTTGGCGTGCGGCTTGGTGACGGGCCGGTAGCCGGGCAGGTCCATGGTGGGCGGCCAGGAGAAGGTGGTCTTCGCCTGCAGGGCGTCCTTGGCGATGTCGACCAGCACCGGACCGGGACGGCCGGTGGAGGCGATGTGGAAGGCCTGCGCGATCACCCGCGGGATGTCCTGGGCCTTGGTGACGAGGAAGTTGTGCTTGGTGATCGGCATGCTGATGCCGACGATGTCCGCCTCCTGGAACGCGTCCGTGCCGATCGCCTTGGAGGCGACCTGGCCGGTGATCGCGACCATCGGCACGGAGTCCATGTGCGCGTCGGCGAGCGGCGTGACCAGGTTGGTGGCGCCGGGTCCCGAGGTCGCCATGCAGACGCCCACCTTGCCGGTGGCCTGCGCGTAGCCCTCGGCCGCGTGGCCGGCGCCCTGCTCGTGGCGGACCAGGACGTGACGCACCTTGGCCGAGTCCATCAGCGGGTCGTACGCCGGAAGGATGCACCCGCCGGGAATGCCGAATACCGTGTCGGCGCCGACCTCCTCGAGGGAGCGGATGAGGGCCTGCGCACCCGTGACGTGCTCGACGGGGGCGGACTGTCCTCCGGATCGGGGCCGGGGCTGCGGGTGAGGGGCCCCGGTGGCCTGCTCGGTCATCGGCATTCTCTTCTCGATGCTGAGGGTTTTTGCGAGGTTTGTGCGGGTTACGCGTGCTGCTCGACAGGTGCCTGTGCAACAAAAAACCCCTCGTGCCGTAAGGCAAGCGAGGGGAGCGCGCCGGGTGGAGGTCGCTGAGCGGTCGAGGCCCAGCGTCAGCCGACGCGCTGTCCAAGTACGAGAATTCGGGTGCGCATGGCACTGACCCTCCCCCCGGCGCACATCCACTGTCAAGTGGGTGGGACGGGAGTCTCATTATGTGAGCGCAGGGCCGTGCCGCCCTTGAGTACGGCGGTCACTCCGCCGGAGTACACCCCCGATCCCTGGCCGGCGAACACCGGCTCGGCCGCACCGTGCGGCAGTGGATAGTGCCCGGCGGCCAGCGCCCTGCGCAGCCGGTACTCGTCGAGCGGCCCGGAGAAGGCCAGGCCCTGTCCGTGCGTGCAGCCCATCGCGCGCAGGGCCACCACCTGCTCGGGCAGGTCCACCCCGTCGGCCACGGACTGCATCCCGAGGTCGGAGGCGATGCGCAGCAGCCCACTGGTGATCTTGTGCAGCCGCGCGGACTCCACCACGCCGTCGACCAGACTGCGGTCGAGCTTCAGCACGTCGACCGGGAGCCGCCGGAGGGCCGTGATCGCGGCGGGTCCGCTGCCGAAGCCGTCGAGCGCGATCCGGACGCCGAGCCGCTTCAGCACGGCCAGCCGGCGCTCCAGTTCCTCCAGGGGGACCCGGGGGTCGGTGTCGGCCAGTTCCACGACCAGGGAGCCGGACGGCAGCCCGTGCCGGGTGAGCAGAGCCTCGATCGAGCCGAGCGGCAGCGACCGGTCCAGCAGCCGGCGCGCGCCGAGCCGGACGGCGACGGGCACGGGCAGACCGGTCGCGTGCCGCTCGGCGGCCTGCTCCACGGCCTCCTCCAGCACCCACCGGCCCAGCTCGGCGGCCTTCTCGCTGTCCTCGGCCACGCGCAGGAACTCCGCGGGGGTGAAGAGCACCCCCTGGGACGAGCGCCAGCGCGCCTGGGCGCAGACCGTGGTGATCCGGCCGTCCGCCAGGGAGACCACCGGCTGGTGCAGCAGGGCGAACTCGCCGTGGTGCAGTGCCGCGCGCAGCCGGGTGGCCAGCTCGGCCCTGCGGGCGACCTCCCGCTGCATCTGGGGCTTGTACAGCTCCACCCGGCCCTTGCCGGCCGCCTTGGCCCGGTACATGGCGAGGTCGGCGTTGCGCAGCAACTCGCCCGCGCCGAGGCCGGGTTCGGCGAAGGCGACACCGATGGAGGCGTTGACGCGGACATCGTTGCCGTCGATGGGATACGGCTGTGACAGCGTCGACCTGAGGCGGTCGGCGAGCTCCAGGATGTGGCGCTCGCGGGCCGTCCGGTCGCGGGCGCCGTCGCCGACGATCAGGGCCGCGAACTCGTCGCCGCCCAGCCGGGAGGCGGTGTCCCCCTTGCGGACCGCGTCCTGGAGTCTGCGGGCGGCCTGGACGAGCAGTTCGTCCCCGGCCTGGTGCCCGATGGTGTCGTTGACGCCCTTGAAACCGTCGAGGTCGATGAAGAGCACGGCCGTGCCCCTGAGGGCCGCACCGCGGTCCGAGGCGCGGCGGCCGGACAGGGCCTGCTGGACGCGCCGGGTGAACAGGGCGCGGTTGGGAAGGTCGGTGAGCGGGTCGTGTTCCGCGTTGTGCTGGAGCTGCGCCTGCAGCCGCACCCTCTCGGTGACGTCACGGCTGTTGAAGATGAGGCCGCCGTGGTGCCGGTTGACGGTCGACTCGACGTTCAGCCAGCCGCCTCCGCCGGAGCGGAAGCGGCATTCGATGCGGGTCGTGGGTTCCTCGACGGGGTTCGCGGCGAGGAAGCGGCGCACCTCGTGCACCACACAGCCCAGGTCCTCCGGGTGGATCAGACCGGCCAGTTCCGTCCCCACCAGTTCCTCCGCGGAACGCCCGTACACCCCGGCGGCGGCCGGGGAGACGTAGCGGAGGATGCCGCTGGGCGCGGCGATCATGATGACGTCACTGGATCCCTGCACCAGCGAGCGGAAGTGGTTCTCCTTCTGCGCCAGTTCCTGGGTGAGGGTGATGTTGTCGAGCAGCATGATGCCCTGGCGGACGACCAGCGCGAGGACCACGGTGCCCCCGGTGAGCAGCACCACGCGGTCGACGCTGCGGCCGTTGAGGACGTTGTAGAGGATCCCCAGGGTGCATACGGCCGCGGCGAGGTAGGGCGTGAGCGCGGCGAGGGAACCGGCGATGGGCCGGGAGAGCGGATACCGGCCGTGCTCGCCGACGGGCGCGGGCGGGTGGTGGCGGTGCGGCCCGCCGAGCCGCCCGGGCAGGTGCTCATGGACCACGAGCGTGTGCCCCTCTCTCTCCGGCCGGCCGCTGCGGGGCGCGGTCCAGGGGGCGTACGCCAGGAGCAGCGAGCCGGCGAACCAGCCCGCGTCGAGCAGCTGTCCGGAGCGGTAACCGTCGTGCAGCAGCGGGGAGGTGAACAGGGCGTCGCACATCACGGTCAGCGCGAGCGCGCCGATCGCGGTGTTGACCGCGGACCGGTTCACCGCCGAACGCCTGAAGTGCAGCGCGAGCACCATGCTGACCAGGGCGATGTCGAGCAGCGGGTAGGCCAGTGACAGGGCGATGTGCGCGACGCCGGGCCCCTCGGCCTGCGCGGCCTGGGCGAGCGCCAGGCTCCACGCGAGGGTGAGCAGGGAGCCGCCGATCAGCCAGGCGTCCAGCGCGAGACAGACCCAGCCGGCCTTGTTCACGGGCCGCTTGGCGAGCACCAGCAGTCCCACGATGGCGGGCGGCGCGAAGCACAGGAAGAACAGGTCGGCGTAGCTGGGGCTGGGCACCTCGACCCCCAGCACGACCTCGTACCACCCCCAGACCAGGTTGCCCAGGGCGGCCATGGCCGACGAGAGGGCGAACAGCAGCCAGGCGGGCCGGAACCGGGTGCGGGGGCTGCGGGCGTAGACGGCGCAGGACACCGCGGCGGCCGCCGCCGCCGCGCTCAGCCCGAAGTCGCCCATGATCAGGGCGAGTCGTTCCGAACCCCAGCCGAACGCGGCGCCGACGGCATAGGCCGCGCAGACCAGGGCCAGACCGAGTTGCGCGACCGGTCCGGGAGGGCGGCCGACGGCCGGCGCGCTGAACGGCAGCGAGCGCGGAGCGGTCCGCGGCCGCACCGCTTCCCGGAGCGTGGGGGTGCGGGTGGGCGCGCTCACCTCAGCCTCCCGGTCCGCGCCGCTCCCGGGTTCCTCTGTCCCCGGTGCGCCGGGGGGGTCTGCCTCCCGCGGCCGGTGTGCGGGCGGTGGCGGCCGGGACCGCCGTCATGGCCGCCGTGCCGGATGTGGTCGCCGTGCCGGATGTGGCCGCCGCCGTGGTGACCGCGGCCGCGCGCGGCCGTGCCCCCCATTCGTCGCCGACGACTCCGCCGCGTGGGATCGCTCGTCCGTAGGCCGTGCATCGCCCGTCGCCCCCCTCACAGTCTGCGTGTCCATCCCATGCGCCGGTGGTCAGCGGCGCATCCCCTGTCCGGACGATACACCAGTCTCGTCACTCAGGGACATAGGTTCTCTACTCTCCGTAACGATCACTCGATGTGCGAGTACCCGGTGCGGCCGGGAAGTCGCATTCGGTGCTCGAAGCGGACTGGTCGCCTTCCGCTCCCGTCACCAGGATCACGTTGCCGAGCTGCTCCCGGTTCACGAAACGGCGCAACTGGTCCACCAGCAACCGCTTGGC
Source organism: Streptomyces sp. NPDC016640 (assembly GCF_043076215.1). Lineage (NCBI taxonomy): Bacteria > Bacillati > Actinomycetota > Actinomycetes > Kitasatosporales > Streptomycetaceae > Streptomyces > Streptomyces sp. NPDC016640. Next base: position 228,486 of record NZ_JBIBRG010000009.1, read on the forward strand.
GCGCGGCAGGAAGGCGGAGGTGGGTCCGCCCACGTGCGGGCTGATCAGGACGCCCGGTGCCCGCCACAAGGGATGTTCCGCGGGCAGCGGTTCGGGGTCCGTGACGTCGAGGGCCGCGGTGATGCGTCCGCCCTCCAGCTCGGTGAGCAGCGCCGCGGTGTCGACGACGCCCCCGCGGGCCACGTTCACCAGCAGGGCGCCGTCCTTCATCCGGGCCAGGAAACGGGCGTCCACGAGGTGCCGGGTGGTCTCGGTGAGCGGGGTGGAGAGGACCACGACGTCCGCCTCCGGGAGCAGGGCGGGCAGTTCGGTGAGCGGGTGCACCGGGCCGCGCTCCGTGGTGCGCGCGGAGCGTGCGACGCGTGCCACCCGCGCGACCTCGAACGGAACGAGCCGGTCCTCGATGGCGGCGCCGATCGAGCCGTACCCCACGATGAGCACGGTCCGGTCGGCGAGCGCGGGCCGGAAGGCGCCGCGCCACTCCCCCTCGTCCTGGGCCCGCACGAAGTCGGGGATGCCGCGCAGGGAGGCCAGGATCAGGGTGAGGGCGAGCTCGGCGGTGCTGGCCTCGTGCACCCCGCGCGCGTTGCACAGCCGCACACCGGCGGGCAGGTGCTTCAGGCCGGGCTCCACGTGGTCGGTACCGGCCGACAGGGTCTGCACGACCCGGACCGAGCGCATCAGCGGCAGTGGCCGCATGCCGATCCCGGCGGGCTTCATGTACGGCACGACGTAGAAGACGCAGTCGGCCGGGTCGGCGGGGAACTCCTCGCCGCCGTCCCAGAAGCGGTAGTGCGGCCCTTCGGGGAGCCCCTCGATCCCCTCCGGCGGGAGGGGGAGCCATACGTCAGCAGTCATGCCCGGGAGGCTAGTTCAAGGGCCCGGGACCGCAGAGGTTAGGTTGGGGGCCGGAGAGGGAGGGTCACGAGCAGGTGGAGCGCAGGACGATCGGCGCGGGGGCGCTCGCGGTGGGGGCCGTCGGACTCGGGTGCATGCCGATGAGCTGGGCCTACAGCACGTCCCGGCAGCGCGGCGAGGCGTCGCTCAGGGCGGTGCACCGGGCGCTGGACCTGGGCTCGTCGTTCCTCGACACCGCCGACATGTACGGCCCGTTCACCAACGAGCTGCTGCTCGGGCGGGTGCTGAAGGAGCGGCGCTCCGACGCCTTCGTGTCGACCAAGGTCGGTCTGCTGGTGGGTGACCAGCACATCGTGGCCAACGGCCGCCCGGGGTACGTGAGACGGGCCTGCGACGCGTCGCTGCGCCGGCTCCAGACCGATGTCATCGACCTCTACCAGTTGCACCGGGCCGACCCGGAGGTCCCGGTCGAGGAGACCTGGGGCGCGATGGCGGAGCTCGTACGGGCGGGCAAGGTAAGGGCGTTGGGGCTGTGCGCGGTGGGGGCGCGGTCGGCCCGGCGGCCGGGGGCGCGGCTGCACGACACGACGATCCGGCAGCTGGAGCGGGTGCAGCAGGTCTTTCCGGTGAGTGCGGTGGAGGCGGAGCTGTCGGTGTGGTCGCCGGAGGCACTGGAGACGCTGCTGCCGTGGTGCGCGTCGCGGGGCATCGGTTTCCTGGCCGCGATGCCGCTGGGCAACGGCTTCCTGACCGGGACGCTGACACCCGGCGTGGGCTTCGAGGCGGACGACCTGCGCGCCCGGCACCCCCGCTTCACGGCCGAGATGATGGCCGCGAACCAGCCGATCGTGGTCGGCCTGCGCCGTGTCGCCCGCCGGCACGGCGAGCACGTCACCCCGGCGCAGGTGGCCCTGGCCTGGGTGCTGTCCCGGGGCCGCCAGGTGATCCCGGTCCCCGGTGCCAAGCGGGAGCGGTGGGTCGCGGAGAACGCGGCGGCGGTGGACCTGCGCCTGACGGAGCGCGACCTCACGGAGATCGCGGAGCTGCCGGCGGCGCAGGGGTCGTGGGACTGAGCGGCGGACCGGCGGCGGCGGTCTCGCGGTTCGTGGTTCGGGATTCGCGGTTCGGGGTTCGGGGTTCCATGATCGGGAACTTCGGGACCACGAGCGGTGTATGACAGGTAGGACCCCGCCGCGCCGAAGGGACGAGATCGTGCAACGACGAGCCGTGACGGCCGTACTGGCCGCCGCCGCGCTCCTGCTGACCGCCGGCTGCTCCTCCGACGACGGGGGACCGCCGGGCGGAGACGGCAGCGCCTCCCCGACCGGTACGGCGGCGACGTCCTCGTCACCGCCGCCGGAGGGGACCGCGGAGGAGACACCGCCCGCGAAGGGCTCGGTGAAGGTGGTCCGCACGGTGACCACGGGCCTGAGCTCCCCCTGGGGCCTGGCCCCGATGGCCGACGGCGATCTGCTGGTCTCCTCCCGGGACGAGGCGACGATCACCCGGGTCGACGGGAGGACCGGCGAGAAGACCGAGCTGGGCGAGGTGCCCGGGGTGTCGCCGTCCGGTGAGGGCGGCCTGCTCGGTATCGCGCTCTCCCCCGGGTACGCCTCGGACCGCATGATCTACGCGTACTTCACCTCGGTCTCCGACAACCGCATCGTCCGCATGATCCATGACGAGGGGAAACCGGCCGGTGAGCAGCTGGGCGCGCCGGACACGGTCTTCCGGGGCATCCCCAAGGGCGAGATCCACAACGGCGGCCGGATCGCCTTCGGCCCGGACAAGATGCTGTACGCGGGCACGGGCGAGAGCGGTGACACGGGTCTGTCCCGGGACAAGGAGTCCCTGGGCGGCAAGATCCTGCGGCTGACCCCGGAGGGCGAGCCGGCCCCGGGCAATCCGTTCCCCGGCTCCGCGGTGTACTCGTACGGCCACCGCAACGTGCAGGGTCTGGCGTGGGACGGCAAGCAGCGGCTGTTCGCCTCGGAGTTCGGCCAGAACACCTGGGACGAGCTGAACGCGATCAAGCCGGGCGACGACTACGGCTGGCCGGAGGCGGAGGGTGAGTCGGACGACGGCGGCTTCCACGACCCGATCGGCCAGTGGAGCACCGACGAGGCCTCTCCCAGCGGTATCGCCCACGCCGAGGGCTCGGTCTGGATGGCGGGGCTGCGCGGCCAGCGGCTGTGGCGCATACCGCTCAAGGGCACGGAGGCCTCGGCGGAACCGCAGGCCTTCCTGGAGGGCGAGTACGGCCGGCTGCGCACGGTGGCGGCGGACGGCAGCAAGCTGTGGCTGGTCACCAGCAACACGGACGGGCGCGGCAACCCGGAGGAGGGCGACGACCGGATCCTGGAGCTGGAGGTGAGCTAGTCGCCCGGTCCGCCTCGGGCACCTCCTCCGGCGCCGTCGGTGTGCGCACGGTGGCCTTTCCGGACGCGAGGCCTGCCGGCCCGCGTCCGGGGTCGGCGTCGCCGGCGTCCTCCCGGGTCGGTTCCAGGCGGTTCTGCCCGTCGCGGGTGTGCTTGCGGCCGGAGGGCGAACAGTTCCTCGAAGGCGTCGAACACCGCTCCCCTTCCCCAGGGCGAATGGGTCCTACCCCTGCTGTCCCCCCGCCGGCCGCTCCCCCGCCCCCGCCGGGAACGGACCGCGCCGATGCGCGCGCAGATCCGCCCCGCCGCCTTCGCGCACCAGCACCGCCGCCGTCACACCGACGGCGAGCAGGAGCACCACGGACGGTGCCGGACCCGGGTCGACCGGGGAGAACACCGGCGCGGCGATCACGCCCGGGCCGAAGCCGACGGAGACCTGGAGCACCGCTCCGACGCCGAGCGTGAGGGAGAGCAGGGCGAACTCCCCTCCGGTCATGCCCACGCGGACCGCGCCTCCAGCGGGAAGTGGCACAGGGCGCTGTGTGCGTCGTCCGCGCCCTCGGACTCCCGGGCGACGGCGGGCGGCGGCTGGGTGGCGCAGGTGTCCTCGGCGCGCCAGCACCGGGTGCGGAAGCGGCAGCCGGACGGGATGTCGAAGGGCGAGGGGATCTCGCCCTTGAGCTGGATCTCCTGGTCGTCGGTGGTGCGGGAGGTGTCCAGGGTCGGCGCCGCCGACATCAGCGCGGCCGTGTAGGGGTGCCGCGGCCGTTCGAAGACGTCGTCGGTCCCGCCGTGTTCGACGACCTTGCCCAGGTACATCACCGTGACCCGGTCGGCGATGTACCGCACCACGGACAGGTCGTGGGAGATGAACACGTACGCGACCCCGAGGCGCGCCTGGAGTTCCGAGAGCACGTTGAGGACCTGGGCCTGCACCGACAGGTCCAGGGCGGACACCGGCTCGTCGCACACGATGAGGTCGGGGTCCAGGGCGAGCGCGCGGGCGATGCCGATGCGCTGGCGCTGTCCGCCGGAGAACTCGTTGGGGAAGCGGTGGGCGTCGCTGTCCCGCAGCCCGACCAGGGACAGCAGTTCACGGATCCGCTTCTCGCGGGCCTTCGCGTCCGGTACGACGTCCCGGTGGGTGCGCCAGGGCTCGCCGATCAGGTCGGCGGCCGACATCCGGGCGTTGAGCGAGGCGAAGGGGTCCTGAAAGACCATCTGGACGCGGCGGCGCCAGTTCAGCAGTTCCCTGCCGCGCAGGGCGAAGGGGTCGACGCCGTCGTAGCGCACCGTGCCCGTGTCGGGCCGTTCCAGGCCGAGCAGCACCCGGGCCAGGGTGGACTTGCCGCAGCCGGACTCGCCGACGAGCCCCAGTGTCTCCCCCCGGCCGAGCCGCAGGTCCACTCCGTCCAGGGCGGTGAGCCGGTGCCGGCCGCTGCCGAAGGTCTTGGTGACGCCGCGGACCTCCAGCAGCGGCGGGTGGCCGTCGGCTCCGCCGGACCGGGACGCGGGGGTGGCGGTGGTGGCAGGGGAGTCAGGCACGGTCGAGCTCCTCGGAGAAGTGGCAGGCGGCCGCGCGTCCGTCGCCGGCGCCGCGCAGGGACGGCCGCTCCCGCAGGCAGCGCTCCCGCACCAGCGGGCAGCGGGCCTGGAAGACGCAGCCGGGCGGCACCGCGCTCAGCTCGGGCGGGCTGCCGGGGACGGCGGGCAGCGGCTGTCCGCGCTCGGCGTCCTCCGGCACGGAGTCGAGCAGCCCGCGGGTGTAGGGGTGACGGGGGGAGGTGAGGACGTCGTGCACCGTTCCCTGTTCCACCACCGTGCCGGCGTACATCACGACCACGTCGTCGGCGCGCTGGGCGACCACGGCCAGGTCGTGGGTGATCAGTACGACGGCCATGTCCCGCTCGTCCTGGAGGTCCCGCAGCAGCCGCATGATCTGCGCCTGCACGGTGACGTCGAGCGCGGTGGTCGGCTCGTCGGCGATGAGGACGTCCGGGTCGAGGGCGACGGCCATGGCGATCAGCAGCCGCTGGCGCATGCCCCCGGAGAACTGGTGCGGATAGGACCTGGCCCGCTGCCTGGGCTCGGGGATGCCCACGCGGGTCATCAGCTCGATCGCCTTCTCCCGGGCCGCGCGCCGGGAGAGTCCGCGGTGGATGCGGAACGGCTCGCCGATCTGCCGGCCGACCGGCTGCACCGGGTTGAGGGCGGTCAGGGCGTCCTGGAAGACGATGGACAGCACGGGGCCGGCCAGCTTGCGGCGTTCGGCCGGGCCGAGCCGCAGGGTGTCCTGGCCCCTGACCCGTACGGCGCCGCCGGTCACGGAGGCCGCGGGGTCGAGGAGTCCGACCACCGACAGCGCGGTCATCGACTTGCCGCAGCCGGACTCGCCCAGCAGGGCGAGGGTGCGGCCGCGGCGGACGCTGAAGCTGACGCCGTCCACGGCGCGTACGGTCCCGGAGGGCGTGCTCAGGTCCACGCACAGCCCCTCGACGTCGAGGGCGGGGTCGGTGGCGGACGGGGCGGGGGCGGATGTGGTCGTCACGGGATCAACTCCGGGGGAACGGCTGCGGAGGCTCCGCGGCGCTTGCGGGGCAGCGTCAGACGCCAGCGCTGGGCGGGGTCGGTGGCCATGCGGGCCCAGGCGGCGAGCACCGTGGCGGACACGGTGGTGACCACGATGGCGAGCCCGGGCAGCACCGTGATCCACCAGGCGGTCTGGAGGTACTGCCGGCCCTGGGCGACCATCAGGCCCCAGCTGACGTCCGGCGGCTGGATGCCGATGCCCAGGAAGCTCAGGGAGGACTCGGTGAGCATCACGAAGCAGAAGTCGAGGGTGGCCACGGTGAGCAGGGTCGGCAGGGCGATCGGCAGGATGTGCCGGTGGATGATGTGCCGGGCGGGGGTGCCGAAGGTGCGGGCCGCGTCGACGAACAGCCGGCTGCGCAGCTCGGCCGCCTCCGCACGGGAGGTGCGCAGGTACACCGGGATGCGGGCCACGGCGAGGATCAGCACGATGTTCAGCGCGGAGGGTGAGAAGACGTAGAGCACGACCACCGCGATGAGCAGGGAGGGGAAGCTGAGGATGACGTCGGCGAGGCGCATCGCCAGGCTCTCCCGGCGCCCCCCGTGGTAGCCGGCCCACAGTCCCAGGGCCGATCCGATGAGGAGGGAGCACAGCACCGCGGGGACGGCCACGGACAGGGTCGTCGCCGCCGCGTCGATCAGGCGGGCCAGCACGCTGCGCCCGAGGACGTCGGTGCCGAGCAGCCCGTACACCCCGTCGCCCAGGGACGGCGGGCGCAGCGAGGCGTCCAGGTCCTGGCGCTGTGCGCGGTCGCCGATGAACAGCCGGCCGAAGAGGGCGACGAGGACGACCAGGGTGAGGACGACGGCTCCGGCGGCCGCGGCGCGGTCCCGGCCGAGCAGCCGCCACCAGCGCGGCGGACGGTCGCCGGCGGGGGCGGTGTCCTTCGCGGGATCGGCGGAGGTCTCTGTTGTGGTCATGCTGTTTCCTTGGCTCACGCCGGTACCGCCTGACGGACTCGGGGGTCGGTCAGCGCGTGGCAGACGTCGACCAGGATGTTCAGCGCGAAGATGGTCACCGCGGTGAGCAGCACGGCCGCCTGGAGGACCGCGAAGTCGCGCTGCAGGATGGAGTCGATCATGAGCTTGCCGATGCCGGGCCAGCCGAAGATCGTCTCCACGATCACGGCGCCGTTGACCAGGCCCACCGTCAGGTCGCCGGCGACGGTCAGCACGGGCGTCACCGCGTTGCGCAGGGCGTGCCCGAAGATCACCCGGCGGGGTGTGGCGCCCTTGCTGCGGGCGATCCTGACGTAGGGCGCGGAGAGCGCGGAGACCATGCTGCCGCGCACCACCTGGACCAGCACGCCGAACGGGCGGATCAGCAGGGTGGCGACGGGCAGGACCCAGACCTCGGGCCCGCCCAGGGTGCCCGAGGTGGGCAGCCAGGCGAGGCTCACGCCGAAGACCAGGACGCCCATGACCGCGAACCAGAAGTCGGGGATGCTGGCGGCGGTCATCGACAGCAGGCTGGCGACCCGGTCGGCCGGGGAGTTGGGCCGGTGGGCGGCCAGGCTGCCGATCAGCACCGCTCCGGTGATAGCCAGCAGCATGGTGACGCCGGCGAGCTGGAGGGTGACCGGGAAGGCGTCCAGGACCATCGAGGTCGAGGACTCGCCGGTCCTGAGCGAGGTGCCGAAGTCCAGGTGCGCGGCGTCGACGAGGTAGTTCCACAGCTGTGCCGGGACGGAGAGGTCGAAGCCCTGCGCGGCGGAGAACTCCGCGCGCTGCTCGGCGGTGGCGCTCAGCGGGAGGTAGAGGTCGACCGGGTTGCCGGTCATCCGGGCCAGGAAGAACACGCCCAGCACCACGCACACGAGGGGGACGGCGCTGGAGAGGATGCGTTTGCGCAGAAAAGGAACCATGTCAGTGCTTCGCCTTCGCCGGGCTGACCTCTGCCAGCCGCATCTCGTCGCCGGTGGCGGAGTCCGGCTCGTACCGGATCGACCGTGACAGGCCGAGCAGTCCGCTCATGTGGGCCAGGTGGGTGTACTGGACGACCGTCTTGTTCTGGTCGGCGAGCAGATCGGCGAAGGCCTTCTGCCGCTCCTCGCCGGAGAGCGCGCCCGCCTCGTCGATGCGCCGGTCGAGCTCCTCGGTGCCGAAGGCGGACTGGGGTCCGTCGCTCAGCAGGTACTGGCTGGTGGTGAAGGCCGCGTCACCGGCCTGGTTGCCGTGCATGATCAGCAGGGCGATGGGGCCCACGCCCTCGGGCAGCGGCCGGAGCTGGTACTGGAGCTGGGTGGCGGTGTCCGCCATGCGGACCTTGACGTTCAGCCCGATCCGCCGCATCTGGTACTGGAGGGCCTCCGCGGTCTCGGACACCCCGGCGAACATGCCGTTGCGTGCTACCAGGGTGATCTGCCGGTCCACCGGCACGCCGTCGGCCTCGGCCTCCTCGATCAGGGCCTTGGCCCGGGCCACGTTCTGCCGGGTCGGCTCGATGTCGTCGTCGTGTCCGACCACTCCGGGCGGGACCAGCTGGCCGGCCGGTTCGGCGAGGCCGCCGAGCAGGGCGCCGATGATGCCCTCGCGGTCCACGGCCAGGTCGACGGCCCGGCGCACCCGGATGTCGTCGAGCGGTGCCTCGCGGCCGTCCAGCCGCAGCGCGGTCGTCTCGTTGTTGGGGTAGGACGCGGTCGTGTCCTTCTCCGCCTCGGCGGGGTCGAGGGCGACCGCTATCTCCGCCTCCCCCTTGTCGATCATCGCGGCCCGGACGCTCGCGTCGCTCCGCCAGACGTAGCGGGCGCGGGGGAAGTCCGGGGCCTCGCCCCAGTAGCCGTCGTGGCGGTTCAGGGAGATGGCCGCTCCGGGCTGCCAGGAGCCGACGGCGTAGGGGCCGGTGCCGACGGGGATGCGGACCTTGGCGTCGGCGTCGGTGGTGCGCGGCACGATCTCCACGAAGCTCAGGCGCAGCGGCAGGATCGGGTCGGGCCGCTCGGTGGTGACGGTCAGCCGGGTGTCGCTCACCGCCCTCACCTCCAGGTCCTCGTCGCCGAAGACATAGCCCTCGACGTTGCAGGCGAGGTCGGAGTTGACCGCCCGGTCGATGGAGAAGGCGGCGTCCTCGGCGGTGAACGGCTCGCCGTTCTGGAAGGTCACCCCGGTGCGCACGTCGAAGTCCCAGGTGCGCTCGCCGGTCCGTTTCCAGCCCGTGGCGAGCAGCGGGTGCAGTTCGCCGGAGTCCGGGTCCCGTTCGACGAGGGGCTCGGTGATGTTGGACCGGACGACGACGCCGGTGCCGGTCAGTGAGGCCTCGCAGGGTTCCAGGGTCGGGGGCTCCTGGGTGAGCACCACCCGCAGCGTGCGGCCGTCGGCACGTCCGGCGTCACCGGCGGCGCTGCCCGCCACGGCGCAGCCGCCGGACAGCAGCACCGTGCCCGCCAGGAGCGTCGCGGTCGCCGCGCGGCGCCGCGTTCGCCGGGCGGACGGGCGGCCCAACCGGGCGGGTGGGCGGGGGAATTCGGAGAACTTCATCGTCGGCTTGTCTCCGGTGAGTGCGGATGTGTCGCGTTCCACGTACGGGCGACTGCGAGGAGCTGTCTACACTGACGTACCCGGTCCGCATCTGTGAACGCCGAAGCTAAACCGGCACCGTGGCAGCGTCAAGAGATGCGCGGCAACGGATCCGCCGCACCGCTCCCGCACCCCGGCCGTCCGCGCCGCGCCGCGCACCCGGAGCCCCTCGACGACGACAGGAGAACACATGCCCATTCCCGGCACCACGACCGACATCACTCCCGGCGCCCCGACCCGGCCGGCCACCGTGCTCCAGGTGTCACCCCTGCTCCCGAGCCTGGAGCGGGCCCTGGCCGGCCGCTACCGCACGGTGCGCCTGCACGAACTGCCCGATCCGGCCGCGTACCTGCGCGACCACGGCGGCGACGTGGCGGCCGCCGTGACCAGCGCGCGGTTCGGGGTCGGCGACGACCTGATGGACGCGCTGCCGCGGCTGGGCGCGATCGTCCACTTCGGCGTCGGCCACGAGACCACGGACGTGGCCCGCGCCCGGGCGCGCGGCATCGACGTCGGCAACACCCCGGACGTGCTGACCGACTGCGTGGCCGACCTCGCCGTGGGCGCGCTGATCGACTCCATGCGCCGGCTGTCGGCCGCCGACCGGTACGTGCGCGGCGGAGGGTGGAGCGCGGCGCCGTTCCCACTGGCCGCCCGGGTGAGCGGGAAGCGGGTCGGCATCCTCGGCCTCGGCCGCATCGGCCGGGCCGTCGCGCGACGGCTGGAGGGGTTCGGCACGGAGGTGTCGTACTGCTCGCGGGTCCCGGTGGCGGACGTGCCGTACCGGCACCTGCCCACCGCGCAGGCGCTGGCCGCCGCGTGCGACGCGCTCGTCGTCACCGTCGCGGGCGGCGCGGACACCGAAGGGCTGGTGTCGGCGGCGGTGCTGGAGGCGCTCGGGCCCGAGGGCCACCTGGTGAACGTCGCGCGGGGCAGCGTCGTCGACGAGTCCGCCCTGGTCGCGGCGGTGGCGGCGGGGCGGATCGCGGGCGCGGCGCTGGACGTCTTCGCCGACGAGCCGAACGTCCCGCGGGCGCTCCTGGAATCGGACCGCGTCGTGCTGCTCCCCCACATCGCCAGCGCGACCAGGGAGACCCGCGAGGCCATGGGCGACCTGGTGCTGCGCAATGTGGAGCGGTTCATGACCGAGGGCGTCCTGCTCACCCCGGTACCGGGGTGAGCCCATTGACACCGCCGCTCATGCTGTCTACAAATGAGAACGCCGACTACATATGAGGATGGCATGCATGGTACGGACCTCAGAGCGGATCGCCGGCGTCACCGTGACCCCCGTGGCCTTCCGGGACCACCCCCTGCTGAACACGGTCGGGGTGCACGAGCCCTACGCGCTGCGCACCGTCGTGGAGATCACCACGGAGGGCGGCGTCAGCGGCGTCGGCGAGACCTACGGCGGCACGGTGCACCTCCAGCGGCTGCGCCGCGCCGCCGACGAGCTGGTCGGCATGGACGTGTGGAGCCTCAACGACCTGATCGCCCGCACCACCCGCTCCCTGGGCCCCGACACCACGGGCGGCGACGGCATGTCCGGCATGGTCACGGGCAGCAGCACCGTGGACCGGGTCGTGTCGCCGTTCGACGTCGCCTGCCTCGACATCCAGGGCAAGCTCGTGGGCCGGCCGGTCAGCGACCTGCTGGGCGGAGCGGTGCGCGACTCGGTCCCCTACAGCGCGTACCTCTTCTACAAGTGGGCCGGGCACCCGGGCCAGGAGGACGACGACTGGGGCGCCGCGCTCGACCCGGCGGGGCTGGTCGAGCAGGCCCGCCGCATGATCGGCACCTACGGCTTCACCTCCATAAAGCTCAAGGGCGGTGTCTTCCCTCCCGACGAGGAGATCGCCGCGATCAGGGCGCTGCGCGAGGCGTTCCCCGGCCTCCCCCTGCGCCTGGACCCCAACGCCGCCTGGAGCACGGAGACCTCGCTGCGCGTCGCCCGGGAGCTGGAAGGCGTCCTGCAGTACCTGGAGGACCCGACCGAGGGCATCGACGGCATGGCCGCCGTGGCCGGCCGGACGCCCACACCGCTGGCGACCAACATGTGCGTCGTGTCGTTCGACGACCTCGCCCCGGCCGTGGCGAAGGGAGCGGTCGGCATCGTCCTGTCCGACCACCACTTCTGGGGCGGTCTGCGGCGCTGCGGCCGGCTCGCCTCGATCTGCGAGACCTTCGGGCTCGGCATGTCGATGCACTCCAACTCGCACCTGGGCATCAGCCTCGCGGCGATGACCCACCTCGCCGCCGCGACACCTCGGCTGACGTACGCCTGTGACACGCACTGGCCCTGGAAGCGGCCGGACGAGGACGTGATCGACCCCACGCCCCTGACGTTCCACGAGGGACGCCTCGCCGTCCCGACGGCCCCGGGACTCGGCGTGGAGCTGGACCGGGACGCCCTGGCCCGGCTGCACCGGCAGTACCTCGACTGCGGGCTGCGCGACCGCGACGACACCGGTTACATGCGCCGCTTCGAGCCCTCCTTCCCCACCAAGACCCCCAGGTGGTGAGCGGCTCGTGCGCATCCTGCTCAACCACCGCATCCTGAGCCGTTTCCACGACCGGCTCAAGGCCTCCACCCAGGGCGAACACGAGTGGCTGGAAGTCTTCGACCGGGAGCCGGCACGGCTCTCCGAGGCCATCGCCGACGCCGACGTCTACGTCGGTTCCACGCTGCGGGCGCAGGACGCGCGCCGCGCCGGACGACTGCGGCTCGTCCACGTCGTCGGCGCCGGCTACGACGGCATCCCGCTGGACGCGCTCCGTCCCGGGGTCACGGTCGCCACCACCCACCATCACGGCCGTTCCATCGCCGAGCACGTGCTGATGTCGGTCCTGATGCTCTCCCGGGACGTCCTGGGAGCCGACCGGGCGCTGCGCGCCGGACGCTGGCGCAACGTGGCGGTCGATCCCACGCTGCCCTTCGGGACCACGCTGGCGGGCCGCCGGATGGGCATCGTCGGTTTCGGCGAGACCGGCACCGAGGTCGCCCGGCTGTGCCAGGCGGTCGGCCTGCGGATCCGCGCCGTACGGCGTGACCCCCGCGCGCCGGTCCCCGCCGATCTGCGGCCCGACTGGATCGGCGGCGACGACCGCCTGCCCGAGCTGCTCGCCGACTCCGACATCGTGGTGGTCACCGTCCCCCTGACCGCCGCCACCGAAGGGCTGATCGGCCCGTCCGAACTGGCGGCCATGGGCCCCGAGGCCCTGCTGGTCAACGTGGCCCGGGGACCGGTGGTGCGGGAGGAGGCGCTCTACGAGGCGCTGAGCTCGGGCACCATCGCCGGCGCCGCGCTGGACGTGTGGTGGTCCGCTCCGCCCGACGCGCCGAGCCGGCTGCCCTTCCACGAGCTGCCGAACGTCCTGATGACCCCGCACCACTCGGGCCACACGGCCGACACCTTCGCCGCCCGCGCGACGGAGATCGCCGCCAACATCGACCGGCTGGAGCGAGGCGACCCGCTCGGCAACGTGGTCCGCGGTCCGGCGGCAGCCGGCAGCGTCGCCGCGGCCGATGGAAGCGACACCGCACGGCCCCCGTCCCCCGCCCCCGCCGTCCCTCACGAGTGAGTAGGAAACCACCCATGCTCGAAGGCGTTCTCTTCTTCCCCGTCACCCCGTTCACCGCGACCGGTGACGTCGACCTCGACGCCCTGCGCCGGCACATCGCGGCCGGGGTCGACGCCGGCCCCGGCGGAGTCTTCGTCGCCTGCGGCACCGGCGAGTTCCACGCCCTGGACCTCGAGGAGTTCACCGCGGCCGTGCGCACCGCCGTCGACGCGGCGGGAGGACGCGTCCCGGTGTACGCCGGGGCCGGCGGCTCCCTCGGCCTGGCCCGGCGGTTCGCGCGGGCCGCGGCCGAGGCCGGTGCGGACGGACTGCTGCTCATGCCGCCCTACCTGGTCACGGCGCCCGCCGACGGGCTCGTCGCCTACACCCGCGAGGTCGCCGGGGAGACCGGTCTGCCGCTGATCGTTTACAACCGGGCGAACGCGCGCTTCGACGAGCGCTCGGCGGCGGAGGTCGCCCAGGTGCCCCACGTCGCGGGCTTCAAGGACGGAACCGGGGACCTCGACCTGCTGGCCCGGATCATCCCCGCCGTGCGCGAGGTGCTCGACGGGACCGGCAAGCGGTTCCAGTTCTTCAACGGCATGCCCACCGCCGAGGCCAGCCAGCTCGCGTACCGGGCACTGGGGGTGGAGCTGTACTCGTCGGCCGCCTTCGCCTTCGCGCCCGATGTCTCCCTCGCCTTCCACCGCGCGGTGGAGGAGGGGGACCACAAGCGGGTCGACGCGCTACAGCGCGCCTTCTTCCACCCCCTGGTGCGGCTGCGCCAGCGGGTCCCGGGCTACGCGGTGGCGCTGGTGAAGGCCGGAGTCACCCTGGGGGGTCTGGAGGCCGGGCCGGTGCGGCCGCCGCTGACGTCCCTGGCCCCCCGGGAGGTCGAGGAACTGGCGGCCATCATCGCCGAGGGCCGCGCCGTGCTCGCCTCCTGAGCGGCGCGCGGACGCCCGCCAGGGGTCCCCGGGCGACCGGGGCCCCTGGTGACCTGCGCCGGCTCAGCCGGCCGCGGGCAGGCCCAGGAGGACGTCGGTGTACTTCAGGACGGCCAGCAGCAGTCCGATGACGCCGAGCGAGACGCCCGCCCAGGCGACCGACTTGGTCCAGGGTGCCTGGACCGTCCGGCCGGGCGTCCCGAACGCGGGCCGCGCCAGCACCACCGCGCCCACGATCAGCGCGGTCAGCGCGAACAGGCCGCCCCACAGCGCGCTGGTCTGCCAGGCGTCGCCGTACACCTCCTTGACCTGGGTGGCGACGCCCGCGTCCGCGGACGTCCCCAGCTGTCCCACGAGGGTCTCGCGCGCGGCGGCCACCGTGCCGAGCCAGCTGCCGGTGAGGGAGACGACGCCGAGGGCCGCGGAGACGACCGCGGCGGCGCCCTGCCCGACACCGGACGCGTTCTCCGCCCGCTCGCCCTCCTCGGCCCCGGGCGCTTCCTCCGTTCCCGGCTCCGTTCCGGTGCCGCCGGTGGACCCGGCGGCTTCCGCCGCGGTCCCGTCGTGCTCGAATCCGGTCCCGGTCTTGTTCGCGTTCGCGGTCCCGGCACCGGTCTCGGTTTCGGTTCCGGCGCCGGTCTCGTCCACTGTCCTGGTTCCCATGCCCCGCACCGTACGGACGCTGTCTGAGAGTCCGCTTAACGACCGTTGTGCGCCCGCCACTCCGGGGCGAGGACGGACCAGACCTCGAGATCGTGCCGTACGCCGTGGTGGAGGTGGGCCTCGCGCCGCACCCCGTCCCGGGTCATGCCGAGCCGGCGGGCGACGTCGATGCTCGGCACGTTGCCGGCCGCGGCGACCCACTCGACGCGGTGGATGCCGCGCTGCTCGACCGCCCAGTCGATCAGCACCCGCATCGCGCGGGTGACGAGCCCGCGCCCCGTGGCGGCGGGCTCCAGCCAGCAGCCGACCTCGCAGGTGCCGTTGGCGGCGTCGAAGTTCAGGGTGAGGACCCCGCCGACCAGCGTGCCGTCCAGCCACAGCCCGTGCAGCGAGCCCGTGTCCGCCGCACGCCGGTCGGCGTACCGCTGGAGCACCTCGCGGGCCCCGGAGACGTCCGTCGCCTTGGACGCGAAGGGGACGTACCGGTTGACGAACTCCCGGCCCCGGTCCAGGTGGGCGAGGAACTCCCCGGCGTGCCAGGGCTCCAGGGGGCGCAGTTCGGCTCCGTCGTCACCCAGTCGTATCGCGTACATCCCGCTGCCGCTCCTCGCTCACCAGCACATCCGCCACCTCGGCGTCCGTGGCCGCGGCCAGCCTCTCATGTGCGGCACGGCACTCGGGCGGCTCGATGCTGATCCGCGGCAGGATCCGGTCCAGGGAGCGCGGCAGCCACCAGTTGGCGCCGCCGAGCAGGTGCATGAGGGCGGGGACGAGCAGGGTGCGCAGCACGAAGGCGTCCAGCGCGACGGCCGCGGCGAGCGCGATGCCGAACATGGCTATCACCCGGTCACCGGTGAGGACGAAGGCGAGGAAGACCGAGATCATGATCACCGCGGCGGAGTTGATCACCCGGCTGGTCTCGGCGAGGCCGACGCGGACGGCGCGCCGGTTGTCGCCGGTCTCCAGCCACTCCTCGTACATCCGGCTCACCAGGAAGACCTGGTAGTCCATGGACAGCCCGAAGAGGACCGAGACCATGATCACGGGCAGGAAGGGCTCGACGGGGCCCGCCCGGCCGAGGCCGAGCAGTTCGCTGCCCCAGCCCCACTGGAAGATCGCCACGACGACGCCGAAGGCGGCGGCGACGGCGGCCACGTTCATCACGGCGGCCTTCAGCGGGATGCCCACGGACCGGAAGGCCAGCAGGAGCAGCAGACAGCCCAGACCGATCACGACGCCGACGAAGACCGGCAGCTTGTCCACGATGACGTCGGCGAAGTCGTCGTAGCCGGCCGTGACGCCGCCGACCTGCACGTCGAGCGAGGTGCCCGACTCGGCCCGGGGCAGTACGTCGGAGCGCAGCCGGTCGACCAGGTCGCTGGTCTGCTTCGACTGCGGGGACGACTCCGGTACGACGGTGAGGTACGCGGTGTCGCCGCCCGTGCCGTAGGTCACCGGGGTCGCCGAGGCCACGCCGTCGGTCTGGCGCAGGGTGGCGTCGAGGTTGTCCAGGGCGAGCCGGTCCTCGGCGCCGTCGACCTCGGTGACGAGGGTGAGGGGGCCGTTCACCCCGGGGCCGAAGCCCTCGGCGAGGAGGTCGTAGGCCTGGCGGGTGGTGGACGCCTCGGGGTCGTTGCCCTGGTCGGAGGTGCCCAGGTGGAGGGAGAGGGTGGGCAGCGCGAGGACGGCCATGACGACCACCGCGACCGCGCCGAGCAGCTTGGGATGGCGCTCGACGAAGGCCGACCAGCGGGCGGCGAACCCGGTCGGCAGCTCCGGTTCGGGCCCGTGCTCGGCCAGCCGGCGCCGCTCCCGGCGGCTGAGCGCGCGCGGACCGATGAACGACAGCAGGGCGGGCAGCAGGGTGACGGAGGCGGCGACGGTCAGCACCACGGTGAGCGAGGCGGCGACGGCGACGCCGTTGAGGAAGGTCAGCCGGAGTACCAGCATGCCCAGCAGGGCGATGCACACGGTGGCGCCCGCGAACACCACCGCGCGTCCGGTGGTGGCGACGGCGTCGGTGACGGCCTCGGTGACGGTGAGGCCGCGCTTCAGTCCGCGCCGGTGCCGGGTGACGATGAACAGCGCGTAGTCGATGCCGACGCCGAGCCCGATCAGCATGCCGAGCATGGGCGCGAAGTCGGCGACCGTCATCACGTGCCCGAGCAGCACGATCCCGGCGTAGGCGGTGCCGACGCCGACCAGGGCGGTGGCTATGGGCAGCAACGAGGCGGCGAGCGAACCGAAGGCGAGGAAGAGGACGACGGCGGCGACCAGCACACCGACGATCTCGGCGAGGTGCCCGCCGGAGGACTCGCCGAGCTCGACGGCGCTGCCGCCCAGCTCGATCCGGAGTCCGTCGGCCTCCGCGGCCTCGGCCGTCCGCACGACGGCGGCCGCCTCGCCCGCGTCGATGTCCCGGGCCGGGTCGTCGAAGGTGACCGTGGCGTAGGCGGTGCGGCCGTCCGCGCTGACCCGTCCCGCGCCCCGGTCGTCGTACGGGCCGTTCACGGCGGCCACACCGGGCAGGTCCTCGATCCGGTCCAGGGCGCGGGTCATGGTCTGTTCGACACCGGTGTCCCGGACGCTGCCGGACGAGGTGTGCCAGACCACGGTGTCGCTGTCGCCGCCGAGGTCCGGGAAGCCCTCCCGCAGCAGCTGGGTGGCCCGCCCCGACTCGGTACCGGGCACCTGGTAGTCGTTCGAGTAGGCGGAACCGGCGGCGAAGGCGCCCGCCACGATCCCGCCGAAGGTGATGAGCCACAGCAGAACGGTGATCGGACGGCGTTGGACACACCAGCGTGCGAGGGCTGCCACGAACGTGCTCCCGGAGGGACTGAGTGCGGATCTTTGACCGGGAACCGTCCTGCATCGACCGAACAGCCCGCAAAGAACATATGAGCAGTGCACTGCCACTGTCGCAGGCAAAAGTGATCGTTTGTCGCTTTCGTGCGTTTAGTCACATTGCCGTGAAGCACCTCCCCGCACGGCCGGCCGGACCGGTCCCCGCCCGGGGGCCGGAAACCCGGATGCGGGGCCGCGCGACCGGCTGTTACCGTCCGTCGGTCCGACGTCCCGCGGCAGCCCGCCGCCCCGGCCGAAGCAGGTGCTGTGATGACGGTCCGCCCGGCCTCCGACACCATCCCCTCCCCCTCGCACGGACCCCAGGAGCCCTTTCGCCGATGTCGGACATCGCCCCGAACACCCCGCACGACGACCTCGCTGGCCGTCTCACCCTGCCCCGGTACCCGCGCAGCAGCGCCTACGACGCCCGCTGGACCGTCGAGAACGCGATGGGCCCGCACGCCCTGTGGCTGCTGGAATGGCTCGCCCCGGCCCTCGGCCTCGACACCCTGCGCCCCGGCGCCCGCGTGCTCGACCTGGGCTGCGGACGCGCCATGACGTCCGTCTTCCTGGCCAGGGAGTACGACGTCCAGGTCACCGCGGCCGACCTGTGGATCAAGCCGGACGACAACGCGCGCCGCATCGCCGGGGCGGGCGTCGCCGACCGGGTGCTGCCGGTCCTCGCCGAGGCGCACGACCTGCCCTTCGGCGAGGAGAGCTTCGACGCGATCGTCTCCATCGACGCGTACCAGTACTTCGGCACCGACGACCTGTACCTGCCCGTGCTGACCCGGCTGCTCAGGCCGGGCGGGCGGATCGGCGTCGTCGTCCCGGCGGTCCGCGAGGAGATCGGCGGCACCGAGCCGCCGGAGCACTTGCGGCCCTTCTGGGAACCGGCGTTCTGGTGCTTCCACTCCCCCGCCTGGTGGCGCCGCCACTGGATCCGCAGCGGGTCCGTGGAGGTCGAGACGGCCGACTGGCTCACCGACGGCTGGCGCGAGTGGCTGCTGTGGTGCGACGTCGTCGCCGAGGAGAGCACGGAGGAGTTCCCCGTGCGGTCGAGCCGGGAGAACGCGCGGATGCTGCGCGCGGACCGGGGCCGCACGCTGGGCTTCGCCCGCGTGGTGGGCCGGCGGCCCTGACCCCGCCGGCGTGAAAGAGGGGGACGCGTCCGGGACGCGTCCCCCTCCTCATGCCGCCGTGCCGGGATCAGCCCTCCGCGACGCCCAGCCTCTGCAGGATCAGCTCCTTCACGCGGGCCGCGTCCGCCTGGCCGCGCGTGGCCTTCATGACCGCGCCGACCAGCGCGCCGGCCGCCGCGACCTTCCCGCCGCGGATCTTGTCCGCGACGGCCGGGTTGCCGGCGATGGCCTCGTCCACGGCCGTGGTGAGCGCGCCCTCGTCGGAGACGACCTTCAGACCGCGCTTGTCGACGACCTCGTCCGGGGTGCCCTCGCCGGCGAGGACGCCCTCGATGACCTGGCGGGCCAGCTTGTCGTTGAGGTCGCCGGAGGCCACCAGCGCGGTGACCCGGGCGACCTGCTCCGGAGTGATCGCCAGCTCGTCGAGCGTCCTGCCGGACTCGTTGGCGCTGCGGGCCAGCTCGCCCATCCACCACTTGCGGGCGGAGGCCGCGTCGGCACCGGCGTCGATCGTGGCGACGATCAGGTCCAGGGCACCGGCGTTGAGGATCGCCTGCATGTCGGTGCCGGAGACGCCCCACTCCTCGCGGAGCCGGTTGCGGCGCACCAGCGGCAGCTCGGGCAGCGAGGAACGGATCTCCTCGACCCACTCGCGGGAGGGGGCCACCGGCACCAGGTCGGGCTCCGGGAAGTACCGGTAGTCCTCGGCCTCCTCCTTCACCCGGCCCGAGGTCGTGGACCCCGTGTCCTCGTGGAAGTGCCGGGTCTCCTGGACGATCGTGCCGCCGTCGTTCAGCACGGCCGCGTGCCGCTGGATCTCGAAGCGGGCGGCGCGCTCGACGGAGCGCAGCGAGTTGACGTTCTTGGTCTCGCTGCGGGTGCCGAACGTGTCGGCGCCCTTCGGCATCAGCGACAGGTTCACGTCGCAGCGCATCTGGCCCATCTCCATGCGGGCCTCGGACACGCCGAGCGCCCGGATGAGCTCGCGCAGCTCACGGACGTAGGCCCGGGCGACCTCGGGGGCGCGCTCGCCGGCGCCCACGATGGGCTTGGTGACGATCTCGATGAGCGGGATGCCGGCGCGGTTGTAGTCCAGCAGGGAGTGGGACGCGCCGTGGATACGGCCGGTGGCGCCGCCGACGTGCGTCGACTTGCCGGTGTCCTCCTCCATGTGGGCGCGCTCGATCTCCACGCGGAAGGTCTCGCCGTCCTCCAGCTGCACGTCGAGGTAGCCGTCGAAGGCGATCGGCTCGTCGTACTGGGAGGTCTGGAAGTTCTTCGGCATGTCCGGATAGAAGTAGTTCTTCCGGGCGAAGCGGCACCACTCGGCGATCTCGCAGTTCAGCGCGAGGCCGATCCTGATGGCGGACTCGACGCCGGTCGCGTTGACGACCGGCAGCGCGCCGGGCAGGCCGAGGCAGACCGGGCAGGTCTGGGTGTTCGGGTCGGCGCCGAGGGTGGTCGAGCAGCCGCAGAACATCTTGGTGCGGGTGCCGAGTTCGACATGGACCTCGAGGCCCATGACGGGGTCGTACGACGCGAGTGCGTCCTCGTACGACACCAGGTCGGTCGTGGTGGTCACGGTGAAACTTCCCTCTCAGCCCAGCAGGACGTCGTCGTCGCCCAGCCGCTTCAGCTCGCGGTAGAGGATGGCGAGGCCGGTGACGATCGCGGCGGCGGACACGGTGGCGTCGATCAGGACCAGGGTGTCCTTCTCCAGCCGGGCCTTCTTGAGCCGCTTGGCGACGCCGACGGCGCCGAACGCGGTGGCGGCCATGGACAGGTACGTACCGGACCTGGACTTCTTGAAGCCCTTGGCCTTGGTCAGTGCACTCACAGCGACGGAGCCTCCTCGAGCAACGGGTGGCCCCACTTTTCCACGAAGGCGGCCTCGACGGCGGCACCCACCTTGTAGAGGCGGTCGTCCTTCATGACCGGGGCGATGATCTGCAGTCCGACCGGCAGGTTGTCCTCGGGCGCGAGGCCGCAGGGCAGCGACATGGCCGCGTTGCCGGCCAGGTTGGTCGGGATGGTGCACAGGTCGGCGAGGTACATCGCCATCGGGTCGTCGGCGCGCTCGCCGATCGGGAAGGCGGTGGTGGGGGTCGTCGGGGAGACGATCACGTCGACCTGCTCGAACGCCGTGTCGAAGTCCTGCTTGATCAGCGTGCGGACCTTCTGGGCGCTGCCGTAGTAGGCGTCGTAGTAGCCGCTCGACAGGGCGTACGTGCCGAGCATGACGCGGCGCTTGACCTCGGGACCGAAGCCGGCCTCGCGGGTCAGCGAGGTGACCTCCTCGGCGGAGTGCGAGCCGTCGTCGCCGCTCCGCAGGCCGTAGCGCAGGCCGTCGAAGCGGGCGAGGTTGGAGGAGCACTCGGAGGGGGCGATCAGGTAGTACGCCGACAGGGCGAGGTCGAAGGACGGGCAGTCCAGTTCGACGATCTCGGCGCCCAGCTCCCTCAGCAGCTCGACGGACTCGTCGAAGCGCTGGATGACGCCGGCCTGGTAGCCCTCGCCGCGGAACTGCCTGACCACGCCGACGCGCATGCCGGCGACCGAGCCGTTGCGGGCGGCCTCGACGACCGGCGGGACCGGGGCGTCGACGGAGGTGGAGTCCATCGGGTCGTGACCGGCGATCACCTCGTGCAGCAGGGCCGCGTCCAGGACCGTACGGGCGCAGGGGCCGCCCTGGTCGAGGGAGGAGGAGAACGCCACCATGCCGTAGCGGGAGACGGCCCCGTACGTCGGCTTCACGCCGACGGTGCCGGTGACGGCGGCCGGCTGGCGGATGGAACCGCCGGTGTCGGTGCCGATGGCGAGCGGCGCCATGTGCGCGGCCAGCGCGGCGGAGGAACCGCCGCCGGAGCCGCCGGGGATCCTGGTGAGGTCCCACGGGTTGCCGGTCGGCCCGTACGCGCTGTTCTCGGTGCTGGACCCCATGGCGAACTCGTCCATGTTGGTCTTGCCGAGGATGACGACGTCGGCGGCCTTCAGCCGCCGGGTGAGCGTCGCGTCGTACGGCGGGATCCAGCCCTCGAGGATCCTGGAGCCGACGGTGGTCGGGATGCCCTCGGTGGTGAAGATGTCCTTGAGCGCGAGGGGGACGCCGGCCAGCGGGCCGAGCTTCTCGCCGCGCTCCCGCTTCTCGTCGACGGCGCGCGCCTGGGCCAGGGCGCCCTCGCGGTCGACGTGCAGGAAGGCGTGCACCTTCTCGTCGACGGCCTCGATGCGGGCGAGGTGGGCCTCGGTGACCTCGACGGCCGTGAGCTCGCCGGAGGCGATCCTCGCGGCGGTCTCGGCGGCGGTGAGCCTGATGATGTCCGTCATGGCGGCTTACTCCTCCCCCAGGATCTGCGGCACCTTGAAACGCTGCTGCTCGTGGGCCGGGGCGCCGGAGAGCGCCTGCCCGGGGGTGAGCGAGGGACGGACCTCGTCCGGCCGCATGACGTTCGTCAGCGGGAGCGGGTGCGAGGTCGGCGGTACGTCTTGGTCGGCGACCTCGCTGACGCGGGCGACCGCGCCGATGATGTCGTCCAGCTGTCCCGCGAAGTGGTCGAGCTCTTCGGGCTTCAGCTCCAGACGCGCCAGCCGGGCGAGGTGGGCGACCTCCTCGCGCGTGATGCCAGGCATGCAGCGATCCTCTGGGGTGAGTGTGTGTGGTTTGGCCCAATCCTAGGGGGCCGGAGGGCGTGCCCGTGAAACGGTCCGGGTCGGGCCGTGCGCGTCAGCCGATCCGTCCCGTGTCGTCCCCCGCCGCGGCGGGCAGGGCGGCCGCCGGGCGCTGCCAGCCGCAGGAGCCGCGGGCGAGGAGCCAGGCCGTGGTCTCGTCGGGGGGCATGGCGGCGGCGACCAGCCAGCCCTGGACCGCGTCGCAGCCGAGGTCGCGCAGGCGCTCCCAGGTCTCGTCGTCCTCCACGCCCTCGGCGACGACGAGCAGTCCGAGCGAGTGGGCCAGGTCGACGGTGCAGCGCACGATCTCGGCGTCCTCGGTGTCGATGGCCAGCCGGGCCACGAAGGAGCGGTCGATCTTCAGTTCGCTGACCGGCAGCCGCCGCAGGTGCACCAGCGAGGAGTAGCCGGTGCCGAAGTCGTCCAGGGACATCTTGACGCCGTGCCCGGTCAGCGCGTTGAGGGTGTCGGCGGCACGCCCCGGGTCCTCCAGGAGGACGTGTTCGGTGATCTCCAGCTGGAGTGCTCCCGCCGGGACGCCGTGCCGGGCCAGCCGCGCCGCGACGGAGCCGGCGAACCCCGGGGTGTGGACGTCGCGCGGGGAGACGTTGACGGCGACCGGGACGAACAGGCCCTGCGCGCGCCACCGGGCGACCTGGCCGAGCGCGCTCTCCAGCACGTACTCGGTGAGGTGGGGCATCAGCCCGGAGGACTCGGCGATCGCTATGAACTCGTCCGGCGGCACCTTGCCCCGCTCGGGGTGCACCCACCGCACCAGGGCCTCCAGGCCCGCGACCTGACCGTCGAAGCGGACCTTGGGCTGGTAGTGCAGCTCGACCTCGCCGGCGTCCAGCGCCCGGCGCAGATCGCCCAGCAGCCCGAGCCGGTCGGGGGTGTTGGAGTCGCGCTTGACCTCGTAGGCCTCGACGCCCGTGCGGTCCCGCTTGGCCTGGTACATCGCCACGTCCGCCCGCCGCAGCAGTCCCTCCGCGTCGACCGCGTGGTCCGGGAAGACGGCGACCCCCGCACTCGCCTCCAGGACGAGGGTGAGCCCGTCGAGGTCGAGCGGGGAGCTGAGGGCGGCGACCAGGGAGCGGGCGACGCGGGTCGCGGAGGTCGTGGAGTCGGCGACGGGCAGTAACACGGCGAACTCGTCACCGCCGAGCCGCGCGGCCTCCGCCCCGCGCGGCAGGGCCAGTCTCAGCCGGTCGGCTATCTGCAGCAGCAGCCGGTCACCGGCGAGGTGGCCGAGGGTGTCGTTGACCGAGCGGAAGCGGTCCAGGTCGATCAGCATCAGGGCGGCGCGGGCGCCGATGCGCTCGGCGTCGTCCAGCGCGGTCCAGATGCGCTCCAGCAGCCACTGCCGGTTGGGCAGTCCGGTGAGCGGGTCGCGCAGCTGCTCCTCCGCCCGCGCGCGGGCTATCCACAGGGTGGAGTCGAGGGCGATCAGCGGGATGGCGAACAGCGGCAGCAGCACCGGCTTGGCGTCGGCGACCACACAGATCAAGGGGGCTATGCCGAGCAGGGCGACCGCCATCAGGCCCTGCCGGACCAGGGCGGTGCGGGCCACCGTGGGCAGTCCGGCGCGCGGGGTGTGCAGATACCAGAGCAGGGTGCGGGTGACCGCGAGGTAGACGGCGGCCACGAGCACCACCCCGGGGGCGGTGTACGGGGTCCAGTCGTCCGGGGTCGAGGGCGACTCGACGGACGGTACGGAGCCGAAGGCCGCCAGCACCAGGGCGCCGGCTCCGATGCCGAGCAGATCGACCGCGCCGTGCAGCACGCCCTGCCGCCAGCGGCCCCGCCGGGCCACGCCGACCAGCACGACGACGGTGAGGCTGACCATGCCGGCCGGGACCCAGCCGTAGAACAGCAGCACGGCGAGGGTGAGGGCGGCGCCCGAACCGGTGCCGCCCCACCAGCGGGAGCGGCCGAGCATCACCAGATGGCCGACGACGATCCCGGTCAGGAGGGCCAGGGACCAGCCGACGGTGCCGGACGGGAAGAGCGCGTGCCCTCCGGTGAACGCCCGCAGGAATCCGGCGCCCAGCACGAACGCCGCCGCCCCGACGACCGCCGTGGGCAACGCGGGCCAGGACGGGTGCCGTTCGGTGTCCGCCGCGGACAGGGCGGCGCCGTGCACGGCGGCCGGTCGTCCGGCGCGCACGTCCGCGGCGCCCGACCCGGTGCGTGACCGCGCGCCGGGTCGCCCCGCGGGCCGCGCGTCCTCCCGGCCGCGCCGCCATGCGACCGCCATGCGGCGCAGGCGCAGCGGTGAGCCCGGCGCGGCGCTCTCGGTCGGTTCCATTCCCGTCCCTCTCACGGCCGGCGGTGCCCGCGCCACGCGGCCCGATGCCCGACAACCCTCAACGGCTCCGCGGTGGAGAGCCCTTTCCCGCACCCTTCGCGAGTACGGGGTCGCCCCGACCGCAACTGGGCACGGCAGGCGCACATCTCAACAGTAGGCCGCACAGGGCCCGTACGGGCCCCGGTCGCCGACGGTTGCCCGAATGCGCCCCAGCCACCCGTATGCATCTGGTATGCGCCGATCGGGTGGCCTTCAACCGCTACTCCTCGGCCGAAAGGGCGACTTCGGCGGCGGCCCCCGGCCCTTGTTCCAGCAGGACGGTGAAGCCGTCCTCGTTCAAAACCGGCACCTTCGCCTGCATCGCCTTGTCATACTTTGACCCGGGATTGTCACCCACGACGACGAACGACGTCTTCTTGGACACCGATCCGGTCACCTTCGCCCCCCGGCTCTGCAGCGCCTCTTTCGCGCCATCACGGGTGAAGTGCTCGAGCGTTCCGGTCACCACCACGGTGAGCCCTTCGAGCGGACGCGGGCCCTCGTCCTCGCCGGAGGCCTCGTCCTCCATGCGGACGCCGGCCGCCTTCCACTTCCGGATGATCTCGCGGTGCCAGTCCTCGGCGAACCACTCCTTGAGCGAGGCGGCGATGACGGGGCCGACGCCGTCGGTGTTGGCGAGCTCGCTCTCGTCGGCCTGCTCGATGCGGTCGATGGAGCGGAACTCGCGGGCCAGGGCCTCGGCGGCGACGGGGCCGACGTGGCGGATGGAGAGCCCGTTGAGGAAGCGGGCGAGCGGGCGGCCCTTGGCGGCCTCGACGTTGCGCAGCAGGGCCAGCGCGTTCTTCTTCGGCTCGCCCTGCTGGTTGGCGAAGACCGTGGCGATCTTCTCCTCGCCGGTCTTCGGATCGCGCTTGGGCAGTCCGCTGTCCGGGTCGAGGACGTACGCCTTGATGGGCAGCAGCTTCTCGACGGTGAGGTCGAACAGGTCGCCCTCGTCGGCCAGCGGCGGGTCGGCGGGCTCCAGCGGCCGGGTCAGCGCGGCCGCGGCGACATCGCCGAAGTGCTCGATGTCCAGGCACTCCCGGCCCGCGAGGTAGGAGACGCGGCCGCGCAACTGCGCCGGGCAGGTACGGGCGTTGGGACAGCGCAGGTCGATGTCGCCCTCCTTCATGGGGCGCAGCGCGGTCCCGCACTCGGGGCACTGCGAGGGCATCACGAAGGGGCGCACCTCGTCCTCGTCGCGCAGGTCGATGACCGGTCCGAGGATCTCCGGGATGACGTCGCCCGCCTTGCGCAGCACCACGGTGTCCCCGATGAGCACGTTCTTGGCCTTGACGACCTCCTGGTTGTGCAGGGTGGCGAACTCCACCTCCGAGCCGGCCACCGTGACCGGTTCGACCTGGGCGTAGGGGGTGACGCGGCCGGTGCGGCCGACGGCCACCTTGATGTCGATCAGCTTGGTGTTGACCTCCTCCGGCGCGTACTTGTAGGCGATCGCCCAGCGCGGCGCGCGTGCGGTGGTGCCGAGCCGGCCCTGGAGGCGGATCTCGTCGAGTTTGACGACCACGCCGTCGATCTCGTGCGCCACGGAGTGGCGGTGCTCGCCGTAGTGCGCGATGAACGCGCGGACTCCGTCGAGGCCGTCGACGACCCGGTTGTGCGTGGAGGTGGGCAGGCCCCACTCGGCCAGCAGGTCGTAGGCCTGGGACAGGCGGGTCATGCCCTCGTAGCCCTCCAGGGCACCGATGCCGTGCACCACCATGTGCAGCGGCCGGGTCGCGGTGACCCGCGGGTCCTTCTGGCGCAGGGAACCGGCCGCCGCGTTGCGCGGGTTGGCGAACGGCTTGTCACCGGCACCGACCAGACGGGCGTTCAGCTCCTCGAACTTCTCCATCGGGAAATAGACCTCGCCGCGGATCTCGACGAGGTCGGGAACGCGGTCGCCCCCGAGGCGGTCGGGGATCTCCGCGATGGTGCGGACGTTGGGCGTGATGTCCTCGCCGGTGCGGCCGTCGCCGCGGGTCGCCGCGCGGACGAGCCGGCCCCGCTCGTAGGTCAGGTTCACGGCGAGGCCGTCGACCTTCAGCTCGCACAGGAAGTGGTACGTCTGCGTGCCCAGCTCGCGGTGGATGCGCTCCGTCCAGGCGGCGAGGTCGTCGTCGTTGAAGGTGTTGTCGAGGGAGAGCATGCGCGAGCGGTGCTCGACGGAGGTGAACTCCGTCGCGTACGTCCCGGCGACCTTCTGGGTCGGCGAGTCCGGTGTGCGCAGCTCCGGGTGCTCGTCCTCCAGCGCCTCCAGTGCCCGCAGCATGGTGTCGAACTCCGCGTCGCTGACGACGGGAGCGTCCTTCACGTAGTACCGGAAGCGGTGCTCCTCGATCTGCTCGGCGAGCCTGGCGTGCTTCTCCCGCGCCTCGGCGGGCACGCCCGTCGTCTCCGCTTGCCTGTCGCCGGCCACCGTGTGTCCTCCCGTTACTCAGGGTTGTCCGCGAGGGATCTCGCCGCCCGGGCGCAGTGGGCGTAGGCACGGCGCGCGTACTCCGGGGAGGCCCCCGCGAGTCCGCACGCCGGGGTGAGCGTGACCGCCTCCGGGAGGAGTCCCGGACGCAGCCCCAGCCTGCGCCACAGCGTCCTGACACCCATGACGCTACCGGCAGGGTCCGACAACGGGCCGTCGGTGCCCGGGACGACGCCGGCGAACAGCCGGGTGCCGTTCTCCACGGCTTCCCCGATCGCCTCGTCGTCACGTTCGGTGAGGAGGGAGAAGTCGAGGGAGATCGCCGCCGCGCCCGCCCGGCGCAGCAGGGCGAACGGCACGTCCGGGGCGCAGGAGTGGACCACGACGGGCCCGCCCTCGTGCACCCCGACGACGTCCCGCAGGGTGGCCTCGGCGATCTGCCGGTCCACGGCGCGATGGGTGCGGTAGCCGCTGGCGGTCCTGACCTCCCCGCGCAGCACCGGGGTGAGGGAGGGTTCGTCGAGCTGGAGGACGAGCCGCGCGCCGGGCACGCGCCGGCGCACCTCGGCGAGGTGCAGGCGCAGGCCCTCGGAGAGGGAGGCGGCGAGGTCGCGGCAGGCGCCGGGGTCGGACAGGGCGGCCTCGCCGTTCCTCAGCTCGAGGGCGGAGGCGAGGGTCCAGGGGCCCACCGCCTGCACCTTCAGCGGCCCTTCGTACTCCTGGGTGAACTCCTCCAGCGCGTCGAGGTCCTCGCCGAGCCAGGAGCGGGCCCGCCTGGTGTCCCGTCCGGGACGGTCCCCGATCCGCCAGCCGCTGGGCTCCACGCGCGCGTACAGCTCGACGAGCATTCCGGCGGTCCGGCCGATCATGTCGGCGCCGGGGCCGCGGGCGGGGAGTTCGGGGAGGTGCGGGAAGTCCTCGAAGCTTCCGGTGACGGTCTTGGCGGCCTCTCGTGCGTCCCCGCCCGGCAGGGATCCGATGCCGGTGGCGGGGCCGAGGCGAAGGTTGTCGTTCACGGGGGAAGCGTACGCAGGTGGGGGCCGGGGGTGCTTCCCGCCCCCGCCGCCCCGTCCCGTCCCGTCCCCGGGGGCTGCCGCCCCCGTACCCCCGCTTCCGGCCCCGGACGGGCCCCGTCCTCGGACGCCGGACGGGCTGGTCCTACCGCCCCGGGCGTACCGTCAGGTCGTTGACCTCCGCGTCCCTGGGCAGGTCCAGCGCCATCAGGATGGTCGTGGCGACCGATTCCGGGTCGATCCACCGGCCGGGGTCGTAGTCCTTGCCCTCCTGCTGGTGGACCTTGGCCTGCATGGGGCTCGCGGTGCGGCCGGGGTAGACCGAGGTGACGCGCACGCCGTTGCCGTGCTCCTCGTGGCGCAGGGAGTCGGCGAGGGCCTTCAGACCGTGCTTGGAGGCCGCGTACGCGGACCAGTCGGCGTGGGCGGCCAGGCCGGCGCCGGAGTTGACGAAGAGCACGTGGCCGCGGCTCGCGCGCAGCTGCGGCAGGAAGTGGCGGGTCAGCTCGGCGGGCGCGATCAGGTTGACGTCGAGCTGGTGGCGCCAGGTCTTCGGGGTCAGCTCGCCGACCGGGCCGAGGTCGACGACGCCGGCGATGTGCAGCAGGGAGTCCACCCGGTCCGGGAGCGACTGGTGGGAGAAGGCCCAGCTGAGCCGGTCGGGGTCGGCGAGGTCGCCGACGAGGGTGCGGGCGCCGGGGAACGCGGCCGCCAGTTCCTTCGCCCGGCCCGCGTCGCGCGCGTGCAGCACGAGCTGGTCCCCGCGCGCGTGCAGGCGGCGGGCGGCGGCCGCGCCGATGCCGGAGCCCGCCCCGGTGATCACATGTGTAGCCATGCCCGCCATGCTCGCACCATCACGCGGTCAGGCCGTCCCCGGGCTCTCCTCCAGGTAGGCCAGCGCGTCCGCCGGCTCCTCGGCGAAGAACACCAGTTCGGCGAGCGGGCGGGGCAGGAAGCCCTCGTCCTCCATGCGGCGGAACTGCTCCTTGAGGCCGTCGTAGAAGCCCGCCGTGTTGAGCAGGACCACCGGCTTGTCGGTGTGCCCGTGCTTCTTCAGCTCCAGGATCTCCGTCGCCTCGTCGAGGGTGCCGGTGCCGCCCACCATGATCACCACGGCGTCGGCCTTCTCCAGCAGCAGCCGCTTGCGCTCGGCGAGGTCCCTGGCGACCACCATCTCGTCGACGCCGGCGCGCGCCTTGGCCGAGAGGAACTCCACGGAGACGCCGAGGAGCCGGCCGCCCGCCTCCTCCACCCCGTCGGCGACCACCTTCATCAGACCGACGTCCGAGCCGCCCCACACCAGGGTGTGCCCGCCCTTGCCGAGCAGCCGCGCGAAGTCCCGCGCGGGGCGTGTGTAGCGGTCGTCGAGGTCGGCCGCGGAGAGGAAGACGCAGATGTTCACGGCCCCACGGTACGGGCCCGGTCGGACACCGCGGTGAGCCGCATCTTCGACTGCCGGTGCGGCAGCTCCTCCCAGTCCTCCATGAACCGCGCCGCCAGCCCGTGCCCGGCGGCCAGCTCCACCAGCGTCTCGGTCCGGTAGTAGAAGTCCTCGTGCAGCACCTGGTGCTCCTCGCCCTCCGTGCGGTCGAAGGTGAAGTCGAAGAACCCGCCGGGCGCCAGCACCCGGCCGACGTGCGCGAAGCACTCCTCGATGACGTGCCGGGGCGAGTGGGAGAACACGCTGTGCGCGTGCACGACGTCGAAGTGGCCGTCGGGCAGGAACGCGAGGGTGAGGTCGTCGGCGAGGGCCAGGTAGGGCATCTTGGCCTGGAGGCCGTCGCGTACGAGGGTGTCCTGGGCGGCGAGCAGGATGTGCGGCGAGATGTCGATGCCGTAGTAGTGACCGGGTTCCAGGTGGCCGATGAACAGACGCCCCGCGCGGAGGTTGCCGCAGCCGATCTCCAGCATCCGGTGGTGCGGCCGCAGCCCGTGCCGCAGCAGGTAGTCGAACTGCATCCGGCCGATGCGCGCCCACTGCTCGCGCGAGGGGTTGTGACCGACCGCCGCCTCGGCGCTGCGGGCCGTGTCGGAGGCCATCACCGCGCGGTAGTAGGCGATGTGGTCGCGGTGGAGCAGCCGCAGCCAGGCGTCGCGCAGCGCGCGCCGCGCGTGGGCGGGGACACGGCGCGGGTGGCGCAGGGCGTAGCGCGCCCGGTGGGCGAGGCTGCCGCGGTTCCGGCCGGTGTCCGTGGCTCCCATGGGGCCTCCTCGGGAAGAATTCCGCTCCAGCCTGCGCTGTGACGGGTGAGTCGGCCACCCGAGGAGGGCGATCATGACCACAGGCCACCGGATCACCGTCGAGCCCGCGGACCGCCGCGTGCGCGCGGTGCGCGGCGAACAGGTGCTGGCGGAGAGCGACCGGGCACTGGTGCTGCGCGAGACGGGCTGTCCCGCGCGGTACTACATCCCGCCGGAGGACGTGCGGCTCGATCTGCTGACGCCCTCCGACACGCACACGTACTGCCCCTTCAAGGGCACCGCGTCCTACTGGTCGCTGCCGGACGCGGCGGACCTGGTCTGGGCGTATCCGGAGCCGAAGCCGGACGTCGCGCGGATCAGGGACCACCTCTGTTTCCACGAGGTGGAACTGCGGTGATCGCGTGGAAGGGTTGCGATCGGCGGACGCGCCGCCCGCCTCACCGACGAACCCCGTGCGGTGCGGCAGTCTGGTGAGACATGGACAAGAACATCTCTTCGCGTGACGGCACCTCCCTCGCGTACGAGAGCGCCGGGCGCGGCTCCGCGGTCGTCCTCGTCAGCGGCGCGATGTCGACGGGGGCCACGGCGGCGCCGCTCGCGGCGCCCCTCTCGGAGCGGTTCCGGGTGGTCGTGTACGACCGCCGGGGCCGGGGCGGGAGCGGGGACACGGCACCGTACGCGGTGGAGCGCGAGGTCGAGGACCTGGCGGCGCTGATCGAGACGGTGGGCGGCGAGGCCTCGCTCCACGGCATCTCCTCCGGTGGCGCGCTGGCGCTCAGGGCGGCGGCGAGCGGGCTGCCGGTGCGCCATGTCGCCGTGTACGAGACGCCGTACGCGATGTCGGAGGACGAGCGGGCGGCGCGGGCCCGGTACACGGAGAACCTGACCCGGGCGCTGGACGAGGGGCGGCGCGGGGACGCGGTGGAGCTGTTCCTGCGGCTGACCGGGCTGGACGAGGGGGTCATCCAGGGCGCCCGGCAGTCCCCGTTGTGGGCGGGGATGGAGTCGATGGCGCAGAGCCTCGCGTACGACGACGCCGTGATGGGCGACGGCAGCGTCCCGCGCGAGCTGCTGTCGTCGATCCGTGTGCCGGTGCTGTCGATCGCGGGCGACGCGAGCCCGGCGTGGATGCGCGAGGCCGCCCGGGCGATCGCCGACGCGGTCCCCCGGGGCACGTACCGCACCCTGGGGGGTCAGACCCACATGGTGGAACCGGACGTCCTGGCGCCGGTACTGGCGGAGTTCTTCGCGCGCTGAGCCGCCCGGCGGTGGCTCCGGCTCCTCAGGCCACGTCCGCCGTCGCCCGGACCGTCGAGGCGATCGTCGCCGAGCCCACCACGCGGGTGCCGTCGTACAGCACGATCGCCTGGCCGGGGGCGACGCCGCGGACGGGCTCGGTGAAGCGCACCCGCAGTTCCCCGTCGGCGAGTTCCGCCGTCACCTCGGTCTCGTCGCCGTGGGCGCGCAGCTGGGCGGTGTAGGTGCCGGGGCCGGCCGGGGCGGCGCCGCACCAGCGGGGCCTGACCGCGGTGAGGGCGCCGACGTCGAGGGAGGCCGCGGGACCGACGGTGACGGTGTTGGTCACCGGGGAGATGTCGAGGACGTAGCGGGGCTTGCCGTCGGGGGCGGGGGTGCCGATCCGCAGGCCCTTGCGCTGGCCGATGGTGAAGCCGTACGCGCCGTCGTGGGTGCCGATCCTGGTGCCGGACTCGTCGACGATGTCGCCCTCCGCCCGGCCGAGGCGGTGGGCGAGGAAGCCCTGGGTGTCGCCGTCGGCGATGAAGCAGATGTCGTGCGAGTCGGGCTTCTTGGCGACGGCGAGTCCGCGGCGCTCCGCCTCCGCGCGGATCTCCTCCTTGGTGGTGACCGTGTCGCCGAGCGGGAACATCGCGTGGGCGAGCTGGCGGTCGTCCAGCACGCCGAGGACGTAGCTCTGGTCCTTGGCCATGTCGGAGGCGCGGTGCAGTTCGCGGGTGCCGTCCTCGCGCGTGATCACCTTGGCGTAGTGGCCGGTGCACACCGCGTCGAAGCCGAGCGCGAGCGCCTTGTCGAGCAGGGCGGCGAACTTGATCTTCTCGTTGCAGCGCAGGCACGGGTTGGGGGTGCGGCCGGCCTCGTACTCGGCGACGAAGTCCTCGACGACGTCCTCGCGGAAGCGGTCGGCGAGGTCCCACACGTAGAACGGGATGCCGATGACGTCGGCGGCGCGGCGGGCGTCGCGCGAGTCCTCGATGGTGCAACAGCCCCGCGCTCCGGTACGGAACGACTGCGGGTTCGCGGAGAGCGCGAGGTGGACGCCGGTCACGTCGTGGCCCGCTTCGGCCGCGCGGGCGGCGGCGACGGCGGAGTCGACTCCGCCGGACATGGCGGCCAGGACGCGGAGGGGGCGGGAGGGCTGCGAGGTGTCAGTCATAACCCTTCCAGGGTACGGGGGCGCGGGAACCACGGCCGCCGGGTATCCGTTCAGGATCGTGTGGGGGAGAGAAGAGCATCCGGGAACTCCGGGGACGGCGACCGGCGCATCGGTCGCCGTGCCCTGATCGTGGGCGGGGTGGCGGCCACGGCCGGCACGGCGGTGCTGGCGCGGGACGAGCTGGCGCGGCTGTGGTGGCGCATACCCGGTGTCGAGAAGCCGCGCGAGCAGGGAGCGGTCGACTACGCGGACGCCCGCTGGGTCGCGGCCTCGGACGCCAACTGGCGGCGCGCGGACCGGCCGGACGACTTCGGCATCGACATGGTGATCGTCCATGTCACCCAGGGCAGCTTCGACAGCGCGGTGCGGGCGTTCCAGGACCCGGGGCACCAGGCGGCCGCGCACTACGTCGTCGGCCAGGACGGGCGGGTGGCGCAGATGATCCGCGAGCTGGACGTGGCCTACCACGCGGGGAACCGGGACTACAACGAGCGCAGTGTCGGCATCGAGCACGAGGGGTTCGTGGACCGGCCGCAGGACCTCACGGACGAGATGTACGAGGCGTCGGCGCGGCTCACGGCGCGGATATGCGCGCGGTACGGCATCCCGGTCGACCGGGAGCACATCGTCGGCCACGTCGAGGTGCCGGGCACGGACCACACCGACCCGGGCCCGCACTGGGACTGGGACCGCTACATGCGGCTGGTCCGCCGGGCCGCCACGACGCGGCAGGCCTGATCCGGAGCCGTACGGACCGGCATCCGGCCGGTCGCGCCGCCGGCCGTCACGTCAGGCCCGCCGCCCTGGCCCGTTCCACCGCCGGGCCGATGGCCTTGGCCAGCGCCTCCACGTCGGCCTCCGTGGAGGTGTGGCCCAGGGAGAAGCGCAGGGTGCCACGGGCCAGGTCGGGGTCGGTGCCGGTGGCCAGGAGGACATGGCTGGGCTGGGCGACTCCGGCGGTGCAGGCGGATCCGGTGGAGCACTCGATGCCCTGGGCGTCGAGGAGGAGCAGCAGCGAGTCGCCCTCGCAGCCGGGGAACGTGAAGTGCGCGTTGGCCGGCAGCCGGCCCCCGGGGGCGGGGTCGCCACCGAGGATCGCGTCGGGGACGGCCGCGCGGACCGCGGCGACCAGGTCGTCGCGCAGGGCGCCGATCTCGCGGGCGAACCACTCCCGCTGCCCGGCGGCGAGCCGCCCGGCGGCCGCGAAGGAGGCGATGGCGGGCACGTCCAGGGTCCCGGAGCGCACGTGCCGCTCCTGACCGCCGCCGTGGAGTACGGGAACGGGGGTGTGCTCGCGGCCCAGGACGAGCGCGCCGATGCCGTACGGCCCGCCGATCTTGTGGCTGGACACGGTCATCGCGGCGAGCCCGGAGGCGGCGAAGTCCACGGGGACCTGACCGAGGGCCTGGACCGCGTCGGAGTGCAGGGGAACGCCGAACTCGGCGGCGGTGCGGGCGAGTTCGGCAACCGGCAGGATTGTCCCGATCTCGTTGTTGGCCCACATGACGGTGGCGAGGGCGACGTCGTCGGGGTCGCGGGCGATGGCCTCGCGCAGGGCCTCCGGGTGGACCCGGCCGTGGGAGTCGACGGGCAGGTACTCCACGGTGGCGCCCTCGTGCTCGCCGAGCCAGTGGACGGCGTCGAGGACGGCGTGGTGCTCGACGGGGCTGGCGAGGACCCGGGTGCGGGCCGGGTCCGCGTCGCGCCGGGACCAGTACAGGCCCTTCACGGCGAGGTTGTCGGCCTCGGTGCCGCCCGAGGTGAAGACCACCTCGCTGGGGCGGGCGCCGAGGGCTTCGGCGAGGGTTTCGCGGGCTTCCTCGACGGTGCGCCGGGCACGCCGGCCGGCCGCGTGGAGGGAGGAGGCGTTGCCGGTGACGCCCAGGTGCGCGGTGAGCGCCTCGACTGCCTCGGGAAGCATCGGGGTGGTCGCGGCGTGGTCGAGGTAGGCCATGGTGCGCCGATTCTACGGGGCCCGGCGCACCGGCCGGGGACCGCCCGTGAGCGGACGGCGGGGTCCGGCCGGTGCGGGACGCGATCCGGGGCGAACTGGCCCGGTTCACCGCGGAGGTCGCCGAGGCGCCGGCCGAGGACCCGCAGTCCGCGGGCTGGAGCGAGGAGGACCTGCTGATGCCGGCCCGGCTCTGTGTCGACCAGATGCTCGGCGCGGCCTCGCTGTTCCTGGAGGCACCGGCGGCCGGCCGGGAGCGGCGGGAGCGGGTGACCCGGCTGGTGCCCCGGCAGCTGCGGCTGATCGGCGTCGGCCGCCTGCACCGGCTCGACGAGCCGGCCGGGGGCACGACCGCCTCGCACGGACCGGCCGGAGGCACGCCCGCCCCATGACGACGGCCGCCCCGCGTGCGGGACGGCCGGTCGGGGTCGCGGTCCGGGCCTCCGGGCGCGTGCGACCGGTCCGGGACGGCCGCGGGCGCCGCGTCAGGCCAGGCGGGCGCGGGCGAGCTGGCGGGACTGGGCGACCAGGCGGTCGGCGCTGTCCCACACCTCGCCGTCCTCCTCCAGGAAGCCGCCGGCGAGGTTGCGGGTGGTGACCGAGACGCGCAGGGGGCCCGGCGCCGGGCGGGAGCGGACGTGGACGGTCAGCTCCACCGTGGGGACCCAGCCGGACAGGCCCAGCTCGAACGCGGTGGGCGGCAGGGCGTCCACGGCGAGGAGCAGCGCGAGCGGGTCGGGATCCCGGCCGTCGGCGAGACCGAACCACGCCCGCATCTCCCCCTTGCCGGAGGGCTGCCCGAGCGCCCATCCCAGGGTCGACGGGTCGAGCTTGAGCAGCAGGCGGTCGGTGATGGCGGAGCCGACGTCGACGGGGGCGCGTCCGTCCGCGGGGCCGAGGCACTGCTCCATGGGCGGTATCGCCGGCGGCTTGGCCGTCGTACGGACGTCGTCGGGGAGGGCGTCCAGATCGCCGTAGGAGGCGAGGACGCGTATGCGCTCGGTCTCCCGGCCCTCGTCGTCGAGCTGGTACAGGGACGCCTGGCCGGTCGACAGGGTCCGCCCGGTGCGCACGACCTCGGTGCGGACGACCGCCGGGCCGGGCTGGGAGGCGGTCAGGTAGTGCGCGGAGACGGTGAACGGGTCGGAGTGCGGCAGGGCGTCCGCGAGCGCGCGGCCCAGGACGGCCAGCAGGTAACCGCCGTTGACGGCGTTCATGATCGTCCAGCCGGTGGAGAGGTCGATGTCGTAGACGCCGGGCTCGCGCGGGGTGACCGCGGTGTCGCGGTCGAACTCACTGGCGCCGAGGGCGGCCGGGGCGGCGGGCCGGGCGGAGGCTGCTTCTGGCATGACCGAACAGTACAAGAACGAAATACTAAGCGGTAGCTTTCCAGAGCGGGACGGCTCGGACGGCGCGGACGGCCACGGAGACGGCGCGGACGGCGCGGACGGCCACGGAGACTGCGCGGACGGCAGCGGGCACGGCGCGGAGACTGCGCGGACGGCAGCGGGCACGGCGCGGGTGGCGCTACTCCTCCCGGACCGTGGAACGCCGGTGCCACGCGCGGGGCGCCCGCCAGTGGTGGCGCATCGCCAGCAGCCGCAGCACGAAGGCCGTGATCACGGCGAGTCCGCTGGTCAGCGGCGTCAGGGCGTCGAGACGGATGCACAGCGCGACCATGGTGGCGCCGACGATGGCGGGGACCGCGTAGAGGTCGCGGTCCCAGCGCAGCAGCGAGGGCACCTCGTTGGCGAGCACGTCGCGCAGCACGCCGCCGCCCACCGCGGTGGCCAGTCCCAGGCAGGCGGAGGCGGTCAGGCCGAGCCCGTAGTCGTGCGCCTTGATGGTGCCGACCACGCAGAAGAGTCCGAGGCCGGCCGCGTCGAAGACGTTCACGCCGTTCTGGATGCGCTCCACGTGCGGATGGAGGAAGAACACCAGGGCCGTGGCGAGCAGGGGGGTGACGAAGTACCCCAGGTCCGTGAAGGCCGCGGGCGGTACCGCGCCGATCACCAGGTCGCGGAAGAGTCCTCCGCCCAGGGCGGTGACCTCGGCGAGCACGGCGATGCCGAAGACGTCGAAGTTCTTGCGGACGGCCAGCAGGGCGCCGGAGATCGCGAAGACGAAGATGCCGATCAGGTCGAGCACGTGCAGGACGGACGGACTGAACAGTTGCTGGAGCACCCTTACATTCTCACCCAGCAAGAACCCCCCGCCTTGCAAAGCAAGGCGAGGGGTGATGAGGACTTGCTGTCCTCGGACCGCTCAGCGGAACCGCCCGGAGGCCCGAGCGGTACGGCGGCCCGTCAGGCGCTCCCGCCCGAGTCCTTGCCGGACGCATCCGGCGCCGCGGCGCCGGGGTCCTTCGCGGCGGCGCCGGCCGTCCGGTCGCCCGGGGCCTCGGCCACTGTCGGCACCTTCTCCTTGACCACCGCGGCGTCCGGCTTGGTCGTCGAGTCGGCCGGCAGGAGCGCGGCGGGAACCTCCGCCTCGCCCTCGGTCCGCTCGGCCACCACGCCTTCGCCCTCCGTGACGGCCTCGATGCCCGTGGGCCGGGTCCGCGCCAGCGTTCCCGACTGGATCTCCTCGGCGAAGTGGCAGGCCACCCGGTGACCGCTGCCGACGTCCCGCAGCTCAGGGCGTTCGGTCGAGCACCGCTCGGCCTGGGCCCAGGGGCAGCGGGTGTGGAAGCGGCAGCCGGCCGGCGGGTTCGCCGGGGAGGGCAGGTCGCCGGTGAGCAGGATGCGCTCGCGGCGGTCCTCCACCTCCGGGTCCGGCACCGGCACGGCCGACATCAGGGCCTTGGTGTACGGGTGCTTCGGCTCGGCGTACAGCGCGTCGCTCGGCGCCTCCTCGACCAGCGAGCCCAGGTACATCACGCCGATGGTGTCGGAGATGTGCCGGACCACCGCGAGGTCGTGCGCGATCACCAGGTAGGTCAGGCCGAGCTCCTCCTGGAGCTCCTCCAGCAGGTTGATGACCTGCGCCTGGATCGACACGTCGAGCGCGGAGACCGGCTCGTCGCAGATGATCACGTCCGGTTCGAGGACGAGCGCGCGGGCGATGCCGATGCGCTGGCGCTGGCCGCCGGAGAACTCGTGCGGGTAGCGGGAGAGCGCGTTGGAGGGCAGGCCGACCCGCTCCAGGATCGCCTTGATCTTCTCCCGCCGCTCCTCCTGGTCCTTGCCGATGCCGTGGGCGACCATGCCCTCGGAGAGGATCGACTCGATGTTCTGCCGCGGGTTGAGCGAGCCCAGCGGGTCCTGGAAGACCATCTGGAGCCGGCGCCGGAAGCGGCGCATCTCGTCACCGGGCAGCTTCGCCAGGTCGGTGCCGTCCAGGACGACCGAGCCCTCGGTGATGTCGACCAGCCGCAGCACGGACCGCCCCAGGGTGGTCTTGCCGCAGCCGGACTCGCCGACCAGACCGTAGGTCTCGCCGGCCTCGACCTTCAGGGACACCCCGTCCACGGCGTAGACGTGGCCGACCGTGCGGTCGAAGAAGACGCCCTTCCTGATCGGGAAATGGACCTTGACGCCGTCCAGTTCGAGCAGGCTCATGCGGGGACCTCCTCGGCCTTGACGCCGTCGACGAGTACGGGGTTGACGCACCGCACCTGGTGACCGGCCGCGCGGGGCTCGGTGAGCTGCGGGGTGCCGGTCAGGCAGCCCATCTCGTACCGGTCGCAGCGGGGCGCGAAGGCGCAGCCGTCGGCCCAGGCGATGCGGTCGTTGATGGAGCCCCGGATGGGCTTGAGGGACTCGCCCCGGGGCGCGTCCAGACGCGGGATGGAACCCAGCAGGCCGTGCGCGTAGGGGTGGGTGGGGTGGGCGAACAGCTCGCGGCGGCCCGCGGACTCCACGACCTTGCCCGCGTAGAGCACGTTGACCTGGTCGCAGAGACCGGCGACCACGCCGAGGTCGTGGGTGATCATCAGCAGGGCGGTGCCCTCCTGGTCCACGAGTTCCTTGAGCAGCTCCAGGATCTGCGCCTGGATCGTCACGTCGAGGGCCGTGGTCGGCTCGTCGGCGATGAGCAGGCTCGGGGCGCAGGCCACCGCCATGGCGATCAGCGCGCGCTGGCGCATGCCGCCGGAGAGCTGGTGCGGGTACTCCTTGAGCCGCCGGGCCGGGTCGGGGATGCCGACCCGGTCCAGCAGGTGGGCGGCCTCCTTGCGGGCGGCCTCGCCCTTCATCCCGCGGTGGCGCTCCAGGATCTCGGTGACCTGCACGCCGACCGGCACGACCGGGTTGAGGGAGGACAGCGGGTCCTGGAAGATCATCGCCATCCTGCTGCCGCGCAGGTCGCGGCGGGCGGACGCGCTCATGGTGAACAGGTCCTTGCCGTCGAATTCGGCACGGCCGCCGACCTTGACGCCCTTGTGGGGCAGCAGGCCCATCAGGGCCAGCGAGGTGACGGACTTCCCGCAGCCGGACTCGCCGACCAGGCCCACGACCTGGCCCTGGTCGACCTCGAAGGAGACGCCGTCGACCGCCCGGGACTCCTTGCGGCCGCGGCCGCCGAAGGTGACGGTCAGTTCGTCGACAGTGAGCAGAGACATGGTGGTTCAGCCCCTCAGCTTCGGATCGAGGGCTTCCCGCATGGCCTCGCCGAGGAGGGTGAAGCCGAGGGCGGTGATGATGATGCCGACGGCGGGGTAGACCGCCATCATCGGCGCGTTGTCGAAGAAGCGCTGCGCCTGGGCGAGCATGACGCCCCACTCGGGAATCGCCGGGTCGGGATTGCCCAGGCCCAGGTAGGACAGGGCGGCCGCCTCGATGATCGCGGTGGCCAGGGAGAGCGTGGCCTGCACGATCACCGGGCTGAGCGAGTTGGGGATGATCTGCGAGACCACGATGCGCCGCTTGCGCACGCCCAGGGACTTGGCCGCGAGCACGTAGTCCGCGCCGCCCTGCGCCAGCATGGCGCCGCGCAGCAGCCGTGCGAAGACCGGTACCTGGACCACACCGACGGCGATCATCACGGTGGTCAGCGACTGGCCCATGACGGCGGCCACGGACACCGCCAGCAGCAGCGAGGGCAGCGCCAGCATCATGTCGATGAAGCGCATGATGAACGAGTCGACGCGTCGGCCGGCCTCGCCGCCGAGGGTGGCGAAGGCTCCGGAGACGCCGCCGATCAGGAAGCCGGCGACCAGACCGATCAGCGTGGAGACGACGCCCACGAGGAGCGTCTGGCGGGCGCCGACCAGCATGCGGGAGAACATGTCCCGGCCGAGGTGGTCGAGCCCGAACCAGTTCTCGCCGCGCGGGCCGACGAACTCGCCCCGGTTGGGGAAGACCTCGCCGCGCCAGGTCTGGGCGGTCGGGGTGAACGGCGTGAGGTAGGGACCGACGATCGCGATGGCGACGAACAGGGCGATGATGGCCGCGCCGATGATCGC
Source organism: Streptomyces sp. NPDC016640 (assembly GCF_043076215.1). Lineage (NCBI taxonomy): Bacteria > Bacillati > Actinomycetota > Actinomycetes > Kitasatosporales > Streptomycetaceae > Streptomyces > Streptomyces sp. NPDC016640. Next base: position 268,402 of record NZ_JBIBRG010000009.1, read on the forward strand.
CATCTTGCTGCGCTTGAGGCGGCGGAAGGCCTCCCGCCACAGGCTGGCGCCGGTGCTGGTCTCCTTGACCGCGGTCAGTTCGGCGAGGCGCTGGATCTTGTCTGTCTTGGTGGCGACGCTCACGTCAGTGCACCCGCACTCTCGGGTCGATGAGGCTGTACGCCAGGTCCACCAGCAGGTTGATCAGGACGTACACCATCGCGATGAACATGATGAACCCGACGAGCACGGGGTAGTCGCGGGCGTCGATCGCGGTCCGGATGAAGGAGCCGATGCCCCCGAAGGAGAACACGGACTCGGTCAGGACGGCGCCGGACAGCAGCGAGCCCGTGAGCAGGCCGACCGCGGTCACCACGGGGAGCATCGCGTTGCGCAGCACGTGCCGGCTGCGGACGACGCTCCGCTTGAGGCCCTTGGCCTCGGCGGTGCGGACGTAGTCCTCGTCCTGCACCTCCAGGACGCTGGCGCGGGTCATGCGCACGATGACCGCGAGGGGGATGGAGGCCAGGGCGACGGAGGGCAGGATCAGGTGCATGATCGCGTCCCAGGAGGCGTCGAGCTCCCCGGTGAGGATGCCGTCCAGGACGGCGAATCCGGTCACGCTGGTGGCGTCGATGCCGGTGTCCTGGCGTCCGTAGCTGGGGAAGATGCCGAGCTCGACGGCGAAGACGCCCTTGAGGATCAGGGCGAGGAAGAAGACCGGGATGCAGATGCCGATGAGCGAGCCGGAGACCGCGGTGACGTCGAGCCAGCCGCCGCGGTTGCGGGCGGCGAAGTAGCCGAGCGGGACGCCGACGGCCACGGCGATGACGATCGCGAGGAGGGACAGCTCCACGGTCGCGGGGAAGCGCAGGACGAACTCGTCCCACACCGGCTGTCCGGTCTGGGTGGAGGTGCCCAGGTCGAGCTCGACGATGCGCTTGAGGAAGCGCCAGTACTGGACGTAGACGGGCTGGTCCAGTCCGAGCGCACGGTTGATGCGCGCCACTTCGGCCTCGGTGGCCTTTTCCCCCAGGATCGCTGAGGCGGGTCCGCCGGGCAGCCGGTCGAGCCAGAGGAAGAGCAGTACCGACAGGCCGAGCAGCGTGGGTATGAGCTGGAGCAGTCTTCGTACGACGAGACGCAGCACCCCGCATGCCCCTTTCTTACGTGGTGTCTTACATGAATGGACCCGCCCGGCCGCCGGGTTGCGACGGCCGGGCGGACCCCCCCGTTCGGTTTTCTGCCGCGTGCGCGCTTACTTGAAGGAGGTCTCGGCGAAGACTTCCTGGGTCAGCGGGGAGACGTTCGGCGGGTTCACGTTCTTGGCGAAGGCGATGGCCGGCGGGGAGGACGAGATCGGGACACCCGGCAGGTAGTCCATGATGGCCTCGTTGGCCTTCTCGTAGGCGGCGACGCGCTCCTCGACCTTGCCCAGCTTCGAGCCGGCGTTCACGGCGTCGAAGACCTTCTTGTCCTTGAAGCCCCACTGCTTGTCGTACCCGGCGAACCAGGTGCCGATGAAGTTGTAGCCGTCGTTGAAGTCACCGGTCCAGCCGAGCATGTGCAGGGCGCAGGAGCCCGCCTCGGTGGCGTCGATGTAGTCCGGGGCCCACTTCATGGCCTTGGGCTTGACCTTGATGCCGGACTTCTCGAGGTCGGCCTTCATCAGCTCGAACAGGTCCTGCGGGGCAGGCATGTACGGGCGGGTGACCTCGGTCGGGTAGCAGAACTCGATCTCGAGCTTCTCCGCGCCGGCCTTCTTCAGCAGGCCCTTGGCCTTCGCGACGTCGTACGGGTACTTCGTGACGTTCTTGGAGTAGCCGGCGACCGTGTCGGGCATGAACTGGTCCGCGACCTTGCCGCCCTCGGGCAGCTGGGTCTTGACCAGGTTCTCCCGGTCGATGGAGTGCGCGATGGCCTGGCGGACTTCCTTCTTCTTCAGGGCCTTGTTGGCCCCCTGGCTCATGCCCACGTAGAAGAGGTTGAAGACGCCGCGGGTCGGGACGACGTAGCCCTGGTCCTCGAGGGTCTTGACGTCGGCCGGGGCGACGAGGTCGTAGCCGTCGATGTCACCGGCCTGGAGCGCCTGGCGGCGGCCCTCCTCGGTGTCGATGGTGCGGAAGACGAGGTTCTTGATCTTCGCCTTGTCGCCCCAGTAGTCGTCGAAGCGCTGGAGGGAGACTTCCTTGTTTCCCTTGTTCCACTTGACGATCTTGTACGGGCCGGTGCCGGCGACCGTGCCGGCCTCCTGGCTGTACTTGGGGTACGTGATCGCATCGCCCTTGGCGGACGCGTCCTGCTTCTCGTACTCCTCGAGGGCCTTCGGCGAGTGGATCGCCAGGGCCTGGAGGGAGAAGCCGCCGGGGAGGTTCGCGGAGGGCTTCTTGACCTCGATGACGGCGGTGTTCTCGTCCTTCGCGGTGCAGGACTTGTAGTTCGCCTCGGGCGTCTCCTTGTCCTCGTTCTTCGCGAAGCCGCCCATGATGGTCTGCCAGTAGTACGAGACCGCGCTGGACTGGTAGGTGCCCGTCCAGTTGAACCAGTGGTCGTAGTTGGCGCAGACGGCCGCGGCGTTGAACGCCTCGCCGTCGTGGAACTTCACGCCCTTGCGGAGGTTGAAGGTCCAGACGGTGCCCTTGTCGTTGCTCGACCAGGTCTCGGCGAGGCCGCCGACCAGCTTGGTGCCGCCGGACTCGTGCTCGAGCAGGGCCTCGAACGCCTGACGCGTCACACGGAAGGTTTCACCGTCGCTGGCGAGGGCAGGGTCCAGTGAACCCGGGTCACCTGCACCGGCGAAGACGAAGGTGTCCTTGGCGCCGTCGCCGTCGCTCTTGTTGTCCCGCTCGCTGGAGCAGCCCGTGGCGATCAGACCGACCGCCACCGCGGCCGTGATCGCCCGAGCGGCTCGGGACTTGAGTATGCGCATATTGGGGCCACTCCGGGTCCGCTATGTGGATGCATCTTGACCGGCCGAACACTACAGACGTTCGCAGTGAGTCAGGAACAGTCCGGATAACGGTGATACCTACCTGAGATCTGAACAGTTGACATAAGGGATGCTTCAGGCGTCCCGCCGCCGGAAATTAACCTGCCGGACACGTCGGCCCCGCCCCACGAGGCCCCCGGAAGGGCGTCAACTGACGTGAAGAACAGGTGAAACCGCAGGTGACAGGCAGTCAACCGGTCATAGCACAGCGCACACGACCGAAAATCTGACGCGATTTCAGCTTCCGGCCGGACCCTGTCCGTCCGCACCGGCACCCGTGTCCACTCCGTGGACAGTGGTCACGCTGAGTCATCACGAACGGTCGCGGCCGGGCCGCTCGCGGCGGCCTCCCGGGGTGCGAAAGCGCGGGTCAGTGCCGCTGCGCGGGCGGGTATCCGTACCCCGCCGCGGGGGTCGGCGCGTGGGCCTCACGGTCGTAGAACGGGCGGGCGTTGGCGCGCAGCCACATCGCGACCGGGTCGTGCTCGTCGGACATGGCGACGGTCGACACGGGCAGCCCGTCCGGGACCGCGCCGAGGGACTGCTGCATCATCGCGCGCACCGCGTCCACGGCGGGCGGGGAGGCGTCGTACACGTCGAGGCCGATGGCGAGGTACGGGGCGCCCAGCGCGGGCTGCACCCAGGCGCGGCGCAGCGCGCGGACGGCCGGGGTGCGGTGGGCGTTCTGCGCCAGCAGGGCGTAGAACTGCGGGATCTCGATGGCCGGTTCGGACAGTCTGAGCGGTCCGGCGGGCCGGTGGTCCAGGCCGCCGGCGATCCGGCGCAGGTCCAGCCAGGGAATGCCGACACCGCCGCCGGGGGCGTGCGGGTTCAGCCAGAGCCCGTAGTGGCCGGGATAGAGCGCGCGGGCCACTTCGAGGCCGTCGACCACCTCGTACGACCGGTTCCAGCCGCTGGCCGACAGCTCCTGCGCGGAGGTGACACAGGGGGCGTAGCCGAAGCCGTCGACCTCCACGTTCCCGTACTGGGCGTCCGGCGAGCCGGCCTGGCCGTGCCAGAGCAGCATCCAGACCTGGCCGGACGAAGGGGTCGCGAGCGCGCGCAGCAATGCCTCGTACGCGTCGTAACGCCCGGGCGTCACCTGGCGCAGCATGTGCTCGACCTGCCCGGCCGCCGCGGTGCCAGCGCTCACTTGTATCGCCCCTCCGTACAACACCAGCCGGCCAATGAACCTAGCTTAAGCCGCCCGCGCCCGGGCGGCCGCTGTCCGTGCGCCGCGTGGCTGCCCGCGGGCGGGGTCCTCACGGCTGCTGGTGGAAGGGGCGGACGTGGGTGCGCATCCACTCCCCCACCGGGTCCCGGGTCACGTCCAGGAGCACCAGGTTGACCGGCCACCGCACCGGCACACGGCCCAGGGCGCGGCCCAGCGCCTCCATCGGCAGGGTGCGGGCGTCGCCCTCCCACGAGGAGAGTTCCACGCCGACGAAGAGCACGGGGTCGGCCGTCTCGATCGCGGCGAGACAGCGGCGGGCGCTGGTCACCACGCCGAGGGAGGCGAACTCGGCCGAGGCCGCGCCGAGGAAGTCGACCGGGTCGTCCTGCCAGTCGGGCTCGAACAGCCGGACCCGGCCGCCGCTCGCCGAGCCGTCCAGCGGGGTGCGTCCGGCCCGGCACAGCTCGGCCACGGCCGCCGGCGGCAGCGGGATGCCGACCACACCGCCGGGGTTCACCGCGATCCCGGCCTGCGGCGGCAGACCACGCGCGAACTCCACGGCGGGCGCGACGGTGTACGCCGCGTGGGAGCCGACGACCTGGCGGAACTGCTCCTCCGAGCTGAACACCGGGACGTACGCCTGGCCCTGGAGTTCCATCGTGGGCAGGTCGAGCGGGCCGCTGTCCGGGCCGCCGCCGTTCGGCAGCGGGACCCAGACGAAGCTGCGGCCCAGCACCTCGATGATCCTGCCCCCGGCCGAGGGGACGCCGAGGGAGGCGGAGAGCACCTCCTCCAGCTCGTTGCCGGGCCATCCACCGTGCGGATGGGGATGCGTCTGCGCCGGGAAGTCCGCCGGGAAGTCCATCTCTGCCTGCCACTCGCCTGGAACCACTGCTGTGGCTGGAAAGGCTAACCGCTGCGACGCGGGGCCGCGCCCGGTCCGCCCGGTCCGGTGGGCACGCCCGGTCCGGCCGTCGGGGTCAGCCCGTGAAGCCGATGCGGCGCAGCGTGTTCGCCGCGTCCCGGTCGATCAGGACCGCCGAACCGCAGCCGGCCGGCGCCTCCCCGCGCTCCACGGCCCGCAGCAGCCGGTCGCTCGCCGCGCGGTGACGTCGGAACGCGTACCGGGAGACCCCGCGCCCGCGCTCGCGCTGGCCGGCCAGCGCCTCCCCGGGGGTGACGTCGAGCAGCAGCAGGTGCAGGCCGGCGCCCCGGCGGCGGGCTTCGCGGGCCAGCCAGCGGCGCACCCAGGCCTGCGTGCCGCAGTCGTGCACGACGACCCCCTCGCCGGCCCGCAGCGCGCGGCGCAGCCCGGCGTAGTGGGCGAGGCGGACCAGCGGGCGGTAGACGGCGTACGGCAGGAAGTCCGGCATCCGGCGCTCCCAGCGGTCACGGGCGTCCTGGGAGTCGATGCCGACCCCCCGCACCGCGCGCCGCATCAGCGTGGACTTGCCGCTGCCGGGCAGCCCGGTGACCACGACGACGTCACGGGGCCCGAAGAGCAGGGCGCGCGGGCTGCGGCCGGCCCGCTCGCGCAGATCACGGACGACGGGCGCCGGCAGCGCGCCGCGGGCCCGACGGACCGGTGCGGCCGGCTGCTGGTGCAGCGCGACCCCCGTGGTGGTGGCGCACGCCGTGGTCCTGTTCACCGTGATCGTCCTCCCCTGGGGCCGGATACACGTCCCGGTCCCCACCGAGTGTAAAAAGAAGGTAATGCCGGGTGCTCTCGTTTTCGTCCATTTCCTGAAACAGGCCTGTCACAGCCGCCCGTGACCGGGCCCGTACGCACTGTGCACCCCCTGGGAAGGGTCCCCCTGCCACACCCGCACAATGCGTGCAATGATGTGCGCGCCAACTGCATACCGGCCGTTTGAATCCGCGCGGGAGAGTCCCCGGCACCGTTTGCCGCCGGGGCGCCGAAGGAGCAAGTCCCTCCCTTGAATCTCTCAGGCCCCGTTACCGCGCGGGCGAGGCACATCTGAAAAGCGGGCCGCCGCGGTCGTACCGCGCCGGTCCCACCCACGGTGCAAGCCGTGCTTCCCGCCCCGCGCGGGCGGTCACGGCGAACCTCTCAGGTTCCGATGACAGATGGGGAGGACACGCCCTCGCCCTCCCTCACGCCCGGACGAACTCGCGCGGGAGGGACCCCCATCGCCTTGGGAGAACGCCCGATGAGCAGTACCGAACCCCGCCGGACCGCGCTCGACGCCCTGCATCGCGCGCTCGGCGCGACGATGACCGACTTCGCCGGCTGGGACATGCCCCTGCGCTACGGCTCCGAGCGCGACGAGCACAACGCCGTGCGCACGAGGGCCGGCCTCTTCGACCTCTCCCACATGGGCGAGATCACGGTCGGCGGCCGCCAGGCCGCCGCGCTCCTCGACCACGCCCTCGTCGGCGACATGGGGGGCGTCAAGCCCGGCCGCGCCCGCTACACCATGATCTGCCGCGAGGACGGCGGCATCCTGGACGACCTGATCGTCTACCGGCTCGGCGAGACCGAGTACATGGTGGTCGCCAACGCCTCCAACGCGCAGGTGGTGCTCGACGCGCTGGTGGAGCGCTCGGCCGCCTTCGACGCCGAGGTGCGCGACGACCGGGAGGCCTACGCGCTGCTCGCCGTCCAGGGCCCGGAGTCCCCCCGCATCCTGAAGTCGCTGACCGACGCCGACCTCGACGGCCTGAAGTACTACGCCGGCCTGCCCGGCACCGTCGCCGGCGTGCCGGCCCTCGTCGCGCGCACCGGCTACACCGGCGAGGACGGCTTCGAGCTGTTCGTGAAGCCGGAGCACGCGGTGGCGCTGTGGCAGGCGCTGACCGAGGCGGGCGAGGACGCCGGCCTGGTCCCGTGCGGGCTGTCCTGCCGGGACACACTGCGCCTGGAGGCGGGCATGCCGCTGTACGGGCACGAGCTGACCACCTCCCTGACCCCCTTCGACGCCGGTCTCGGCCGGGTGGTGAAGTTCGAGAAGGAGGGTGACTTCGTGGGCCGCGCGGCGCTGACCGAGGCCGCCGGGCGCGCCGCCGCCACGCCGCCCCGCGTGCTGGTCGGCCTGGTCGCCGAGGGCCGCCGGGTCCCGCGCGCCGGGTACGCGGTCGTCGCCGGCGGCGAGGTGGTCGGCGAGGTCACCTCCGGCGCCCCCTCCCCGACGCTGGGCAGGCCGATCGCGATGGCCTACGTCGACGCGGCGTACGCGGCGCCGGGCACCGAGGGCGTCGGCGTGGACATCCGCGGCAGCCACGAGCCCTACGAGGTCGTGGCGCTGCCGTTCTACAAGCGGCGGAAGTGACACCGTCGTAGCGGTCCCCGGGCATCCGGCCGGCACCCGGGCCGGCCCCGTCGTTCCCGCGCCGTGCCCGCTCACGCGCGCTTCGCGCGGTTCCCCCCGTCACCAGCAGCCCCCGCATACAGGAGAATCCAGGCCATGAGCAATCCCCAGCAGCTGCGTTACAGCAAGGAGCACGAGTGGCTGTCGGCCGCCGAGGACGGCGTGTCGACGGTCGGCATCACGGAGCACGCGGCCAACGCGCTCGGCGACGTGGTCTTCGTCCAGCTCCCCGAGGTCGGTGACGGCGTGACCGCGGGCGAGACCTGCGGCGAGCTGGAGTCGACCAAGTCGGTCAGCGACCTGTACTCCCCCGTGTCCGGTGAGATCACCGAGGTCAACGAGGACGTGGTGAACGACCCGTCGCTGGTGAACTCGGCCCCCTTCGAGGGTGGCTGGCTGTTCAAGGTGCGGGTCACGGACGAGCCGGACGACCTGCTGACCGCCGCCGAGTACGACGCGCACGTCGCGGGCTGAGGAGTCGTCACCGCATGTCCGTTCTGAACACGCCCCTGCACGAGCTCGACCCGGCGGTGGCTGCCGCGGTCGACGCCGAACTGCACCGCCAGCAGTCCACGCTCGAGATGATCGCCTCGGAGAACTTCGCCCCGGTCGCGGTCATGGAGGCCCAGGGCTCGGTCCTCACCAACAAGTACGCCGAGGGCTACCCCGGCCGCCGCTACTACGGCGGCTGCGAGCACGTCGACGTGGTCGAGCAGATCGCCGTCGACCGGGTCAAGGAGCTCTTCGGCGCCGAGCACGCCAACGTGCAGCCGCACTCCGGCGCCCAGGCCAACGCCGCCGCCATGTTCGCGCTGCTCCAGCCCGGTGACACGATCATGGGTCTGGACCTCGCGCACGGCGGGCACCTGACCCACGGCATGAAGATCAACTTCTCCGGCAAGCTCTACGACGTGGTCGCCTACCACGTCGGCGACGACGGCCGGGTCGACATGGCCGAGGTCGAGCGCCTCGCCAAGGAGAGCAGGCCGAAGCTGATCGTCGCCGGCTGGTCGGCGTACCCGCGCCGGCTGGACTTCGCCGCGTTCCGCCGGATCGCGGACGAGGTCGGCGCGTACCTCATGGTCGACATGGCGCACTTCGCCGGTCTGGTCGCCGCGGGCCTGCACCCGAACCCGGTCCCGCACGCCCACGTGGTGACGACCACCACGCACAAGACGCTGGGCGGCCCCCGCGGCGGCGTGATCCTCTCCACGGCCGAGCTGGCCAAGAAGATCAACTCCGCGGTCTTCCCCGGCCAGCAGGGCGGTCCGCTGGAGCACGTGATCGCCGCCAAGGCCGTCGCCTTCAAGGTCTGCGCCTCGGAGGACTTCAAGGAGCGTCAGCGCCGCACCCTGGAGGGCGCCCGCATCCTGGCCGAGCGCCTGGCCGAGGACGACGTCAGGGCCGTGGGCGTGGACGTGCTGTCCGGCGGCACCGACGTGCACCTGGTCCTGGTGGACCTGCGGAACTCCGAGCTGGACGGCCGGCAGGCCGAGGACCGGCTGCACGAGGTCGGCATCACCGTGAACCGCAACGCGATCCCGAACGACCCGCGCCCGCCGATGGTGACCTCGGGCCTGCGCATCGGCACGCCCGCGCTGGCCACCCGCGGCTTCACGGCCGAGGACTTCGCCGAGGTCGCGGACGTGATCGCCGAGGCGCTGAAGCCGTCGTACGACGTCGAGGCCCTCCGGGCGCGGGTGACCGCTCTCGCCGGGAAGCACCCGCTGTATCCCGGTCTGAAGTAATTCCGTACGCTTTTATTGGTACGGACATCCGGGGCATCGCGCACACTGGGTCGGTGAGCGCGGTGCCCCGCCCCGTGCACCGCGCACTCCCCCGGTCCCCGCCCGCTCCCGATCCCACCCTTCCCGGCGGACAGCGCCGTCCGCCGAACCCCTAGGAGTCCTCCCGTGGCCATCTCGGTCTTCGATCTGTTCTCGATCGGCATCGGCCCGTCCAGCTCGCACACGGTCGGGCCGATGCGGGCGGCCCGGATGTTCGCCCGGCGGCTGCGCAACGAGGATCTCCTGGGCTCGGTCGCCTCGGTCCGCGCGGAGCTGTACGGCTCCCTGGGCGCCACCGGTCACGGCCACGGCACGCCCAAGGCGGTGCTGCTGGGCCTGGAGGGCGACTCGCCGCGCACGGTCGACGTGGAATCGGCCGACGAGCGGGTGGAGAGGATCAGGGAGGGCGGCCGGATCCGTCTGCTCGGCGAGCACGAGATCCCGTTCTCCTTCGACGACGACATGGTGCTGCACCGCCGCGAGACGCTTCCGTACCACGCCAACGGCATGACCCTGTGGGCGTACGACGCAGCGGGCGCGGAGGTGCTGTCGAAGACGTACTACTCGGTCGGCGGCGGCTTCGTCGTGGATCAGGAGGCGGTGGGCGCGGACCGCATCAAGCTCGACGACACGGTCCTGAAGTACCCCTTCCGCACGGGCGACGAGCTGCTGCGCCTGACCCGGGAGACCGGCCTGTCCATCTCCGCGCTGATGCTGGAGAACGAGCGCGCCTGGCGGAGCGAGGAGGAGATCCGCGCGGGCCTGCTGGAGATCTGGCGCGTGATGCGGGCGTGCGTGTCGCGCGGCATGTCCCGGGAGGGCATCCTGCCCGGCGGCCTGAAGGTGCGCCGCCGCGCCGCGAACACCGCGCGCAAGCTGCGCTCCGAGGGCGATCAGGGGGCCCTCGCCATGGAGTGGATCACCCTCTACGCGATGGCCGTGAACGAGGAGAACGCGGCCGGCGGCCGGGTCGTCACCGCGCCGACGAACGGCGCGGCGGGCATCATCCCGGCGGTGCTGCACTACTACGTCAACTTCGTCCCCGGCGCCGACGAGGAGGGTGTGGTCCGCTTCCTGCTCGCGGCCGGCGCGATCGGCATGCTGTTCAAGGAGAACGCCTCCATCTCCGGCGCCGAGGTCGGCTGCCAGGGCGAGGTCGGATCGGCCTGCTCGATGGCGGCGGGCGCGCTGGCCGAGGTGCTGGGCGGCTCGCCGGAGCAGGTGGAGAACGCCGCGGAGATCGGCATGGAGCACAATCTCGGCCTCACCTGCGACCCGGTCGGCGGCCTGGTCCAGATCCCGTGCATCGAGCGCAACGGCATGGCCGCGGTCAAGGCGGTCACGGCGGCGCGGATGGCGATGCGCGGCGACGGTTCCCACAAGGTGTCCCTGGACAAGGTCATCAAGACGATGAAGGAGACCGGCGCGGACATGTCCGTCAAGTACAAGGAGACGGCCCGGGGCGGGCTGGCGGTCAACATCATCGAATGCTGAACGGCTCCCCGCGTCAAAGCGGTTGGAGCGGGGCATAACACAACTCCCGTCCCCCACGGCACGACACGGGAGACCCGCATGCTGCGTGGCATCGACGTGAGCTCGTACCAGTCCTCCGCGTACGACACGGACGGCTGTTCCTTCGTCTTCATCAAGGCGACGGAGGGCCGTTCGTATGTGAACCCCAAGCTCGGCGCCCAGACGAAGACGGCCCGTGACGCCGGTCTGACCGTCGGTTTCTACCACTTCCTCTGGCCGGGGAATCTCACCGCCCAGGCCGAGTACTTCGTGAGCAGGGCGCCGGAGAGACGGGGGGACATCCTCGCGGTCGACTGGGAGACCACCGGTGACGGGACCCGGGCGAGCAACGCGGAGAAGGACCGCTTCATCCGCAAGGTGAAGCAACTGCGTCCGGACAACAGGGTCGTCCTGTACTGCAACCGCGATTTCTGGCTCACCGTCGATACGACGTCCTACGCCGGTGACGGGCTCTGGATCGCCGACTACGTCACCGCGGGCAGGCCCCGCATCAAGGCCACGTGGCGTTTCCACCAGTACACCGACGACCCGCTGGACAAGAACGTCGCCGACTTCCCCAGCAGGTCGGCGCTGCGGGAGTGGGCGCAGGGCACCTGATCACGGTCCCGGCCGGAACCGGCCCCGACGGTGCGGCACACCGCCCGAGCCGGGTTCCGCCGCACCGCGGCGCTCTCCGCGGCGCGCCTCAGCCCCGGAAGTCCGGCGTGCGGTGCGGGGAGGCTTCCGACAGGGCCTCGGTCACCGCCTCGGCCCCCGCGCGCAGGCCGTAGACGGGGGTGCCGGGCTGCTGGCGCCAGGAGTCGTCGATGCCGCCCGAGTCGACCGTGTCGAAGCCGAGTTCGTCGATCAGGTCCCGGACCCTGCGCTTGGCCGCCTCGTCGTCGCCGGCGACCGGAAGGGCCATGCGGCCGGGGTCGCCGGCCGGGCGGTGGCGGTCCAGGATGTCCTGGGCGTACGTGCCGTTGAAGGCCTTGATCACCGGGTGGCCGAGCTGCCGTTCGGTCCAGCGGCTCTCGGTGAGGCCCTCGTCCTCGATGGCCGCGATCCTGCCGTCCCGCTGCCGGGGGTAGTAGTTGCCGGTGTCGATGACGGCCACGCCCTCCGCGGCGCCGTCGAACAGGCCGGCCGGCAGGTCCGGGACGGCCTTCAGCGGGACGGTGACGACGACGATCTCGGCGCCGCGCGCCGCGTCCTCGGCCCGTACCGGCCGCGCGCCGGTCTCCTCGGCCAGGTCCGTGAGTGTGTGGGGACCTCGGGAATTGGCGACGGACACGTCGTGTCCGAGGGCGGTGAGCCGCCGCGTGAGGTTCCCGCCGATGTTGCCCGCACCGATGATGCCGATCCTCATGTCCGCTCGCCTCGCCCTTCCGGGGGTCGATGTCCGCTTCGGTCCCTCGCGGGAACCGTCGTGGTCGGCATCAACCCCCCGGACGGGCGGGCTATTCCGCAGGGACCTACTTGTTCAGCTGCGCCCAGAACTCGTCGAACGACAGCACCTTGTCGCCGTCCAGGTCACGGGACTTGATCACGGCCTCCGCGACCGCCTCGGTGACGTTCCAGTCACCGCCCTGGGCCAGGGCGGTCTTGAACTCGGCAGCGGTGACGAATCCGTCCCCGTCCGTATCGATCCGCTCGAACTGCTTGCGTGCTTCCTCGATGTCCGCCACCGATCCGCCCCTCGACTCGTCCTGTACGTCCTACTGACGCAGGTCAGATTATCCGGCCACGTCGGACTCCCGTACGGCGGCCGGGTCCGCTTCCCCGATCAGGTCGCGCAGGATGCCCGCCGCCCGGGGCGGGTCCGGCTCGACGCCCTCCCGCAGCGCGTCGCCCGCGCGCCGCCCCAGGCGGCTCATGAACCGCGGGGAGCTGCCGGCGGGCACGTCCGGCCCCCCGTCCGCCGCGTCGAACTCGGTCATCCCGCGCGTGGGGACTCGAGGGGCGCGGCCGGTGGGTCCGCGGGCGCTGTTCCCGCGCGGCCGGGGGACCGCGCCGGTGCCGTGCGTCAGCGGTCGGTGACGCGCATCTCGAACCAGGTGGTCTTGCCCCGGGCCAGCAGGTCGACGCCCCAGCGGTCCGCCAGTTCGTCGACGAGGAAGAGGCCGCGGCCGCTGACGTCCAGGTCGTGCACCGGCATGAGGCAGGGCAGGCCGCGGGACGGGTCGCGGACCTCGACGCGGATCCAGCCGCGCCGCCGTTGCATACGGAGGCCGAAGACCCGGGCACCGGTGTGGCGTACGGCGTTGCCGACCAGCTCGGAGACGAGGAGGACGGCGTTCTCGGTGGTCCTGGCCGTGAGGCCCCAGTGGCGCAGGGTCACGACCTGGACGAGCCGGCGGGCGGTGGCTGCAGACTCGGGCCGGGACAGGAGCGAAACCTCTGCGTCCGCCGGGTTGCCGTGCAACTCCAGTACTCTCAGAGCGTATTCGTCCTCGACCGTCGGCGACCAGCGCGACGTGGTCGCACCTCCGTCTCCCCGCGGCTGTTCCATGCCCTCCAGCCCCGCCATGCCCCCATCATGGCCGTCCGCAGCGGCCCCCAGGGCCGTTCCCCGGGAATACGCCCCCCGTGCGCCCCCGCCCGTCCCCTGCCCGCAGGCATGTGCCGGGGGCGCTTCGGAGCGCGGGGAACCCGGCACCACCTGCGGGAAGCGCTCGCTCTCGGACAGTCGGCGGGTTCCTTCGGCACAAACGGCTCAAGGGCGGGGTGAGGCTGTCATAAACCGCCCTTTCGGGGGACCCGGACGAGACGTCGCGTCAATCGCAAGCAGCCGAAGGGAATTCCGGGGGGTCACAGGAACTTCGCCTTGCCGGGACCCTCCTCCACGAAGCTGCGCATCCCCCGCTCGCGGTCCTCGGTGGCGAACAGCCCCGCGAACCAGTTGCGCTCGACGGCCAGACCGGTGTCGATGTCCGTCTCGAGACCGGTGTCGACCGCCTCCTTGGCGGCGCGCAGCGCGATCGCCGGGCCCTGGGCCAGCTTCGCGGCCCACGCGTGCGCCTGCCCGTAGACCTCCCCGGCGGGAACCACGCGGTCCACCAGGCCGAGGGCCAGCGCCTCGTCGGCCCTGACCTGACGGCCGGTGAAGATGAGGTCCTTCGCCCTGGAGGGGCCGATCAGCCGGGACAGCCGCTGGGTGCCGCCCGCGCCCGGGATGAGGCCGAGCAGGATCTCGGGCTGGCCCAGCTTGGCGTTCTCCCCGGCGATGCGGTAGTCGGCGCAGAGCGCCAGTTCGCAGCCCCCGCCGAGCGCGTACCCGGAGACGGCGGCCACGACCGGCTTGGGGATGCGGGCCACGGCCGTGAAGGAGTCCTGCAGGGCGCGGGCGCGCGCGACCATCGCCGCGTGGTCCATGGCCTGCATCTCCTTGATGTCCGCGCCGGCCGCGAACACCTTCTCGCCGCCGTGGATCACCACGGCGCGCACGTCGTCGCGGCGGGCGGCCTCCTCGGCGAGCTCCTTCAGACGGTCCTGCGTGGCGATGTCCAGCGCGTTCATGGGCGGGCGGTCCAGGCGCAGCGTGCCGACGCCCCCGGCGACTTCGAGATGTACGGTCATGCCAGCAGGTTAACGGCGACTAACGGATGCGGCCCCGGTGCCGTACCTCACACCGGGGCCGCGTCCGTGCGGGCGGTTACGCCTTCCACTTCTCCCAGGACATGTTCCAGCCGTTGAGTCCGTTGTCCGGGGCGATGGTGGCGTCGTCGGAGTTCTTGACCTCCACGACGTCGCCGAGCAGCGAGTTGTCGAAGAACCAGGCGGCCGGTGCCTGCTCGTCCCAGCCGCCGCGGACGTCGCGCAGGCCGACGCAGCCGTGGCTGGCGTTGCGGTTGCCGAAGGCGTCGCCGCCCCAGTAGTTGCCGTGGATGAAGGTGCCGGAGGTGCTCAGGCGCATGGCGTGCGGGACGTCCTTGATGTCGTACTCGTTGCCGTGGCCCACCGTCTCGCTGTTCATCCGGGTCACCGTCAGCTTCTCGCTGATGACCATCTTGCCGTTCCACGTCTCGTAGCCGGGTGCGCCGGTGGTGACCGGGATGGTCCTGACGGCCTTGCCGTCCCGCATGACCTTCATCGTGAGCTTCTTGGCGTCCACGACGGAGACCTGCTCGCGGCCGATGGTGAAGGAGACGGTCTTGGTCTGCTCGCCGTACACGCCGTCACGGCCCTCGACGCCGTCGAGGTCGAGGTCGACGGTGACCTTGGTACCGGCCTTCCAGTACGTCTCGGGACGGAAGTCGAGGCGGTCGTTGCCGAACCAGTGGCCCTCGACCTCGACGGCCGGCTCGGTGGTGATGCGGACGGCCTTCTCGACGTCCTCGGGGTTGGTGATGCCCCGGGTGAAGCGGAGCGAGAACGGCATGCCGACGCCGACCTTGGAGCCGTCCTCGGGCGTGAAGTGGCCGATGAAGGTGTTCTCCGGCGTCAGGGTGGTGAATCTGGAGTCCTCGGCCGCGGTGCGGCCCGCGGAGTCCTTGGCGACCGCGTGCACCGTGTACGTGGTGGAGGCGGCCAGGTGGGTCGACGGCGTCCAGGAGGCGCCGCCGCCGGATATCTTCCCGTCGATCCTCTCGCCGTCCGGGTCCTTGACGACGACCTCGGTCAGTTTGCCCTTGCCGGCGGTCACCCTCAGCGCGCCGCTGGTCCTCACGGACTTGGCGCCGTCCTTCGGCGCGATGCCGATCACGGCCTCGGACTGCTCGCCCTGCGCCGCGCTGGAGCCCTTGTCCTCGCCCTTGCCCTCGCCCGCGCCGGCCCCCCGGTCCGACGACCCGCCGCAGGCGGTGACCGTCAGCATCACGCCGAGCGCCAGCGCCGCCAGCCTGCTGCCGCCCCGCCCCCGAGCGCCCACCGACGCCCCCGATATCGGCCCCATGTTCAACTTGCTCTCCCCTCGGCGGACCCGGCCCCGGCCGGACCCGCGCCCCCGCGCGCCCCTCGCGCGCACGGCGCATAGTAACCACAGGCCAGGGGCGTGGAACGCGACGGGTTTGTCACCGTTGCGTTCCAACTTCTCCGGTCCGCCCGGGGATTACTTCACCGCGCCGCCCGCCTTCCACTTCCGCCAGTTCATGTTCCAGCCACCGAGGCCGTTGTCGGGCGCGACCTCCTCGTCCTTGCTGTTGACGACCTCGACGACGTCGCCGACGAGACTGCGGTCGAAGAACCAGCCCGCCGGGGTGTCCGCGCCGCCGCCCTTCACGTCGCGCAGACCGACGCAGCCGTGGCTGACGTTGGTGCGGCCGAAGACACCGGGCGCGGCCCAGTAGTTGCCGTGCAGGAAGGTGCCCGAGTCCGTCAGCCGGACGGCGTGCGGCACGTCGGGGATGTCGTACTCGCCGCCGAAGCCGACCGTGCGGCTGTCCATGCGGGTGACCTCGAGCATCTCGGTGATCACCATCCTGCCGTTGTACGTGGGGGTCTTCCGCGCCCCCGCCGTGACCGGCACGGTGGCCAGCAGCTCGCCGTCCCGGCGCACCCGCATGGTGTGCCGGGAGGCGTCGACCACCGACACCTGGCTGCGCCCGACGGTGAAGGTGAAGCTGCGGTGCTGGAGGCCGTAGACGCCGGGCGCTCCCTCGACGTCGCGCAGCCGCAGGTCGACGGTGACCCGGGTGCCGGGCTTCCAGTAGTGCTCGGGGCGGAAGTCCAGGCGGGAGCCGCCGAACCAGTGCGGGCGGATCTCCACGGCCGGGCGGGCGGTGACACGGACGGCGCGCTCCACGGCGGCGCGGTGGACGATCTCCCGGTTGAACTCCAGGGAGACGATCATGCCGGTGCCGACCGTGGAGCGGTCCTCGGGGGCGACGTAGCCGATGAAGCGTTCCTCCGGGACATGCGTCGTGAAAGTGGTGTGCCGGGCGGAGCGGCGGCCCTCGCCGTCCACGGCCACCGCGTCGACGGTGTACTTCGCCGCCAGCGCCAGCCGTTCGTCGTCGGGCGTCCAGGTCAGCCCGTCGGCGGAGATCCGCCCGGTGACGGGGGACTCCCGCGCGTCCCGGGAGACGACGACCTTCACCGTCTCCAGCCGCCCGTCCGGCACCCGCACCCGCAGCCGGGAGCCGGGGCGTACGTCCCGGCTCCCGTCGTCGGGCGCGACGTGGATGGCGTCCCCGGCGGCCGGGGGCCCGAGGGCTCCGCCGGCGGGACCGTCCGCGGTACAGCCGGCGGCTCCGGTCAGCAGTCCTGCCCATGTCACTACGGCGGCCAGCGCGGCCCTCGCGCGCCGTGCGCGCCCTTGTACGTACCTCACGCGGTACCCAACGACCGGCCTCGCCCCCGGGAAACGACCATGCCGCCCCCGGGGAAACGTGAGTGCGAGGCACGCTCTGGGCAGAACAGGGGGAGGACGACACGCCGGGAGTCGCGGCCGGAGCCGAGGAAGAGGGCCGCGCCCCCCGGTCCGCCGTCGTCCCCCACGAGCCGCGGGAGGCTGACAGGTGTCCAGCGCAGCCGAGCAGGAGGCGGTGGCCGCGGAGCGGGCCACCGGGGAGCGGGCCACCGGGGAGCGGGCCACCGGGGAGCGGGCCACCGGGGACGGGCGCCCGGTCGCCGTCGTGACCGGGGGGCGGCCGGCGGCGCCGGTGCCCACGGTGCCGGTGCGTCCGGGCCGGCCGACGCCGCTGGGCGCCCGGTTCCGGGCCGGCCCGGACGGGGTGGCGGGGACCAACTTCGCGTTGTGGGCGGGTGGGGCGGAGGCGGTGGAGCTGTGCCTCTTCGACGAGCGGGGCAGGGAGAGCAGGGCCCGGCTCACCGAGCTGACGCACGAGATCTGGCACGGTTTCGTGCCGGGTGTGCTGCCCGGACAGCGGTACGGCTACCGGGTGCACGGCCGCTGGGACCCGTGGACCGGCGCCCGCTGGAACCCGGCGAAGCTGCTCCTCGACCCGTACGCGCGCGCGGTGGACGGCGACTACGCCGCCGGCGGGCTGGCCCCCGAGGTGTACGGGCATGTGCGCGACTGGCCGGAGCAGCACGTCGCGGACACCGTGCGCGACGACCGGGACTCCGCGCCGTACGTGCCCAAGGGCGTCGTCGTCCACGACGACGACGACTGGGCGGACGACCACCGGCCGAAGACCCCGTGGGCGGACTCGGTGATCTACGAGCTGCACGTCAGGGGCTTCACCCGGCGGCACCCGGGCGTCCCCGAGGAGCTGCGCGGCACGTACGCCGGTCTCGCGCATCCCGCGGCGGTCGAGCACCTGGTGAAGCTGGGCGTCACGGCCGTCGAGCTGCTGCCCGTGCACCAGTTCGCGCACGAGGACCACCTGCTGCGCCGGGGGCTGCGCAACCACTGGGGCTACAACTCCGTCGGCTACTTCGCCCCGCACGCCGGCTACGCGGCCTCCGGGACGACCGGGCAGCAGGTCGGCGAGTTCAAGCGGATGGTGCGCGCCCTGCACGCGGCCGGCATAGAGGTGATCCTCGACGTGGTCTACAACCACACCGCCGAGGCGGGCGAGCTGGGTCCCACGCTGTCCCTGAAGGGCATCGACAACCGCGGCTACTACCGCCTCCAGCCCGACGCGCGCCGGTACGCCGACTACACGGGCTGCGGCAACACGCTCCACGTCGTCCAGCCGCACGTGCTGCGCCTGATCACGGACTCCCTGCGCTACTGGGTGACGGAGATGGGCGTCGACGGCTTCCGCTTCGACCTGGCGGCGGCGCTGGCCCGCTCCATGCACGACGTGGACATGCTGTCGCCGTTCCTCGCGGTGATCGCCCAGGATCCGGTGCTGCGCCGGGTGAAGCTGATCGCGGAGCCGTGGGACGTCGGCTCGGGCGGTTATCAGGTGGGCGCGTTCCCGCCGCTGTGGACGGAGTGGAACGACCGGTACCGCAACGCGGTGCGGGACTTCTGGCGCCACGCGCTGCCGGACGTGCGGGAGATGGGCTACCGGCTGTCCGGGTCGAGCGACCTGTACGCCTGGGGCGGGCGGCGCCCGTACGCCTCGGTCAACTACGTCACCGCGCACGACGGTTTCACCCTGCGGGACCTGGTGTCGTACGGGCGCAAGCACAACGAGGACAACGGGGAGGGGAACCGGGACGGCACGGACGACAACCGGTCCTGGAACTGCGGTGCCGAGGGGGAGACGGAGGACGGGGACGTACGGGCGCTGCGGCGACGGCAACTGCGGAACCTGCTGACCACGCTGCTGCTGTCGACGGGCGTGCCGATGCTGCTC
This sequence comes from Streptomyces sp. NPDC016640, assembly GCF_043076215.1. Classification (NCBI taxonomy): domain Bacteria; kingdom Bacillati; phylum Actinomycetota; class Actinomycetes; order Kitasatosporales; family Streptomycetaceae; genus Streptomyces; species Streptomyces sp. NPDC016640. Next base: position 287,385 of record NZ_JBIBRG010000009.1, read on the forward strand.
GCGGGCGACGAGATGGGCCGCACCCAGCGCGGCAACAACAACGCCTACTGCCAGGACAACGAGACCGGCTGGGTGGACTGGAGCCTGCTGGACGACCCGGACTGGCGGCCCCTGTTCGAGCTGACGTCCCGGCTGATCGCCCTGCGCCACCGGCACCCGGTGCTGCGCCGCCGGGCCTTCTTCTCCGGCCGGGCGCACTCCGCGGACGGGCTGCGCGACCTGGCGTGGTTCACCCCGCGGGGCACCGAGATGACGGAAGGGGACTGGTACGCGCCGGCCGCCACGCTCGGCATGTACCTCTCCGGGCGGGACATCCCGGGGCGCGACGAGCGGGGGGCGCCCGTCCTCGACGACAGCTTCCTCGCGGTCCTGCACGCCGGGGAAGGGCCGGTGGAGTTCGAGCTGCCGGGGCCGCCGTGGGCACAGCGGTACGAGGTGGTCGTCGACACCGCGCGGGAGGAGCAGACGCGGGACCCGGCCGTCGAGCACCGCGCGGGGACACGGATCACGGTGCCGGGGCGGACGGTGCTGCTGCTGCGGGTGCGCACCTGACCGCCGGCGGCGCCCGGCGGCGGTCCGCGGTGTCCGGCGGCGGTCCGCGGTGTCCGTCGGCCGATCGGCCGGCGCGGCCGTACGCCCCCTGGGTACACGCAGGTCGCAGGACCGGCGGACGGGCGGGGTCCGGCCGAAACTCGGTGGGCAGTGTCAGCGGCGATCCGTACTCTCGCTGCTGATGCCCACGACGCCCCCTCCCCCGGATTCCCGCTCCGCCGTGCGTTCGCTGCTGCGGCTGTGGCCGTATGTGCGGCCCGTGCGGGCGCGGTTGTTCACCGCCGCCTTCATCGCGATCGTCGCCTCCTGCATCGGGCTGGTCATACCGCTCGTCCTGAAGTGGATGGTGGACGGGCCGGTCGCCGGCCGGGACCCGGCCGGGGTCTGGCTGGGCGCGCTGTACGTGCTGCTGCTCGGGCTCGCGGAGGCGTTGCTGTTCGGGTTGCGGCGCTGGCTGGTGGCGCGTCCGCTGGCGCGTGTCGAGGCGGAGATGCGGGCGGGTCTGTACCGGCACCTGCAACGGCTGCCGATCGCCTTCCACGACCGCTGGCCGTCGGGACAGTTGCTGTCCCGGGCCACCACGGACCTGATGCTGCTGCGCATGTTCCTCGCCTTCCCGCTGACCTTCCTGCTGGTCAACGGGGTGACGATCGTCGTCGGCGTGCTCATCATGCTGATCCAGGACTGGACGCTGGGGCTGGTCGTCCTGGTGCCCGCCGTGCCGGTGATGGTCGTCTGCGTGGTGTTCGAGAAGCGCTACTCCTCGGCGGCGCGGCAGGCGCAGGACCAGGTGGGCGACCTGACGACGGTGGTCGAGGAGAGCGTGCTCGGCATCCGCGTCATCAAGGGGTTCGGGCGGCACCGCAGTCAGGCGCGGGCGTTCGGGGAGCTGTCGGGGAAGTTGCGGGGGACGGAACTGCACAAGGCCAGGCTGCTGGCCACGATCCTGGGCTTCATCGTGACGCTGCCGGAGCTGGCCGTCGGGGCGGCGCTGGTGCTGGGGGCCGTGCGGGTGGCGGACGGGGAGCTGTCGGCGGGGACGCTGGTGGCGTTCCTGTCCACGGCGCTGGCGCTGCGCTGGCCGGTGGACTCGATCGGGTTCCTGCTGGCGATGAGCCAGGAGGCGGCGACGGCGACCGAGCGGTACTTCGAGGTGATGGACGCGGAGCCGGAGTCCGGGCCGGGCGGCAGCGGGGCGGGCGGTCCCGCGGAGCGGGGCGCCGGCGACGGGCTGCGGTTCGAGAACGTCACCTTCCGCTACCCCGACGCCCCCGCCGGGGCCCCGCCCGTCCTCGACCGGGTCGATCTGCACATCCGGCCCGGCGAGTCCCTCGCGCTGGTCGGGGCCACCGGCAGCGGCAAGACCACGCTCACCGCGCTGGTCCCCCGGCTGCACGAGGTGACCTCCGGACGCATCACCCTGGACGGCACGGACATCACCGGGATGTCCCGCGAGGAGCTGCGCTCGCGGGTCTCCGTCGCCTTCGAGGAGCCCACCCTGTTCTCGGCGAGCGTCGGGGAGAACGTGCTGATGGGGGGCGGGGACGGGCGGCAGGACCTGGAGCGGGCGCTGGGCGTGGCCCAGGCCGACTTCGTGTACGCGCTGCCGCAGGGGGTCGACACCCGGGTCGGCGAGCAGGGGCTGAGCCTCTCCGGCGGGCAGCGGCAGCGCCTCGCGCTGGCCCGGGCCGTGGTCGGGCGGCCCGGCTTCCTGGTCCTGGACGACCCGTTGTCCGCGCTCGACGTGCACACGGAGGCGGCGGTCGAGGCCGCCCTGCGCCGGGTGCTCGCGGACACCACGGCCCTGATCGTGGCGCACCGTCCGTCCACGGTCCTGCTGGCCGACCGCGTCGCCCTGCTCTCCGGCGGCCGGATCACCGCGGTCGGCACCCATCACGAACTGCTGCGCGACAGTCCCGAGTACGCCCACCTCATGTCCGGCGACCCGGCGGGGGAACAGGAGGACCAGCGATGACGGCGGCCACCACCGCACCCGTCGAGGACGAGGACGCCGACCGGACACCGGAGTCCGGCGACCCCTTCGACCGGGACCGGCTGCCCGCTCCCCCGGGCGCCACCGGCGTGCTGCTGCGTTCCCTGCTCGCGCCGATGCGCGGCCGGGTCGTCCTCACCGCGCTGTTGCTGCTGCTCCAGCAGGCCGCGGTGCAGGCCGGCCCGCTGCTGGTGGCGTACGCGATCGACCGGGCGGTGCCCGCCTTCCGGGACGCCGGCCACGGGCCGCTGATCGCGGTGGCGGCGGGCTACCTGCTGTGCGCGGCGGCGGCCGGGGCGCTGCAGTACGCGTTCGTCACCGCCTCCGCCCGGGTCAGCCAGGACGTGCTGCTCGATCTGCGCGGCCGCATCTTCCGCCACGCGCAGGCGCTCGGCGTCGACTTCCACGAGCGGTACACCTCGGGCCGGCTCATCTCCCGTTCCACCACCGACGTCGAGGCGCTGCGGGAGCTGCTGGAGGAGGGCCTGCAGGAGCTGGCGATGGTCATCCTGTCGGCCGTCTACATCTCGGTGCTGCTGCTCTGGCTGGACCTGGGGCTGGGCTCCGTCGCGGTGGCGTCGTTCGTGCCGCTGTACCTGCTCGTGCGGTCCTACCGGCGGCGGGCGGCGCGGGTGTACCGCAAGCGGTCCACGGCCATCGCCGCGGTGATCGTGAAGTTCGTCGAGACGATGAACGGCATCCGGCCGGTGCGTGCCTTCCGCCGGGAGACCGCCAACGACGCCGACTTCCGGGTGCTGAACCGGCGGCACGAGCGGACCAACGGCGACGCGCTGCTGGAGATGGCCCGCTATGTCGTCGGCTCCCGGGTCACCGCCAACACCACGGTCGCGCTGATCGTGCTGTGGGGCGCCTACCGGGTCGCGGACGGGACGCTGGCGCTGGGTGTGCTGGCGGCGGCGGTGCTGTATCTGCGGCGGTTGTACGACCCGATCGACCGGCTGGGCATGTTCCTGAACTCCTACCAGTCGGCGGCGGCCTCGCTGGAGAAGATCGCCGGGCTGCTGGCGCAGACGCCGTCCGTGCCGGAGCCGGTGTCCCCCCGGGAGCTTCCGCAGCGGCGCCCGGGGCACCCCGGCCGCGAGGTCGTCTTCGACGGCGTCCGGTTCGCCTACCGCACCGGCGGCGAGGTGCTGCCCCGCTTCGACCTCACCCTCCCGGCCGGGCAGACCGTCGCGGTCGTCGGCTCGACCGGCGCGGGCAAGTCGACGCTGGCCAAGCTGCTCGCCCGGTTCTACGACCCCTCCCCGGGCTCTCCGCTCCGTTCGAACGGGGGAGACCCCGATGCCGGCCGGGTACTGCTCGACGGCGTGGACCTGCGCGACCTCACGGGACGCGATCTGCGGCGCGAGGTGGTGATGGTGACGCAGGAGGCGTTCCTGTTCTCCGGCACGATCGCCGAGAACATCTCGATCGGGCGGCCGGACGCCGGCCGGGAGGAGATCGAGCAGGCGGCGAAGGAGATCGGCGCCCACGACTTCGTCGTCGCGCTGCCCGACGGCTACGACACCGACGTCCGCAAGCGGGGCGGCCGCATCTCGGCCGGTCAGCGCCAGCTGGTGGCCTTCGCGCGGGCGTTGCTGGCGGACCCGGCGGTGCTCATCCTCGACGAGGCGACCAGCTCGCTGGACATCCCCGGTGAGCGGGCGGTGCAGCGGGCGATGGCGACGGTGCTGAAGGGGCGTACGGCGGTGGTGATCGCCCACCGGCTGTCGACCGTGGAGATCGCGGACCGGGTCCTGGTGATGGAGCACGGCAGGATCGTGGAGGACGGCAGCCCGGCCGAACTCGTGGCCCGCACCGGGAGGTTCGCGGATCTGCACCGGGCCTGGCGGGACAGCCTGGCCTGAGGCCCGTCGTCCGGGCCGGGCCGCGGGGAACCGACGGCCCGGCGGAGGGGGACGGATGATCGCCGCGTACGAGGATCCCGGCACGCACGACGCGCTGGTGGCGGCCGGCGGGGCCTGCGCGGCGCTGTGGCGGTCGTGGCACGGGGAGCGGCCGGTCACCTCTCAGGGGCGTTCGTATACCGAACGTGAACCCCCGGACAACGAACGGTTTCCGGCCAAAGTTCTGACGCGCTCCTGACAGAAACCGCGATCCCCTGCGACTCTTCCCACGGCCGTGTCACAGCAACCCCACAGCACCGTCACCCCGCTGTGCGACGGCCGGAACTTGCGAGCACTTCCGTTCTGCCCGGCCGGCCCACCCGCCGTCCGGTCTCCCCAGGTCGCGCGACCCGCGGCCACGCAGAAGGAGTCAGCGTTGAGAAGCAGGTCGTCCCACAGACGCACCCCCCACGGCACGCACCGCCGCGTCGCCGCCGTCGCCCTCGCCGGGGTGGCCGCCCTGGTCGCCACGGCGGTGCAGTCCGGCAGCGCCACCGCCGCCCCGGAGCGGACACCGTCGGCCGCGAGCGAGGCCGGGCCCGGTTCCGAGTCGGTCCGCCTCTCCCCCGCCCAGCGCGCCGCGCTGATCCGCGAGGCGGACGCCGGCAAGGCGGACACCGCCGAGGACCTCGGCCTGGGCGCGAAGGAGGAACTCGTCGTCCGTGACGTCCTCAAGGACCGCGACGGCACGGTGCACGTCCGCTACGAGCGCACCTACGACGGCCTGCCCGTCCTCGGCGGCGACCTGGTCGTCCAGGGCTCGGAGCCCGGCGAGGCCGCGTCCGTCGTCAAGGCCACCCGCGCCGCGGTGAAGCCGGCGACGACCACGGCCAGGGTGCCGGCCGCCGAGGCCGAGCGGCAGGCCCTGTCCGCCGCGAAGGCCGAGAACGCCGAGGGCGCCGGCGTCGACGGCGCCCCGCGCAAGGTGATCTGGGCGGCCTCGGGCAAGCCGGTCGTGGCGTACGAGACGGTCGTCGGCGGTCTGCAGCACGACGGCACCCCGCAGGAGCTGCACGTCGTCACGGACGCCACCACGGGCGAGAAGCTGTACGAGTGGGAGGCCGTGCGGAACGGGACCGGCCACACCGTCTACAGCGGGACCGTGAACCTCGGCACCACCCAGTCGGGTTCCTCGTACAACCTCACCGACGGGGCGCGCGGCGGACACAGGACGTACAACCTCAACCGCGGCACCTCCGGCACCGGCACGCTGTTCTCCGGCTCCGACGACGTCTGGGGCGACGGCAGCCCGTCCAACCTGGAGTCGGCCGCCGCGGACGCCCACTACGGGGCCGCGCTGACCTGGGACTACTACAAGAACGTGCACGGCCGCAGCGGCATCCGGGGCGACGGCGCGGCCGCCTACTCGCGCGTCCACTACGGCAACAACTACGTCAACGCCTTCTGGTCGGACAGCTGCTTCTGCATGACCTACGGCGACGGCTCGGGCAACGCCAACCCGCTGACCTCGATCGACGTCGCCGCGCACGAGATGACCCACGGCCTCACCTCGAACACCGCGGGCCTCAACTACAGCGGCGAGTCCGGCGGTCTGAACGAGGCGACGAGCGACATCTTCGGCTCGACCGTCGAGTTCTACGCCAACAACTCCTCCGACGTCGGTGACTACCTCATCGGCGAGGAGATCGACATCAACGGCGACGGCACCCCGCTGCGTCACATGGACAAGCCGAGCAAGGACGGCGCGTCCAAGGACAGCTGGTACTCCGGCATCGGCTCGATCGACGTGCACTACTCCTCCGGGCCCGCGAACCACTTCTTCTACCTGCTGAGCGAGGGCAGCGGCGCCAAGACCGTCAACGGCGTCAGGTACGACTCGCCCACCTCGGACGGCCTGCCGGTCACCGGCATCGGCCGCGCCAAGGCGGAGAAGATCTGGTTCCGCGCGCTGACCACCAAGTTCACCTCCACCACCAACTACGCGGGCGCCCGCACCGGCACCCTGGCGGCGACCGGTGAGCTGTACGGCACGGACGGCGCCGAGTACAAGGCGGTGCAGGACGCGTGGGCGGCCGTCAACGTCGGCACCCGCTCCGGTGACGGCGGCGGTGGCGGTACGGCCTTCGAGAACACCGCCGACGTGTCCATACCGGACGCCGGCGCCGCGGTGACCTCCTCGGTCACCGTCTCCGGGCGGGCCGGCAACGCGCCCTCCAACCTCCAGGTCGCGGTGGACATCGTGCACACCTGGCGCGGTGACCTGGTCGTCGACCTGCTCGCCCCGGACGGCACCGCGTACCGCCTGAAGAACAGCAGCTCGGGCGACTCGGCGGACAACGTCAACGAGACCTACACGGTCAACGCCTCCTCCGAGACCGCCAACGGCACCTGGAAACTGCGGGTGCAGGACGTGGCGCGGTCCGACACCGGTCACATCAGCGGCTGGAAGCTCACCTTCCCCTAGCCCCGGCGCACCTCGCGCGAGCGGCGCCCCGCCTTGTCACCAGGCGTGGGCGCCGCCCTACTCTTGGGTCCCATGTCTTCGGCGGACTTCACCTACGACCACGTCGGCGCGACCCGCGAGCCGGGTTCCTGCCCACCCGGCTTCCACCCCATGCGGGTCCGCACCCGTCTCGGCGAGGGCGAGGAGGTCTTCCGGCAGGCCGCCGAGGCCCTGTTCACCTGGGAGCTGCACCGCGCCGTGGGCGTCGGCCTCGACACCACCGCCGACCGGGCCGCCACCGGCGTCGAGGTCACCGTCACCCTCGCCGGGGTCGTCAAGGCGCCCTGCCGCGTGGTGTGGACGGTGGAGGAACGCCGCAGGGCCGGCTGGGCGTACGGCACGCTGACCGGTCATCCGGAGAGCGGCGAGGAGTCGTTCGTGGTGGACCGCACCGGCGACGGGACGGTGTGGCTGACCGTCGAGGCGTTCAGCAGGCCCGCCCGCTGGTACTCCCGCGCGGGCGGCCCCGCCACCCGCGGACTCCAGCACGCCTACGCCCGCCGCTGCGGGAAGGTGCTGCGCCGGCTGGCCACCCGGGGCGTCGAGGACTGAAGTCCCGGGCGCCCCGGGCCCGCCCCCGTCCACATGCGCACCGCGCACGGCGCCGGGGCGCCCGGCCACCCCCGCCGCACGCCCCATGACGCCCCGAGCCGTCCGCGCCGGCGCACACGGCGCGGCGACGCGCGGCCCGGCTGCGGGCACACGGCGACGCGGGACCCGCAGCCGGGGCAGGAGCGCGCGGCGGCACCGGATCCGGACGCGGGGCCGGGCGCCCGGCGGGTCACCGCATCAGCAGCCCCGCCGCCTCCGCCAGGTCCTCCGACGGGACGGCGACCAGGCCCAGTTCGGCGCCCGAGGCGAGCAGGCGGTGGCTGGGCAGGATGCGGACGGTGTAGCCGTAGGGGCCCGTGCGGTCCAGGGAGAGCGGGCCCTCGTACACCCAGCGGCCCTCCTGGTCGGGGGCGCCCAGCGGTTTCAGCGGCACGGCCGTCGCGTCGGTGATGCGGTCCTCCTCGTCCACCCGGCCGGAGACCGCCTGCACCTCGACGTCGTCCGGGCCGAGCCCGCCGAGGCCCACCCGCACCCGCAGCGCGAGGGTGGTGCCGAGTTCCGCGGTGGCCGTCGTCGCGGACGTCTCGACGTGGTCGACGGTCACGCCGTGCCAGGCACCGCGCACCCTGGCCTTCCACACGGCCAGTGCCCGCGCGGCATCGGGGTCCATCGCGCGGTGCGCGTGGGCGGCGGGCGCGTACAGGCGCTCGACGTACTCGCGGACCATGCGGCCGGCCACCACCTTCGGGCCGAGCAGGCTCAGCGTCCGGCGCACCATCTCGATCCAGCGGTCCGGCAGCCGGCTCTCCCCGCGCTCGTAGAACCGCGGCGTGATGCGCTGCTCCAGCAGGTCGTAGAGGGCGGCGGCCTCCACGGCGTCGCGCCGCTCGGGGTCGGCTCCGGCCCCGGCGCCGTCCGCCGTGGGGACGGCCCAGCCGAAGTCGGGCTGGAACCACTCGTCCCACCAGCCGTCCATCACCGACAGGTTGAGGCAGCCGTTGAGCGCGGCCTTCATCCCGCTGGTGCCGCACGCCTCCAGCGGCCTGAGCGGGTTGTTCAGCCAGATGTCGCAACCGGGGTAGAGCTTCTGCGCCATCGCCATGCCATAGTCGGGCAGGAACACGATGCGGTGCCGCACCCGCGGGTCGTCGGCGAACCGGACCAGCTCCTGGATCAGCCGCTTGCCGCCCTCGTCCGCCGGGTGCGCCTTGCCCGCGACCACGATCTGCACCGGCCGCTCGGGGTGCAGCAGCAGGTCCGTCAGCCGGTCCCGGTCGCGCAGCATCAGCGTGAGCCGCTTGTACGACGGGACGCGCCGGGCGAACCCGATGGTCAGCACGTCCGGGTCGAGCACCCCGTCGATCCAGCCCAGCTCGGCCGTTCCGGCGCCGCGCTGCCGCCAGGAGGCGCGCAGCCGCTCGCGCACCTCCATCACCAGCAGCTCGCGCAGGCAGCGGCGCAGTTCCCAGATGTCCCGGTCGGGGATGTCCGCGACGGAGTCCCAGCGGTCGGAGTCGCCGACGCTCAGCGCCTCCTCGGCGCGCTGCGCGCCGATCTGCCGGGCGCCGAGCCGGAACACCTCGGGGGCGACCCAGGTGGGCGCGTGCACCCCGTTGGTCACGGAGGTGATGGGCACCTCCTCGGGGTCGAATCCCGGCCAGAGTCCGGCGAACATCCCGCGGCTGACGCTGCCGTGCAGCAGGGACACCCCGTTGGCGCGCTGGGCGAGCCGCAGGCCCATCACGGCCATGTTGAACAGACCGGGCTCGCCCCCGGGGTAGCTCTCCGTGCCCAGGTGCAGGATGCGGTCGACCTCCATGTCCGGCAGTTCGGCGCGCGGGCCGAAGTGGCGGGCGACCAGTTCACGGTCGAAGCGGTCGATGCCGGCCGGGACGGGGGTGTGGGTGGTGAACACGGTTCCCGCGCGGACCGCCTCCAGCGCCGCGTCGAAGTCCAGTCCCCGGGCGCACAGTTCGGCGATCCGCTCCAGGCCGAGGAAACCTGCGTGGCCCTCGTTGGTGTGGAAGACCTCGGGTTCGGGGTGCCCGGTCAGCCTGCAGTACGTGCGGACCGCGCGGACCCCCCCTATGCCGAGCAGCATCTCCTGCAGCAGCCGGTGCTCGCTGCCGCCGCCGTACAGCCGGTCGGTGACCCCGCGTTCGCCCAGGTCGTTCTCCTCGACGTCGGAGTCCAGCAGGAGCAGCGGGATCCTGCCGACCCGGGCCCGCCAGATCCGCGCGCGCAGCGAGCGGCCGCCGGGCAGGGCGAGGGTGACCCGGGCGGGGCTGCCGTCGGGCTCCTTGAGCTGGTCCAGGGGCAGCTCGTTGGGATCGAGGACGGGGTAGTGCTCCTGCTGCCAGCCGTCCCGGGACAGGGACTGGCGGAAGTAGCCGTGCCGGTAGAGCAGGCCGACGCCGATGAGCGGGACGCCGAGGTCGCTGGCGGCCTTGAGGTGGTCGCCGGCGAGGATGCCGAGTCCGCCGGAGTACTGCGGCAGGGCGGCCGTGATGCCGAACTCCGGGGAGAAGTAGGCGATGGCGGCGGGCAGCCGGTCGGGCTGTGCCTGGTACCAGCGGTCGCCGGACAGGTAGGCGCGCAGATCGTCCGCGACCGCGTCGAGGCGGTCCAGGAAACCGCGGTCGCCGGCCAGCTCGGTGAGCCGCTCGGTCGCCACGCCGCCGAGCAGCCGTACGGGGTCGCCGCCGGCGGCGGCCCAGCGTTCGGGGTCGACGGAGCGGAACAGGTCCCGCGTGCCGGCGTGCCAGGACCAGCGCAGATTGCGGGCCAGATCGCTCAGGGGCCGGAGGGGGTCGGGGAGCACGGGTCGGACGGTGAATCGACGGATCGCCTTCACAAGCCACCTCGGCGGGTTCGTGAGAGACGCGGTATGCGTCCGGGCATCGCTGCCGACAGTACCGGCGCGGGCACACTCCGCGTGGGAAGCCGGCGGTCCCGGGATCCGCCGCGAGGCGGGGCAAACGATTCACCTCATGGCGGACATGGCCGATTCCGCACCCGTGGGCGTTCTTGTCGCGCTTCGTCCCGCACGAGACGCCGCCCCCCGTCGCGCCGGCCCGCGCCGGCCCGCGCCCGGCGGTCCGCGGCGCGGTACGCCGGGCCCCGGGGGGAACCGGACCATGGCACGGACGCGAACACGGCCCCTGCGCCTCCATCGCCTCCGGGACACCCGCACGGTCGCCGCGGGCGACGAGGGGATGCCGTCCGCGCCGCACCCGCCGGCCGGCGTGCGCCAGGCCGTCACGGTGGGCGCGGCCGGCCGGCAGGGCAAGAAACCGGCCTTTTCCACCTGCGGTTCGGCCCTCGGTCCGTCCGCCCCGGGGGTGCCGGTCACCCCGGCGCCGGCCGTGGGCGACACGGGCGGGCCCCCGCACTCGGGTACGCCGGCGGCGTCCCCGCACGGGGCGGGCGCGGCGGCGCCGTATCTCGCCGGGCACCGGCGGGCGGCCCCGGCACAGGTGGCTGACGCGCTGGTCAGGGGCGCGGCGAGGAACGCGGTGACCGGCTCCGGGCCCGGCCCGCCGAGCCGGCCGCTCCCGGCTCCGCGCCCGCAGGGGCACCCCCGCCGGGACGCGGCGCCGGGCGGGCGCGGCGGCAGCGGCGGAGGTGGGAGCGGGCCCACGGGGACCGGCTCCGTACCGTACGGACGGGGCCGGTCTTGTGTGTCGACATACGCGCGAGTAGTTAACAAAGCGCCGGATTGCCCACCCGAACAGTGTGGGAAGGCTCCTGCGGGACACCCCAAAGGAACACCACGCAGGCCCCACCTCCCCACAGTCATCCGCCCACCCACGTTGACGCGGACAGGAGCGGTCATGCCCGCCAAGCACCACTTGTCATCACCTCCGACACCGGCCCCCCGGGCATCCGGGAGTCCCCCGGCCTCCGTGGGGCGCATACCCGTCCTCGACGTCCGCCCGATGGTCCGGCAGGGGCGCCGCCCGGCCAAGGCCGTGACCGGCGAGACGTTCGAGATCTCGGCCACCGTGTTCCGGGAGGGGCACGACGCGGTGGCCGCCAACGTGGTGCTGACCGACCCCGGGGGGCGTCCGGGGCCGTTCACGCCGATGCGGGAGCTGGCGCCGGGCACCGACCGGTGGGGGGCGACGGTCACCGCCGGTGAGCCCGGCTCGTACACGTACACCGTGGAGGCGTGGGGCGACCCGGTCACCACCTGGCGGCACCACGCGCGGATCAAGATCCCGGCCGGTCTGGACACGGAACTCGTGCTGGAGGAGGGGGCCCGGCTGTACGAGCGGGCGGCGGCCGGAGTACCCGATTCCGACTCCAGGGGCGTCCTGCTCGCCGCCGTGGACGCCCTGCGCGACGAGAGCCGTCCCGCCGCGTCCCGGCTGGCGGCGGCGTTGACGCCGCCGGTGGACGCGGTGCTGGCCCGGCATCCGTTGCGGGAGCTGGTGACCAGCAGTGACCCGCTGCCGCTGCTGGTGGAACGCGAGCGGGCGCTGTACGGCTCCTGGTACGAGTTCTTCCCCCGCTCC